>JBIKOL010000028.1:0-67335 GCA_044358055.1 Obscuribacteraceae bacterium (SeqCode)
TAACCGTCCGTTGAGCCTCTAAAACTACAAGGACGGTTATTGGTTTAGTAATAACCGTCCAATATTAGCCCGGTCCGTTCCTTGAGTGGAATGACGGTCTCTGAATGCAACGTCACTGCCAGCCGGCATCTACTCCGATAAGATCGATCCGATCCTTTAGAAGCCGCCAGGATGGCAGCAAGCCTCCCAATGGACCTGTGCGAGCGCACCATTTCCAAATAGGCTCGTGGCAGCTTCTTGCTAGCTTCTTAAGCGATTGGTGGTTGTGAATGATAAGTGCGATCGAGATACTTCTGCAAAATTACAGCAGCTGCTTGTTTGTCAACCAGATCTCTGTTATGACCGGTTTTTACCCCGAGCACAGTTAATGTTTGAATAGCAGTAAACGTACTCAAGCGTTCATCTTCATAAATAATCGGCAGTCCAGTGGCGCGTGCTAATTTTTTTCCGAAAGATTGAACCTTCTGAGCCTGCTCACCCATGCTGCCATCCATGTTTGCCGGCAAACCGACTATTATCTCGACGACACTATGTTTTTTTGCAATTTCACTAATTGCTTTAACGTCATTTTGAGAATTTGTTCGATGCAAAGTTTCCAAACCGGCTGCAGTTAGGCCAAGCTGATCGGAAATGGCAATGCCGATTCGCTTATCGCCCACATCCAATCCAAGACAACGAGGCCGCGCGTGCCGCATTTAGAATACCTATCAATTCTGAACTGAGTAAATGATACTATTTTTCCTCTTAAGCCGATCGACCTCAACACAGGTCAAGGGGAAGTGGGAGCTGGATTATGAAACTTTTTCTGGTCAGACATGGAATTGCAGTAGATGGTATTGGTGGCGAAATTAAGTCTGATGCTCAGCGGCCATTAACTACAGAAGGACATGATGAAACTGAGCAAGTAGCAAAAGGTCTGAAGAAAACTGGTCTGAGGCTGGATCTTCTTGTCTCGAGCCCACTTGTAAGAGCCAGGCAAACTGCGGAGATTTTCAAAGAAGTATTCAAAGTGGAGCAAATGGAGATTTGCGAGGCGCTTGCTCCTGCTGGCGAGCCATCGGATATTTACAAATTTCTGCATCATCATAAAAAGGCCGAATGCATTGCATTGTTTGGGCATGAGCCAAACATGGGTGAGCTTGCCCAGAACTTGTTGCAGGCTGAATTCTATATTCCATTCAAGAAGGCCGGAGTATGTAGAATAGACGTTCATGATATGCCGCCAAAGCTTCCGGGTGAACTGAAGTGGTTCCTTCCACCCAAGCTTTCCAAGGCTATGAAGTAGATCTCTACTGATATTTGGTGCCCTGAAAATCGATGAAACCGCCTTCGTGTCTTGGCGTATCGCTGCGGTGTGTCCAGTGAACTACTCCGCCGCGCTTGTTCCAAATGTACTCGCCTTTAACGGTGACCAGGTCACCTGCCTGGATAGGCACAGATGGAGCGTATTTTGTATCGTGTGCGATAAGGACAGTGCTTCCATTTGATAGTTCCAGCAGAAAGCGCTGGTGAGGCAGACCTTTTGTATCGTCAGGCAGCAGTTTTTTCACTCTTGCCGAGAAGAGAACTTCCACTTTGTGCGCCTGATTGGCTTGGGCTTGAATGACTTGGGCGTCATCTACTTCTGCTGACAGAGCCTGTGCTGTTCGGGGAAGGCTTGCCCTTACTTGGTTTCCCATGCGTTGAAAACTCGGTCTATCCGTTTCTGAATTTGGAGGTGCCTGTTCAACAACGGGCGACGACGAGCAAGCAGAAAGAAAAACACAAAAAAGAACGGTGATGACATAGCCATTGAGCTGATTTCGGCAACAAATCGGCCTTAACAAACGCCCCTGTATGAAATGAATTATTGTTTCTGCAAGGCTTGCAAGGATGTGTGATGAAAGTTGCAAGCAGAACTTATTGCGATATTGCTTGCATATCAATGGGTTGCGGCGTGCACTCTTGCTCTGAGTTTTTGTGTCCTCAAGCTCTATCCTTGTTCTCATGGTACTCTCCGCATATCTATTTTTTGGTCAAAAGTATATCTGGACCGACAAATCTAGGTTAAAGTGCCTTGCTCAGCGACTTCTGTGGTATATAAAAGGAGTTAGTCGTTTCTGTGGTTTTGCAGCTGATGTCTTCTATCTATATTACCCATGAAGTAGTGGAGATGTCCGAGTTGGTGCCAATGGCTCCACAACCCGATTGGCGCACGTTAGCCATATCCAAGTTGCAAAGACATGGCTTAATGGTAGTGAATTCAATCGACTGGGCCATACCAGATTCCGTCGAGATCGATACGGTCGAAAAAAGAGTCAGACGAGCCCTGGACCTTATCGATCAGTGCGATGCAGTCCTTGCTAATTTGCACCGATCGAACTATGGAACTGCAATGGAAATCTTCTACGCTCATAGACGTGGCAAGATGGTAACCGTAGTCGGGCAATCACCTTTTAGCCCCTGGGTGCTTACTCATTCGCAGGCGCGTTTCCAGGAAATGAACCGAGCGCTCGATTTCTTGATCGAGGAAAGCCTGCACACAGATGTTCTCAACTGGGCATTGCAGTTTGAATCTGGTCTTTCCAGCAGGTATGAACAATACCCTCCCGCTGGCGAGCAGGACTATCAATTTCTGGGGGGCGATCTTCCCGTTCTGGTTCTGGCACCACATGCCAGCACACATTTCCGCGATGGTGAATTCTTAGAGCCGGACTTTTTCACCGGCGCAATTGCTGCTGCTGTACATCGTCTTGCTCGCTGCCACTCTGCGGTAAGCACCTATTGTTCTCCGGCTGATCCATGTTTTTATTTGCAAACACCACTTGTCAGAGCTGTGGCTGACATTATTAAGTCCGGGCAGGTTGGTCTTGTGATGATTGTTCTTGGTTTGAACTGGCACGAAGCTTCGTCTGTGGTTCTTGAACCTATGGGTTGCGACGGCTTCGACAGCCCAGACATTCTTGGACGACTCAAACAAAAGCTTGCTCCTCTTGGACAAGTGGACATTCGAGAACCTGAAGCCGACGTGAAGACTCTCATGAATTTCATTTCGCAGACTCTCTCAGTACCAACTATCACAATGAGGGTGCACCGGCGTTTCCGCATGCCGCGCTTGCAGCCGGAGTCATTCATGCAAATGAACGATGCCTTGAGCCAGTTTCTTGGCGAGACCGGCACTGAGCTTTTGCGGAGCGTGAGCTGATGGCGGGCGAGCTTATCGGGCTCGTCACATGTCCTGAAGGAAAAGGGCGCGACATTGCGCGTCAAATAGTTAGCGAACGCCTGGCTGCCTGCGTGAATATTCTTCCTGGCATCAAATCTGTGTACTTCTGGCAAGGAAAGCTTGAAGATGACAGTGAAGAATTGCTGCTCATCAAGACTCATGAAGACAAATGGCAGGCATTGCAGCGCAGAGTCAAAGAAATTCATCCTTACGAAGTACCTGAAATTATCTGTATTCATATTGAAGACGGATACACACCTTACCTTAACTGGTTAAAATCAAACGTAGGCGTATGAGAGGCAAATGTGGCTGAACAAACGGTAATTGGTGTGTTCTGGCAGCGTGTCGGCGAGACGCCTGATTCGGCTGCTATTCTTGAAAAAGTTGCTGGCAAGTACAGAACTGTTGATTGGAAAGAAAATGGCTCTCTGGCTGAGCGTATATCTGCAGCCTTAATAGAACAATGTCCTGAGCTGGGGCAAAAAATTGCAATTACGTCGACCAGCTGCTCACGATGGACGTGGGCAGACATCGGTATTTTGTCCATGAACGGTGTAACGGTTCCCATTTATCCTTCCTTGAATGCTCAGGAAGCTTCTTATGTTCTTGAACACAGCGAGGCGACAGCCGTGTTTGTTGAAAACGCTCGACAAATTCGCAAGCTCGCTACGCTCAGCAGCTTGCCAGCTCGTCTTCGTTATGTGGTTTTGATGGATGGCGATTGGCAAGAAGAATTCTCGTTGCCTGTATATACCTGGGAAGAATTTTTGCAGATTGGCGAAAAGAGACTACAAGCCGAGCCAAACTGCGTTAAAGAGCGAATCAGCAAAATCAAACAAACTGATCTCGCCACCATCGTTTACACATCCGGAACTACCGGCGTGCCCAAAGGTGTAATGCTGAAGCACGAGAACATTTATTATGTCTGCAAAACACTGGCTGCAAATGTTGGCTTCAATTCCTCAGATCTTGCGCTCTCGTTTTTACCTCTTTCACATATATTCGAGAGAGTGGGAGGGCAGTTCTTAGCAATATTCTCGGGCGTGCCGGTTGCTTATGCCGAGTCGATGGATACTGTCGCGGAAAATATTGTTGAAGTAAAACCAACAGTAATGAATGCTGTACCGCGCTTCTATGAGAAAGCTTATAATCGAGTTCAAAGCCAGATCAGGTTAATGCCGACTCCACAGCAATATTTTGCGCGATGGGCCTTGTCGCTTGGGCGTCGAGCTCTAAAGGCCGAACGTGACAGTTCTAATGGTCAACGTGAACTTGCTCGCAGCATTTATAGAACTGAATTGAAAGTTGCGGATCGCTTTGTTTTTCGAAAAATCAGGCAGCGCTTTGGTGGAAGACTTCGCTTTCTCATTTCCGGCGCAGCTCCACTTTCCATGGAAGTCCATCAGTTTTTTGAGTCGATTGGAATTCCAATTCTGGAGGGTTACGGCTTAACTGAAACGACTGCACCAATCGCTGCCAACAGCCCGGAGAATCACAAAGCCGGTACAGTGGGTAAGCCTTTGCCTGGCGTTGAAGTACGAATTGCTGAGGATGGCGAAATTCTTGTCCGAGGTCCAAACGTTTTTAGTGCTTATTACAAGAACGAGGAAGCGACAGGCTCAGCATTTCAAGATGGTTGGTTTATGACGGGCGATATCGGCGAGCTTGATCCAGATGGATATCTGGTGATAAAGGACCGCAAGAAAGATATCATCATCACGGCTGGTGGCAAGCATGTGGCACCTCAAGTCTTGGAAAACATGTTGGCTGGGCAAGGGTTAATAAGTCGTGTACTGGTCTACGGAGACAAACGAAAGTATATATCCGCGTTGATTACCTTGAACCCGGATGAGCTTCGCAATTTTGCAAAATCTAATGGTATTTCTTATTCCAGTGTTGAAGAGCTATCTCAACATTCTTCAGTAATCGCATCTGTTCAAAAAAATATTGATGAAGCTAACGCTCGCTTAGCCAGCTTTGAGCAGATAAAGCGATTCGTTGTGCTGGATACTGACTTTACGATTGAAGCCAACGAACTTACTCCGACTCTAAAGCTGAGGCGCAAATTCGTCACGGAAAAATTCAAAGACTTGCTTGATGGGCTTTACGAGAAAGCGGACATCCTGATCTGATAACTGGAACATCCACCTAATGCGCCCGTCGCTGCCAGCACTCGATGGTGAAGAAGAAGGCAGGGTGGACGCATATGGAAGAATTTGCGCATTCGGGCAAGACCCATTCGGTATGGATGGATACAGAACATGCCCCTCAGTTTTCTGGACTTGAGGAAAATATTTCCGGCTTTGATGTTTGCATTGTTGGCGCAGGAATCGCGGGCTTAACGACTGCATTTTTATTGACTAAAGAAGGAAAACGAGTCGTTGTGCTTGATGATGGACCGGTCACTGGTGGTGAAACTGAGCGGACCACAGCGCACCTGAGCAATGTTATCGATGACAGATTCTATGTGTTGGAAGAAATACATGGTATCGAGCAGGCTAAACTGGCTGCGGAAAGTCACGGTGCCGCCATCGATCAAATTGAGAAAAATGTGAAAGAACTGGGCATAGATTGCGATTTCCGTAGAGTCGATGGTTATCTGTTTCTTGGTGAAAATGATAAAGAAGAGAACCTTAAGAAAGAGTTTGAGACTGTGCAAAAAATTGGATTTACTGGTGTTGAAATGCTCGATCAATTGCCATTTGGATATTCAGTAAAAGCGATAAGATTTCCCAACCAAGCACAGTTTCACGTGCTCAAATATTTAAAGGCTTTGTGCAGTGCCATCGTTGGTGGTGGCGGACAAATTTTTTCGTTTGAGCACGTCGTTTCCATTCGCGATGGCTCGCCTGTAGTAGTGAGTACAGCTGGGGGCAAGTCTGTAAGCGCCGCGAATTTAGTTGTAACAACTAATAGCCCTATTTCGGATCGCGTGAAGATTCATACAAAACAAGTGGGTTATCGAACATATGTCGTTGGAATTCCCGTCCAGAGAGGGTCATTTCCTCCTGGTCTTTACTGGGATACTGAAGAGAACTATCACTATGTGCGCTTGCAGCCCTACAATGACGATACTGACATTTTGATTGTAGGTGGAGAGGACCATCGCACAGGCGAAGCTAATGATGCCGACCGCCGCTTTGACAATCTCTGCTCCTGGGTTCGAAATGTGATTGGGGTTGAGACGAAGCCCCTTTTTCGCTGGTCAGGGCAGGTTTACGAAACGACCGATGGATTAGCCTTTATTGGAAAAGATCCAGGTCACCAGGACAATGTTTATCTTGCAACCGGCGATTCTGGTATGGGTATGACTCATGGAACCATAGCAGGCATGCTGCTTTGTGACTTGATTTGTGCTCGTCAAAATCCCTGGGTTGAACTTTATAATCCGGCTCGCAAACCGATTAAAGCTGCCGTTGAATATATTGCAGAAAATGTAAATACCGCGATGACTTACGCCAGTTATTTAAAACCGGGTGAGGTCAAAAACGTTGATGAGATCATTCCTGGCGAGGGGGCAATCATCCGCAGAGGCACTGAACAGATCGCTGTTTATGTTGATGAAGACAGTGGAACTGTTTACGAGCTATCGGCTGTCTGCCCACACCTGGGTGGAATCGTTTGTTGGAATTCTTGCGAGAAAAGTTGGGATTGCCCGGCGCACGGTTCGCGCTTCGATGCTTTCGGTCGAGTAATCGATGGACCGGCCAATGACGATTTGCACGAGCCGAAACCGCAACAGCGGCGAGACGCGGCATAGTTCCGCGCCAAATCGAATGGCTTTCTCCCGCATTAAATTTGCGTGGCAAGGCAGTCACGCAACTTTCATCCTGCCAGTTTGCGATATTGCCGTATGCTTGCGGGAAAGCCCATTAAAGTCAGGAAAATTCCACGAAAAGATGCATAAATATGGCATATAAAAGCTAAAAAGCGCTTTACTTTCGCTTGGCAACTCATTAAAATATAGGCGTCATCTCAGCATTTCACAGGTTGCAAAACCCGTTTCTTACTAATAAGCACTTCCCGTCAGTAGTAGTTTAGTCCAACCCTTGAGGGTTTTACCATGTTTGAGTCATTTACTAGAGGCTTCAGGATGATGTGGGCCAGCGTCAAGATGGGCTGGCAGGACAAACGTCTTCTCCTCCCCTCTATCTTGATAGTCTTCACCAACATGCTTTTCGGCTTCATCCTCTTTCTGGACGGCTTGAAGCAAATGAGCCACCAGGCTGGAAAGATGGGAGGCGCCATGCAGCCGGGTGCAGGTGCAGCCGCGACTCATCATGCCGGTCAGTTAATGAGCGCTCCAACCAATGGAATTTTCGGTGGAGCACCTTCTGCAGGTTCTCTGATGAATGGAGTCGGCGTGAACGGTGTGACTGACACCAGCGGTTTCGGTTTTAGCTGGGAAAGCATCGCTCCTCTTTTCACTACGGATAACGTCATCATCATGGCGTCATTGATGTCATTGTGGTGGTTGACCAACAGATTCCTTGAAGGCGTAACCACAGCGATGGTGTACAGCCATCTTACAGAAGGCCGCGGTAGCGGCAAATTTTCTGAAGCTTGTAATGCCGTATTTCAGAGCTTGCCTGCAATTATCATGCTGGGCATAGCAACTTTCATCGCCAAGAAAATTGCATCGTTCTTGAAGAATAAAACTCATTCCGGATTGATGGGATTTCTTTCGACCATCGTTGAAGTATTCTGGACTCTTGCCGGACACCTGATTTTGCCCGCAATCGTTATTGAGGGATGCTCATTCTTCGGTGGGCTTAAGCGCGCTGATAAGATTGCTCAGAGCAGCTTGCTCACTATCGGAGTCGGCGAAGTCGGCGTTGATCTTCTGTGCCGTGTAGCCACTTACGGGCTCTGGAGCTTGGGTGGCGCCGGTGCAACTGCTGCCTTCTATGCTCATGCGCTGCTTACAGCGCCGGTTCTGATTGCTGCGGTAATCTGGGGTGTTGCGCTCATTATGGTGACAGCCGTATCTATTTATATAAGATCTGCTTTCTACACTTGCCTTTATGTCTGGGCAATTGAAATCGAAGATATGGAAGAAGCGGAGCGCTCGAAAGTCAAAGCTCCGGGACCACTCGCTGCAGCTTTGGCTTAAGCTGAAACTAGTTCAAAATTCTGGCAGGGACGTAGCTTATACGTCCCTGTTTTCTTTAGCGTTGCTCGTAAAATGCAGGCGGGACGCCTGCGATCCCGGCGTTCGCCGAGCAGGAAATTTTAACCGGCTTGCCGTAGGTACGGACAAATAAAGTTCGTATTTTCCGTTTCAACGGTGGAAATCACGAGTGACAAGTCAGGCTTTAATTTAGAGAATTAAGGCAGGTTGGAAGACGGGGTAAAACAAGTTCCTAACCATGTAGGCTGCTAATGTCCAATACGGATTCCCTGTCTGATCTCAAATTTACGAAGCACGAGGACCTCCTGAAAAAGGATGGTCCCGATATTGGTTATGCGACCATGGCGGCCGATTTCGGCAAAGCCTTCGTGCAGTCGGCGGCGATTGATCCCGTCTGGAACGGGCTTGGTCAACTTGTCTCAGCAGGAAATCTGCCTCGTGTGTCCATTGTGAACGAAGGCAATGCAGCGCGCAGCCAGGGCGATTCCTGGGCGCAAAAATTTGGTTCTGCTGCCGGTATTGCAGCAGATTTTGTACTTCTCTCCAAAGGCAAGAAAGCCTTGTTTGGGGGACCGAGCACGGAAGCGCTTGCATCGATGTCATGGCACGAAAGAGCTGCGACAAGCGCATGGGATGGCGCAAAACTTGGAGCATTTTATGGCGCCGTGTTGACTCCTTCCGATCCCAAAGAAAACTTGCTCTGGGGCAGAGTTGCAAACGCGGGCTCACAGGCTCTCACATTTGGCTTGTTGAACTATGGTTCTGAATTCTTGGGTTCAGCCAAAATGTTCAAAGATCTCAAACCAGGAACAGCATCCTATGCACTCAAAGATATGAGTGTGGCTGGGCTCTCTGGTATGCCGGCTGGTGCCATTGGTGCGATTGCTGATGCAAAACTGCACGGTCGTGAGTTGAAACTTTCCAACGTTGGCAATGCTGCTGTTGATTATGCGGTGATTGGCTTCGCGATGGCAGGTCTCAATCATGGTATTGGAGCCTTCAACGCTACAGATGCGCATGGCGTAAGTAACGGACGCAAGATGACGGACGCCATGGGTGTTACCAGAGCAGCAGATATCAGCAAAGCAGAATTTCGAATCGTTGATGGCAAATCCGACTTTGATAGCTTCTATCGCAATCGTTTGAACTCCAGTGCCCCTGCAGAGACCACTGTGCAGGTTCAACAGAAGCAACACGGAATAATGAACGGACTCTTTGGCGATCGTTTCGCAACGTATGGTGACGCGCGTCCGATGCTGATCAGCCATGCAAGCGATCTCAAATTATTGCCTGGACGTGCAGGCAGCATTGGATTGATTGCTACTTGCGATACACTGCCGACAAATTTCCGCGGTAATGATGTATTTCCAGGTCGTTCCACGGCAAGTGATACTAGTGTTTGGTTGCAACCCAGGGGAGATAACAAATTCTCTCTGTCACACGCTGACAAACCGCTAGTCGGTGATTTCGGTGGCATGGAGCCGGTTATGCTCGGTTTGCCGCGACTTCCACTTGTGGATGCAACTAAAATTGAGATCGGAAAAGAGCTCGATGTAAATCCTAATTTGAAATTGATGAGAAACGCTGATGGTGAGCTGTTTGCTGTAACAAGCGGCGATACAGCTATATGGTCGCGAGTCAATCCCGGTTCAGAAGTAAAGATCAATCCGGAAGAGCCTGTTTTTTCCGGTGACAAACAGATCGATCCTGCGCTTCTCAAAGCTGCAAGCGAACTGGCTGTCGGGTCGAAAACCAAGATTTTTGGTACTGAAATGACCGCCAGGGTTCTAGAGTCAGGACTGCACATCACGGCACCTGCAAACGGTTTTGAGCGGATCTTTGTAAGAGCGACACCCGGAGTTCCAATTGAAATTAGCCCCACTGCTAAATTCATTCATCTCGGTCCAGAAGGAACTTTGCCGATTACCAATAAGCAAGTTTTTGTTCCTAAACCATTGCCTGAAGTAAAGGATCCTGCTAAAGCGGATCCAGCCGAAGTACCACCTGTTGTCCCAGCTAAGGACGTTGAGGTGGTCGATCTTGTCGCTCAACTCAATCCAGCAAAACCAAGACCTGTCATTAATGAGCCGGTAGAGGATCTCGGTGCTCTGGCCTCAAGGCTGACTGGGAAAGCAATTGACCCGAAAGATCCAGCCTGGCGCTTGGGCAAGTTTGGTGATGTAGTTCTTGATCCTGCTGTTGGTGGGATTGACGTTGGCAACGGCACAATACAAATCTTGTACGGTGATTTCGATTCTGCTATCAGCGCCGGAAGGTTCACAACAGGCGTCTTCAAGCGAAGATTACAGACGGATCCGACTGACAGAAATACGGCTCCAAACATGAGAGTAACAGCGGAAGAATTCCAGGATCCTGCAGGCAGACATATCTACATACCGGTAATTAAGATCGATTACACCGCACCCGGAGCTCAACAAGGACCAGGAGGTCCTGGCGGCTTTAGACCCAAGCCTGTTGTGATTAAACCGGTTGGACAAGGGCGGCTTGTACTTGGAGATAATCTGCGTCCTCTTGGGCTCCTGGACGGCAACCGCTTATTGAAGATTGACGATCAAGCTGCGAAGAGCCCCTAGGAATCACTTTACGCTATTCCGCAAAGTCGCTGTGCAATTCTACATTGATCCTCCAGAAGTCGACGGCACACCTCTTGACAGCTTCGAAATCCTGCACAGGGGTAGCGATTTGGAAGATGTGCACTTTCTCATTATCGTATTCTTACCATGGTTCGCATGCTTCGATTTACATACTATATAAAAAGCGGTGTGTATCCAGGGAGCCAGAGAAGATGCACCATTCTTATAAGCCAGCTAAAGCCCATAATCTCCTGCAATCTCTTGGTCTCTTTCTTCAGGACCTGTGGTCCTCTATTACAGGAAGAACGACTATTGAACCGGTTACCGTAGATTCAAGAAAACCAGGGCAAAAAAGATGGAGTTCTGCGCAGCTTGCCAAAGCGCCAGGACGCCTCAAACCAATTTCGCATTTGCAATTTGCACGTCAACAAAAGAATTGCACGGGTGAAACTCCAGGATTGGAAATGAAACGCACCGAACTCGAAGACATGGTTCGTGAAGGCGTTTGCATGGATGGAACTTATCTTGCATTTGCAGATCTTTCATACGCATTTCTTTCAAATGGACGTTTTCGTGGATCAAATCTTGCTGGTGCAAATCTTGCTCGAGCCATCGTGATTGGTGGCAACTTTATGGATGCCAATTTGCGCAATTCTTGCCTTGCGTCTGCTGATTTAAGGCACTGCAATTTCCATTATGCAGATCTCTCCGGAGCAAATTTGCGCGGAGCAAATCTGTCTGGTGCTGATCTCTCAGGTGCCAACCTCTGGGGAGCCGATCTCTACGGAGCAAACCTGGAAGGCGCCTTGATGTCCGGCAGTATTTGGAATCCTCCAACTGTCTAAGTGAATTCTGAATTCGAGGATCACTCTGATTCTGGCGCGCATGGCGGGCCACTATTTCAATCTGAAGAAAGTCAGCGCATACTCTTGGAACCACTGGCTCTGTGCCTGCGTCGCATAATGGTTCGCATACATATATAAAGGATCCGTGGCTAATGTCTCAATGCGTATTCATCATCGAAATCGCGTAGACAAATACTTGCTTTGTTGCGAACGCCGCCTTATATCGACTGCTTGACAAGTCGGCTAAAGCCCCAGTGATACAAGTAATTTCAATTAGATTCGTATAATCACGTAGTCCAAGTTATTAAAGGATCAGAAAATCGCTTTGCAAGTCGCATTCTTAGGTTTATACTCTAGGCATGAATAAAACACTCACACTACTAACAGTTTCGTTCGCAGCCGCTATTGCCGCTGCTCCATGTCTGGCTTCTGAAACGGACACTCAACAAACGGTGGCACTTATGGGTAGCCAACCAGCCGCCCCAGTGGCTAATGACTCCGCTGTGAGAAAGGCCATTCAAGAGTTGATCAAGCGTCAACAAAAACAAATTGATATCAAAAAGAAGATTCCGCTCAAGCTGGATAATCCGGTCGGCGAAGAGCATCCGCTCAGAAATCCAAACCTGATTCTGGGTGGCGCTGAAGCAATAACGATGTAATCGTTGCTTCAGGCTGAAATAACAAGGCGATGCATTAAGCGTCGCCTTTTTGTTTGCTTTGTTTCCCTTGAAAGAAGAAATACACAGCGCAAAGCAGCAAAACAAGATTGAGGAAGGCAAACGGAGTGCGCCTGACTGCATCAAAGCTATTGCAAATTATCAGAAGCATCCAGCTAAGGTAGGGAAAGGAAAGAATGAGCAGCGACCAGAGTTTTTCTAGGGCGGCGCTGGTCTTCTTTGTCTCAGTTAGTTCGGTCGTTCTGTTCACGAATAGAAGAGGTAGACTTAAAGCGGCTGGCACAAGTAAGAGTAGATCATCATAAATATGTGTATGCGCACTGACAAGCAGGGCAGTGCAAACAGTTATCGAACTCGCCCAGACAAAGCTGCTTTTTGTGCTGTCTGTCTTGCTATGAAACCAGAGCAAGACTAACGGAAATAGCGAGGCGAACATCAGAATACTACTTGCAAGCAGGGCTGCATGCCGGTCGAGAAACAGGCTCAATACGCCTCTCATCGAAATCATGTATTCCGGGAAAACTCCACTGTAATCTTTTGTGGTTTCTGCATTGAAGAGAAGTGACGGGTAATTGATGACGTTGCCCACTCCGATAACAAACGCTGAAATCCCTAGCAAGACTAACTCCGAAGCGATCGCCCAGGCAATTGCTTTCCATCGCATCTGCCCTAGCAATGCAGTACCCAGGATAAACACGTACTGGAATTTGCTTGTACTCAATGCAATTGCTAATCCGCATAAAAACTCTTTTCTCGCCCACAATGCGCCGAAGTAGAGTGCGAAAAGTGCTGTCATAAACCAGCTCATCTGACCTACTGAAATGCAAATCCATCCTGGGGCTGAAAGCAGCCCGGCCAGAGCGAAAAACATGGTATCACTCGCTTTCGATCCGTGCAGATTTTTCATCATGAAGAACGTCGCAGCCCACGCGGAAAGAACAGAAAGTGCGATCCATATTTTGAAAGAAAGATTCAAAGGTAGAAGTGCAAATGGAGCTAGAAGAATGAAAAAGAATGGTGGATTCTGAGAGTAGATGAACTCGCTGCTTTCTTGCGCGGCAGCAAGCGAATTGAAATACTTCAACTGCAATTCGCGATCGTAAATTTTGCTTCTGTCATCAGACAAAACCATTTTAGCTGAACGGTAGTATCCGACAAAATCCGCGTAGAGTCTGTTGTTCGGATTAGTTTCAGCAAGTGATTTCCCCGCAATAAAAAACAATGCCAGCAGGGAAACAACGATAAGACTTTTGTACGCAAAATCTAAAAGCTTGCGGCGTTTTTCCATGCTTTAGTATTTGCGGAAAGAACTGTCAATTTCATCACTCCAGGCGAGAACTCCTCCCTTTAAGTTCTTCACTTTAAAGCCGCATTCCTGCAAGAAGTCAGCCGCCAGATTGCTGCGTCTGCCCGAACGGCAATAAACGATGATTTCATTGTTCTTATATTTTTCAAGGTCTTCAAGGTGAAATCTCAATTCGCCCATGGGAATATGCACCGTGAACGGCAATTTGCAGATTTCCAGCTCATGCGGCTCCCTGACGTCAAGCAGGACAAGTTCTTGTTTAGAATCTATGGCTGCTTTCAGTTCAGCAACTGTCATCTGTCCGACTAAATCTTGAGAATTCATCTCTATCCCCCTCTGTGCGCCCGATACTGTCGCGCAGTCCTTAAGTATAAAAAGCATTGTGGCTTTAGTGGGAATGCTAGAGGCTTTTTTAATAACTTATTCCCAGAGCATTCGCTGCGCGAGGCTTGCGCCTATTCCGAAATAGCGGTTTAGCAATTCGGGTTGCTTTTCTGTGGCAATGATGGAACCCGGGCTCACGTATTTATTCCAAGCATTTTCAAAGGCGTCCCTTCCCTTTTCTGATCTGGCCAACATTGAAGGAACTGGATAATAGGCTGCAATTCTCGGTTCTGCTCTTCCTTTTAGATAGCTCTTAAAGAAACGATCTTCACTCTCTTCATTTTCTTGAGTAAGTAAGAGCTTTTCGGAACGGCTAGTTGCGGCTGCTGCCGGAAACCGTTTTTCTGTATTATCGATCGACTCGCTGGAAGGCTGTTCTTGTGCACTTTCGTTAGAGTCCGAGCAGCCTTTGCTTTTCTTGTTTGATCTGTTTACCGGAAAAGAGTATTCGTATTTTGGTATCAAATATGGTTGCTTTCGCACAGGTTCCATCAATTCTCTGAAGCATTTCACGAAATACTGTGATTGCGGCAAATCCACATTATCCAGAAAAACGCGGTAGCTGCCGTCTGAGCGCAAGGTGATTTTTATTGAATCCTTTTTCAGATGAGCTGGTAGATGCTTAGTTTGTTGCAGTGCTGAAAGTATCGTTCTACCCATGTCATAGAGTGAAGAATCTTGTGTGTTCGGCCTGCAAATGTCTTTCTTCAATCTCTGATAAAGCGCTCCGTGTTTTCTCAGAGCCAGTGCCAGTGAGCCTGCCAGAGGAAGGAGTGCAGGGGCAAGCGGAAAGGCAAAATGTGCAAGCAAGAAGCAAGTAAGCAAGCTGGCTGCACTACCGATACCGCCATATTCGAGCCAGACCCCATTAAGATTGGCTCGCAACAATTTAGCGTGATCCTTATAGCTGAGGTCTCGCTTGAGATTTGGGGGCGTGAGCGCCAGCTTGCGAAGTCTGCCGATTTCTACACATCCCAGAGTCTTGTTAGTATATGGTTGTCCAACTTTCCACAGCTCATAAATGCCCTCTCTTGCCAGCGCACGTAGCCTCATTTCCTGGTTGAAATCATCCAGGTTGGCAAATATTTCGGCTGGACTGAGTTCAGAAAAAGAGGCATGAACATGTCCAACGCCGCATTCAATCTGTCCATCGTCACAGATGCCGAAGTATCCGGCATGTTTTCTGGCAAATCGCTGGTAATCGTTCAATCCTTTTTCCAGATGTGGTGCTATGCATACCACGTCCCAGTTATTTGCTACTTTCCTGGCACCTAGCGGGTCTGTCGTATCAATTCTGATTGAACGACCTCTCAATTGTTTCACTGAAACCGGCGTCGTTGTTGTCGTTAAATCAACGAGAGTATTTAACGATTGGCAGTCCCAGCCTTCTCCAAAAATTCCTCGCGTTCCTATCAACGCTTTAGTAATGCCTCGCTCAAGGGCTCTGGTCGCGAGCCTGACGTAGAGCCTTGCTTCCCAATCTGACGAGGATGCACGAATTTCAGAGAACGACTCACCGTAATATTCGGAGAGTTCAAGAATAAACTTGTGACCTTCTTCTTCCAACATGTCTTGCAGCGCCTGGTGGAATTGCCCGGCAATGCGATTATCAACGAGAATTAGTGAACCGGTAACAAGACAGGGGTTCACAAAGTGGCTGACCGGGTGCTTGAGAAATTCACGAAGAACTGCAATTGCACCGCCGGATTCCTCATTTAAGATGCCTCTGGCTTGCTTGGCGGCCGTTGCCGACATGCGTTCGAAATCGGTTACGATGACCGCGCGCAGGCGATCTTCCAGACTCCTGTATTCGACTTCCAGAATCTCTGCTACTGCCTTTGATTTACTTTTACTGAATGCTAGAACACGATCAACAGGAGATGCTTGCTTGCGTAATCCTTTCTCTGTTAGTCCATAACCAAGCTTTGCAATTGCATTTTTGATTCGTTCGTAAAGAACATGATTTTCTGTGGAGGCGCTGATCTTCAAATGATTGAGTGCGAAGTCTTCAAGCAAACACATCCAGTCTTCAATGAATGGAGATTGCATCAAGATCTCTGATACTTCAAGATCGCCCGGTACGGGGATGCGGTATTTATGCATATATCTGATCAAGGCACAGGCTAGTTCCTGATTTTTGCTCGCGAATCCCTTCCATCCGTCTCTAAAAGCATTTGTAACTCGCTCTTCCACCCATGCCGTCAAAAGTGAATCTTCATCGGCGGCAAGCTCTTCAAGCAATGTGTGGAATGCCTCATGCTGCTCCTGCAAGAAAGTTTCTTCTTCAAGTGTGGGTTCCGTAAAATAGACAAGATCCTGAAATGGTGCAAGCCCGCCTTCGCGAACGAGCGCTGGCGTGGGCACCTGGTAATCGATATCGCCGACAAGAGAAAGATATCGATTCTCCTGATTGGAAGATTTCCCTTCTGGTGGGGTTCCAGTCAAGCCGATCACAATGGGATTGTCGAGCTGTTCCAGCAGATGAGTCATGATGGCAGCCCAGTAATCGGTAAGGTGGTGACACTCATCAAAAATTACTGTTTTGAATCTTTGCCTGCGCAGCGCTTGAATTAGTGCGATCGCATTTGGATGGAGGACTTCTTTGAGATCCAGAACCTCTGTCAACTTGCGCCGCAAGCGGGTGACGTGGCGTGATATTTCTTTCTCGTAGGCTTTCTTGTTGTTTGCCATCAGCTCAAGCAGACGAATTTCGCCGTCTCCCTGGGAAAGTCCTGTGCCCATGAGCTCCTGAATCCATGCCTGATATGCAATTTTCTCCAGATATTCCTGTCCTCGACCAGGAGTACTTAAAACCTGGTAGGTCAGCAGAGTTATTGGCTTGAGCGGCTTATCTTCATGAGTTCCTAGTATGTTTTCTGTGCCAAAGCTTTCTTCGCCCGCCGGCAAAAACAAATTCAATTTTTCCCCCCACTGAGATTGAATTGTAGTTGTAGGCGAAATAATCAAAGTGTTTTGTTTTAGTTGCGCGGAAAGTTGGAGTCCGATAATTGTTTTGCCGGCTCCTGGCGGTGCGACTATGTGAATCTGGCGTTCGCCTCTTTCGAGTTTGATATTTGTCAGTTCAATTATTTCCTGCTGGTAACGGCGCAGCGGATGGCGAAACCTCAAATTCTCCAGAGGGCTGCTTTCCAGTTCTTCAGGCAATATATCGGTCATATCAGCTGGCTGTTGTTCTGAGGAGAGTTTTACCGGGATTTCATCAGCTTTTGCAGCCGAAAACTGAACAGCTGACCTTAAGCTCTCCGAGAGTCTGCCAAAATCCGGTAAATTCATTCTGTCATGCTTTCTAGTTTGCTAATGCAAAAGAGATTTCACTGTCTCTTTATTTTCGGCATTCACTAGTAAAGATAGATTAAATTAACTGTCAAATCAAGCTCTGAGCCCATTTTTCTTAGATTTCCCGGCTTTCGATTTAATGCAATTTTGGCGTTAGAACCTCACAGGATCCTAACGAACTGGGAATAGTATCGTTGTATCAGTTCTGGAGAAGGTAATTATGGTGGGGACAAAGAAAATAGTGGTTTTTGCGGCAACAGTCTTGTGGATGGCAGCCCCAATGGCAATGGCTGAGCCGTTTATTGATGACAGGGCCGGAGTCTCTGATGAGTACTTCCAGAATTCCTTTGCTGGTTTCAACAGCACCCTGGACAACACTGCATCAAAGATGCGTCGTGACTATGACTACAGTCAACTTTCCGACGCTCACCGCCATCTGGTTAATATGCAAGCAATTCAAACCGACACCGGTGCTCAATTGCAGAGATCTTTCAACAACACGCAGGCAGCCGCAGCCATGTCTGGTGGAAACTATAACGGCAATGGTTCGTTTGGTTATGGAGCCGCGATGGGACTAGGTGGGGGTATGTACGGCGGCGGCGGCGGTGGTGGTTACGGCTACGGGGGCGGTGGCGGCGGCGCCAACAGCAACCTCATTCCTGACCAATTCGGAAGTTCAGGACAGAGCGGTGGATTTAATTATCCGCAAAACAGTTTTCACGGGAAATACTACGGCGGTAGCTCAAGCGTACATACTGGTTGGTAATTGGCTCTCAGGGTTGAGGTAGACAAATGAAAGGACTCTCGCTTTTACTGGCAGCGATGGCTTTAGTGATTTCTGTGCCGCTAGCAATGGCGGAGCCTTTCATTCGTGAACCCGAAAATACATCCAGGTTTCACAGTAACCTGGGTGATTTTGGGCGCTCGCTAGACGACGCCGGGCGCAACATGCGCAGCGACTATGACTACCACAACTCTATGAATGCACAGCAACAAAGAGCATTTTATGATGCTGTGCAGGCTGACACTGGTGCTGTTTCTCAACAGATGTTTCAGGCGTCTCAAATGCAGGCTGCCTCATCCGGTGGTCTCTACAATGGGAACGGCAGTAATAACATGGGTTACGGATATGCGATTGTGCCTGTAGTACCGCCAGGTGCTCAGCCAGGGTATTACGGCAGCGCTGCTGCCGCACAGCCTCCGGTGAATAATGGTCCTTTCAGTAGTCCGTATTCTGCGACCGCACCAGGCGGGAATTATTATCCTGCAAGCCAGCAGAATTTTGGTTTTAACTGGGGAATTGGTTCTGCATCATCAAATGGAACGACAAGTTCTAACACGACACAATCAAATACTTCTAAGTAGTTTAGGGGGAATGGGAATGACAAAACTCTTTTCTGCCTTGTTAATTGGCTGCGTGCTTGGCGCGTCGGCCTTGCCCTGCTTTGCACAAAGCTTCACCAAGCAAGGTGACGGTTACGGTGCCGAAGAAAGGCGTGAAGAAAGGCAATTCAATTTCAACTCCAGAAATGCAAATCTGTTCCATGGCAGAGGATTCATCCAGGGCGGACGCAGCAGCACTGGTTTGAACAGTTTCACCAAATCTATGGACAATACGGCATCTCGCATGCGACGTGATTACGATCGAAGCGAGAATGCTGCTGCTCATCGTAATTATGTAAATGCTGTTGCAAATCAAGCTGATACCGGACTTCAACTTCAACGCTCATTCAATAACACTCAGCGCCAGGCTTACGAGTCTGGTGGATTGTACAATCAACCAGGTGGATTCGTCGCGCCTGCAGCTTATGGAAATGGTATCTATAGAAACTATAGACGCTACTAGATAAATCCGCTATATACAATTACTCAGGGCGCCTTCTGGGCGCCCTTTTTGTGGCACTATGGAGCCAGTGAACTCGGGCAGAGGTGCTTGATTGGGCATGATGGACAATCAGGGTTGCGAGCATAACACTGACGTCTGCCATGCCAAATTATTGTGATCGAGTACTTGGTCCAGTTTTGCTCAGGAAAAAGTTCTTGAAGGTCCATTTCAATTTTGTAGGGATCGGTGTTATTGGTGAAACCCATTCGTTGAGATAGTCTCTGCACATGTGTGTCAACGGTCCATCCTGGGACCTTGTGAATGACACCAAGCACTACATTTGCTGTTTTTCGGCCGACGCCAGGGAGTGTAGTTAACTGTTCTAAATTGTCGGGAACCTTGCCTCCGAAATTTTTGACAAGTGCTGCAGCGCAGGCTTGAATCGCTTTCGCTTTGTTATTGTAGTAACCGGTTGGCTTTACAATCTCTTTGACTTCATCAAGATTTGCGTTCGCAAGAGATTTCGCATCAGGAAATTTCTTGAACAATTTGGGTGTAACTTTGTTCACCTGTACATCGGTTGTTTGCGCGGAAAGAATCACTGAGGTAAGCAGCTGGAAATCGTTGCCATAAGTGAGTTCACAATCTGCATCCGGATACTTGAGGCAAAGCAAGCGCATCTCTTCCTGCGCCACTTCGCTTGAAACCAGCGAGGACTTGCTTGATTTTTCTTTCGGCTCCGTCGCCTTTGCCTTTGGCTTGATCTTGACTGAGGCTTTTGCGCTTTTCGGCTCCGTCGCCTTTGCCTTTGGCTTGATCTTGACTGAGGCTGTGGCGCCTTTGGGCTCTGCCGCATTTGCCTTCGTCTTTCTCTTGATCGAGACTGTTGTGCTTTTCGCTACCTTTCTCATGCTTCCCTCTTAAGATATTACATGTGCGCCATATGAGCAGTTTTCTGCTAGCCGAAAATCAATTGGCGGCAGAGCTTCTAGAATGATCTCTTCTGTTCCATATACGAAACCTATTTCATCATCGTGCAAAATTTGCCTCCGTATATGGTGCCCCATTTCTCGGCTTGCAACAAGTGCAAACAATGTGGGTCCGCTGCCTGTCATGTGGCAATCCCAGGCGCCATGCTTCAGCAAGTCGGATTTTAGTACTGCAAGTTCCTTATGCTGCGCAAAAATAATTGGTTCAAAGACATTGCCGAGCCCCTTTAAGAGTTTGTCAGGATCTCCTGCTGAAAGTGCCTGTCTGGCAGTTTGAACATCGGGAATTTTGTGAGGTCCAGCCGCCCCATCAAACGCTTTAAATGCAGCCGGGGTTGAAACCGAAAGCTTGCGTGGCTTTACAATACAGTAATGCAAAATAAGATTGCAGTTTAGATCTTCGAGAATTTCGCCGCGTCCGCGTGCCATACATGTGCCGCCTTTGAGGCAAAATGGAACGTCCGAGCCTATCTGAGCGGCTATCTCCTGAAGTTCTTCAGGGGCAAACACGTTTTTGAAGTGACTGTTCAGAGCTAAAAGCATAGCGGCTGCATTGCTGCTGCCACCTGCTAATCCGGCTCCTACTGGAATTTTTTTCTCCAGATGGACTTCAATTTTGAACTTCTTTTCTGTCCTTAGTTTTTCCAAAAAAGCTCTTGCGGCTTTGGCAATCAAATTGCTCTCATCAAGTGGTATCAATTTTCGAATGATCGGATTATCGCAATGCAGCGCAAATGAATGCTCAGCTGATTCCTCAATGCTGACTTTGATTTCATCTTCCAGTGAAATGCTTTGCATGATGCTCTCAATATCATGGAAACCATCAGCTCTGAGTCCAAGAATATTAAAGGTCAGATTTATTTTTGCTGGCGATCTGACGATGATCATTTCGTTTCCACAAATTGCAGTCAGTTTGTCTGGCTATTTTTGAACCTGTCCCAGTGCCTCAGTCAAGCTTACAAAATGATGCAGTGAGAGCGTTTCTGCACGAGCTTGCGGATCAAATTGTAGCTGCTTGAAAATAGCATTTAGCTGTTCTTGTGAATATCCAAGTGAGCAAAGGGCATTCCGCAGCATTTTTCGCCTTTGGGCGAAGCCAGCTTTTATAACACGGCGCAAGAGCTTTGTATTGCTGCACTGTACTCTTGCTTGAGGCAACGGTGTAATGCGAACAACTGCAGAATCAACTCTCGGCGGCGGAAAAAAATCTACTGCAGGCAAGTATTCGATGATCTCTGCGTCTGCAAAATAATTCACGAGCAAACTAAGCTGTGCATATGCTTTGCTCCCCGGGCGAGCAACCATGCGCTCTGCAACTTCCTTTTGAACGGTGAGAACGATGCGATCTATTTGTTTGAGATGTGCAGCAGGCTCGGCAATCTCGCCGAGCAAATGACCGAGAATGAGACCGGTGATTTGATAGGGCACATTACCCACTACCTTAATACGCTCGTCCTTTTCCGGTTCTTCCCAGGCTGTGCTGCCTTTTTCCCTGAAGCGGCCGGAGCGAATGTCGTAAGCCAAAAAATCACCATGCTTTATCAACAAATTCTCCAGTTGCAAATTTTTCAGGTGAGTGATTGTTTCGCGATCCAACTCAACAGCCGTGACAAGGGCTGCCTTCTGGCAAAGAAGCTTGCTAAGAAATCCAATGCCGGGTCCAATCTCAAGAACGAGATCTTCTATACTCAGATCAAGCGCTGCAACTATTTTCTCCAATGCTTCAGCATTTACAAGAAAATGTTGTCCCAGTTCTTTCTTAGTGTGAAACTTGCGAGCCAGCTGCAGAAGCTGCTTGGATTCAGGCAATGTTGCGCTCACTGCTTGCTTGTTTCAACCGTTTTGCCATTGCCGTTCTTGCCTGAGCCGTTGGAAGAAGAACCATTCCCATTTTCATCCTCTTCTTTTGATTCGAGTTCCTCTTTGCGAATAAGCCTGAGTTTCAAAATACGATGTCTGTCAGCGCTCTCAACCATGAGCACGTAGTTTTCGGTTTCTACTTTATCGCCTACTTGCGGCTTATGTCCGAGTTCTCCGAATACATGCCCGCCGACTGTGGTGAACTCTTCGTCGTCGATATGCAATCCTAGTTTTTCTGAAGCATCATCAAGACTCATTTTAGCGTCGAAAATTATCGAGCCGTCTTCGGTGCGCACAATTGGCTCTTCTTCCTCATCATTCTCATCGGGGATATCGCCGACAAGCTCTTCAAGCAAGTCTTCCATTGTGATTAGTCCAAGCGTGCCACCATATTCGTCCACAACGATGGCCATGTGGGTTTTGTTTTTCTTGAAGTCGGTTAACAAATCTGCCGCCGGCTTGTTTTCGGGCACGACTAGAATCTTCTTTACCAGGCTGCGCAGTGATTCATTTTCTTTGTTTTCTACAAAAGCGCGCATTGCGTCTCGGATGTGTGTAGCACCAAAGATACTGTCGATGTCTTCTTCATAGACAGGCAAGCGGGAATGACCTGTCTGCAGAGCCAAGTCTATAAAATCTTTTATTGTGCTTGTCGCCGGCAGACACACCATGTCAGTCCGCGGCGTCATAACTTCTTTCGCCACAACTTCGGCAAAATCGAAGACACTGTGGATCATCTCCTCTTCTTCTTCTTCGAGAACGCCCTCTTCCTGGCTGGCAGTAACGAGCATTTTTAGTTCTTCGCCTGTATGTGCCTGGTGCGTCTTGCTGAACTCGGGAATGCGCAGAGCTTTCATTACCAACGAACTGAACCACTCGAGAACATTTAGAAATGGCCAGGTGAGCCAACACCAGCCGCGCATTGGCCAGATCAGAATCATCAGAACAGGCTCAGCTCGGATAAGTGTGATTTGCTTGGGCAGCAGCTCTCCAAACACGGTTTGGAAAAACGCCGTTATAGAAAACGCAACAATGTACATGATGCCTTTGGCAGCTTGCAGCGATGCTCCCTGAAATAGACCGGTGTTAGATAGGGCTCTGGACAGGTCACCGGCAAAGGTAGCTTCACCTGTCGCACCAAGAGCCAGCGTCGCAAATGTGATGCCCAACTGACAGGCAGAGATGTAGCGATTAGGATTTTCCATCTCGTCTTGAATCAGCTTGGCTGTGCGGTTTCCCTGCTCAACCAGCTGATCGACCCTTGTGTGACGCATGCGCACAAGCGCCATCTCTGCGGCTACGAAGAATGCATTGATGCCTACCAGCAGAGTTAGAAGAAGGATATGACTCAGGTTTTCTAAAAGGGTATCTATAGAACGTTACTGCATGCACTTGTTAAGTGCGTTGCTCCTTTTCTCAGGGATCAAGTAGAGATTCTCGCTGGCTTGGGTCAGCCAAAATTGGCACCAGTCAATTATCAGATTCCATGATTTCGTATAAAGCCTTGTGCGTCCCGCGTCTTGGGTAAACGACGTGTCCGTATACTGCGCGGCGTTTTTTGAGCCAAGAATAAAACAACAGCCGCTGCGCGGGCTGTTTCCTGCTCTTAAATCGCTTCTACTGTGACACTCGTCCATTTGTTAAACGGGATACGGTAGACGGTTGCTAGCCTACCAATTTTCTAATATTACCATAAGCCTCTGGCAGCAAGACCGGGCTTTTAGCACTAAAAGCAAACCCTGTCTGCCTTTTGCGTAATTATCATAAGTACAGAATGCTGGAGCTTTGAACATGTCATGACTCTGTTATCAAGATGTAATTTCATTTTGACCCGGAGCTGCGATAATCTGGCTGAACTTCTTGGGCGTCAAGTTATGGAAAAAACAAGCGCAATTATTCTGAGTATCGCTTTTCTCCTGGCAACAGGCTCGGCGGCTATGGCAGAGGATCAGCCCTCCGATGGGCGCCGTCTGGCAATGGCTATACCGCGTCCGAAAGCTCAAACCCTGGTGAATCCTGGGGTTAAAGCCTCAGCTCCCACTGCCGCAAGATCAGTTATGGTTCCTGAGCCTTCAAAAGAATTCGCCAGCCACCCCCGAGTTAGCTTGCCTAGAAAGCCTGAGCAAGTGCCAGACGATGTAAAAGCCGTTCTGATTGAAAGCGCGCAGAAGGCAGAGCAGATCAGCCGCAGCTACAACAGGCGCATTGCTGATCTTATCGTCTGGGTAATCAATTCAATGAAAGAATCCAGGACATTTACTCCGGCTGCTGGTCCTCATATGCAGCAGGGTCTTCCAGTACAACTGATGCCTGCAACAGGCAAGCAAGCGCATAGCTCGATTTTTCAAATTGACTGATTAAATACCTTGCATCCAAGCAAGATTCTCAGGACTTATCTGAGTCCAGGCAAACAGCCCAGTGGCGGGCCAGAACCAGGGAAGAAAGAACCTGACCGGCAAAATAAGATGAAGGCACCAGAAAAACGCCGATTATCGTAAGGCAGGGGATAAGTACAAACCCTAGCTGAATTCCAAGTGCAAGCAGAAATCCGGAGAGCAAATGTGCCGGATTCTTAAGCAGGCTTTTCAATACCTTTATATATGCTAGACCAGCAAGAAGATTCTCCTCAACAGCGAAATTCACCATCGTGTAGCTGGAAACAAGCGCAATAAACGCCGATGTCGGTAACACAAGTACAGAGCCGAGCAAGATCCAGAGGAAGCTGTGCAATTCTGATTTTGTATTGAAAGCATTGCCTGTACAAATGCCCAAAATTATCGCAAAAATTGTATTCGATACGAGGAAGACTGCGGTTTGCAACGCGATCCACGTGATACCCGACATGAACAGATCGCTCCATTCATCCCAGCCTGGCAGCTTACTTTCGGCATCTGCAAATTTCAGTCTCATGCAGCGTAAACAGTAACCGATCATCAAAGCCCAGAAAGCTACAAATATCGGCAGGCAAACATAGTTGTAGAGAATCGATACGAGCCCGGCGGCTGCAAGAACACCACCGACTCCTACCTTTACCATCCAATCGGTTTCTTTAAACAGCGCTTTTACAAGCTCATCAATATTGAGACTCTTGTTTTTAACTGCAGATTCACGCTTCATCTTATTGCCTGTATATTGCAGCTTTATTTTCGCGATTTGTGAGCTGCAGAATTATTTAGTTCGGAATTCATTTTCTGCAGATCTTCCCACTGGTCTAGCCGTTCTTTCATTGACATATCCGTCATGTTGAAACTGATAGGGGTGACGGAAACAATTTTGTGATGCATGCACCACGCGTCAGTGCCTTCTTCCTCGCCCTCTTCGATTGCTTCACCGGCAAGCCAGTAATAAACCTTTCCGCGAGGATCTACTCGTTTTTCGAAGTGATCGGTGTATGCGCGCACTCCTAATCTTGTCGCGCGAACTCCTGCAATTTCGTTGGCGGGCAGGTTTGGAACATTGACATTCAAGAAAACCTTTTTACCAAAATTTGCCTTACTGAGCTTATGAATCAAAGCAACTGTGAAGTCTGCTGCGACATCATAGTGTCTGTGACCGTCACTGCCAATGCTCACTGCGATGCTGGGAATATCAAGAAACGCCCCTTCCATGGCTGCTGATACAGTGCCTGAATAAAGAATTTCGCCTCCTAAATTTGGTCCTGAATTTATTCCTGAAATTACAAGATCAACCGGTTGCGGAATCAAATGTCCTACTGCAAATTTGACACAGTCGCTAGGTGTGCCTGTAGTCCACCACGCTCCTTTCAAATTGCCGTTCATTTCAATTTCTTCGACGCGAAGAGGTTTATGCAAGGTGAGCGCATGACCTGTGGCACTGCGCTCTCTGTCAGGTGCTACGACGTAAACTTCAAAATCGGACTCTCGTGAAACTCGCTCAGCCAGAACGCGGATACCGCGTGCCCAAACGCCATCATCATTGCTTATTAGTATTCTCAAGATTGACTCCATGCTTGCGAACATGTGGCAGATTGTTCGATTTTAAAGTGCAGAGCTGTCGTAGTTCTCTTCACGTCTTGTGATTGTACAATTTCAGCGCTCAGGCAAGACGTTTTATTAAGTCGGGCTTTCATCCGGAAATCTGAATAATTGCTGAGTGCCATCGCCTGCTTTGTAAGATGGAGTCGGTAAGACCATTAAGATAGTAATATCGGGCTTTTCTGGTTGCAATGCACTCAAATATCGGCAGCTTATAAAAGCAAGATAATCCGTGGAATCTTGCCACTGGCCTGAGATTCTTGATTTGCACGCAATTAGCTCTAAGAGCCTTGGCTGGCTGAAGCAGAGCGTATAATTAGAACTTGCAAAGCTGGATGCAAAGTATTCTTCATCGAGGCTTGGCAAGCGGTAGAGATTGGAGTTCCGTATGTTCGACAAATTTGGTGAGTCAGCAATAGAAGTTATTTATGATGCCTATCGCTATGCGAGACGCTTCAAGTCTGAGCAAATAGGCACAGACCACATTATTACGGCTCTGGCCGCCGACCAGGAAAGCTTGCCGGCAATGGCTTTGAAAGAGACAAATGTTGACTCGGAGAGCCTGCTTGCTGAACTCGAACGTAATTTGCTTAAGGGCAAGAAAAAGGACATTGCACCGCCAGAAATTGAGTATTGCAGCAATTTGCTGGAAGATCTCAAATTGAATTTCCCGGCCAAGTTAGTGATCAAACGCGCGAAAGAAATGCGCACTTTCTTTGGTCATTCACATGTTGAGCCAGAACATATATTTCTTGCTCTTCTTGATCTGCGCGATGAACCGGCAATGAAAATTTTGGATGAACTGGGTGCAAACGTCACTTTTATGAACCGACGGGTTCGTGAAATGATTGCGGCTCAGGATGCTCCTGATTTTGAAACCGCTGGACTGAAGCAATCCGTAATTAAAGGCTTCGATGAATTTGTTGATGAGCGAATTACTGTGCTGGAAGATATCGAACGCCTCTCCACTGCAAGTGATGTGAAGCTTGCAGATTTGCCGCAGAAGTCTGAAATCGCTCACCTGGTTTTTATCGCATATATGCCGGACTTTTTGTTTGTGCAGGTTGGCTATCAGCGCTATTTGTTGGAAGAGACGCTCAAACTTTTGAAAAATCGCGCAGGCAATCTTGATCCTGAATTTGTTGCCAGCACGGTATCTAGCGCAGCTCAGAATTTGCGTGCGGACGTCAGGCACACAATCGAGTATGTCTGGAACCATGAATTCAGACTGCTCAGTAAGTTCCCTGATGAGGCTGATTACGACCTGATTGGCAGTGTCATAGAAGATTTGTGGTGGACGCACAGTGAAGAGATTGCTCTCAATGAAGTTTTTGATGACGCGCTTGATGATCACAGGCGCAAGCAAATGCTCAATTTGCAAAAGCGCCGCCTTGAAATCAATGAGAAATTCGTGAAGATGCGCACTCGTTTGAGCGAAACAATAAGACAGTGCTTCACCAAGCGCGTTTCCGCTTAGCGGAATGCTCATAGAAAGCTTATTAGGTCTTGTGCGGGAGATTGCTCATGAGCGAACTTGCTGATGACAGCGATCAGGAAGACCTTGCGCTCGCGATGGAGCAAAGTGGCTTTCACGAGCAATACATCAGCCCTGACGCGGTAATTGCAAGCTACGACGCCTCCCTGGCACAAAGCCGCTGGCGAGCTTTTATCAATCCTGAGCAAGCTCCAGTCTTGCTGATTGCACTCAATACTTTTGCCAACGGGCTTGTAGGTCTATTTCAGCCGTTATTTCAGCGGCTTTCACATCACCCGCGCTTTTACGATATTGTGGTGCCTTATGGCATTTATCACTGGAGCCGATCTCTTAGTTTGTTTTTCGGCTTTACTCTTGTTCTTTTGTCACTTAACCTGATTCAGCGCAAGAAAATGTCATGGTTGCTTTCCTGCGTCGGGCTGGGAGTTTCGCTGCTTGTGCATGTTTTGAGAGCCAGAATTGAGTATCGTTCTGATTCAGACTTTCTCAGTGAAACGTTGGGATTCGCATTTATTCCGATAATACTGAATCTGGTGCTTTTGGTTGTGTACCGGAAGCGCTTTTCAGTTAAGAGCGAAAAAAAGAAGATCAAAACCGGTGTATTCTTTCTTTTGATAAGCTTGTTGACTGCTCTTGCTTACGGCACAGTCGGATTCTTTTTTCTCGACAAGCGAGACTTCGGCATTGACTTTGAATTTCATGATTCGTTGATTCGAACGCTGCGCGAGTTCTTGTTAATTGGCAATCCTGATATACACGCACAGACGCGGCATGCTGTCTGGTTTGTCGACTCGCTTCGCTTGAGTGGAGTAATCGCTGGTCTCTTTGCCGCGTACTGCTTGTTTAGACCTATTGAGTACGAATTGCGCACTCGCCCTGTGGAACACAAGCTGGCTCGGGATATTCTTGAGCAAAGCGGGGCTAATGCTCTCGATTATTACAAACTGCTGGCGGACAAGTCTTACATTTTTTCTGCATCGAGGAACTGTTTTGTTGCCTACAAGACTGTGTTTGGAATTGCCATTGCCCTGGGAGATGTCGTCGGCAAAGAAGAAGAATTGCCTGATTTCCTCAAGGCCTATTTAGCCTGGTGTCATGAGAATGGATGGTCTGTTGCGTTTATGCAAACCAGCGAGCGCTTGCTGCCACTCTACAAGCAAAATTCACTGCAGGCTCTCAAAGTAGGTGAAGACGCTGTTGTTGATTTGCGTAAGTTTGAGTCTTCCACAAGCAAGAAGAAGGATTTCAAAAGTCGTGTTCGTAAGTTTGAAAAAGACTCGTACAGCTTCAAGCGTTTCGATGCGCCGCATTCTCTTGAGTTTCTGACTCAGTTGGAAGAAGTTTCCAACGAATGGCTCTCGCTTCCCGGGCGCAGAGAACGCGGATTCAGTCTGGGTATGTTCGACCGCAATACACTGAAGCACGATAACATTTTTGCAGTGCTTGATCCTCAGGGAAAGATAATTGCTTTTGTAAATCAGGTTCGCTCGTACGCTGCACATGAGGTGAGCATTGATTTGATGAGGCATCGCCATGAAGTGCCAAATGGAACCATGGACTATTTATTTGTAAAGTTGCTTCTAGCCTTGCGCGAGAGTGGCTATGAAAGGTTCAATCTTGGACTGGCCGCTCTGTCTGGAGTTGGCGAAAAAGCCGATGACAGCGCATACGAAAAAGCCGTACATTTGATTTACGAGCATATGAATCGCTTCTTTTCCTATAAGGGATTGCGCAATTACAAGAACAAATTCGAACCAAACTGGGAGCCGCGTTTTTTGGTTTACGAAGGCGCTGCTCCAGGGCTGCTCAAGACTGCTTTGGCGATATTAGAAGCCACTGAGGCTGATTGAACTTAAACCAGAGCAAGCTGCTTGAGTTTATTTTCGATAGAAACTTCCTGTGTTGGCGCCTGGCCAACATTCAGAATGTTGTAGACTGTGTCGCGTTCGACAGGAATATAGCCCGCCGAGGAAATGAAGTATTCCAGCTTTTCTTTTGCGAGTTGAAGCGGTGTTTTTGCTCCGGCAGCATGAGTGATTTTTTCCTCGAGGATAGTGCCGTCCATGTCGTCGGCACCAAATGAAAGCGCCACCTGTGCAAGATGTTCTCCCAGCTGAATCCAATACGCTTTGATATGATCAAAATTATCGAGAACCAGTCGTGATATGGCGATGTCTTTGAGGAGATCCTCGTTGGAAGGTTCACGGACCTCATCTTGTATGTTTGTGCCGTCGTAATAACACTTCAATGGAATGAAGCACTGGAAACCTCCAGACTTATCCTGTTGTTCGCGCAACAAAAGCATGTGATCAACTTTATTTGCGTTGTTTTCACTAATGCCTGTGAGCATGGTTGCGTTTGTTTTGAGTCCGAGTTCGTGTGCGATGCCGTGAATTTCCAGCCAGACGGGTGCTGGAGTTTTCTTCACTGCCATTCTCTGGCGTACTTCTTCGTCGAAGATTTCAGCGCCGCCGCCCGGCATTGAGCCAAGCCCGGCTGCTACGAGTCTTTCAAGCACGTCCTTATAGCTAATGCCTTCAAGGTTGGCGAGATACTCGATTTCCACTGCAGTCATGCTCTTTAGATGAACGTGTGGAAACTTGGCTTTGATCGAGCGCAGGACTTCTTCGTAATAGTTGATGTCACATGCAGGATTTAGACCGCCGACCATGTGAATCTCTTTAATGCCCAGCTTTACACCTTTTTCAGCTTCCTGCAGAACTCTGTCGACTGTCCATGTATAGCTGGTGTTGCCTGATAGCCCCGGATTCGCGTAGGAGCAAAAGCGGCAGGTCTCAACGCAGAAGTTTGTCGGGTTGAGATGCATATTGTGGTTGTAATACACGTATTGCTCTTTGCCTGTTCCAGCTTTGCGGCGGCGTGCAAATTCTGCCAGGCTGCCCACTGTGAGCAAATCATCAGATTCATAAAGCTTAATTGCGTCTTCACGGCTAAGTCTAGTTCCGTCGACGACCTTTCTTGCAATTGCATTAAGAGGGTGATTGCTTGAAAGCGCTTTTTCAACCAGGCTGGACACTTTGGAGCTCCTTACAAGTGGTGACGCAGAAACAGCAAAGAAGATCCTAGCATGCGCCTGCGCTTAAATTACTGCTTGTTTCATTTCCTCAAGACTTCCGGCAGATAAGCGTTTCCGATTGCCAGGTTTTGTACTGTGATTTGCTGCCAGACCTTGCCTTTTACATAGGGCTCTGAGTCAAGATACTGATCTACTGAGGGGCGATCGTCAAAATTCATTACCATAATTGAACCGATCATTTTGCCGCTATCATCCAGCATGGCGGCCCCTAGAATGAGTTTGCCTTCTTTGCGGAGCCTCTCAGAATTCTCCAGATGGTCTGGACGGTTTGCCATTCTTCGGTCCAGAGCCTCGGCATCGGTGCCGTCTTTGCCGGTTACTAGAAAAAACATTGATGAATCCTCACAGCAGGGATAGAAATTTTACTACAATGGGATTCTTTGTTCTGCTAAGTAGAAATGCCACCATTTCTGGTGGCATTTCTTGCATGGTTCGGTTCTTATTTTTAAACTTTCAGGCCTAACGCGGGTTGTTCATGGAGCATTTCTGAAAAGAGAGCATTGAGACAGCAGACCGGCGAAGGTTCTTCTTTTTCTGCTTTTTCTTCTTCTTTATCTTCTTCTTTCTCTTCTTCTTCTATCGCTATGGCATCAAGTTTCTGCCACTTGTTAACGCACTGCTTGTCGACATTGGTCTCTGCACTTAGCTCTGTTTCAATTTCGCCGTCGATGCGTGAGGGGTTCTGAGTTCTTGATTTGAAGATACGATCCAACATTTTCCATTAACTCCGGATATTTTACTTGCCGATGTTTTTCTTACATTGGACTTTCGAAAATTAGTAAGAAAAGGATCAGATTGGTCCCTTTTTAATGCTTAGTCTATTTCTAGTCCTGGGAAATTTCTTTGAAATGAACCGATTAGATTTGTGCGCGCAAATCTCACGGTACGAAACCAGCCAATGGCGCTCCTCCTTGCAGCGAAGCACAATCGCCAAAGATGCTCTCTGCCCTTCTAAGCCCCGAATTTCGGCTTAGTCTATAGAATCCATGTGGCAATCGAAAATTGAATAAACAAGCGGAAAGGCATTTTGACTAACTTTATTAGCTCAAAAACAGCAAAAATTGGCTTTTGACTAAATATAAGTTTCAGGTAGGGCTAGCGTTTGAACTAGTACATTTAGTCAAACAGCGAAATTGACTAAATATATTAGCTCAGCCATTGGGGAAACCTTCGGTCATTCGCCCGTAATGAATGCCAATTACAAAAAGTCTGAGATTCAATATTTACTTCAGCACAGGGTCGCATTCCTATAAACAAGTTTCCGGTTTTAGCCGAATCCGGCTGCTAACGCGCCGCGCAACCTTAGCTCAAACGATGCCGCGTCTCTTTTTGTTTTCCTTGGGACTGACTCCAAGACCGGCAACTCTTTTAACCATGAGCTGTTCAGCGAGGAGCTGAAACAAGCGCGAGCGGTCAGCCTGCCTCACGACTGCCAGATTATGCGCTTCAGACAATCCGACTGGATAACCGTGCCCTTTCTTAATTTGCGAAAGCAGTGCAGAAAATGAGAATTCGAGCAAGACGCTCTCTTCATGCAGCCAGTAAGGAAACTCGACTCTTGCTGCTTCAAGTCCGGTATTTAGATATGTATGGCATATCTGATTCCTCTTCGGTAAAGCCGCCGACCAGCGTGAACCGGACAAAAGAACGCTCGAGCGAGTATCTCTGGGTAGTTTGCTGGCTAGTAACTGTCGATCCGAGAGAGGCCAAATTTCCGAACAGGGAAACTCCTCCTCGTTTTTGGCACCGCAATTCAGCTGGCAACGTGCCTCCGGATATGGACATCTCCAAACCCGCAAAAGGTTCACCAGATCCGAACTTCGGGAATGGCTTATATAGCCCATGACCGGAATCTCAGCTGCAATGAATGCGTCCAGCTCAGAGTTGTATTGCTCCATCAATTCATCCTGCAAGCGATCGATATTCTTATCCACGTTGAACGGAATAAGTGAGCCATCAATCAGGCAGAGAACACGCAGGTTATTCGTTAGAACTTCCTCGGCGAGCTCTCGTGCCTTTCTTAACTCTTGTATACTGCGTTCAAATGATACGAGCGATTCATCTATATGGACGCGTCTCCGATTAATGAGTGGATAAAGCTCCTCATTGCGATGGTAAAGCATGGGAAATGACTCAAGTTGTGCCCTTGAAGTCTTGGCATAGTGAAGCACGGCAGCGCCTATATTTAGCAGATAGCAGCTGTGCAACTCATGCTGCGTCGGCATGATCTGAGAACCATCGCAAGAGATGACAGAGTAGCCTCCGCTGGCTTCGCTTATCTGTGTGATTTGCCCGAACGGCTCAAGAGGATGAGCAAGAGGCCAGAAAGTGGTGCTTGCGTTATCTTTGATTAGTTGTTCGAATTGAGCCGGCTTTCTACTCGCCTCTTCGAAACTCTGCTGAGCAAGGCTTAATATCTCGGTTTCTTGCTCCTCTTCCTCTCCGGCACGGTTTGCAAGGGCAAGAATTTGAGGCATGAGCTTTTCGAAATCAAGCAAAATTGGCTCCTCCGTTCTAAGATTATCGCTCGTCTTCGCTATACTTTGGAGAAGAACTGCAAAATCGATGACATGATTTTGAAGCCATCAGGTTGTACCCTAAGCAGCAAGTTACAAGATGAACCCTAAGCAGCAAGTTGCAAGATGAACCCGCCAAAGAGAGAAAGCCCACCTTTAGAAAAAACGCTGGCAAGAAGAGTCAGTCAATTGCGTGATCTGCGTAATCTGACTGTACTTGATCTGTCTCGCACTACACGTATGTCGGTGAAGCGAATAGAAGCTCTGGAATCTGGTCAAGAACTCTGGCTTTCGATCAGGGACCGGACTATTCTTGCCCGAGCACTTGGAGTGCAGCCATCTGTAATTCAGGAAGTTGAAACCTGTCCAAGTGCGATGTCTGATGAACGCAAGCAATCTATTAAAGCTATAGATGAAATTGCCGACAGAATTCTGGCTGGAGAGGTACAGATTTCCTGCCCACAATGCGGAAGTATTTTAAAAGTATCTGTTGAAGATGCTCTTGATTTTGAGGGGCGTCCAACTCAATTCCCGCGAGGATACTGTCCTGTCTGTCCCTTTAGCTTGAGATAGGAGTTCCGGTGAGCTCAGTTGTTCAGAAACAAGCGAATTCTTGGCTGAGTTTGTTCGCTTCACTATTGCTTGTGCTCATGCTTAACAGCCAAGCAGTGGCTTCCAACGACCTTTCCTACAGTGAAGATCGTCCAGCCAATTTTGTCTTCTTGCTTGATGTATCAGGAAGTATGGTTTCTCCTCGGACGCAGGTTAAGGCTGCTGACGGCTCGAGTGTGACTTTGTTCGAATCTCTGCGTCAGGCAATTAAGCAAATAGTTCTGGATGAACGTTTGATTGGTACAAACAGTAAGATAGCGTTTATAACTTTTGGTACTGTAATAACAGAAAAGAGTGATTGGCCTGTAAATTTAAGCACCGCAGCACAAAGACAAAAGCTTGTCAGCGATATTCAATCAACGCAGGAATTGCAAGCAGACAAGCATGGCGACACGTACATGGCAGGCGGTCTTGAAACCGCATACAATCGTGCTCTGCAGTTTGCAAAAGAATCTCCCTCGTGCACCACAACCTTTATCGTCATGCTAACTGACGGATGGGATGAGCCGCCGCAAGGCGCTCAATATAAAGTACAGGATGAAGCAGCTAAGTTTATCGCTAAACAGAATGAAGTCAAACAAAAGCTTGGTGTAAATACATGGCAGTTAAGAGTGGTTGGATTGCAGCGCCTGCCCGACAAAAAGGCCGGCACAACTACCGCTGCTGAGCTTGCAAAAATGCTGGGCGGGGAATTCATCGACGTGAGTAAGTCTCAAAAGGGCACCGTTGATGAACGCATTTACGCAGCACTAAAGGAAACAAAAGATAGTCTGAAGGGACAGATCGATATGCCGTCAAATGACTCTGCTGACGGAATCATTGATTTCGGCAAAATAAGCGAATCGCCGCGACTGAAGAGTAGTGTGAGCGTCTGGAACCGGTCTTGTTATGTTGAAAAGTTGAATGGAGTGCATGAGTGCAGTTCCACCATCAAAGCAAATGATATTTTGCGTTGTCGCAAGGCTATAGAAGAAATGGCGGCTGCCGGGCGCTTTCCCGAGATTCCGGAACATGGAAAATCACTGGTTCTTTCTTCTGATTTGCCCTCAGGCGCAATAAGTTTGGCACTTGCAGCTCCGGAGATATTGCTTGCGCCGGTGGAACGCGAAGGGGCAAAAGCCGGTCAGGCATCTGGAAAGGTTGAGCTTGAAGCTACCGTCGGGTCTGCCTGTCCTCCAGGCGCTTACCTGGGCTTCCTCAATTTCACATCGACCGCCAGAGTCCCGGGGAATCTTGCATATGTCCTTGCCGTGCCATCAAGATTGACTGTTGATCAAGTCGCGGTAAAAGTGCAAATACGCAAACCAGGATTCATATTCGACAGGGATACTTCTACCGAGCTAGCCTTCAAGCTTGGAGCTAAAGTCAACAGCAGTCACAGCAGTGATTTTGACGTTATCGTTCATGCAAGCAATGCTGCAATGGAGGCGCCGTTATCAGATAGAAGCAAGACAGCTCCCGTTCTTTCAAGCAAATTGATCAATCGCGGTGAAGTCTTGGAATGCAAGGTAAATAGCGGAGCTGCGCATGGCACACCGGCGAAACTTGAAGTACTGATTCCTGCTGATACTCAAGCGGGAAGATATGCTGGGAAACTAAGCGTCAAATGCAAACAACACAACGAGCTGGTTTCAGATGCGGAAGTGCCCTATGTAATTGAAGTCCTGGCAAGTCCATGGGATGAGATGTCTCCAATTGCAATTCCCGTAATTGCAATTTTGCTTCTGATGATCATCATAGGCGTCTATATGGCAATCATCGGCAGTCGCGATCGCATTTAAGCCGAGCAGGTTTTTCGGACCTGTATTATTGTTTCTATTTTTTCTTTTCGGAAAAAATGTCATCAACAACTGCTTCAGCAGCTCTGCGCGGATCCAATTTTCTATCCAGAAGCTGGTTCAAAAGCTCTTGCACCGTGGGTGAATGCTCGAGAGACTCCTTTAGATTGTTTCTGGCAATGTCGGCGACAAGTTCGCTGAGTTCGCATTGCAATTTGTGTTTGCGTCTTTCTTTCAGTTGACCTGACTCATCAAGATAGGCTTTGTGTGCTGAAATTGACTTCCATACCGCATTTACACCATCATTTACTTCTGCATTTGTCACATGCACTGGTGCCTTCCATTGCGCTCCTTTTGTACTCAATTCAAGGCTTGCCAGGATCTCCGACGCTGTTTTGTTTGCACCGGGAAGATCGCCTTTGTTTACAACGAAGATGTCACCGATTTCCATGATGCCTGATTTGATTGCCTGAATGTCATCTCCCGAGCCTGGCATGAGAACCAGCACTGTGCTGTCTGCTGTTTGTGCAATAGATAATTCTGATTGGCCAACACCAACTGTTTCTATGATGATGATCTCATAGCCCGCTGCTTCGAGCATTCTTGCTGCATCGTAGGTGGCAAGTGCGGTTCCTCCTGGATGACCTCTGTTTGCCATAGATCTTATGAAAACATTTTTATCCATGGTGTGCGCCTGCATACGAATTCGGTCACCAAGGATGGCACCACCAGTGAAAGGCGAGGAAGGGTCTATAGCCAGAACTGCTACACGCAGCCCGGCGCTTCTGATTTCACTGATTAGAGCGTCCACCAGAGTAGACTTTCCAACGCCTGGTGAGCCTGTGATGCCGATGAGGTGAGCGCGCCCTGCATAGGGAAAAAGCTTGCTGACAAGCCATGCTGCATCGGGACCACCATCTTCCACAATGCTGAGAGCTCGTGCCAGCGAGCGCCGATTTCCTTTGACAATTTCTTCTGGAATTTTTTCCAGGCTCAAATTCATCGTACCGACGCCCACCTTGCACCTCGCAAACCGAACTTTTAAAGCGTTCTGATTATAAGGCAAATGACCCAAGCGCGTTCTGTCGGAGGCGCATAAGACACAGTCCTGATACAAAACGCCCGTGCCTGGGAACATTCGTGCGCTCGAGAAGTCAATCTCTTCTGTAAACCTGCCGTGGGTGATGCCGATGAAGCGCCGTCTTTTGCTTTCTTTGTTACTGGTTTCTATGCTGCCGTTGACGCTTTCTCTAAATGCATATGCCAGAGGAAATGATTTTGCCATCAGCGATGGTCAGGGCGAAATGCTGCAGATTAAGAACCCGCTCTTCGGACGAAAGGTGCGTGTAGTAAAAGATCGTCTGGGTGATGGATTTGCACAGCAAAAGGGAATTCTCGGTGGAGCTGACGCAGAGTACAGTGTTCTGGGAAACAGAGTTCAACGCCATAAGGGAATTTTAGGTAACACCGAGACCAGCGCTAATACCATATTTGGTGACAAGTTTGTCAGCAAAAAAGGAATCTTTGGCAGAAGGAAAACCGCGATTGATATCAGTGGAAGCAGTGGATTCATCAAAAGCTTAATGGGGCATCCCAATGCTAATGCGGGTCCGGGCTTTCCGTCGTTCAACGGCGCAGCTTCCAATCTAGCACCACCAGTAGCACCACCAGCCTCGTCGACATTGCCTGCTGGAAATTGAGTATTGGTAAGTCAGAGAATGCAATTTCTGCATTGGATTCATATCTCAAGATATTAATGCTCTTATTTACCTTTCAAATACTTGGTCCAGTTGGCCGTATCTTTTTTGCCTGTGCCTGTTGTTGGTTCCATCTTTCCGCTTGTTGTCTGTTTGGCCGCGTTCTCTGCCTCGGTCAGCATAATTGCAAGCAAATCGCGCTCTGATTGGGAAGTTTTGAGCTGGTGTTGGAGCTCTGCCAAAACCGCTTTAAATTCTTCGCCTTCTTGAATTCTTGAGGCAAGCATGCCGGTTAGTCTCGATAGCTCCTGGTGCAGATATTTGTTTTCTCTTGTCTTGTCCGCCAGCAACTGAGCTTGATTGTCATGGGTGATTTTAAGATCCTCAGCATCCCGGACCTGGCGTTCTAGCTCTCTTATCTGGGCCGCCATCGTCAGGTTCTTTTCTTGAGAATGCAAAAGAGCTTCTTGAATCTCAAGAAGCTTCTCTATCAATGAGTTCATGTCCCATTGACGACCAGTAAGCGGATTAATTGTTCTGTTTGAGTCCATAGGGATCAGGGGAGGCTTGTGTACCAAACCATCACAATTAATATTCCCATCCCTCGCGTGCGAATATCCGTTTTATGAGAAAATTGGGTTTCTTTCTCGGAAATTCGGATTAAGCTTTAATGACAAGGATACTAATTAAGGGTGGTTTGCTTGTAACGCCGACAGAAGAGCGTCTTACTGAGCTCCTGGTCGAGGATGGAAAAATCAAGCAATTCGGCGCGCCCCAAAACCCTGGCGCCATAAAGGTGATAGATGCCAGTGATTGTTATGTCACGCCCGGGCTCTTTGACCTTCAGGTAAATGGAGGCCCGCAATGTGATTTCTGGGCGGAGCTGAGCAAGGAAAAGCTGAAGGCTTTCTCTGATGAGCTGCTTGCCGCAGGTGTAACAGCGATTTTGCCTACGCTTATCACGGCTGATACTGCCCGTTTGCAAAAGAACCGCGATTTCCTCAAAGCTGAACTTGGTCTGGATCGAGAAGGAGCACTGGTTCGCATGCCAGGAATTCATTTTGAAGGACCATTCCTTTCTCCGGCAAAGCCAGGAGTGCATCCGCCCGAGCACCTGCAAGCTCTCACTATTGAGAATCTCAAAAAAATTGTGGATGAGGCTTGCAGTCTGATAACGTTAGCCCCCGAGCTTGATCCTGACGGTGATTGCATCAAATTCTTGCGGGAAAAGAACGTAGTTTGTTCACTGGGCCATTCCAATGCCGATTTCGAGCAGGCAAAGAGGGCTTTTTCTCAGGGTGTGCAGTCCATGACTCATACGTTCAATGCTTTGCCGCCGCTGCATCATCGTAATCCCGGTGCTGTCGGAGCAGCCTTGATTGATTCCCGGATAGCTTGCTGCATCATTCCCGATGGCTTGCATGTTTCTCCGCCAGTGCTAGAGCTGATTTATCGCGTAAAGGGTTTGGACAAGACAATTCTTGTCACAGATATTGCAGCGGTAGGAACCAGTCAGGGAGGACTTGTTGGTTCTTCACTCGTTTTAGATCAGGGCGTGCGCAACATGGTCAACTGGGGAATCTGTAACTTCGCTCAGGCTGTTCGCATGGCTTCTTATAATCCTGCTCGTCTGCTCCAGCTGGAGAAATCAATTGGCAGTATCCATCCGGGTGCACATGCCGATTTGCTTATCTGGGACAGGAAGAGCCTTGAGATCAAGCAAGTTATCTTCAAAGGAAAAATGCTGGAGCGCTCAGCAAAGAAAACTTTGAGTCATTGCTAGCCTGCTAAACCAACCTGCTCTACCTCGCTGACCGCGTCAAGCACAAGTTGACCGGCGCCTACTAGCCCGGCAGCTTCGCCCAGACAAGATGGATAAATTTCCAACTTCTCAGCAATTCTAGGCAGAGTCCAATCTGCCAACAGATCTTTGAGAAGCTTGAGATCGACAAATTTGCTCATGCCACCTGATATGACAAAACAGTCCGGATCAAGACTTTGGCAGAGTGCCACCATACCGCAAGCAATGTGCTCGTGATATCTATGAACAGCCTTTTGCGCGATAATGTCCCCTTTTCCTGCAGCCTCGAGTACCTGCGCTGTGCTGAGGCTGTCTCTTAATGCTGCCAGACTGGATTGACTTTCGTTTACACCAGCAAGCATCTCCCAGGCGGTGATTTGCAATCCGCGACCAGATCCATAAGCTTCCCAGCAATCCCATAACCCGCATGTACAATGTCTGCGATTCTCCATGGCAATCTTAAAGTGGCCAATTTCTCCGGCAGCATAATGAGCGCCGCGATAAAGCTTGCCCTGAAAAATGATACCGCCGCCGATACCTGTTCCAAGAGTAACCATAATGACGCAGGTTTTCCCACCCAGTCCTGCGGCGTGACATTCCCCATAGGCTGCGGAATTTGCGTCGTTTTCGACAACAACTCGTAAAGCTGTCTTGTCCTGAATGATTGTTTTGAGCGGCGTACCTTCCCAGCCGGGGAGATTTCCTGTTGAGCCGATAATTTGTCCACTGTGCGGATCAACGATGCCTGCTGTAGAGATTCCTACACCAAGAATAAGTTTGTCTTGTTGAAATTCGTTGATAATCTCGAGCAGTGCTTCGATGATTTTCTCCGGGCCTTTTGGAGTGGGCACCTTAATCTGCTCGCCCACAACCCGGCAATCGCTGACAAGTCCGGCAAGTATTTTTGTACCGCCGAGGTCAATACCAATTGCCGGTATTTTAGCCCTGCTCAACTATGCCCTCGTGCCCTATAAATGCGAGCCGCTGCTGCCGCCTCCGGCTAGCTGACCCATGTCAGGATTGTTTTTCATGATCAAGCTATTGAACGGTATAGGTTGACCATAGTTCAAGTTGAAACCGAATCGGTTTATTCCCCGAATCGTATCATGGGTCACGAGCAACTTGAAGTCTTCAGGACCGATAGCCGCAGAGAAGCTCTTTTGATAAAACATCTTGTTGTCCATGTTGTAGCCGAGGTTTCCCCCGATATCGAGCCATTTGCATACTTTGAAACCGCCGCCAAGCTGACTGGATTTTCCACCCTGAATGAACTGGTCAAACACAAATGGGGATTGTCCGTTGACGGCTGACTTCATGGCTGAAGCTGATAGGCGAAGGCGGCTGAGGTAAACGCTTGCAACTGGACCAACCTGCCCCATTAGCATGGTATCGCTTGTAGAATAGGCACGCGCAGCTGTACCTCCGAAAAGGTTCAAAGTCATACCATTCTTTTGATTTCCAAAAGCAACAAGAGGGTGTGACGAGGTCATTACTTGTTCTTGCAATCTGAAGGCGTTTGTTATGTTGCCGTTTTGAATAGTGAAGAGCTGCTTGTATTGCGGGGTCGCGTTCAATAAGGCTGGGTTGTCGGAGGCATAACCGGCCGACGAGCGGAAAGAAACACCTTGAAGGAATGGAATTCCGCCAATACCACGAGTATCGACGAATTCTGCAATAGCTCTGGCTCGCTGAGAACCAAACAAGCCGTTAGGCAAGAATCTGTTGATGCCGCCCTGGAATTGCGTGTTGGAGCTGTATCTGTATTTGACGTCACCTACAAGAATATTAGAAACACTACCGTAGGCCAGGTTGGCCGAAAGTTTCTTGCCACGGAAAGCAAGTCTGAAGCCGGCTCCGACATTGCCTCGTTTCTGCGCATTAGCCGATGTGCCCCTGCCGCCATATTGCACAAGCGGTGCCCAGGAGAATACTCGTTGGTTTGGAAGCGCTGTGTTGAACATCGGACCCACGTTGATGCCGCCGACCATGATGTTATTGCTTATGAATGGCGTTACGGGGAAAGTAACATTGGATTCTTGTCCGACCGTGGCAGTGAATTTGCCCAGAGGAACTCCGAATTTGCCGAACATGAGCTTGCCACCAAATATGGTGAGATTGCCCGATTCTTTGTATTTTTCGTAGACCATCTTCCGTGCTTTGAAGACAAAGCTTGGGTGATCAGGAGCATAGGCATCCGGGTGCAAGGTTTTGTTAAAAGCATCATATTGAGAAGTCATCGTGCCGTAATATTGGTTACGGGAAATATTGATAGGCTCCGGCATTTCCATTGTTCCCTGTCGGAAGCGAAGTCCGTTTTTATTTCCATAAGCAGTACGTGCAACAACTTGTGTGCCCTGAACTGCAGTATCTGGGCTGGTGATCAGATATTCGTCTGAGCTGACTTTGAACTTGAACGAACTGCCTGTTGATACGGAGCCATCTCTGATGATTTTGACGTTGCCTCTGGCATCAAGCATTTCATTGGCTTGATCGTAGAGAATCATGTCTGCTTCAAGACGTGAGTTCTGACCCGCAATTGTTGCTACAGCACTGCCTGTTCCAAGAAAAGTATTTTTGAGCTGATCGTATTCCGTGTCATCGGCAACTATTTGCACAGTGCCTTTGAGCAAGCTGTTGCTATCGTTGGCTTCTTCGATGCTTTCGATATCTGGCTCGTCAGGGTCTGTTGGCGCTTTCTTTTCCTTAGAAGGATCGGCATTAGATAGTGCCGATGGTGGCTCTACAGGTGGTGCGGGACTGCCAGGAACCGCCTGAACATTCACTTCTGCTTCTTCTAATGGACCAACGACTGCTTTTGCTGCAGCATTCGAATTGGAAGCTGGATTTGCATTTGAGGCGCCGGAGCTGACTGTCACCTTCTTAGATTTTTCCTTTTTCGGAACAGGAGCAATTGCGGAAGGAGTGTCCTCGCCTACATCTAGCTTGGGGGTCAAGGGCAAGAGCAGCGTGCCTGAGGGCACCGTTTTGTTAGAATTCTGCGCCAGCGCCACTTGTGCAAACTGTCCGAGTAAAACAGAAACAGACAGAGCACTGGCAACTCCGAGTTTCAGCAAGCCTTCTCCTTTCTCGAAGAGAGAATACGGGCGTTTGATAGCTGGGCGAATTCCGGCTTTGGGAGAAAACAAATGCATGGACCTCTCGCTCTGGATGCTGCCAAAAGATCTGGCTTGACTATCGTACAACCTTCAACCTCCTTAAAACCTGAAATACAGTCAATTTGCAGCAAGGCTATTTGCTGTCTTTCTTTGGGTAACGGGCGTTTTGCTGCTCTACTTGCTTTCTTCGCGCCGGGACAAATATCTATACGAAGGCAAGAATAGAATTAAGTTATTTCGCAATTAAAAATAGCTCATCTAGTTTGCCTTCAATCGGGAAGCTTTGCTGATCTTTGGACAGACTCTTTCTTATTATGGAATTATGTTTTTTCTGCCTACTTTGAAAGATGAGAAAGCAGAAACGGGCACTGAGTGGCATGGATGAGGGATCGAGCTTGACATCGCGCTTCTGCTTTCTCTGTTATGCTTGATGTCTGTCCAAATACAAATGTTCCAGGCAGAGAGCAAAACTCTTTTTGTCTGTCGGATAAAACAAGGAAACTCCTGCAAAACACAGGCTGAATGGAGCGTTTAAAAATATGTTCATCAACACGTTCAATTTCACTAGCCCCACCAAAATTGTGTTTGGTGAAGGCACCGCCAGTAGTGCTGCTGACATGCTAGCTGAGCTTAATTGCAGCAATCCTTTAATCGTAAGCGACAAAGTCCTGACTCAAAAGGGCGTGCTGAACTCAGTTTTCGAGTCGCTTGCCTCTGTCGGGATTAAAGACGTGCCAGTGTTTGATGACGTGCCATCAGATTCTGATATAGAGTGCGTGCGTAAGGCTGTGGCTCTAGGTAAAGCTAAAAACGTAGACAGTCTAATTGCTGTAGGTGGCGGCTCGGTAATCGATACTGCTAAGGTTGTGAATATTGGACTTTCGCTTGGTGGTGACCTTCTCGATTTTGAAGGGATAAATAATCTTCCCTCGGCATTGATGCCCATGCTGGTGTTGCCAACCACTGCTGGAACAGGTTCCGAAGTCTCTGCTGTTGCGATGATCAAAGATTGCCAGGCAGGCAAAAAGCTTCTCTTTGGCAGTCGTTTTCTTTTCGCCAACTGCACAATTCTCGATCCATTATTATTGCTTAGCTTGCCGCCAAAGCTGACTGCAGCAACCGGACTTGATGCTGTTACACATGCGCTGGAGTCATACGTGGCTATGGGCGCTAATCCGTTTTCAGATGCATTAGCGCTCCATGCGCTATATCTGCTTATGAAATATTTGCCGCTTGCCACCAAACACGGTGACAATATAGAAGCAAGGGCCAATACTCTTATTGCAAGCACAATGGCTGGAATGGCCTTTACCAATTCCGGGGTTGGCATTGTCCACGCACTTGCTCATACAATTGGAGCAAAATATTCCGTGCATCACGGCGTCTCCAATGCCATTTTTCTGCCTCATGGACTGGAGTTCAATATAGAAGCCGTAAGCCACAGATATGCAGAAGTATGGAGATATCTATGCAATGCTTTCTCGAATAACGGTACTAGCGCAGATCCGCAGTTATCTGCTAAATTTGTCCTTGGGGCCGATGAACATGAAAGCGCTTCCTTACTGGTAAAGTCAGTTCGTAATCTCCTTGATCAGTGCTCGCTTCCAACGAAGCTGAGAGAAGCCGGAGTACCAGAGCTGAGTCAGAATGATATGGAAGATCTCGCCGAAACCGCTCTGACAGACCCTGCAATCATGTTCAATCCAAAAGAGGCCAGTCCGGATGACATGGTCAAAATCATAAAGGGGGCTTATTAATGTCGGTTTTCACATCCTCAGATGAGTTGCACCAGATAATGGAAGAACTCTGGCATCAAATCAAGTCCACCCCTGATATGTCCCAGAAGCTTATAGATTCACGGCTGATTGTCCAGTTCAGATACCGTGAGCCAGAAGGTTTGATGACAATTGATTGTGCCGATGGGAAAGAAATGCGAATCTATGTTGGACAGACAGACATCAAACCAGTGATTGAAATGTCCATGAAGGCTGATATCGCCCATGAATTCTGGCTTGGTAAAGTCAATGTGCCGATGGCATTGATGATGGGCAAAATTGTGTCTCGTGGCCCAACCCCCAATGCACTCGCCTTGCTGCCCGTCATAAAGCCCGCTTACCAGATTTATCCCCAAGTCCTCGAAATTAGAGGCAAGAAAACACAACTGGCCGGTTGAAAGCTCTTTGCATAGGTGAACTTACTGTTGATTGGCTTTCGCTTGAACACGGCGAAAGCATGATGAGTGCCAGGCAGTTTTATCGTTATCTTGGAGGCAATGCCAGCAATGTGGCTGTGGGCCTTTCAAGATTGAAGCTGCGCTCTGCCGTTATAAGCAGTGTTGGGCAAGACATTCATGGCGAATATCTTCTTAAGGGCTTGAAAGATGAAGGCGTGGATACGAGCTTCGTAAAGCTCGATCCTGAGCAGCCGACGGCGCAATGCTATATGACCCGGCGAGAAGACGGTTTTCCCGATTACTATTCCTGGCCCAGTCCAAACGCATCAAAAAATTTGCGTCCTGAAGATATAGACAATCGTTGCTTTGACGATGCATGGATATTGCATGGTGCCGGCGTCTCGTTCATCGCAAAGCCGCGCCGATATGCCATGGAACACGCCGTGAACGAGGCTTGCCGGAGACAAATCATCATTTCTTTTGACGCGTGCTTTCCTCTGGTTGAATCGGAAGGTGGCCGGCAAACAGCTTTCGCGGCGATGAAAAAGTCCGACATTTTGAAATTCAATCTAGCTGAACTCATCTACTGGTCGGGCATGTCGGCTGACTCGTCAATAGAAGAGATGCTGCAAGCTATAAACAAAGAGTGCAAACCGGCCCTGCTTGCTGTAACACTTGCTGAAAAAGGGGCGATTTTGTTTTGCAAAAATGAGTCGGTCTTTTGTCCTCCTTATATAGTCAAATCACTGGGTGACGTCGGTCCTGGCGATGCATTCTCAGCCGGGCTAATCTATGGATTGAGTAAGTTGAGTCCAAGCGGCATGAAGCGAGATTCTTTGTATGAGCTCGGGCTGCAGGATTGGCTGGGAATTTCCAGGTATGCTTCCTGCGCAGGGGCTATGGTGACACGTTCTTACAGCGCTACTGAAAGTTTCCCCGGCGTTGATGAGCTGGAGTTAGCTTTGGGAAAAACCACACCCGGATCATAGATTCCTTATTCCATTGTTAAGGATTTGCTGTTAGACTTCCTGTGTTATTGGCGGAGCTGGCGGCAAAATGGGACAGATAGACAATCTGAGAAACCTGATTATGGGCTCCTGCGATTTTGCAGTCATACTGCTTATCTTGATGGCTGTCGGGTCTATTGTGCTTTTTATGAAAGTATTCAAGTCGGACTTTGGACAGAACGATTGATTTGAATTTCAGAATTGAATAACTTTGTCGGCTGCAGCAAGATATTCGCAGATGGCAAACATATTTGTTATCTGTTCTTTTTTGATCTGCTCTTTCAGTTTGTAGTAATCAACACAGAGCCCACAGGCGAAAACTTCCACACCTGAACTGAGGAAATCATCAAGCACTTTCTTTGCTGATGAATCAGCTGCAAGAAGCTTTACGCCGCTGTTAGCCATTAAGATAGCGCGAGGGCGATGCCCGCCTTCAAAATACGATTGCAGAAAAACATTGAGAAGCGTTTTTCCGAACTCAAGATCTCCTTGCCCTAATTGATCAGAACTGAGAAAAATTACAGTACCTGTCGAAGTCCTCTTTTCAATTGAACTTATATTTGTTGGCGCGCTTTGATGATCATGCGTAGTAGCTTGTGCTTGAGAAGCGCTCATCGCTTTTGATATGGTTACGGCAAAAAAGCCCTGACGATCTGCTACAGAACAAGCCGCTTTTAGCGAACGAGCCAGGCGCTCAAGGTTTGCAACGCAAACATCGTCATCAACCAGAGCTTCAACCTGGCTAATTTCAGTTTTATCGAGAAGTTTTTTTGTGGCAATCACAGGCTCGGGACAGAGCATTCCACGAAGGTCCAGTTTTTCTTCCATTTAAATTACCTCAACAATGCCGGCAGCTCCCTGATGAAATCGCCCAATACAAGCTGCATCCCATCCAGTGCTTCTAAGTTCTTCTGTCAGCTTGCTTGCTTCATCCTGCGGAAGTGAAAATAGAATTCCGCCTGATGTTTGTGGATCGAACATAATATCCGTAATAGACAGATCTACAGCAGGGTCTATCCGGCAATATTCCGAGTAGGATTTTCTATTGGCATATGCAGCTGCGGGTACGAGTCCCAGTGCTGCACACTGTAGCACTTCAGGCAATAATGGAAGTTTCTTGCTTTCAATTCTTGCAGCCAGCCCGCTTGCCTGGGCCATTTCGTGCACATGTCCAATTAAACCGAACCCTGTGATATCAGTAGCGGCATGCAGCTGATATTTGCTGGCAATTTCAAGGCAAGGACCGTTGAGCCTGCTCAGGCTATCAATCATCGTTTTATAAGCAGTCGTTGAAAGCTGTTCACCTTTATGCGAAAGCAATGCAATCCCAGAGCCTAGAGCCTTCCCCAGCACAAGCGCATCTCCTGCCCTGCCACCATCATTGCTCAATATTTTGTCTGGTGAGATTGTACCGATAACCGACAATCCATATATAGGTTCAGGAGCCTGAATGGAATGACCGCCGACTAGCAGACAATTTGCTTCCTGTACGGCGGATGCGCCGCCGGCAATAATTTGTTGCGCCAGTTCAAGGGGGTAGTCGCAAGTTGGAAAGCAGAATATGTTGAGAGCAAGCAGGGGCTTGCCTCCCATTGCATATACATCGGACAGAGCGTTGACGGCAGCAATTCTGCCAAACAAGTAAGGGTCGTCAATTAAGGGCGGGAAGAAATCAGTCGTGTATACGAGTGCTAGCTCGTCTGTCAATTTATAGACTGCAGCATCTTCAAAATTCTTGGTTCCGCAGATGAGCTGTTCCGAGTTGAATTGCGGTAGGGATGCCACTATTTGAGCCAGTTCCACGGGGCCGATCTTCGCAGCGCATCCCTGGGCTTTGATGTGGGCTGTCAATTTCTTTTGCTGAGCTGAAGACATTTGAACAGAGTGCTCTTTGAGAAGTAATCTTGTGTTAAGTGGCTTTCTATGCCGATTCTAGGAAGGGAATTCCTTGAAAGGCTAGAGCATACAATGCTATCCGGATTTATTCCATCCTTTGAAAACCCGCTTGTGATGATGGTCTTGATGGATAAGCTTTTCCGGTTTTTCAGAAAAGCTTTTTATATTAGTTTGAAGCATTCACCATAATATGGGCGTTCCGCCCCTTCAAAAAGATCCACATAAAGTGTAGATTGTATTTAGTAAGCAATTTGTTCGACGGGCAAGTTTCCGCGAACAAATCGCAAATTCGAATTCATTTTTCGTAATAGTAGTACCCAACAATCTAATACATCAGGTCGCGCATGCCAAAGAAAGTACTCGTGGCTCTTCCTCCCGGATTGCTCGAACAAATTGATTTTGTTGCTCAAATAGAGCACCGCAATCGCTCCGATTTAATACGTGAAGCACTCAGACGCTATATAGAGCAGTTCAAACGAACGCAATCTCCGCGCATGACCGTCAATCAAGTTGGCAACCAAAAAGTTGCCTTGCTCAGCGAAAGTGACGTCTAGCAATATTTAGTTACGCAAAAGAATATTCTCATCAGCTTGCGATCAAGAAGGGGCTTTCTGCTGAGATAGCGCCTGCAGCGATTTGTTTGCTCCAGTCCATCGTTCAGCGCGTATTTCCACCAATTGACTTTGCCAGCGCCTGGACTTAGCATCTCTACGGTGGATCAGCAGCAGCGCTCGGGAGCAAGTTCAATATGCTGCAATGGAACAATATTCTTGTCACTGAATTTATTGCTGTAGCTTTGCTCATTTTTGGGCTGGGCTTGCTTAAACTGCCTCGCTTCCTGATGCGTAAACGACTGCAGACAGGTTTTCCCTGGGGCTATTATGCAGATCGCGTTCCCAAAGCGGATCCAGGCTTTTACGCTGAGGACAACGAGAGTTTCCTTTACGATGTCGGCACTGAGTTTGCCGGCATGGAGGGCTTTGGTGACTTTGGCGAATTCTCCGGCTTTGGCGAAATGGGCGAGTTCGGTCCTAATTTCGGTGGCGGCACCGGCGAGTAAACTGCCGGCAATGATGACTTTTTTGATGACGTCCGACATAGAGAAGGGCGGCAAATCAGCTCAGCCGTTGTGTTAAAGTAGGATTGTCTTTCTGGGATCCGAGGTGTCTTCTCTGAGCGGATTTGCAATCCTGAGCGCGATGCTTGTCGCTGCAGCTATTCCTTTTCTAAAGGAACAGCCACGTAAGATTGCAGAAAACATTGCCCTGCTTTTGTGCACTATTTGTGTTGTCATTTTCTTCGGGCAGATTATTCAGGGAGAATCAAGCTCGGGCAAATTGCAAGCGCAAGTTTCCGAAGAACGAGCCGAGTCCGCTCTTAAGTTCATGGGCGTGGTTAATGTAGGCGTTGCCAAAATCTCAGAGCTTCTTGGACCTATTCAAGACGAGCGCGGGCACACAAGACACGCAATTGATCTAAGTACTTCTGGTCTGAGCAAGTATTTTGCAACTGCTGAAGACTCGCTCAAATCCGCAATTAATGGAAATCCTGCTAAGCCTGCACTGAAAGCAAAGCTAATTGTTCTGTTGGCAGCCTGGGAAAAAGACAGGAAATTGATGATTAGCACCTGTACAACATTGCAGGAAAGCAAGGTTGAATCTGAAAGAAAGCTAGGTAATGTGCTCTACAACCTCTGCGTTGTGAAGAAACCTGGAAGCAATATAAAGGATCAAGTTCAAATTATCGAAGCTGGTATTCCGAAGGGCTGGTATCAAGAAAACGCAAACCTAATGCTGTATAAGCTCGGTGGAGACCTTGATGGATACCGCAAATTTGCCACTGAGCTGGAAGAGAGCTACTGGAAAAGTTTTCGCATGGGCGCGGCTCTGATTCTCTTTGGTTGCTTTGCCGCCTTTATCGGTGTTGTAGTTATCATTATTCAACTAGGCTCGCTGGGACGAGGTTCAGGGGGAGAACCCAGACTCGCCGGGCTTGATTTAGCATGGAAATTGAGTTGGCGCGAAATTTATGCTGTATTTGTTGGATGGCTGAGCAGCCAGATGGCAATTGCCGAAGGGCTCAAGCTCTTGCCTCGCGGGATTTTGTCACTCGGGCATAACAACGTGGGTATTGCGATTTTTTCCCTGGTGTCCTATCTGCTTACAATGCTGCCGGCGCTTGTTCTTATTTATCTTATAGTCGTTCGTCCCCGTAAACTTAATTTCTTAACTGCACTTGGTTTGAATTTGCGCGTCGGTGATGTCTTTAAGCTTGCTTTGAGCGGCTTTCTAAGCTGGTGCGCCATTATTCCTCTTGTTTTGATCAGTGCCACAATTGCCAGCGCATTTCTGGGATCTCAGGGATCGGACAATCCCATACTTGCACAGATAGCCTCTATATCTAGTTCTGGCAATATCCTTGCCATTGTGATTCTTTTTTCTACAGTGGCTATGCTTGCACCATTCTGCGAAGAGATCATCTTCCGTGCCTTTCTCTATTCCGCAGCACGAAGACGAATCGGTATATTTCCTGCTGTTCTTCTCAGCTCATTGGTGTTTGCTTTCATTCATTTTGATAAAGGTGGAACCCTGATGCTTTTGGCTCTGGGTCCGGTGCTGGCGCTCGCATATGAAAGAACGAGAAGCCTCTGGCCATCAATGATTGCTCACGGGCTTTGGAATGGTGGTGCCTTTGCTGTAACTCTGGCGCTGTTTTCCTCCTGATTGGAGTCGAACTGCTAGAAGCACTGTGTTTGCTGTGATTCAGCTGATAGACATCAGATTGACGTTTTGAAAAAAGCGTCAATGTGGCATATGGTTTTAAATAGTGAGGTGATTCCGGCTTGGTCCAAATAACTGATACAAACGGCTTAAAAGTTGCTTCCGGACCGTACAAGTCTCGTCCGGGACTTTACCCGATGTTGATTGCTCTTGTTATTGGATTCGGTTTCTCGCTACTCTGGCTAACAGTGTCCGTTTTTCTGATTCTCGATGGTCATACACCCAATGTTATCTGGGGCTCGATGACCGGACTGTGCACTATTCTCTATTGTTGTTATATGGGATATATAGCCTATAGATTGCTTGTGGATAGTAAGCGGCAGTATGTACTCGAGCTAAACGCTTCCGAAGCCGTATTGACGGTGCTTGATAATTTGCACAGACAAAAATCTACTCAGATGGTTTTGCTTGATGATGTGAAATATGCTGAGTACTATCCATATCCTGATAGTGCATCGGTTATTCTGCATGCGCCTTATACCATGATGGAAATACCACTCTGGCCTCTAGGTCAGCAGTCCCAGGACGTTATGGATTTTCTTGCTGGCAGAGGAATCGCTATTGTTAATGCGCAGTTTGATGACAGAATTCCTGGTTAACTGCGTTCTACTGTATCGAGAATAAAGAAAAACAGCAGGAAAAATCCTGCTGTTTTTTTAGCCCATTTTTTTGATACCAGCCCTGATAAAAGCGAATGGGCATTTGTTCGGAATCTATGAGAACAAAAGCTGCTTATTTCGACTGCGTAATCATTTCTTCAGAGCGCTTAGTGTAATGCAGATTGCGGAGTCCTTTCGCACAATCAATCGTTTATTAAGAATGTCCAGCTTGCCTTAATTATGAGGGGAAATTAGCTTGGAGATATTATTTGATCGCGCGCTTGGCGCAGTTGGATCTAATTGGATTTCCATGCAGAAATCTAATTGATCAGAAATGCGTGTACTTATTGGATTTGTGTGCGGAAATCTAATTGGTCAGAAAAGCGTGTACTTATTGGATTTGTGTGCAGAAATCTAATTGGTCAGAAAAGCGCGTGCTAATTGGATTTGTGTGCAGAAATCTAATTGGCGATATGTTGATTGTGATTAGGATTCTGTACAGAAATCTAATGGCGCAAGGCAGCGCTTAAGCCAGGTTTAAGTGCAAAACTCTGACGCTGCACCGCATTCGGTATCACTGTAAGAAAACATTTTTCTGCAATTGATTGAACTTTTTGCACGCTTCTTCCGTTTATGTACTAGGTGCAATTCGCTGCACCATAAAACGTGGAGGTATGCTAAATGACCGTGAAAATCATGATTATCAAGTACGCCAAGCAACTCAAGAAGGGCGAGATGTTTGCTACAAAACAATTATCAAGGATGGCTCGAAGAGGTGCCCTTGATCAGGCTCTATCTCAACTCGTCAAGAAAGGAATCCTTGAGCGCCTTGCTCGTGGTGTTTTTCGGCTCGCGCGCCCGGACAACGACAAGCCAAATCTGTTTGAAGTGATCAGATTCAAGGCGGCTGTTTTTGGAAGAAAAATAGTCACACACGGGAAAGATGCCCTGAAGAAGCTCAAATTATGCAAGCAGGGAAACTCTGATCTTAGACTTGCCTGTAATGGAAAGAGCTCTTCCTTCAGAGCTCTTGGTGTTTTCGTACATCTTGTCGGTATCACCAAAAACAGAGTGAGAGCCGGCGATGGCAAAGGAGGGCTGCTCGTGCGAGCCCTGGCCGAGCCTGGTCATAAGAGCAAGAGATCGATCATCGTAAGTGCGCTAACACAGTTTAATAGTGAAGACATGGTCGAGCTAAATGAAAGGTTGCCACCCCTTATGACTTGCTGGATGAGCGATTTGATCTTTCACTCAGGCCTTAGTTAAAGTGTGGACTGGAATTGGCTCTGAGCATGTAAGATAATTTCTGTGAGAATCACAAGACGATTGCGCCAGTTTCGCCAATAAATGCCCAGCTATACTGTGAAAGCAATAAATGTCGGAAGCTTCGACTTAGGCGAGGCTGACCGTGTATTGACTTTGTTCTGTGCTGAAAAAGGGCTTGTTAAAGCTGTTGCAAAAGGTGCTCGTAAGCCAGGCACCAAAATGGCTGGTAGAAGCGATATTCTTTGCGTAAACGAATTGCTTCTTGCAAAAGGAAGAACATTCGAAATCATCACTCAAGCTCAGACCTTAGAGACATTTTCGGGGCTGCGATCGAATCTGGCTGCTTTAAGCTATGGGCTCTACTATGCTGAGCTGGCTGCCTGCTTTGGACAGGGATTGGAAGGCGAAGCTCAGGAGTTTTTTGAGTTTCTGATCGAATCCTTGAGATCCCTTGCTCAAAATCTAGAGAATCCGCTTGAGGCGTGCATGATATTTGAATTACAGCTGCTTGACTTTTTGGGCTATCGACCAGAACTTACTTTCTGCATCTCATGCAGAGACGCTCTGAACGAATACAATTTGTCAAGATTCAATATCGATCTTGGTGGCGTGGTTTGTTCTGCCTGCCATCAAAAATCCAAGCTGCGCACGGTAAAAGAGTCTGACGAATTGTCCCAAAGCGGCAGTTCGAACTCTGATCTGGCTGGAAGCGTACATATAACCCCTCTGGTCTGGAAAAACCTGGTTTTATGTTCGGAAGGACATGGAACAGGCGCTAGCCACAAGAATTTCCAGGCAGCGCAAGAGGCTGCTCAACGATTGCTGCAAGGCTATATGGAGCACAGAGCAGGCAAGCGCTTCAAATCGCTCGATTTGTTGAAGCAGTTAAATTAGTTAATTACATGGCAACCAGGGAAGCTGAGCTACATACGAGAATCCTTTTATTAAAGTTGTTTTCTCTTAAGATGCTGACGGCAAGGTCAATTTTCGTGGCAACTCAATAGCTGATCTCGTTAGAATATTCATGGTTAGCATCGACAGGAGACGAACTGGTGGCAAGTTTGAAAGAGGTAGATGCAGATATCTATCAGGCCATACAACTTGAACTTAAGAGGCAGCAAGACAGTTTAGAGCTTATTGCCAGCGAGAATTTTGTCAGCGAAGCAGTACTGGAAGCTCAAGGTTCCGTACTAACAAACAAATACGCCGAGGGACTCCCAGGCAAGCGTTATTACGGCGGCTGTGAATTCGTTGATGTGGCTGAGCGCCTGGCAATCGAAAGGCTCAAGCAGCTTTTTGGTGCTCCACATGCGAACGTTCAGCCACACAGTGGAGCGCAAGCCAATATGGCTGTTTACTTTGCCATGCTGCAGCCAGGTGACACTATTCTGGGTATGGCACTTGACCAGGGCGGTCACCTGACGCATGGTTCTCCTGTCGCCATGTCAGGCAAGTGGTTCAAAGCCGTTTCTTACGGTGTAAATCCGGATACCGGACGAATTGATTTTGATAACGTATTGAAGATTGCACGCGAGCACAAGCCAAAGCTCATAGTCTGCGGAGCAAGCAACTATCCACGCATCATCGATTTTGAGAAATTCAAAGAAGTCGCGGCTGATGTTGGCGCATATCTGATGGCAGACATAGCGCATATAGCTGGTCTGGTTAGTGCAGGGCTTCATCCAAATCCATTTCCACATGCTGATTTTGTAACTACGACCACACATAAAACACTGCGAGGTCCACGTGGTGGTGTGATTATGTGCAAGGAAGAATTCGCCTCTGCAATTGATAAAGCCGTTTTCCCTGGATTGCAAGGCGGTCCGTTGATGCACATCATCGCCGCCAAAGCTGTTGCATTCCACGAAGCTCTTCAGCCTGAATTTAAAGATTATCAACGCCGCATTGTCGAAAACGCCAGGCAGCTTGCTGCCACCTTAATTGAAGAAGGCCTTGCCATCGTATCTGGTGGCACCGATAATCATTTGATGACAGTAGATCTGCGTCCGGTCAATATGACAGGCAAGAAAGCTTGCGAACTTCTCGAGCATGTTCACATCACGACCAACAAAAATACAATTCCGAACGATCCGCAAAAACCCCATGTGACAAGCGGAATCCGTATCGGTACCCCAGCTGTGACCACAAGAGGTCTTGGCACCGAAGAAATGAAACTCGTAGGACGGCTCATTGCAGACAAGTTGAAATCCCCAGAGGATGGGGCTGTTCATCAAAGCGTGCTTGATTCAGTAAGGAAATTATGCGAGAAGTTCCCACTCTACAAAGAGCGTCTGGTGGCGACGAAGTGAACGAGGCTCCGAAAACGACTCGACCCAGATCCTACACTCTGGCAGTTCGTTTTTTCCAGCTTTTGCTCCTTGCTTCAGGAATAGTGATTGCCTGTACCACATCAGGGGCGCATCTCGATCAGACTCAGATTCCGGGGTTCCTTGTTGCGCTGGCGGTAAGCTGGTGGCTCACACCGGAAATCAGGTCCAGAGCTATGCATCTTGGTCTCGTTGATAAGCCAGGCGAAGAGAGAAGAATTCACAAAGTTGCCGTACCACGCTTAGGTGGCGTGGCCATCTACATAAGCATCATGGTTGCCTATGTTTTGATGATGGCTATTTGTGGTCGCTTTCCTCGCCAGGGTGGTTTGCTCGGTATTGCTGCTGGTGGCACCCTTATTTTTGTCATGGGTTTGCTGGATGATCTTGAATCCATTCCGGCAAAAATAAAACTGGGGATTCAGGTGCTGGCAGCCTGTGCTGCTTACTCTCTGGGTGTGAGAATCAACGAATACATTCCTTTGCCCGTAAATATCGATTGGGGCTTCATTCAAATTCCTGGAGGGATTCACCTGCACCAGTGGGCGATGCCTGTCACCGTTTTATGGTTAGTTGGCATAGCAAATGCGGTCAACCTGATTGACGGTATGGACGGCCTGGCTGCCGGAGTCTCTTTGATATCTGCAATCACAATATGGTCGGTAGCAATGTCACCTGGGTTGCATCAACCTTATGCTGCGTGGATTGCCGCCGTTCTCGCTGGTGCTTTGCTGGGCTTCTTGCGCTGGAACTTCAACCCTGCACGCATATTTCTTGGAGATTCCGGGGCTTATCTTGCCGGTTTTATTTTGGGTTCTGTGTCGATAACAGGTGTTATGAAAACAACGACAGTTGTTACGGTTCTCTTGCCGATGCTTATTTTGTTTTTTCCCTTGCTCGATACCAGCTGGGCAATAGTACGGCGCCTCGCGCGTGGACAATCAATTTTTGCGCCGGATGCAGAACACATCCACCATAAACTTCTTCGCACCGGGTTATCTCAGAAGAAAGTTGCCTATCTTATCTATGCTTTCTCTGGTCTATTAGGGCTGGCTGCATCATTTTTCGTCGGGCAGCATTTGTACTACCTTGAAGTGTGCGGTTTGGTGCTCATAATGGCCTTGTTTTTTGCTGTCGTTATCAACCGGCACCGCAATCGCAAGCGTGCCGACGCTGAATCTACACTTGATCCCGACGAGATCCCGCCGCCAGAAGCAGCACAATCGCCTCCTCAGCCGCAATCTTAGCAGCCAATGCGATGCCAAAATTAGTTTGAACTTTCGTTTTGCTGTCTAAGCTTGCGCCTGGCTTCAAGCTCTTCCATGCTTTCTTTATAGCGTTGCTCTTCGATCTCTTTCTGGCGTTTCTTTTCTTCAAGCTGTTTGGCAAGGCGTTCTTCGATATATTTGCGCTCAACTTCCTGAGCCCGTCTGCGGCGCTCAATCTCATCAAGTTTCATTTTTTCTTGACGCTCTTTTGCTCGCGCTGCTGCTTGCTCATCCTCGCGCTTCTTGATGCGTTTGTCCAACCACCTGCTCATATGAGCTCCTTCGTTTCGCAAATGTATGAAGTGCAGTCTTCTACTTGAGCTTAACTTGAGTCTTTCACGTGCGTCAAGGGGAAAGGGCAGGCATTTAATGCAAGCCGCATTTGCTTCCTCTGCTGCTGTCTTAGATCTGGTCGTCCAGAGAAGACTTTGGCTCTTTGCGGGCTACACCGGTTTTTATGGCAGCCTTAACCACTGCGGCGGCAACCGATTCTGCAACTTTCGGATTAAAGCAGCCCGGAATTATATAGTCTTCGCATAGTTCCTTTGGCGAAACCACAGACGCAATTGCTTCGGCTGCAGCAAGCTTCATTTCCTCGTTAATATCGGTCGCGTGGCAATCAAGCGCGCCTCTGAATATGCCAGGGAAACAAAGAACGTTGTTTATCTGGTTCGGATAATCTGAACGACCAGTAGCCATGATGCGAACGTATGGAGCAGCATCTTCAGGCATGACTTCAGGTGTTGGGTTTGCCATAGCAAACACGATCGGATCACGAGCCATGCTGGCAAGGTCTTTTGCTTCGACTGTACCGGGACCTGACAGACCCAAGAAAAGATCTGCGCCTTCAAGGGCTTCATGCAATGTGCCTTTGAACCCATGAGGATTTGTATGTTCGGCAAACCATTCCTTCATGAAGTTCATATGCTCGCCGCGGCCTTTGTATATAGCACCCTGTCTGTCGAAACCAATTATGTTGCGTGCACCGGCTGACATGATTATCTTTGAGCAAGCCACTCCAGCAGCGCCTACACCGGTTACGACAATCTTCAGATCTTTTATGTCTTTCTTCACTATCTTCAAAGCGTTGATGAGCGCTGCCAGCACCACAACCGCAGTTCCATGCTGATCATCATGAAATACCGGTATATCGAGTTCTTCTTTCAAGCGCTTTTCAATTTCAAAACAACGCGGCGCCGAAATATCTTCGAGATTGATGCCACCAAATACGGGGGCAATGTACTTGACCGCCTTGATGATTTCCTCTGTATCTTTTGTATTCAAAGCTATTGGGAAGGCGTCTATTTTGCCGAATTCTTTGAAAAGCATGGCTTTGCCTTCCATGACTGGCAATGATGCTTCCGGACCGATATCCCCCAGTCCTAGTACGGCAGTGCCATCCGTGACTACAGCCACACTGTTTCGCTTAATGGTCAGCTTATAGACGTTTTCAGGCTCGTTATGGATTGCCATGCACACTCTTGCTACTCCAGGAGTGTATGCCATAGAGAGATCATCTCTGGTGGCAAGCGGAACCTTGTTGGTAACGCGTATTTTCCCGCCCAGGTGCATCAAAAATGTACGATCTGAGACATTTACGACATTAATTCCGTCGAGAGCACTTAGTGCTTTGACCAGTTCTTCGCCGTGCTGTTCGTCTCTGACTGAAACAGTAATATCTCGAATAATGCAATTATCTTCAAAACCAGCGATGTCGATAGCACCGATATCGCCTCCGACTTCACCAATCAAAGAAGTTACTTTGCCAAGCATCCCTGGCTTGTTGTCAATCTTCAATCTGACTGTCTGGCTGTAACTTGCGCTTGGCTTCACTAATCTCTTGTCCGTTTGAGCTGTTTCTTTGGATTCACTGGACTTTTTTTGAGTTGTCGTCATTAATTGCACCCGATAAATGTCGTTCACTTTAGCTCCCGCTTCTAATGAGCCGGAAGCTTGAATTGATTTATATAAGGATATATCTAACTGGGCTTCTGGATGCCCACCTGTGAAGACTTAAATATTTCGGGTCGAAAATTTAAGCATCAAGTACGAGCGGCTGACTGCCCATGCTCGTGTGCGGGCAGCCTCAGGGGACGGCAGCGGGAACCAGTATCTGTAGTTGTGAGTCTACCTCAACAGTAAGAGATTGGTATATGCTAGAGCCATTCGCTGTTAAAGGCTTGTTCTGACAGCGATTTCAAGGGTTTTGCGGCAAAGGTGGAATACATGTCAACAGAAAAACGCGAAATAATCGGCAATTATGAAATTAGTGAAGGGAAGCTAGCCAGCCGTAGAGAAGTTCTGCTGATGGGAGCACTAGCCGCCGGCGCGGCCCTTGGCTCCTCAGTTGCTTCGGCAAGCGCCGACACACCTAAAGCGATTGTCGGTGCAGGCGAAGTAAAAGAGAAAGATTTTTCAGCTTTACTAAACAAGAAAATGGATGGACTGTCCACCAATCAAATTGAGCAGCATCTGAAGCTATACAAAGGCTATGTGACAAAGACCAAGGAGATAAATGATGCCCTGAATGCTCCTGATTTGCTCAAGGCGCTACCTGCACCTAATGCCACTTATTCGCCTTTGCGGGAGCTATTGATGGAGCAGAGCTTCGCTCAAAACGGCGTTATATATCATGAACTTTATTTCGGAAATCTTGGTGGCGCTGGTGGTGAAGCAACTGGCGATCTTAAATCGGCAATTGAGGCCCGTTGGGGCAGCTCTGCTAAATTCATGGATTATTTAAAAGCTGCCGGCAAGTGCATGCGCGGCTGGGTTATCATGGGATGGAACACGCGCGAAGGCTCTCTTCAAACCTATGGGCTTGATATGCACAATATGTGGTCGCCCGCGAATGTGGTACCAATAGTGGTGCTCGATGTTTACGAGCATGCCTATATGATTGACTACGGCATCAACAGAGCAAATTATCTTGATGCATTCGTGAAAAATCTTGATTGGGATGTCTGTGGCAAGCGTTTTGCACTTGCTCACAAAGCTGCTTACGGTCCCGAGACAACTACCTAACTAATCGGATGAGTAAAACAGCTGGCGCCCTATAATTCCAGCGATCGCCAGAGGTACCAGGAAGCGATTGTGCGATAAGGGCGCCATTTCTCTGCGTGCTGTAATAGCTGTTTCGGGCTGGGCAATTCGTCGAGCTCATATGTGCGAGCAAAGCCCTTCCGCACTCCGTAATCATTGCAAGGCATCACATCGGCTCGACCGAGTCTGAAAATCAGCATCATCTGCACAGTCCATTCGCCTATGCCTCTGACTGTGCTTAGTATTTTGACTATTTCTTCATCGCTGAGCACATGCATTTCTTCAATGCCTGGCAGGAGACCTGCACTGGCTTTTTCTGAAAGATCCTTTATAGCAGCAGTTTTCGCCCCCGAAAGACCGGCGTCTCTCAGTGTTTGATTCTCGGTGGCCAAAACCTCTGCGGGCGAGGGAAATCCGTCGCCATAAAGTGCCTTAACACGTCCAAGAATTGTTGCTGCGGCTTTACCAGTGAGTTGTTGGTAAACAATTGACTCTAATAATGTTTCATAGCAGCTCTGCATTGATTGCACCTGGAGCTTGCATGGACCGACAGTCTTGATTAGTTTTGCCATGGCTCGATCGGACTTTGCAATCGCCTTGATGGCCATTTCAACATCAAACGGCAGGGAATCCTTTCCGTTGCGGCGTCCTTCAGCTGGTTTCTTTTCGCTTGCCTTCTGTGCTGCTGCCTTCTGTGCTGCTGCTGGCTTCTGTGCTCCTGCCTTCTGCTCGGTCGCTTTTTTATCGTTTAGCTTCTTTTTGCTGGATTTGTTTTTTTCCATGATTGCTTCAGGTAGGATAATTAGCGAACCGCTCTGGAGAATAGAAATCTTAGTGTATAAACATTCGCTGGCAAGTGCAAGAATTATTGCGTTTCTAGGCTGTCTTGTCCTTCTACCCTGCGGAGCATCTGATTGGGACGAGGATGCGCCGCTTAATTCCAGTCCGAAACAAAATGGCAGTGGGATTTTCTTGAGAGGCAAGGTTGAACATTCAGACAGGCTTGCGCCCCTTGGAGAGAATTTGCAAGCTGGGGCCCGCTTTGACCCTGCGGCGATACCGGCAGCAAAATATGGCAGCAGCTGGTTTGAAATTCCGGACTGGTTTGCAGGCACCTTTCAATCAGATCAGTCTGTTATCGATTTCATTAAAGACTATGCCACCGGGCGCAGTGTCAGACCGAACAAAGTCGTGAGTTCTTTTGCTCAGGAATTACATGGATATCAGAAAGATTCGAAAGGCGGAATTTGGCATTACTATGTGCAATCGGGAACGAGCCGAAGTGAACAAGCAGGTCAGCTTACAATAAACAACATTGATTGGTATGGACCCGAGTTGGTTGCGAAGGACAAGGTGGTTATGCGGGTTCAAGCGACTTCTTTTGTCGTTGATAAGAATACTGGCGTAATTGTTGATTCCTTCAGGCGTGAGGACATTAAGACCTATAGCCCGGCTGCCAATGGCGCTCTCAATGTCAGTTACACATCAAAAAGTTTTGACTCTCACGGACAAGCACGAGATCTGCAGGACGGTCATTCGGTCTATCGATTGCTTTCTAGCTTTCAAGCAATTGATAAAGAAGGAAACCATGACTATAAGCAGATGTTCGCCGATTTCTTGAATTCTGCCAAATAGTTATTAGTGCCTGCCACCGCCGTGACTTCCACTGCTATGGGTGCCGATGCTTGAATGGTACGCATGATAAGGGTAATAGGGGTTGTACCCGTAACCGCGGAATCTTCCGTGTCGATATGGATAGCCATATCCAGAACCATAGCCATATCCATAATCAGTGGGATTATTCACTTTTTGCCAGTATTGCGCATTTGCCAGCTTTTGAGCTTCCCAGGCGCGTTGTATTTCTGCCTGTCGGGCCTTTTGAGCATCTTCATTTATTGCTTCCTGGTCTTCAGCTACATTGTACTCTGCATTCTCTACCTGGCCCTTCTCGTAGCGCAGCCACTGGTTTGTTCGGTAAATATATAGATTTGCCAGCTTTTTTTCCGATTCGTCTTTCTGAAGTTCTTTGCGGCAGGCTTCAATCTGCCCCAATATTCTTCCTCTTTCGACCGCGGCAACATGTTTCATTTCTTGCTCAAGCCCTTGTTCTTTTTTCTTTTCCATTTCCTCATCATTCTCTATCTGTTCAAGCCGTCTTCTTATTTCAGCCTGGTAATCAGAAGCTTGAGTTTGGAAGCGAAAATATTGTGAGCGTTCGTCACTTGCTTTAGCAGAGTCGAAACCAAGTCCATGATCGTTTGAATGCGTATTCATCGAATATTGTGGGGAGCCAGAACTGCTGCTTCCCGGATAAGTACCGTAATTGTTCGGGTTTCCGTTTGAGTTCTGAGCTGGATAAGTCGAGATTTGGGCGAGAACTGCTTGCTGGTTCAGCAAACACAGAAATGCCGTAATCCATAAATAGAATTTAGCGCTCTCTACTTTATTCATACAGCGCCCCTTTGCGCGAATACCAAGGAGAATAAGCTCTATTTACTTAATCTTGCCATGAACAGATTTAACTGTGCTAGCCGGTGCTTTTGCACCTAACAATGCATTGCGCTGAACTTTCAACATCTCATATTCTGTCTTCAGGCTTGCGAATTCACCCGCAAGTTTGCGCTCAGCTTCTGCAAGTTGGCTGCGTTTATATAGTTGCCCATCAGATGAGATGCTCCTTTGCATGGCGTTCTCCAGCCCTTGCTCCGATTCTGCCAGTTGCGCTTCCGAGCGCATTAAGCGCATTTGGTCTTCTCTCATGGAATTCGCCATATGGCTTGCTTGTCGCTCGGAAACTTGCAGTTCGCCGCAGATATGCGGTGGTCTTATGCTTGGAATGTGGAACTGCTCAACGTGCAAAGAATAATCTTTTACTTGCTGATTGTATTCCGCTTCACTGGCTTTGCAAAATCCCAGCTGCTTCTCTACCTGCTCAAGGTGTGCCTTGTACTGTGATGCATGATCCTTAAACGCCTGAAGGTTTGCCTGAAATTCTTTGGGAGCATTTGCATCGAGGCTGCCGCTCAGTCCGCGCAATTTATCAGCTTGTCCCTGCAATTTTTTTGCATTGTTTATTGCATCGCTTGCTCCCGCATGAAATTGGCTGGCTTTCAATTTGAATTTTTCCGATTGAGCAATCAAATGTTTTGCTGATTCAATACGGCCGGGCTGCGAGCAGCACTGCTCTTCGGCAAATGCTGAGTGAGCTGCGAAAAAAAGAAAAAGCATCGTTATTCCAGCGGCTGATTTAGAAATGCAAGTTTGCATGTTGCCCCCAATTTTCTAGTGAGTATTATAAGCTTTTGGTGTCGCAAGCAGCCCTGGAAGAGGTGCATCAACTACTGGCGGATCCTCTGTGCTAGGAGATCCATCTCCGTAATATCGCGCATAAAGACTGGTTCCAAGGGCTCTCAAATGTGCACCACCCGGAGCAACTGGTTGCAGAAGCTGTTCCTTCAAATTTGTAGCGCTGTCATATGCTGATGAGGCTCGCATATATCCATCGTTCATCGCCAGATTCGCTTGAACCTGTCCATCGGTGCGTAAGTAATTAGTGCGAATGTAATCTAGATTACTTATCTCTTGCTGATCATACTGATCTACCGTGCCTCTTTGATTATGCATGCGTCCATTGCGATAATACTGGTAGTAGCCCCTGTTGGCGCGAAAATCGGCCAGTGCTTGCCGCGTTTCTGCAGTCATCTTTTGTATCTCAATATCGGCAAGTGTTAGTCTGTTTCTTGCTGTAATTGAGGCACTAGCTTGAGCGGCACGCGCGCGATCGGCACTTTGCCTGTTGATCAAGGCAACTGTTCTTGCCACTGTCTGAGGGCTGTCCTGTGGATCGGTTTTTGCATATGCGTCCTCTTGAACAAGTTTCAAGATTTGCTCTCTGGCATATTCGCCCAGCTTACCAAACGGATGCAGAGCATAGCAGGCCTTAAAACACTCTTGAGCGCTTTGCTTGTCTTTTAGCATTAGCAGAGTCCCAGCAAGATTTGCATAGGCTTCTGCTGACCTGGGATTCATCGAAATCGCCTTTTCAAAGACTTCTTGTGCATGGTGATATCTCTTAGCATTGAATTCCTTTATGCCCTGTTCAAGCACCGAATTGAAACTCAGTTTGACTCCGGGTTTTGAATCTACATTCTCTGTACGAGTTGCAGCTGCTGCCGCATCTTCTGCTGCTAGCTCGGCGGAATTCTGCAGCATCTTTTTGATGGACTTGATTCTTGTATCAATACTGTCTGTTTTTGTCGCTCCAAACGCTAGCTTTTCCAGCCTGTCCAGTCGTTGCGATCTAGGCTCGCTATGAAAGTCGTGTTGAAAAAATCGTCTTTCCAGCATGGACAAATTGTCATCAACAGTTGAAGAACGGGAAGCGTTGATGCTGGAATCATTTTGTATAGCGGCATTCTGCAGCGAGCTTGTCCTGTCCTTAAAATCTCCGCTCTTTGACTGGCCGAATATTAGTTGTTCTAAGCGTTGCAGTCGTTCTTCCGCTGATTCCGAATGGAAGTCATGTTCAAAATATTTCTTTTCAAGCGTCTGGATCACTTCGATGATCGACGGCTCGCTCGCCTTTCGCTCTGTTATTTCCTCTGAAGTCGCTGAGCGAACCGGAGCAGGCAGAGCTGCCCCAGGAGGCATTTCAGCCGCCATGGCAATTTGTCCTTGCAGCATTATGAGAGCGATCAGGCTTCCGCCTGACTTTTTGAATATTGGATTAACTGGCACGACTGACCCCCCGGAAAACTTGCCCCTTCCGAAATCAATGCCAACTCAACTGCCCACTTTTGAGTCTATAGAAATTTCGTGAGGAAGCCGTGAGGTGATGTCAAGAAGGGGCGCGAGCATGTTCGCAAGCAGTTAAAAAAAATTCGTAGCTCCTGGTCTAACAGTCAGATATCTGTGGGAACAAATGCTGATCAAACTATGCTATTGTGGGCGCTGGTCTTAGATTCGGGGAATTCATCATGAGATTGCTTTTCTTGCTCGTATTCTGCAGTTTGCTTGCAACTGTAGTTCCGGCTTCCGCAGAAATATCGTATTCAGATGCAAAGCCTGCCCGCGACTATATTTCAAAAGTAAGAATTGGTGGTTGGATAGGAAATAGCGCCTTGCTGGTTTTGCCTGATCGCAGTGCTGGCGTGACGCCCGTAGGCAAGAATTTTGGCGGCGTTCGCCTCGTTGAAATCGGGGACAACAGCTTCACAGCTGAATACAATGGCGTACAGGGCAAAGTCACTATAGATCCAGGCTGGCAGCTGGCCGCAGATCCAGATTTGAGCAATTGGCTCATTGCGTACATGAAGAACATTGCCGCAAAAGTTGATGCTCGATATCCTGATGTTTCACAAGATGGCATTATCCGGGTGATGCATAATGGGGCAGTTTCAACCCGCTTCCTGAAAGTGCAGCTGGCGGCACCTTTTGATCACTTACCCGAGTGGATGGAATCATTGGACCTGAAAATAAGCATCAATCCCCATCAGACTACACAGCTCCAGTTCGTTACTATGACTATTACTCCTCAAGCTTATGGGCGGCTGCTGAAGTAGACATCAAGCAAGCTTAAGGCAGAGAGAATATAATGTAGGCACTCGTTTGAGGTGCAAATGAATTGTCCAGGTTGTGGTGAGAGTAACGAGGCAGGGATGCAGTTTTGCATCAACTGCGGGCACACATTGTCGGTTCCACCCCCGCCGCCTGCTCCTGCTGTGCCGACAGTTACCGTGTCTGCTGAGGATTTCCAGGCGCGATCAACTGCCGGGCAAAGTATGGTGCTGGTTTGCACTGTGTGCAATAAGACTGACCCCCTGAATGGGCAATTTTGTGTATATTGCGGTGGCAGAACTGTAGCTGGTCCTGCACAGATGGGGAACGTGCCATCTTTCAGCGGCTCTAATATTGGATTTTCTGGCGGCAACCAGGCGTTTACGGGTAGCAATCAGGCCTATAGCTCGAATACCGTGCAATCCAAGATCCCTTCCTCCCAGTACGAAATGCCTCGGACCAGTAGCGGTGAGGGCCATGTGCTTATTACAGCCAAAGCCAGGAAATCGGCTCCTTCCGCTCTTTTAGGAGTCTTGCTTGGCGTGATACTAGGTGCCGGGCTGGCTGCTGGGTCCGTGTACTATTTGCGGGACCAGGTGCAGACTTCGGCAATTCAAGCCCAATGGCCTCACAGCGGAATCCTGATTTACTCAAATGCGAAAAATGGCGACTTGACAATTGCTGACAGTAATAAAAAGTCTCTTTTGTTCGGTCGAACCTCTGCTAATGGTACTTTGCAAATTCCTGAATTCTCAGCAGGGACCTATAAATTGCTCATCACTGATAAAGACAAGCGCGTGGAACAGGACTTCAAGGTCGATGAAGGAGTCCGCAATATTATCGGTTACCCAGCTCGGCTTGAACTTAAGTGAATTAAGCCAGCTGATTCTGGGAATGAAAGTACACGGGGAATGGTGACGTCGGGGATAAATGAGCGCCTACGGATTTAACGCGGAGACTGGTAGCAAGACGATTGTGTGTCCCACATGCGGTCTTAGATATCCGGTAACTGCCAAATTTTGCGGACAGGATGGCACCATTCTGTCCAATTTGCCTGGCGCTTCTTCAGCTCCCGAAGGACCAAAGCACTGTCCACAGTGCAAGACCGTCTATCCGTCATATGCACAGTTCTGTCCTGCCGACGCAAACTTGCTTGTCTCGCCCGCAGCAACTGCCGTAAGAGAAAAACCAGCGTCGAATTCGAGTTCTCTTAGCCAAAATCCATTATCTGAGCTGGACGCGCTTGTGGCGAATTCCGCGCCTGTAAGCAACAACACGCAGGATGGGGATAAGACGCGACACGTGAGCAAAGAATCGCTCAATGATGGACCTGTTGATACTGAAATAGGATTTGGCGAAAGCGGATCTTTCTTGCAGGAAAATCAGGTCGTCGGCAAGACGCTTGCTGGAAAATATAAGGTTGAGGGTCTTCTAGGTGAAGGTGGAATGGCTCAGGTGTTCAGGGCCGTGCACCTTGGTCTCGACAGACCTGTAGTAATCAAGCTGATGCACAGCAGCATGCCATCGATGGATACTGCGATGAAACGCTTCGAACAGGAGTGTAAAGTCACTGCCAAGCTTAGCCACCCAAATGTCGTTTCCGTTTTTGACGTGGGCACCCTGGAAGGGCGCCGCCCTTATCTTGTCATGGAATTTATACAGGGTGAATCTCTGCGTGATTATCTGGACCGTGAAATTTCTATGTCCATAAAAGATGCAGCCACGGTCATAATGCAGGCTTGCTCTGGACTTGCAGAGGCTCATGCGCAAGGAATAGTGCACAGAGATCTCAAACCAGAAAATATTATGCTGAGAGAGCGCCCGGACAGACCGGATTGGGTAAAAATCGTCGATTTCGGTATTGCTCACCTGAAACAGGGTGGGCAAAGACTGACGAGAACTGGTATTGCTATTGGTACCGTTGACTACATGTCACCTGAATACTTGAGTGACAAACCCATCGATCATCGTTCAGATATTTATGCGCTTGGTATTATCTTGTACGAGATTATCGCGGGGCGTTGTCCGTTTTTGGCGGAGACACCAGAGGCTGTCATGGCTAAGCATTTATGGGGAACACCTATGCCTCTATCTCATTTTAGACCCGAACTGCCGGCTGGCTGTATGTTTGACCAGGTTGCTGAAAAAGCCTTGCATAAGGAGCCGGAAGATCGGTTCCAGTCCGTCAATGACATGCGGGATGATGTTGAAAGGGCTTTCAGAGAGTACATGAATCTCAGCAAAGAAAGCTCCAGCTGAAACGCATTTTCTTTGTGGTGTTAAAATAAGGACTTCCCGTTCGTCGAGTGGAAATGATTTCGCTTGGGCGCGCAAGCAATGACAGCATATCAGGATGCAGCAAGCTAAATGCACTTGTTGCGCTGGCAAGTTTGTTTATTCTGATCTGTTTTTCTGCTTTTTCAGTGCTGAAAGTCGGGCTGTATCTGGACGACTTCACCTATATCAAGCTCTTACATTTTTATCCAGTTGAAATGTTCTGGCAAGGCTGCACAGGACGACAAATGCTTTTGCCGGCCTTCGGAGAACATTATCGTCCAGCGCTAACTCTTTTTTATTTGTTGGATCTTTTTTGCTTCGGAATAAATCCTGCTCTATTGCACCTGTCGAATTTGATCTGGCATCTCTTTGCCAGCTTTCTTGTCTATCTCGTTTGCTTTCGGCTCCTCATCCTGTTCGAGCTGCCGCAGTATGGTATCTGCACGAGAAAGCAACAGATTGCCAGCTGGACCTCTCTGATTTTTTCAGTGCACCCTTTGCACACAGAAGCTCTTTGCTGGTGGACGGGCAAGAATGATATTGTCTATACTGCATGGTATCTGGCAGCTTTCTACTGCTTCTTGCTCTGGACTGAGAATGGCAAAGCATTCTTCAAATGGCTTTCTCTTGGACTTTTTTTGCTTTCGATTTCATGCAAGGAGTCTGCACTTAGTTTTCCTGTTCTGCTCTTCTTTTGTTTGTTTTCTGCAAGCAATGAAAAAGGAATTCAACAAAGAGCGATAAACGCGCTGAAAGCAACATGGATTTATTTTGCCAGCCTGCTTATATTCTGGCTATTGCGCCTGTCTGTTCTAAAAACGTGGGTCGGCAGCTATTACGGACTTGCAGGCGGAAACTGGATTGCTTTTTTTCTCGAAAACATCCGGAACTCCGGCAAATATCTAATGCTTATTTTCCCTCTAG
>JBIKOL010000235.1:0-9473 GCA_044358055.1 Obscuribacteraceae bacterium (SeqCode)
AAGCATTCGTAATGGCGTTCAACGATGCATTCATTTTCGTGGCGCTTATTTTGATTTTTGGCGGCTTCCTCACAATTCTCATGAAGAAACCGCAAGGCGCTTCACATGCAGCCGCCCATTAACTTGATTTGCATGGCTTAAAGCATCATAATAAGACCGTGCTCTCAAAAGGAATTTCCGGTGGAACTACGACATCTACGCTATTTCATTCGAGCCGCAGAACTCTTGAATTTTACAAAAGCGGCTGAGTCGCTTTTTGTTTCACAACCTACACTTTCAGTTCAAATACATCAACTTGAAGAAGAGCTCGGCACTGAGTTATTTGCTCGGGTTGGTCGAAATGTTCGATTGACGGATGCGGGAAGATTATTTCTAACACGAGCATTGCAGGCGGTTAAAGAACTCGAAGAAGGCAGCAAAGAAATTGATGCGCTGGCAGGAGTTCTTCGCGGCGTTCTAACTGTCGGCACCTTGCCTTTATATGGAAGCAAGTTTGCAACTTCCTGGATTGCAGAATTCTGCGCCAGACATCCAAACGTAAGCGTCAAGCTTCGTGCAGGTTCAACAGAAGACATCGAAGCAGCTGTAGTTGCCGGCAACATCGACATAGGCTTCACATTCTTACCTGTTCAAGCCTCTGAGCTAATATCAAAAGAACTTTTCAAAGAATCCATTGTGTTTGTTGTGTCGAAAAAACACAAACTTGCTGGAAAGAAAATAATCAATGCCGAAGATATCAAAGAGGTCCCCCTTGCACTCCCCTCAGAAAGAATCTCAGCCACAAAAGTTCTGGGAAAATACCTTGAAGAACTTGGAGCGCAACCAAACATCCGCGCGAATTTCGATGATGGACATGCGCTGATTGAATTCGTGAAGCGAACAGAATTCGCAACACTTTTACCAATGTGGGCGCTCAGATTTGACGAACAACTTGCCACCATCGAACTTGCAGGCAGCAAAATGCGACTTCAAACGGGGGCAATCTGGTCGCACCTCAGCCCTGCGGCAGCCATATTTTTGACAATTATGGAAGAACAATGCAGCAAATTGATGCATGAGCTGAACGTGACGTAAGTTCGCGCACATGGAGCACTCCATATGTTCGCGCACGGGCAGCACTCCATATGTGTAGGGGCGAGGCCATGCCTCGCCCGTAGAACATGTCGTTCACGGCGAAGCCACCGGGAGCGCCGACTTCCAGGCGGCTTCAAATGATAGTTCCACGCGCAGAAATTGTTCCTTACCATGATGGGGGATAACCCCCATGCTTTGTTGACAGTGAAATCAAGCGCTATTAAACTCAACTAATCAAAATTGGGTTCGGTTTAGTTTTACGGCAGAGCTCACATACGGGCTGGAGTCGCGTTTCGCAAGCGGCTTAGATTTTGTTCGGGAGCCGGTATTTGTAGCAATCTCTTCGTTTTGCTGTTGAGCATAAATTTCGCGCGCAATGAATGTGCAGCTCATGCTGCACATGGTGCCGTCATTGTTTCTTTCATGAGGTGATTCATCATGCATGCACTAATCGGGTTCCACTTACATGCACAAAACTCTGCTGTTCTCCGCAGAAATCGTTCAACCGCCTTCATTCTCGCCTGCACAATCAATGTAGGATTTGCTTGCACAGATTTGATCTATTCATTTTCTATGCCATGCAACGCGGCGGAGAATTCATTTTATTCTTCGTCATTTTCTCCAGGTGTGTCCCAATTGAATTACCCAGACGCAGGAGGCTACAACATTCAACCTTCATCATTGGGAATTTCAGCATCATATGGCATGAATCAAACGCCGCAAACACAACAAGCAGCGCAACAACAACAACAACAACAACAATCACTTTGGGATCAACTGCAACAGTACCAAAATTCCGCAGCTCCAGTGCAAATGCAGCGCCCCGCAATTCCAACATCCGAAATCTGGCAAGCGAATCAGAATCAAACGCCAAACAATCGCTGGCGTGCGACATTTGGCGTGCCGGTTCCAGCCACCATAAAGTACGACTCTGGTTCTAAATTCTCGGAATTATGATGAAGCACACAGACCTGGCGTTTCCTAAATTTCCCGTGAGCAAGATTCCAGCACAACAAGCACTCGAAGTAATAGTCGAGAACAGCTTTTAGGACCAAGAAGAACCTTTGGCTGCAATCAGACCTCTGGCCAGGGGCTTGCCTTTGTGATTCCTATTTTTCGTAGAATTTAGTCACATATCTGTAGAGAAAAGTGCTACACTAGTATATTGCGCATTTGATCGAGCAACAGCAGGAACGAGAAAACCAATTGGTTGCAGACCAGATAGATGAGGCAAATGAAGAATCATGATTAGCAAAGACAAGCTAAAGAAAACTATAGTTTGCTATTGGTCCGCAGAATTTGAGACTTACGTTGCAGAGTCAGCGCTGATGCCTCATGTGATAACAGGCACTGGTCACACCGTTAACGAGGCATTGAAGTCTTTCGATAAAACACTCGAAAACGTGTACGACGAAATTGAAGCGGACAATGTAGCTGGCTACAAAATGGGTAGACCAGCGAAAGGATATGTCCAGTTCAATACCAATATACGCCCAAGTTCAAAGTATACGATAACGAAATTAGCCGACGAGCTAGGCATTTCGCAAGGAGAAGTGGTTGATTATCTCGTATTTTTCCGTGAGTGCAAGCTCCAGGAGAATGCGAAAGCACCAAAGGAAACCGATCTCGCAAAGGAGATTCGACTGCTCAAGGAACAGATACGAAGTCTTTCAATTCAACTCGAAAAAAATGCATTCCTGCAGAAAGACAAAACTGATCAACTAAAGACCCGGCAAGTACATGAGAAGCCAGAGCAAGAATATAATTACAAGAGCAAAAGAAAAAAATGATCTTGTATCCAATCAATCCTTCACTCGATATTTCAAAAGCGCCCAGATGGCTTCGAATGCGTCGCGCCAGCTGATCTTTTTTCCCTGCGCGGTGCTGCGCGGGTTGTAGTGAATTGGAATTTCGTGAATGACGTATCCACGTTTTGCAACTTTAGCGGTGAACTCGGGGCAGAAATCGAAGCGCTGACACTTCAAGCTGAACTGCAAAATGTCACGGCGGAACATCTTGTAGCATGTTGCCTCATCAGTAAGGTTTGTTCCGTACAAAATATTCGTTATATAAGGAAGGAGACGTCTTGCAAGAAAGAATTTGTCTTTGTCTTCTGCAGGGTTCATGGCAAGCGCTTCTGGAGAGAGTCGCGTGCCGTACACCACATCTGCACCTTGCTCTATCTTCTCCAGCATTGGTATCAGATCGCGAGGATCATATTCGAGATCTGCGTCTTGAATTACGATCACCTCGCCGCTGGCGTGCGTCAAGGCAATGCGAATAGCTGAACCTTTGCCGACATTGAATGGTGCAAAAACAATCTTGACGCGATGGTCGCCCTGAAGCCCGATCTCCTTTAAAATTTCCGGAGTCGAATCAGTCGAGCCATCGTCAACAATCACAAGCTCGAGATCCAGCGGCAAAGCAAGAACCGCACGTATGGAATCTTCCACCGTGCTTTTCTCGTTATAAACCGGCATCAACACCGAAAGTCGAAGCTTTGATTGCGAGCTTTGTGTCGAATTGTCCGTCAAATTTATTTTTCGCTATACCCGCGAAAACGGTCTCTTTCTGCTTTCGGCACGGCGCCTCTCAATTGAGAAGCTTCAGTAATTTCGGATCCACAGTCAAGACACTTGGGAAATGCACCTTTCCAATTGGTGCCCCAGGGGAGATTGTGACCGTAAACCTTGCAGATGTTTTCAGCTGATCGCTCGGACTTGCCACCGCGGAACAAACCAGAGAGGCTCGTTGTGACGGCCATCTTCAATCTATCTAGCAATAGCTTGATCTTGGCTTCTTTGGTCTCAGTCTTTTTCTGAGCAATCTTCATTTGCTCAATATTCTGCAGCGTCATACGTCCAGCGTTCTGCGCCATGTCCGCCTGTTGTTGAGAGAAGCTTTTCAACTTGGAATGAGTCAAACGACCCAATTCTTCTCTTTCCCACTCCGTGACCATGATGGCTTACCTCTTGAATGTCCCGCCTGACCCTTTATTCCACATGACAGGTGAGATTTATCATGCAAATTTGTATTTATCGGAAACCCAAGCCTGTCAGGGGGAATATTTATCGTCAATATCAGAAACTTTCCGCCCATTTTGCCTTTACAAAGCTGATAAGGACTTTATAATGAACTTGACTCGATTTGCCTTTAATAGGCCTAGAAAGCGGGCAGCACTTGGACACTCCCCAGCCAGTACAACAAATCCCACAGCAGTGGCTTGACCAATTCGCTCAATATTTGGAATTTGAGAGGAATTATTCAGCCAACACAATCAGGGCGTACGTAAACGATCTCAAGCAGTTGATTGAGGGCGAACTACCCCCAGGTCCACCCAGCGCTGAGGGAATCAAATCCCCTGGCACACTGGAGGCCGAGAAGCTCAAAGACTATATTCAATCAATACAAGATCGGTATAGCAGACAGACAGTCGTCAGAAAGGTATCAGCTATTCGTAGCTTTTGCCGTTATCTGCGTCGCGAGCAATTAATAGAAGAGGATCCTTCTAAATTGGTACGCGGTCCCAAATTGTCTCGCCGCTTGCCATCCTGCCTTGATCGCGAAGAAATCCAGAAATTGTTCGACGCCACGCAAATACCGCAGGGCGACGAAACCGCGGAATCCTTGAGCAGACTGCGTGACAGAGCCATTCTCGAAACTCTTTACGCAACAGGAATGCGTGTCAGCGAGTTGAGCGCCGCCCGTATAGGCGATCTCAACCTCGAAGGCATGGAAATGCGTGTGATTGGAAAAGGCTCGCGTGAGCGCGTGGTCCTTCTCAATCAAGGTGCAACAGATTGGTTGAAGCGTTATCTTGAAGCGAGAATTCTCAGCGAGAAGAAGACTGCAAACCCGGAACAGCCCATTGCGCCGGATGAGCCGCTTTTCGTCAGCAGACAGGCGACACCGCTTTCAACACGTTCGGTTCACCGAATTGTGTTGAAGTATGCTCGTCTTGCCGGGCTGACCAAGCTGATTACACCGCATACACTGAGACACAGTTTCGCTACTCACTTGCTTGAGGGCGGAGCGGATCTCAGAGTTGTGCAAGATCTGCTGGGACATTCCAGCATCAGCACGACACAGATTTACACGCACGTAAGCCTGGAGCGCTTGCGCAGGATATACCTGCAAAGCCATCCGCGCGCGTAGGATCTGGCAATTGAAGTAATGGAGGGGTGGCTTAAACAGCCGCCCCTTCTTCTTTGCATGGACGAATTAGTGATTGACGATCCTAAGATCCCGTCTCGCTGAAAAATGCCGCTTGCTCTCAGATTGGAGCGCACGTCAATTTATCCCCGTTTTTCACTTTATTTCGCGCCCGAAAAGCCTTGCTGCACAAGGCAATTAAGCGTAGCCCTTTACTGCGTTCACAAGTGCGAAAAAATGGTCTTTTGCGCTCAGAAAGGAAGCAAGAAAGCATCAAATTTAGGCACTTAGTGAGCGCAAGCACCCCCTTGTGAACGCAGAAAGGAAGCAAGCAGCCATTCGGCAGCCAGGCGCGCCCATTCGACAGCCAGGCGCGCGCCCCATTCGACAGCCATGCGCGCGCCCCATTCGACACGTTACACGAAAATTCAGGGACCGTCCCGCGAACGCGGGTGCTCTTAGAGAGTTTCGTTTTTGAGAGGGCGCGCGTGAGGCGCCCCGGCCGTGGATTATACGAGCCGGTGCTGATGGATCATGGGAGCTCGTAGATCCGAAAGAGATCGGAATCATTACATGACGCAAAAGCGCAGTAGAGAGCCATTGTATATACTGTGTCGGTAAAGCGCGAAGAGCACCCAAAAGCTTATAATAAGTCCCGTGGCAAGACGAACAAAGCCTGAACGAACAACAAGGGCTCCGAAAAAAAGGGGCTCCTTTTGGCAATTCGTGAAGGGTCTGGTACTTCTACTTTTTCTTGCAGGCATGTGTGTTGGCGGCTACGTTGCCGCCATGGTCTGGCAGCAACTCAAAGATTTGCCGGACATTTCCATACTCGAACGCTACGAACCAATCGAAGCCATTCAAATATTCGATCGCAACGACAAACTCGTTTGCACGGTAGAAGGCGATGAAGATCGCCGCGTGGTATCACTGAGCCAGGTGGCACCACACATGCAACAAGCCATTCTCGCCGCAGAAGACCACCACTTCTACGAGCATCACGGCTTCAACCCAATGAGTATTGCGCGTGCATTCCTGGTGAACATGCAGGCTGGACATGTCAAAGAAGGCGGCTCGACAATTACGCAACAGCTGGTTAAAAACCTCTTCTTCGAAGAAGCAGGCAGAACAGCTGGACGTAAAGTAAAAGAGATATTCATTTCAACGGAAATTGAACGACGCTATACCAAAGACAAGATTCTCGAAATGTATTTGAATCAAGTCTACTTCGGCAATGGTGCATATGGAATTGAACGCGCGGCATCGCGCTATTTCGACAGATCGGCGGCGTCGCTAGATATTGCCCAATCCGCATTTCTGGCTGGTCTTGTGAAGGCACCGTCAGATCTTGCCGACCCGAACAATCGCAAAGCAGCATTCACTCGCCAGAAAGAAATCATCGACAAGATGGTGGAGTACGGCTATATCACCGCCGGGCAGGCAGATAAAGCTAAGAAAGAAGATCTGCAATTCAAGAAGGGCATCAACCCGCTGCAGAAGTTTCCATATTACGTGAGCTATGTACTCGACCAACTGCGCGGGCGCTTCAGCCAGACTGAAATGCGCAAGCAGGGCTTGCGTGTATTCACAAATCTAGATCCGTCGGTGCAAGCACTGGGCGAGAAGATATTGAATGAAGGAATTTCGAAAGCGCCGAAAGGTGTAACACAGGGTGCGCTTGTTTGCGTTCAAGTGAAGGATTGCTCGGTACTGGCCATCGTGGGCGGTGTCGGCAATTACTGGAAGAACCAGTGGAACCGTGCTACAAACCCGCATACGGCAGGTTCTTCATTTAAGCCCTTTGTCTATTTGACCGCATTCCAGAAAAGAACGTTCTCGCCTGACAGCATCATCGATGATTCGCCGATTTCCATAAAACAGGGCTGGGGCTTGCCGATGTGGGCGCCCAAGAATTTCGACCACAAGTTCTGGGGCAAAATAACGCTGCGCCGAGCACTAACGAATTCCAGAAACGTACCGTCGGTGAAGATCGCCCAGGCAGTCGGAGTTCAGAGCATAATAGAAACGGCTCGTCTTGCCGGCATCACATCGAGATTGGACGCCAATCTTTCACTGGCTCTCGGCAGCTCTGCTGTGTCTCCGCTTGAGCTTGCCGGTGCATACTCCACGTTCGCGCGGGGCGGCGTCGCCATTCATCCGCAGGTTATTCGCAAAATTGAAAATACCCGCGGACAGGTTATTGAATCTTTCGATTCCCGATATGACAAAGCTTTCGATTCTGAAGCGGTGGCACAATTGGTGAGCATAATGCAAGACGTAGTAAGAATCGGAACAGCGACGCAGGCAAAACTTGCTGATCGACCTGTCGCAGGAAAAACAGGTACGACCGACGCAAACAAGGACATCTGGTTCGCTGGATATACACCGGATACAGTGACCGTGGTCTGGGGTGGCAACGACGATAATCTCCCGATTCCAGGACACAATGTCACAGGTGGAACCGTAATGGCGAAGATCTGGCACATGTTCATGGAAGCCTATTACAAGGAGCACCCGACGCCTGCAGGCAGCTTTATGGAGCCAACGCGCGGCAAAGTTGGCGATACAGCAGGCACCGAAGATGGTGACAAACCGCAGGATGGAACGAGCAGTCCATCTATTCCAAAACTCGTCCCGATAACACCGGGACAAGAACAAACAGATAACCCAAATGGTGAAAATGGAGGCACTGACCTGCCGCCAGCCGCACCAGATTACCAGGGCGCACCAACAGGCAATCCGCCTGTTGCACCAAATCCGGTGCCGTCCCCACAGCCCATAGGCGTTCCACCAGGACAGCCGCAATAAGTAGACGAGAAGCACCCCCGGCAACTCATCTGCATTCAACAGCTCAGCAAAGGAGATGAATAATGCAATTCGACCCTTCCAGACTTCAAGGTTTGCTGGGTATTGCTGCTATTTTTGGACTCGCATTCCTGATGTCCAACAACAGAAAAGCAATCAGCATGCGGCTTGTTGGAGCAGGGTTCTTGATGCAGTTGATACTTGCGGTTTTTGTGTTAAAGGTAGAATTCGGGCAACAACTTTTCAGAACCGTTGGTGAATTCATCACCGAGCTGCTGCATTTCTCAGACAAAGGTGCAGCATTCGTTTTTGGACCTCTTGTGGATCAGCCGCAAAAGATGGTCGAACTCTTTGGACCGGGTGGAGCTTATATTTTCGCTTTCCGCGTCATTCCTACAATTATTTTTGTGTCCAGTCTTGTAAGCATTACGTATTATCTCGGCATCATGCAGAAAGTCGTGCAGGTCGTTGCGAAGATAGTTGCATTCGTCATGGGCGCCAGCGGTGCGGAAGCTTTGTCGAATGCGGCTTCTGTATTCGTTGGACAGGTTGAAGCACAGCTGATGATTCGTCCATATGTTCCGTCCATGACGAAATCAGAATTGCTGGCGTCGATGGCGGGCTCGATGGCTTGCGTATCCGGCGGTGTGCTTGCTGTGTATATTGGTATGGGAATCAAAGCATCGTATTTGTTGACAGCCAGTATCATGGCGGCTCCCGGTGCGCTTGTGATTTCTAAAATAGTCTTTCCGGAAACGGAAGAATCGAAAACTAAAGGCAAAGTGCAGGTGCACGTGGAGAAAACCAGCGCCAATTTGATTGATGCGGCGGCTCATGGTGCGGCGGATGGATTGCGCATTGGTCTAAACGTTGTTGGCATGCTAATTGCATTTATTGCGTTGATTTATATGGTTGATGCTGTGATGGGATTTGCCGGAAAGCAATTGGCGACTATTGGATTGAACGCCAGCGCAATCGGACTTGATTTGAACAATTTGAAATTGTTCGATCTTTTCGGCTTAGTGTTCAGCCCGGTGGCATGGTTGCTCGGCTGCCCATGGGGAGACGCGCATACAGTGGGGCGCTTGATGGGTGAAAAAATCGTCTTGAACGAATTCGTTGCATACACAGAACTCTCATCGATTCTAAAAGGCGGCGCAGATGCGCATGCTGTGATGAGCAAACAAGCCGAAGCAATCGCTACATTCGCCTTGTGCGGCTTCGCCAATTTAAGTTCCATCGCCATGCAAATCGGCGGCATCGGCGAAATCGCCCCATCTCGCCGCGCCGACCTCGCCCGCCTCGGCGTCAAAGCCCTGATTTGCGGCACCATGGCAAGCTACCTCTCAGCCAGCCTCGCCGGCCTGCTGCATTAAGATCCCGGGAGCGCCGGCGGCTCGCCGGCTTATACTCCGGAACTCAATGTTGGATCTCAGAAAAAA
>JBIKOL010000036.1:0-62686 GCA_044358055.1 Obscuribacteraceae bacterium (SeqCode)
CACCCCCCAAAAAACCCCCCCGCCCCCCCCCCCCCCGCTCCCGGATTCAGATGAGAACCGGATCGTCATTAGACACGAGCGTTTCCAAGCGATCGATTTAATCCAGGACCGATAATTTCCAGCTCTACCTTGGTATATGGAAAAAGTAGACGTCCGGTCGCCGATATATACAAAAGGCCGTGACAACGAATGCGCTGGGGGAAGTGCCATCGTGGAATTGCTAGTCAAAAATACGAAGACGCAGATAAGAAACTTCCGCAAAGTCACACCTTTGCTTTATCGCGGCGGGCAACCTCAACTCGATCAAATTCAAGATTTAAAAGAATACGGTATTACAACAGTCGTTTGTCTGCGATATAGTCCAGTTTCAATTGGACGCGAGCGACGGGCGGTCGAAGCAGCTGGGATGAAGTTCATCAGCATTCCGATGTTCTACTGGCGCGTTCCATCAAATGAAGAAATCGAACAATTCATGGATTTGATGGAAGACGAAAGCGCAACACCAATATTTGTCCATTGCTACCACGGCGCAGATCGCACCGGGTTACTCGTCGGCATGTACCGCATCGCCAGACAGGGTTGGTCATTCGATGCAGCATATGCCGAAATGAAAAAATGTGGATTCCACCGATTCACTTTGCGTCATTTCAAATGGATTCTCTGGCACTATGCTAAGCGGCACCAGCAAGCAAAGTCGTCGTAGTTAGAATTCGACAATCCGATCATGGTAGGGGCGCCTCACGGGCGCCCTTTAATTATTGCAGATCAACAAGTTGGTCACAAAAGCAGATTGCACTGACGGAGAATTACCTTTAGCAATACCGTTGAACTGGCATGTTCGGCTTATAATAAGCTGGAATTCGCAGGTATCCGTAGTGTTTTCGTCGCGCTGCAAGAAATTACCAGTAGCCTTAAGCATAGTTCTGCTATATACGCAGGCGATCTCGGTGTTCGCTGCAGCACCAGCCAACAAACGGCCTGGAGCGCCGCCGCGCGTCACCCAAGCAAGAAAGCTCGCACAAAATAATGCGAACACGAATACCTCTAACAACCTGCGCCCCGGTGCAACAAGCCAACAAGACAATCAAATTCTTGATAACAGCGGTCGCGGTTCACTTGAAACACCACCGGCACTGAAGGGTCCACTTGCACCCAACACGCAGGGGTTGCCGACACCAACACAAATCAAGAAACCAGAAACTGCAGCGGCCAAAGCCGCGGCAGGAAAGCTCGACGCAATCGTTGACGAGAGCATTAAGAGCATGGGTGCGATGTTCGTTGATCCCGAACAAGTAATTGTCAAGCCACCAATGTTGGAGGCATTGATTCGGGTCGAGGAGAAATTATCTCCATACTCGCTGGAAGCAAGTGGAAACAGAAACATCACGCTGCACGACGTACTAACAGAAGGCTTATTCAAGAGCCTTTCGATTCAATTGAGCAAAACGGACAGTGACATTCGTAAGTGGAGAATGGTGAGTTCATTCGGTAGTTTCTTGCCTACAATTAGCAACGAATTGACTTACCAGGGCATCACCGGGAATTACATAAGCCCGGCTAGCGCAGCGCTTCCAATTCAAAATTACTATATGACGATGCCTACTGGCTTTTCTCAGTATCTGTACAAAGGCGGCGGCATTCTACATAAATATCTCGAAGACAGACATGAGTTCAAAGCATCAAAACATGCTGTTGTTATGGACACAAACGATTCGCTTCAGGACATCGCGAAAGCCTATTACAGCCTGGCAGAAAACGAGGTATTGCTGCAAATACGAATTAAGTCTGTGGAAACGGCAGAAGCACTTTTGCTTGTAAATCAAGATCTTTATGCCAACGGCGTCGACACTTTGCTCGAAGTATTGCAAGCAAAGACTCTGCTTTCCCGCGAAAGGCAAGAACTGATCAAACAACAAATTGCGCGACGCGAAGCCGCGATCAAACTTTCAACAATGATCAATGAAGATGCAGGTGTTGATCTTTCGCTGGGAAATCCGCAAGTGGTAAAGACCCGGCTGATTGACAAAAGCATGAATATAAAAGATCTTCTTCAAGTTGCGCTGGACAATCGTCCAGAGCTGAAACGATATGAAGAACTGAGGCTTGCCGCAAAGGATGCAGTGAAAGTAGCTAAAGCACCACTTCTTCCGCAATTGCAAGTAATCGGCAGCACAATAGGCACATTCGCGCGAATCAACAACCAGAGCATTCAACAACAAGCGCAGCAGCAAACAACATTTAGCCAATCTGGTGGTGCATCAGCAGGAAGTGTTTCTGGGGGCTCCAGCTTACCAATTGCAAGCGGATCGAACAGCAGCAGTGGCAGACACGATGCGGGTCGCTCGTTGTTCATTCTCGGGCTTGATCTGCAATGGAATCTTGGCGGATTGGGATTGACTTCAGCAGCAAAAGTAATGGAAGCGAGATCTGATGTACGCCGCAGGCAACTGCAATTCTTGAAAGAACTGAACAAGGTTTATAAAGAAGTCCGAGACGCATACTTGAATTGCATTCAAGCAGAGAATCTAATTATCGAAACTACCGATACTGTAAATTCTTCGCGCGAGCAACTCCGCGTGGCTAAAGACAGGCTTACTAACGGCGTTGGCACTAATCTAGATGTAATAAACGCCGAGCGAGATTACTCGCGCGCACTTGTCGATAAGGCGAAAGCAATTATCGAGTTCAACACTAATCAATGCGAATTGATGCACGACATCGGCAAGATTTCAGTTTCCACATTAACACCAGCCGCGCCACTTAGATTTTGATAAACATAAATAGCTGATCCGGTGTAAAAGCCATCAGGGATGGCTGCTCCCAGTATAGAACTGCGGAAACCCGGACCAGCTCTTACAACTGCGTCGTGATCGCCTTTAGCGCTAACACACCCATTTGATATTCAACCTCAGCGTCAATCAAGCGCATTTTCGCTTCGGCAAGCTGCCGTTCGCGTTGAGTGATAAGAAAGACGGTGCTATCACCGGCGCTAAATCTTTCGCGTTCGCCCATGTAGACCTGGTTTGATTTATCGACCTGCAACTCCAGCGCTCGAAATTTTGCAAAGGACATATTGATTGCAGAGATTGCATCGAGAATCTCGTTGCGGATTCGTTGTTCTTCGGCGAGGCGATCTTTCGCAAGCTTGTCGAGGCGCAGTTTTGCTGCGGCGACCTTGCCTCGTGCAGTGCGCAGCAATAACGGCTCGCTTAAAGTAACCTGACCGCGATAGGCATTGTGAATTCCATGATGTCCGCTATCGTAGCCTTGAGTGAACACCACATTTACAGCAGGGAGCAATTGGTTCTCTGCAAGCTTCAGCTGCACGGTGGCTATCTTTTTCTGTACGTCGATTGATTTTAGTTCCGGTCTGGTAGCAAGCGCCAGCAACACATGGCGCTCGGTTTCGGACTCGGAGAGTTCTTGCGGCTTGGGGAAATCATCAGGCACGTTTTCTTCTTGCGGCAACGGCAACGGTATCCCACCAATATCGAAAAACAACGCCGAAAGCCGAAAAGAAAAGCGTTGGAAATCGCGCTCGGACTGCACCAGATCAGCGGTTCGTCTTTGAACATCTTCTTCGGCTTCGGTTACATAGATGCGCGCGAGGTCTCCGTTTTTTTCCTGTTGACCCGCCATGTCAACCAGCGCAGTTGCAAGATGTACAATCTGACGCGACACGTCTGCTTTGCGCTTTCCACCAACCCAGTTCCAATATGTAGCGCCGGCTCTCAACAAGGTATCGAGTCTGCCAAGAAAGAAAGTTTGCGCGGCGAGATCTTCACCAAGCTTGGCTTCTTTCTCTGCAACCGATTGCTCGTTCCAAATAAATCCGCGCAGAAGTGGAACAAAAACACCAGCTGAGTATTCGCCTCGCGTGCCGGTTTCGATGTATGGCGATTGCGCGCTTTCTGGATTGTAGCGATACTGGGCGAAAGTTCTGATACCACTTCGGAACGGTAATTCGATTTTAGGATAGTTGAACAGAACGCGTTTTGAATCACCAATTTTGGAGGTATTCTGCATTCGCGTGTAACCGTCTTCCGTGCTGAAGAGAGGATCAAACAGACCCTGCTTTTCAAGCCTGTTTGCGCTTGCAACTCTTCGCTGGTCCTCAGCGCTAATCAATCCAGGAAAGTTTTGATCGACAGCACGCAGATAAGCTTCAAGGGTAAGCTTCCCTTTGTTTTGAATGATCATTTTTGCTTCGTTTGAACCGCGTTCGGTTATTCGCACAGGGTAAAGTGGAACCGTTTTTTTGGCATCTGCTCCAAATGCAACTTGGGCATTATTCGCCAAAAATACGCACGTCAAAGCAACGGAAAAGAATTTAGCAGCTCCGAGTCTCTGCATCTTCGTCACTTTTGCTTTGGTTCACTCCCGCTCTTCGAATTGTCCGAACCTGACGCAGCATTGATGGTTGGCTGGAAGCCATTGAATTGACGCCAGAGTTCATACCACAATGGAACATCTGAGAGCAGCACCCAACCCGTTACCTGCGCACCTGGTCTCAAATATTTCACCGAAGGCCATGGGTCTTCTCTCTTCTCAGAAATAGCTTTATAGTCGGGCACCACAATTGCACGGTAGTGGTGCGTTCCGTCATCAACAGCGTCAATTACCGAGACTTTTCCGGCGAACGTACCAACAGCAACCGACGGCCAACCGACAAATTGAAGTGAAGGCCAACCAGAGATTGAAAGGCGAACTGGATCACCAACGGCAACCAGCGGTACATCATAGTCACGAATCATTATCGAAGCTGCGCGGTCTTCCGTACCCGGTACGATGGTAGCAAGAACGGTGCCAGCGTTGACTGTTTCACCCGCGCCAACTCTGTTAAGTCGAACAACGCGCCCAGAACAGGGAGAGCGCACCGCTCTTTGTTGAACACGCTGAGCTAAATTTTGAATATCGATTTCAAGTTTGGCTATATCAGCAGATGTGCTTGCGATCACCTGGCGCGCATCGGCAAGAGAAGCTTTGATTCCGTTCACAGATGCTTCAGTATCGGCGCTTACTTTTTTGTAGTCCAATCCCGCAATGTCGTTGTCTCTTTTGACTACATCATAAGCAGCCTTCGCTCTCTGCAACTCAGCTTTGGCTTTCACATTTTCGAGCATGGCAAGTTGCTGATCTCTTTGTGATTTCAACCCTTTGTCATACATTAAATTGACGCGGTCGAGTTGCCACTGAGTGGTCTTCACGTTCTGGTCTGCTGCATCTATGCTTTGTTGCGCGGCGAACAGTCTGTCTTGCGCTTGAGAGATTCGCTGCTGCGCCGAAGACACCGCCGCATTTCGAGAATTCACAGTTTCGTTCAATTGGGCTGTCAAAGAGCTCACGCGATCTTTTGCTGCTTCGCGTTTCTCTCCTAACGACTTCTTTTGCTCCGATAGTTTTTGTTGCTGCGAATTATCCAGAAAGCGAGGGTCAACTTCGCTGAGATCCGCCAGCAATTCATTTGTATGCACGAGCTGCCCGTCGCGAACATACCATTTAACTAGCCGAGCTGGAATTTGAGCTTCGATGGTTTGCGGGCGCTCCATCGGAGAGAAGACGATTATCTCTCCTTTTCCAGCCACCGACTGACGCCACGGCACAAACATCGCGAATGCAACTGATGCCAGAAATAGAAGCATCAGAAAAACGCCGAGGAATAAGGGAGCTATTCCAGTGCGCACCATATGCAGTGAATCAAGGCGAGTTTTGCTGCTAACTGGAGTTTTCTCAAGCAATGTATTCAGGCTTTCAACTGTTTGGTTTTCCATAATTATGCCTGCCTGTTAGAGCTGCTTCCCGAGCTTCGCAGCATTTGGATAAGTTGTGGAAATAATTGCTCAAGTTGTCCGTTCACACGTCGAATAAGCTCATCTGGGGTGCCGGACTCGAGAATTTTTCCTTCGGCTAGAATTGCAAGCTTGTGAGATCGCAATATACTGTCCGCATCGTGCGAGATATCTATTATTGTCCAGGGATGATCAGCCGAATAAATGTGATTGAGAATTTCCACTTTCGTTTTTTCCTCAATCGCTGTGAACGCTTCATCGAGAATCAATAATTGCGGGCGCTTCACAATCGCTCTAGCAAGCAAGAGCTTTTGCGCCTGACCTCGCGAAAGATTTCTTGCACCGCTCGAAAGTTCAGTATGCAAGCCCTGCGGCAATGAACTGAGTTCTTCGCTGAATTTGACAATATCGAGCGCCCAGAGTACATCCATGTGGCTGATATCGGAACGCCCTAATGTAATGTTCTCGATTATGCTGCCAGGAAATATTTCATTGGCGTCGCTCATCAGTGCGACAATTTTGCGCAGACTTGAAAGATCAAGATCGCGAATATCCACGCCGTTTATTTGCACAAGACCAGATGCAGGTTCATGCAAACCACAAAGTATTTTTGCCAGCGTTGTTTTTCCGGATCCATTTGGTCCGAACAAGCTGATTCGTTCTCCAGCTTGCAGGCAGAGGTCAAGCGAGCGCAAAACAGGCTCAGAATCGCCATATGCATAACTCAGCCCGCGAATATCGACCCGCGCACCTTGATGCTGTTTTGGAAAAGTCTCTCCGCCCTTTCGTTCCAGAGGCAGGTCTTCCACATATCCAATTTTTCCTAAAGCAGAAAGCAATTCGAAAACACTTTGCATATTTCGAACGAGACGTTCAAGCGCGGGCAAAACCTGATTCACTATCAACAACGATGCGACAAGCTGACCCAGAGTGAGTTCTCTGTTTATCACCAGGTAACCACCGAAGCCCAGCACACCTGCACTGCACATCGCTTGAAAAATGTAGAGGGCGGCTGTCTGCCTGAACAAAACGCCAAAATGTTTGCGCCGCAATTTTACGTAATCAACCAGAAGATTGTCCGTCTTCTCTACCAGATATGTTGGTGTTCCATTTGTTTTGATACCAGTTTCACAGCGAGCAATTTCTTCGAGCCATTCTGCAATTGCATAACGCTGAGTTGTTTCATTGCTGCGCGTCTGATAGCCGCCATATCCAAATACAAAAATCTGGAGTAAAAAGAACACAATGATTATCCCGTCGAACAATAGCAACCATGGGCTGTAAAAGGCCAATAGAATCAGACCCACGGTCGCTTGAATCGCCGCAGCAGGCGCATCGAGCAGCAGGTTAAACCAACCGGATTGAATGGTAATGGTATCGAAAAAGCGATTGACCTTTTCCGGCAAGTAATCTTTATCAAGAACGGAATGTCGAATGCGAGGTACGCGATATGCCAAGCGTAAAGCGATTCTCGCAAAAGTGCGCTGGCGGATCTGTTCAACTATGAGAAGTGTCAGCAGGCGCAATGTAGCAACAAACGTGAGTGCAGCGAGCACTCCGCAAGCAATGACAGTCAACGGCTGAAGAAACACACCAGCAGCAATAGTATTCACCATAATTTGCGTTGCAAGAGGAACTGAAAGCGCAAGCAAGCCGCTGAAGAATGTGTAAACCAGGATAAGAACAATATCTTTCCTATCCTCGAAAATTAATTGAGCCAAACGCTGATGCGGTGAAACTCTACTCTTTGGCTGCTCGGCAACGCCCGGCGGATAAAGAACACGAACAATACTATCTACATCCATTCGCTATCTCCGAGCTATCTGCAGCATTCGCCGATGTCAAGCAAGTCCGTAAGTAAGAACGCAAGCTCTGATCATACACTGTGCAAGCTCATCGTGGCAGTGTATGACTGATGATTCAGATATTGCGCGAACATTGATTGGCGACATCCGCAGAGCTAGAACTTCGAATTCAAAATGGTATCAACGCTTGCGGGGCGGTCGTAGAGGATGGAATCGGTAAGAGCAGAGCTATATGGGCTGGACAAATAAAATTGAGTCTTGAATGGTTGAGCTTGATTAGCGGCAGAGGACCCGCGTCCTGCCAAAATGCTTGCAAACAACGCGTGACTTTTGAGCGCTTCCGCGCTATCCAAAAGATACATACGGCGCACAAAAAAATATGGATGTTCTAGCTCTTCACTCATTAGAGTGGGCAGAGCTCGCTGCGCAAGACCGACCCCGGAGATCGGTCCGGACCCGTAACTGCCGAAGCCACCGGATGTATTTCCTAATCCAAATTGGGGTCCATTTGGATATAAGTTCTCAGGGCTCAACGCCTCCACGCTCATTCCCCTCGGCCAGAAAACAGGAGGGCTGCTGTTTGGAATGCCCATGTTTGTTCCCAGCGAATCTTGTGCGCACGCTGAAGTCGAACTTGCCAAGCAAGATAGAATGGCAAAAACACACGCGACAAATACTGTACTAACTTGTACTCGAATCATATCGGAAGGGGCACGCCGTGCGTGCCCGTAAAGTTCATAGCTGAGTTAAATACTTTACTGTTCATTTGTACTTTTCAAAAGCTGCTGTTCATATTTTACCAGTGCCCTCCTGCTTTTTTTTGGAATTGTAGTTTCGAAGAGTGCATTCAGATCCACTGATTGCAATTTCGGCGTATCGGGCATTGTTTGTGGATTGTTGATTTCAGCTCTTCCGTTCTTATAATCAGTGATCAATATTACGTGTCCAATGCTACCGCGCTCAGGCCGATTCGCGCCGGCTTTATAGAGAAGTGGATCATATCCATCCACCGCCAGCACCAGAGGAAATTTTTGCAGCACTTTGGCATCTTCCAAAACCTTTCTCAAGCCCTCAGGAGAGCCTATATTCGCAAGATCAGATCTGTTGGGATGAACTTTGTCGCCGGGCATCTCGTTAGCGGGATTAACAAGAACAACATGAGAGTCGCCAAACAGTCGTTTGTTCAAAGCAGCAATATCGCCCGGATGCAACAATGGTGGCTTGTGCTCATCTTGCCCGTTCTTAATTACATGTTCGCCGCCATAACCTTTCACAACCGGATATTGCCCGAAGAATTCAGGCGTCCAGCGCCGCTGCAAGATATCATTCGCAAGAGCAAGGTTCAACACCTGAATACCATAGCTACGATACCCTTCTTCAGGCAGCCTACATCTTTCTTCCTCACCTGGCTTGAGGCTTTTATCATCAACTTTTATCGTTTTTCCGTCGATAGAGAAGTGCCCCGTTAGCGCAGAATCAGCAATAATTTTTGCCGCTTTCGAAGGTTGCTTTGCCAGAAGGCGCTCACCAATTGTAGTCACCTGGCAGGTGGTATGCTCGCCCTGATCGCACTCATGTGGATTTGCCGAGAAACGCAGAATATCACTTGAGAGACAGATCCGGCCAAAAGGTCTCACTTTGCCCTCTTTTGAACTCATTAAGCGATCGACCTGTTTGTACGTCTCAAGCCGTTCAGCCGAACTTAGCTGAACAGCGGCACAGCGATTTTCGAACTGTTCCATATAAGTCTTGAATCGATGCGCTTCTCCTGGATTCTGAATGTGCTCTCCGAGCTTCGCCAATTTCTCTCGCAAAGAATCGCCTTCCAATTTTGGATTTTCCGGCGGCTTATTCCGTTTTTCGCCCACGGCGGTTTTGCCGTAGTTATTAACCTGATCGACAAGGCGTTGGTTGAGTAGTTCTTTTTCTTCGCGGGTCTGACGACTTTTATGTTCAGTGAATTCCTTCATGTTTATGATCGTCTCAAATTTGCCTTTTGTAGAGCTCAACCATATTTTCCCCCTGGAACCTTATGAGGATGCAATAGCTCGTGATTCTAGCTATCAAAGCGAGAGTCTACACAGCGAATCTGAAAATGCTTTGAAAATAACTCGCCAAGACGGCGGGATTTTCCTAATTTGCTTGCCCGCGGCATAAGGACCCTAACCGCTTAACAGCGATCACTCCTTCAGCCAGGAGAATTGCACGATCCGCCCACTTGATATCATCAAAAGCTCGTGCAGAAAGGAATTTTGAGTATGTTTTGCTCAGCAATATGCGAGAATATTGCCCATGTGGATTGTTGAACTAGCCCTCAATCGACCATACACCTTTGCTTCCATGGCAATTGCCATTTTGCTCTTTGGTGTCATATCGATTGCCAGCATGGTCATCGACATATTTCCACAAATCAACATCCCCATAGTCAGCTGCGCCTGGACTTACACTGGCATGTCTCCATACTTCATGGAGAATATGATCACAACGTATAACGAGCGCGCGATCGTTTCCACGCTGAATGGAATTCAGAGAATGGAATCTGTCTCGTTGAGTGGTTTGAGTGTTATAAAAGTCTATTTGCAAAAAGGTACAGACGTCGGCGAAAACGTCGCCATGATCGGTGCGGTAGGAACAGCAATTCTGCGTCAGCTTCCTCGCGGTATAGCGCCACCCTTCGTCACCGCATCTAGTGCTACTGACGTGCCGGTTTTGCAGTTGGGTATTCGAAGTAAATCCTTGTCCGAAGCTCGTCTGTTTGACATAGCCAATAATTTGATCCGCGGGCAGCTTGCCACCATTCAGGGTACCAAGATTCCATTTCCCTATGGTGGCAAGTACAGGCAAGTAATGATCGATCTCGATCAAAAAGCGCTCATTGCCACAGGGCTTTCCCCGGCGGCGATAGTAAATGCGGTAAATTCTCAAAACGTAGTCCACCCCACCGGCACAATGAAGATGGGCACATGCGAATACATCGTCACCTTCAATGACGTGCCCGATGCCATTGAAAAACTCAACCAGATTCCAGTCAAATCAAAAGGCAATGCAGTAGTTTTTCTCAAAGATGTGGCAAACGTTCATGATGGCAGCCAGCCACAGCTGAATGTAGTCAACATAAATGGCAAACGAGCAGTTTTATTCAACATTTTGAAGAACGGCGATGCCTCGACGCTCACCGTGGTGGATCGAATTAAGGCAGCTCTGCCAAGAATAAAATCGCTTGTTCCGCCAGAATGTGAAATCGAGATTTTGACCGATCAATCCACCTTCGTGAAGGAATGCGTGCATGAAGTAATACGTGAAGCTTTAACGGCGGCGGGATTGACTGCATTGATGATCCTCGCGCTGCTGGGCAGTTGGCGCAGCACTTTGATCGTCGCAACTTCTATACCGCTGGCGGTGCTTTCGGCGATGATTGGTTTGAATGTACTCGGACAGACCATCAATTCAATGACACTGGGCGGATTAGCATTGGCCGTCGGAATGCTGGTCGACGATGCAACAGTTGAAATCGAAAACGTGCATCGCAACATGGCGATGGGGAAAGATATTGTTACGGCTATTCTCGACGGCGCAAGGCAGGTAGCGGTGCCGGCGATGGTTTCCACGCTTTCTATTTGTATTGTGTTTGTACCCTTGGTGTTCTTGACGGAGCCGTCGCGTTCGTTGTTTTTGCCGCTTGGAATGGCGGTTACCTTGGCGATGTTGGCTTCTTATGGATTGTCGCGCACGGTGGTGCCGCTAATGTCTCGGTATTTATTGGGGAGTGAGCATGAGAGTTCAGAACGATCCGGCGGGAGTATGAGCCGGCTGGCAGCCGGCGCTCCCGGGGCTTCCGCTTCTGAATCAGGAGCAGAAGCGGGCGGGGCGTCCGCGCTCGCAGGCAAGAGACCTAACATGTTCATTTCAATACATGAGGCTATTGATAGGGCTTTTGAAAAAGTACGTGAGCATTACAAGCAGGGGTTGAACTGGGTCTTGCTGCATCCCAAGACAACAATGGGTTTATTCCTCGGTTTTTATGCATTCTCGTTCTGCATCTTGCCGTTTATTGGAGAAGATTACTTTCCTGCAATTGACGGCGGGCAGCTGCGCTTGCACGTAACGGCTGCAGCTGGTACCAGAATAGAAGAGACTGAAAGAATATATAAGAAGGTAGAAGCGGCGATTAAGAAGACGTTGCCTTCTGGCGATGTTGAGCTGATTGTGGACAACATCGGGCTGCCAGTGAGTGGTATCAACTACTCTCTTTCAGACAGCCAAACTGTCGGAGAGTCGGACGGCGAAATCCTCGTGACTCTCTCTGAGAAGCGCGGGCACCGCACAGGTTGGTATAAAAAAGCAGTTCGCAAGATGATGCAAAAAGACTTTCCAACCCTGAAATTCTTTTTCCAACCAGCGGACATAGTTACTCAAATATTGAATGCAGGCCTACCTGCACCAATTGATATAAAAGTGCTCGGATTCAAACGTGATTTCAACTACGACCTGGCTCTGAAAATAAAACGAGAGGTGCAGGAAGTCTTGGGCGCAACAGACGTCACCTTGCATCAAATTACAAATGGACCTTATATGGAATGGGAAGTTGATCGCACGCGAGCAACGGAAATGGGAGTTACACAGAAGGACATTTCAAATTCGTTCTTGACCTCACTTAGTTCTAGCTTTCAGACAAGCCCAAACTTCTGGCTGAACAGAGATAACCGCATCAACTACAATCTCTCCACCATTATTCCTCAAGATCAGCTAAGAAACCTGGACGATCTTCGCGTAATGCCTGTGAATCCATCTAAACCGCAGCAACACTATGAACAGCCGCCCATGCTTACAAATTTGGCGATGCCAAAGCGGGGAAAAACTCCCATCGTTGCTAATCACGTAAATGTTCAACCCTGCTATGACATTTATGCTGATTGCGAGAATCGGGATCTTGGCGCAGTATCCAGAGACATCAGCAAGATTCTTGAGAAATACAAAAAGGGCTTGCAAAAGGGTACATTTATTTTCCTGGCAGGCCAGGTATTCAGCATGAATCTTGCATTCATTGCATTGCTGGGAGGACTGGTTTTCTCTGTAGTGCTTGTTTATCTGCTTCTTGTGGTGAACTTCCAATCATGGACAGATCCGCTGATTATTTTGATGGCTATTCCCGGCGCTTTAAGTGGAATTATCTGGAGCCTTTTCATCACGCAGACAACATTCAGTATTCCATCATTGATGGGAGCGATCATGACTATCGGCGTCGCATCTGCAAACAGCATCCTCATGGTCACCTTTGCCAACGAGCAGCACGAGGAAGGATTCGATGCATTCAATTCAGCATTGAACGCTGGATATCAGCGTTTCCGCCCGGTAATAATGACCGCAACAGCAATGATAATCGGCATGATCCCCATGGCCATCGGAGCCGGTGAAGGTGGTTCGCAAAATGCTCCAATCGGACGCGCGGTGATTGGCGGCTTGTCGGTTGCAACATTCTCGACTTTGCTTTTTGTCCCATTGATTTTCAGTCTGTCAAAACGAGGAAAAATGAAACGTGTGGATAGTTGAACTTGCACTTAAGCGACCGCATACGTTCATAGTGATGGCTTTGTCCATTGCGATTTTCGGTGTGCTTTCAATAGCACAAATGGCGGTGGACATTTTTCCAAACATTGATGTGCCCATCGTAAGCTGTATCTGGACATACACAGGCATGTCTCCGTATTACATTGCGAATATGATTACCACAGTTACCGAGACATGGCTCACATCCACAGTCAGTGGGATTGAGCACATGGAGTCAATGTCTCTGAGCGGAATGTCCGTTATCAAAATTTACTTGCACAAAGGCGCGGATATCGGCCAGGCGGTAGCCACAGTTTCTTCAGTCGGAAATGCGGTGCTCAACTACTTGCCACCAAACATCACGCCACCATTTGTAACAGTATCGAGCGCAACAGACGTACCGGTTATTCAATTACAGATCGACAGTAAGACGTTGTCCGAAGCCCAACTTTTCGACATAGCAAATAATTTTGTGCGAAACTCGCTTGCCACTATTCAGGGCGCCACGATACCTTTTCCCAGCGGTGGCAAATACAGACAGGTAATGATAGACCTCAACCCGGCGGCCCTTGTTGCAACCCGCCTGTCCGCAAATGATGTAATTCAAGCAGTAAATTCGCAAAGTGTTATCGCACCAAGCGGAACATGCAAAATGGGCACCTATGAATACATCATGACCTTGAATAACGTTCCAACCGTTATCGATCATCTGAACAACATTCCTATCAAGTCAGACAACGGTGCGGTTGTCTTCTTGAGAGATGTGGCTTTTGCACATGATGGATATCAGCCTCAACTTAACATAGTAAATAAGGACGGCAGACGCGCCGTCTTATTCAACATTTTGAAGAATGGCGATGCATCCACACTTGCTGTTGTAAATCGCATTAAGGATGCTCTGCCAAAAATCAGATCAATGGTGGGTGGGTTTGCACCAGATTGCCAGATTGAATTGATGACGGATCAATCGATTTTCGTAAAAGAATGCGTTAACGAAGTCATTCGAGAAGCGGTTACAGCTGCGGGTCTAACAGCGCTCATGATGTTGGCACTGCTGGGCAGTTGGCGCAGCACGCTTATTGTCGCAACCTCAATTCCTCTTGCAATGTTTTGTTCAATTATTGGTCTCCACATTTGCGGTGCAACAATAAATTCAATGACGCTCGGGGGCTTAGCACTTGCTGTAGGTATGCTCGTTGACGATGCCACTGTTGAGATAGAAAACGTACACCGAAACATGGCCATGGGCAAAGATATTGTCAGAGCAATTCTTGATGGTGCGCAGCAAGTTGCTCTGCCTGCGTTCGTGTCTACATTATCTATATGTATTGTTTTTGTGCCTGTCTTTTTCTTGACGGAACCTGCACATTCGCTCTTCGTGCCTCTGGGTATGGCTGTTGTATTCGCCATGATGGCATCCTATGGATTGTCTCGTACTGTTGTGCCGCTAATGTCGAAGGCACTGCTTGCACATGAGCACGAACAAGCACATAGTGGCAAACCGAAGAAGACATCGTTTTTCGGTGCCATTTATAAATTCATCGACGATCATTTCGAGAAAGCACGAGAAACATACAGACACGGCTTGGAGTGGATTCTTCGGCGCCCCGCAGCCGGCATAAGCCTGTTTCTCGGCTTTTATGCAATTTCACTCTGCCTCTTGCCGCAAATCGGTGAAGACTTCTTTCCTGCAATTGACGCAGGACAATTACGTTTGCACGTAAATGCTCGCCCCGGTACACGTGTTGAAGAGACAGAACGAACTTACAAGCGCATCGAAGCAGCAATTCGCAAGCTCATCCCTGCCGAGGAAATAAAGGTTATCACCGATAATATCGGTTTGCCTGTCAGCGGTATCAACTATGCATTCTCTGATTCACAAACAGTAAGCGAAGCTGACGGCGAGATTCTTGTTTCTTTAACGGAGGAGAAAAAGCACGAAACGACATACTACCAGAAGGAAATTCGCAAAATGCTCACGCATGATTTTCCTGAGGTCAGCTATTACTTTCAGCCTGCAGACATAGTTACACAAATTCTCAACGCAGGGCTACCCGCTCCTATCGATATCCGACTGACCGGTCTGGATCCCGATCAAAATTATAGAATAGCGCAGGACATCAAACGAGATTTGCAAAAGGTGCCAGGAGCAGTTGATGTATGCGTGCATCAGATAGTTAATGCACCACAGTACATTTATAACGTGGACAGAACCCGCGCGAATCTGATGGGATTGACCCAAAAGGATGTGTCGAACTCTGCGTTGATCAATTTGAGCAACAGCTTCCAGGTTTCTCCAAACTTCTGGTTGAACCAGAAAAATGGAGTCAACTACAACATGGCGGCATATACGCCTCAGTATGTGCTGAATTCGCTGGACATTTTTCGAATGACGTCAATCACGGGTTCAGCCGGCGAACAAGCTGACGTGATGGCGAACCAATCGTTCAAACCTCAGCCTGAACTGATCACGAACCTGGCTTTGCAAGAGCGCACGGTGACACCACAGGTGGTAAACCACTTGAACGCACAACCAGTGTTCGATATTTATGGTTCATGCCAACAGCGAGACCTCGGCGGAGTAGCACAAGATATCAAGAAAATTCTTCAAGAATACAGAAAGAAGCTGCCCCGAGGCAGTTTCCTCGAAATGGGCGGACAGGTGCACAGCATGGTAACAGCGTTCGAAGCCATGCTTGCAGGATTGATCTTTGCTGTGGTGCTTGTGTATTTGCTGCTGGTAGTGAATTTCCAATCATGGACAGATCCGCTCATAATTTTGATGGCAATACCTGGAGCCTTCTCCGGAATTCTCTGGAGTCTTTTCATCACCCAGACAACATTTAGTATTCCAGCTTTGATGGGAACCATCATGACAATAGGCGTTGCATCTGCAAACAGTATTCTCATGGTCACCTTCGCCAACGAGCAACGTGAAGAAGGTTATGACGGCTTTAACGCTGCATTAAATGCAGGATACCAGCGCTTCCGCCCTGTTATGATGACTGCCACCGCGATGATTATCGGTATGATTCCCATGGCTATCGGTGCGGGTCAGGGCGGTTCACAAAATGCACCAATCGGTCGGGCGGTCATCGGCGGCTTAACCGTCGCTACATTCTCTACTTTATTATTTGTTCCTCTAATCTATAGCCTGATGAGAAAAGGCAAGGCACAAGCTAAAATGGATATCTCAAGATCGAGCGGGGAAGAAAAACATGCCTGACGAAATTGATAATGCAAGCGAGAACCGAGGCGGTGGCGGCTCAAAAGGCGTCATTATTTTTATAGCCTTGCTTATCGTGGCTCTAGGTGGCTTGTTTGCGCTCGGCTTGCTGCCGCGACTGGAAAGAGAACAAGATCTCAAGAAAGCGCACGAAGAAACCGTTGGTGCAGTACCTGTCGTTCATACCGTAGTTGCACAGCCCGCGCAACATACCGAATCCATCACATTACCAGGAAACATTGGCGCGATTCAGTACACCACAATTTATGCTCGCGTAGATGGATATCTCAGTGAGAGACTTGTGGACATCGGCGATGAGGTAAAGAAAGGGCAACTCATCGCGCAAATTGATACTCCCACAATTGATGATGCGCTATTGCAAGCAAAGGCAGACTTGCTAAAAGCGAAGGCGGGCTACGAAACTTCGGAAGCGAACTTAAAAGAATCGATCGCGAAGCAGGCTACAGCAGATGCAGCAGTTGTTAAGGCAAAAGCGAATGTAGATTATGCCACCATTACGGCAAAACGCTGGAACGATCTTTGCGAACGTGGCACAGTTAGCCAACAACATCGTGATGAAAAAGTTCGCCTGCTTGATACCACTACAGCAGAGTTACAAGAACAGAATGCCAATTTGAGAGCAGCCAAAGCCGCAGTTGAAGCTTCCAAAGCTGAAGTTAAGCAAGCTGATGCAAATGTCCAAGCGAAAAAAGCTGATGTTGCTCGGCTAACCTCAGAGCAAGGATTCCAAAAAGTGATTGCACCATTTGACGGAGTGATCACATTGAGAAAGGTTGACCCAGGTGCCTTAATAACAAAGGGAAGCATGTCCAACAATCTCGAGCTTTACCAGATGGCGAAGATTGATGCATTGCGCATTTATGTGAGCGTACCACAGCGCATCGCACGCTACCTGGCGACCGGAATGACGGCGGATGTTTTGGTACCAGAATTTCCAGAGCGCAAATTTATCGGCACCGTTACCAACGTGAGTGGTGCACTTGATCCAAACACTCGCACCAGGCAAACAGAAATAAAAATTGAAAACAAAGATCATACACTACTGCCGGGAATGTACGCCGAAATCAAACTGGGCACATTGCGCCAAGAGCCATGGATCCGCATTCCTGGCACCACCGTTGTGACTAGAACCGATGGTCTATTCGTTGTAATGGTCCAGGATGGAAAGGTACACTATCAACCGATCACCATCGGCCGCGACTACGGCGACGAGGTAGAAATTCGCATCGGACTCAAAGGCGGAGAAACTGTTGTCGTAAGTCCTTCTGATGATCTGCGCGAAGGCGAAAATGTTCAATCTCAACCACTAGCCAACAATAACGCAACCTGATTTGCATATGCCTAATTAGGAGCACAGCCACCATCTAAGTAAATAAGACGTGTTCAATATCATGTGATGAAGACTGCAGCCTCTCGTCACTTCACGTTCACTTCATTTCCATCAGATAGCTTCGAATATGGTTCAGCTTCCCGTAAGGAGGTTCTGATTATGTCTAAACGCGCGGCAATTTATACGGCAGTTCTCGCGAGTACCATTTTCCTGGCACCAGCTTGTAATGCAAACGAGGTGAATGCACAAGCTAAGCCTAACGAAAAAATCCAGAAACTGCACACAGAAGAACAAGAAATCGAAGCACTGTACAAAAAAATCGAGGCGGAAACGAAATTACAAGAAGTAATATTGAAGCAGAAATGCGTTGATAAAGCAGCGCAAGCCTGGGCGGAGGCGGAAATGGCAAAAGCCGCGAATCAGAAGGCTCAGTGGGAGAAATGTGAAGCGGAAGCAAAGGCAGCGACACTCGAGTGTCAGCTGCGAGAGGTGAAGGCCAAGACAGATCTTGCTCTGAATTCCTCGTATCAAGCCAGCACTCTTGCGGCCTATAAAGCAAGCATTGCAGAAAACGAATTAAAACTCGCACGTCTGCAATTCGAAAAGGAAAAATTGAATAAGCTATAAGCGCATATGGGGGAATTGGGCGTGTGCTACATGCTCAATTCCCATGCTTATTTGTTAGGCAGCATAACATCAAGGCTCCAGCCGGAACATTGAAGGACATTGTCTTTATGGTAATTGGCGTGAATAGCATCAATTACGGGCCGGGGCCACCAGGCGTTCGCATTTGCACCTGAGTTTTCATTATCGTTTGAATTGATAATTATCGCAGCATAGCGTTTCTCGGAAATTGGTCTTATCAACTGGCTGAAAGCGCCTTTTGACTTCCATACTTGTGCCTTCCACACATTCAAGAAGGTGGCGCAATCAACCATTACTACTCGCGAATTGCTTATGTAATTGATGTAGAGATCATCAGTGAGTACAGGTTTGTTTTGCAATCCCAAATTCCGCAAATACTCGGCGTGCTGCCTTGCAGCCGGCAACAATTTTCCTCGCAACTGTCCTTCTTGTGAAACAAAAGGAAAACTGCAAGCACTCGCCAACAAGAGGATAATGCCGCAGACAGCCGGCAGCCTTCCTAAAGCTAATGCAAGAAACCAGGATAATGCTAGCAAAGCAGCCATCATATGATTAGAACTGCTAGCCGGAATTCCCATAGAGAACATAAACAATGCAGTAGAAATCAAAGCCAAAAGAAGCGGAAATTTTTGCAGTTCCCTCAAATTCTTAAGCACAAGCACCGCAATTGGCACAAGGAAAAGTGCCACAATAAGTTTGATCCAGTCTATTCCAAGCGAGCCCAGGTTGCTGATCAAAACAGTGCTGTTTGATTTAACGGGTGCAAGAAAAACAAGGTTTTGAATATATCCACCCGTAATTAATTGCATGACGCCGGTGAAAAAAAGGAAGCTAAAGGTCCATCCACCCAATAAGACGAGCGCGATCTTTTGACGTCCCTCCGAAAATAAATAGAGCAGAATCGCCAGTAGGAAAACAATTGCCTGCTGTTTGATCTCGAGACTGATCGCACCGAGCCAGAAAACAGACATATAAGCTTTGAGCGACGATTGCTTTCTATGAACCAAGCTAACAACTATAAATTGATGCAATAACAGTGCACAAAAAAAGATGATTACCATGTCGGGTCGAACTTCGAACCCACGACTGCTAATGCACTCGAAGCTGAACAGAAATACCAGGCTAGACAAGATGGCAGGCAATCCATATCTCAATCTGCGATAAACATCCACCATTACGACGGCAAGTCCAGCAGTGAAAAGCATGCTTGTAATCCGCAACGGCAAATAAGTTGCGCCGAAGCTTTTCACCAACGGTGATAAAAATACAAGATAGAACGGGGGATAAATCGTGGTTATCCACGGTTCATTTTGCAAGGCTGATGAAGAGTATATATTTTGTCCGCGTGAAAGAGCGTCAGCAGCCCAGAGCATCGGTCCTTCGTAATTTGGCAAGGAGAATGGCCAATTCAAAGCTGCCGACCAGTTCCACAAATATATGAAAGCAAGTGCGAGCGCTGCAACAATGGACAAGATGAGAAAGAGCTTGTTTTGCACTTTGTCTATTGTTTGCATGCCCATGAAATGCCACCACTGGAGAGCGCTCCATTAGTGCTGACTTTACACCAGCGTAAGGCAAATTAACAGGTCCCCAAAAAACGAAATGTCCGAGCACAATTGCTCAGACAGCTTTCATTATTCTCTTGACCGGGTGACGCATGGCATCGCGCCTACACTTATTTTTGTTTGCAAGCTGGGCGACCCATCGCAGCGCCCCAACAATATTTCTCGCGGATTTTTTCATCGCTCCACAACGGCGAAAATGAGCCGCATTCTTTCTAATCAAGAATGGCTCTGTTCAATAAGTAGATCTTAGACGGCTTCAAGATGTCATTTTGTTGTTCTATATTTCGAATTGGTGCATTTGCTTCATCGATTGTGGGAAGATATGCGACAAATTCAGTTTGAGCGAAAGCTGTTTCCTGGTTATTTGAGCCAGAATAAACTTGATGCTCCGGCTTGTTGAAAACAAGTCGTTCTGAACAACAGCATAGGGACTTTTTCTGAATAACATGGACCGAGGTGTTTGACTCATCCATACCTGCCATATCGCAGCAGCTATGTTCGCTGCTTTGAGCAGGCTGCGCACAGCTCATTGTCTTGCAAAGGCAATCATGCCTTAGCGCGAGCAATAAAAGCAGCGCGAGAAGAAGTCTATTCCAGCTAGTCCAGTTTGTTGTCATTATCTCTTTCAGTTTTGATTATTTGCAGCAAGCAGCACCTTGTACGCAGCAGGCAGCACCTTGAAGGCAGCAAGAATTGGCGTTAGTGGCTTTATCAGCGAATGCTTTGGCACCGAAAGCGCCGAGGCCCAGTGAAACAGCTGCAATTGCAACGACGATAACCTTTTTCATGATTTAACTCCTTTTTTGTTGTGATTCTCTTTGATTTTGTTCAGTTTTGATTACTTACTTGCAGCAAGCAGCACCTTGAACGCAGCAGGCAGCACCTTGAAGGCAGCAAGAATTGGCATTGGTGGCCTTATCTGCGAATGCTTTGGCACCAAATGCGCCGAGGCCCAATGACACAGCTGCAATTGCAACGACAATAACCTTTTTCATGATTTAACTCCTTTTGTTTTGTATCCCCCCTAGGGGGTTCAAAAAGATTATGTCACATCCCCTCGGGGGGGATGGGTTAAATTTGAAGGAATCGTTGCCATTTAATGTCTTTGTCGACTATTGGGCACATCGTATTCCATATATAGGGACGGCGGCACTATGGGGCGTCTTTTAAAAAGCCGTGCGTGAGGCGCCCTTACCATTTAGGGCACTCTCCATTTTTGATGCTGGGTTTTAGTCGGTTCAATCTGATTCCGGTCGAAAATTGGATCTGGTCCGTGATAGGTTCAGACCTGCTGCAAGGTTAAGACCTAGTGCACTGATGGAACCGGCGCGGGACCAGAGATCGGAATCGGGCTGAACACCATGATGAGAACAGCAACGACAGCGGCAACTATATAAATCACCTGGAAAGTATGGGCAATGTTTGCTTCCAATGAACTCAACGAATGAAAGTCCTTTCTGTGGAACGCAACCTGGGCAGACACCATTGAAGCAGGTACATGTTTTTCCATTGCCTCAAGAACGCGCATCTGCGCGCGCATCAATTTGCCATAGCTGGTAATTAGTTTCGACCAATTGATATCAATTACTACACCAACAAGTGCAATTGCCATCGCCAAAATCATCAGGCGCATAACCTTATGTTCATGCACAAAAATCTCAAACGATTCTTTATACACAAAGCCTACACCGCCAAGAATAAAAGAATTAAGCGAAAGAAAGAAACCGTTAGCCTGTTGCCGCCGCTGAGCTAGTTGCTCCGATGATTGAATTAGCAATTTATACTGCTCGAACACAATTTTTTTCTTGTCTTCGGTAAGTTCCCCTTTTCCCTCAAAGAGGAGCGCTTCAAGATGCTCAATGTCCAGCTCAGGATCGACGGCGGTCTTCTTGTCATCAGCGCTTCTATTTTTCATAATAGAAGAAGTTTAGCTCTTTCACTCCGAATATGGTAGGGGTTATTCGGAAGCAATTCTGCATTGTGGAAAAGCATAACTCTCAGATCAACAACAACGCATCGGCGTTCCGCCGTCATCATTACTTGAGTCATCAGGCTGCACTGTATCTGGTGCCTTCTTCGACCAATTAAGTACGCCAATAATAACTATAACTAAAGCAAGAATTACAAACAAAGAGCCAACGGCAGCATCAAGATAATCATTGAAGATGAGCGCCTGCAACTTAGCCAACTCGGCAGGCTGTCCCGACAAGCCAGCCAGTTTTTCCTGCAACGAGCGAGCATGCGATAAAAACCCTAAACGAGGAGAACTAGAAAAGATTTTTTGAAATGCGCCTGTCATTGTAACAGACAAGAGCCAGAACAATGGAAGGAGAGTAACCCAAACGTACCTTGCTTTGCCCATTCTTTTAATCACAGTGGTAGCTACGGTAAATGCGACCACCGACAAAAGTTGATTTGAAATTCCAAACAGCGGCCACAAGCTATTGATGCCACCCAGCGGATCCACTATTCCCTGATAAAGAAAATACCCCCAACCGGCCACAACCATGGCTGAGCTCAAAATTACAGCCGGATACCAATCTGTTTTTCCCAGCGGTTTCCAAATAATGCCCAGGAAGTCCTGCAATAAAAAACGTCCCACCCTCGTTCCGGCGTCAAGACAGGTCAATATAAAAAGTGCCTCGAACATTATTGCGAAGTGATACCAGAATGCAAGTTGCGCTGTACCTCCGATTGCTTTTGCAAAAATTGATGCCATTCCTACGGCAAGAGTGGGCCCACCACCGGTGCGACCCCAGAGGCTCTGTTCTCCTATTCCGGAAGCCAGATTTTGCATTGCCTCTGGGCTGACATGATAGCCCCATGAACTTATTACTGCCGAAGCTTGAGCCGGGTTTGCACCAACAACTCCTTCGGGACTGTTTATAGCAAAGAAATGCCCTGGTTCCAGGCAGGACGCCGCAATTATTGCCATGATCCCAACTGCAGCTTCGCACAACATCGCTCCATACCCGATCACTCTCGCATCAGATTCTTTGTTGATAATTTTTGGAGTAGTACCGGACGAGACCAGCGCATGAAAGCCCGAGACAGCACCGCAAGCTATCGTAATAAAACAAAATGGAAAAATCTTTCCGGAAAAAAGTGGTCCGTCGCCATTAGTAAAAATGGTAAGTGCAGGCATGTGCAAATCAGGCCTAACCAGGAGAATGCCACAAGCCAACAGAGCAATGGTTCCAATTTTTATGTAGGCCGACAAGTAATCTCGCGGAAGCAAGAGAACCCACACAGGCAACACCGACGCGCTAAAACCATAGACCATAATAGCCCAGGCAAAATTCTCAGCGCTGAGAGTAAAGAAAGGAGCCAGAGCAGGCGATTCTGCAACGTATCTTCCGCCAACTACTGCCAGCAAAGTCAGAGTAACACCAATGATAGAACCTTCAGTGATTTTGCCTGGTCGAATAGTGCGAGTGTAGTAACCTACAAACATCGCAATAGGCACCGTCATAAGCAGGGTAAAGGCTCCCCATGGACTGGATTTAAGAGCTTTTACCACCACGAGTGCCAATACAGACATCAATATAAGCATAATTAGCAAAATTGATACTAGCGCCAAAATACCGGCCGCTGGGCCAAGCTCTTCTTTTGCCATTTGTCCCAGCGATTTGCCCTTATGCCTCATCGAGCTACACAGAATGACAAAGTCCTGTACAGCGCCAGCAAGCACCACTCCAATAATGATCCATAACGTACCGGGAAGATAACCAAATTGAGCAGCCAGAATCGGTCCCACCAGCGGACCAGCGCCGGCAATAGCCGCAAAATGATGCCCGAAGGCTACCCATTTGGCAGTCGGTAGAAAATCTTTTCCGTCGTTCAGCGTATGCGCTGGAGTAGGATTATTATCGTTGAGCTGGAAAATTTTGTCGGCAATAAGTTTGCTATAGAAGCGATAGCCTGAACAGAAAACGCATATCGCAGCAACTAATAACCACGCGGCATTCACATGTTCATGCTTCATGCTGGCAAATGCAGCCAGACTGAAAGCGCCGGCAGCAGCCACGACAATCCACAAGACCTTAAAGAAAAAACTGGACACGAAGAGCTCCGGCAGCTAGCTAGAGTATGTTCTTACGGCTTTCGCTCGCAAATCAATGCTGCCATGGGTGACAACTTTCTCGCCCGCCTTCAAGCCCTCAAGAACTTCGATATAGTCAGAATCATAGTCCTGGCTTCCCAGTTTTACTTTGCGCTCTTCGAATTGGTTGTTGCCCTTCGGAACGTAAACAACTTTGCTCAATCTTGTGTCCTGCACAGCTGCCGACGGAATAGCCAAAACGCGCTGGTCTCCCACGATAATTTTCATGCGGGCAAACATTTTCGGTTTTAAATGCCCGCTTTGATTGACGACAGCGGCACGAACAGCCAGAGTACGCGTGTCGGCGTCGACCTGGTTTGCTAAATAGTCCAGCTTGCCTTTGAACACGTGGTCGGGGAAGCTATCAACTCTCAATTCGATATTTTGTCCTAACTTCACCTTGGCGATGTCTTTCTCGAATACATCAGCTTTCAGCCAGACAGTATCGAAATTTCCTATTGTAAATAAAGGCTTTGTGGGATCAACCAATTCTCCAACGTTGACCAGTCGTTCAACCACCACCCCGTCTGCCGGAGCAACAACCGTATCCATTGGATCGACAACCTGGGTCTTCATTACATTCTCAATTTCAGAATCAGGAATGCCAAGAAGGCGCAGTTTTGTTTTGGCCGGTCCCGTGACCAGCTTCATTTTCTCGTTCGACAAAGCCACGGTTGAGGCGCGCTTCTGCACAAGTGCATCAAGGCTGATCTTGTCCTTCTGATACTGCGTTTCGGCCGCTTGAAAATCGGCTTGAGAAGCAACCTTCTCTTCGTACAACCCCTTGATACGGTTGTAGCTCTTCTCATCGAACTTGAGCTGCGCTTCAGCAGTGGCGGTATCACAATCAATTTGAACCAGGGCCTGCTTTAAGTCTGAGCGCACTTGCTGTTCACCCTGAAGCAAGTCGGACTCAGCTTGTTGAATGTCAGTGCTCCGGACAATCATAAGTTCTTGCCCGGTTTTGACAAAATCACCAATGGAAACCAAGATTTTAGTGACTCGTCCGGTAATAGGCGTTGTTACGTGAGTCTGCGTGTTGGCGTTGGCGAGAACTTCACCGGTTACATCAACATCACTTTGGATATTTCGAAATTCTGCCGACGCAACGGAAATAGCCGCATCATTTTCTGCGTCGGGAGTAAGAGAAACCAAATGCGTTTGAGAACAATTGGCAGGATTCTTTGTCTCAGGTGTCGAGCCTGTCGAGGTATTAGTCCCTGCACTGATGCCTGTATTGCTTCCACCTTCTGGAGTTTTTGAATTATCGCAAGCCTGCAATAACGCAGGAAGCAGGAGCAAGATTACTAGCAAAAAGCTCTGGCGCAGACTTCTCAATCCGTTGTCCATAATTTAACCAATCCTAGTTCTAACTTATTCTCTCAATCAAACGGCGAAATAAAAAATCTTGCAAGCCTCGGTCAGATCTATTCAAACAAATTTGAAAAAAAACTGCGCTCAGCAAATGAAGCTATCCAAATCTCCAGGCGGACCTTTGACAAGAATGAAAAGAGCAAATGATTTACTAAAGGTAACACATGCCTGACATTCTAGCAGCAGCAGAGCCGGTCTGCTACCCTTAAACTGTGGCAATTTCAACATTCGGAAACCACGCAGTTCGCTGACTGAGGTAAAATTAGCGAGGCGTTGTGATCCGGAGAGAAGTCTTGGGGGGACTATTTGCCGCACGATAGCCGCATGGAGTGAAGCAAGGCCTCGCATATGCAGGGCCCAAACGAAGAGATTTTGATTTACTAAGGACCTGCTTTTAGCGACGTTAAAGACTCTGAGGTATCGCAATGTTCAGGCAAATGCTTGAAAAAAGAAACGTGGTGGTCTTCCTTGCTCTGGCCTTGCTGGCCATAGGCTATCGGTGCCACGAGATGCTGGCTCTAGAAGCTTACCCTGATGTCGCAAACATGCAAGTCCGTGTGATCACGCAGGTCCCAGGTAAAGCAGCAGAAGAAGTCGAACGTCTTGTCACTATTCCTATTGAGAAAGAACTGAACGGCATTCCTCATGCCGACCCGCCTCGTTCAATTTCTATATTCGGACTTTCGGTAATTACTGTTGTCTTTGATGACATCCCGTCAAATGTTGCCCGCCACTGGGTGCTTGAGAAAATCGGCTCGGCAGCAATTCCTGCAAATATAACTCCCAGCCTCGACGTGGACTCAAGCCCTGTTGGAGAAGTTTTTCGTTACACGGTAGTGGACGGCACTCCCGATAAAGAATACAGCTCTCGAATACGAAAGGAATGGGAAGACTGGTATCTAGAACGCAAATTTAAATCGGTCCGAGGCATTGTTGATTCTACTGGTTTCGGCGGACCAACCCGTGTTTATTGGGTAGAAATCGACCCTGACAAGATGAAGTCTCTCAACATCAGCCTTTCTACTGTCGAAAACGCAATATCAAGTTCAAATGGGTCCACTGGCGGAAGTTTCATTATCAGGAACGGACAAAACTACATGGTCCGAGGCATGGGCCTTTTACGCTCAACAAACGACATTGAGAATGTAGTGGTGGCATCAAACAAAGAAGGCCCCCCGATTCTGATTAAGGACATTGCAAAGGTTTCTATCGGTGACAGAGTGCGATTGGGACAAGTCGGTAAAGACGACGATGACGATGTTGTCGAAGGCATAGTTTTGATGCGGAGAGGAGAGAATCCATCCAGGGCAGTGGACGCTATCAACGAAGCATGGAAAGACATCCAAGACGGCTTACCGCCAGGTATGAAACTGGTGCCGCTATACGATCGTACAGCCCTGGTTCGAAGAACTTCAGAGACAATCGGCCACAATGTCACAGAAGGCATTTTCCTGGTCGTTGTAATTCTGATGCTTTATTTGTTTCAAATTAGAAGCGCTTTAATTGCAGCTATATCAATTCCGCTTTCATTGTGCACTGCGATGGTCTTGCTGAATGTCTTCAACATTCCGGCAAACTTGCTTTCGCTTGGCGCGATTGATTTCGGTATCATCGTTGACGCATCAATCATTATGGTTGAAAACATAATCCGCCACCTGGCCCATTTGCGTGAGAAGAACATTGGAAAAGATGGAAAAGTCAAAAAGATTCCGCAGGAAATAGTTTTTGGAGTCATCGCCAAAGCAGCGAACGAAGTGGCTCGGCCCATTCTTTTTGCCACTTCTATTATTGTGATGACCTTCTTACCTATTTTCGCCTTTGACAAAGTCGAAGGAAAGTTGTTCCACCCACTTGCAATCATCATGAACTTCCACCTGCTTGGCGGAGTCATTTCAGCAATGACGATCGTGCCGGTTGTTTGTGCGCTGGTTTATTCGCGCTCGCTTCCTTCAGAGCGCGAGAGTCCAATAATGGAATTGTTCCTCCGCGTCTATAAACCAATTCTTGCATTCTCGATGAAACACCGCGCCTTCGCGGCGGCAGTGGGCTTGAGCGCGGTGACCTTCTCGATCATTGGTGCCAGCACACTCGGCGGCGAATTTTTGCCCCCTCTGGAAGAGGGAAATATATGGATGAGAGCGACCGTGTTACCTACAAGCGTGTCGCTAGATGAATCAGTGAAACTTGCGCACGGAATACGCCAAATTTTTCGGCGCTATCCGGAAGTAGCGTTTGCAGTCAGTCAGGTAGGCACGCCTGATGATGGTACAGATCCCAACAATTACAGCAATATCGAGTTTTTCGTTGATCTTAAGCCAAGAGACGAGTGGCGCAAACAATTCAAAGATAAGCAAGATCTCGTAAACGACATAAATGATCATTTGATGGATGAGTATCCCGGTTGCCTCTATAACTTTTCGCAATACATCAAAGACAACATGGACGAAGCTATCTCAGGTGTTAAGGGCGAGCTGGGTCTCAAGATTTACGGTCGAGATCTGGATATCCTTGACCGACTGGGAACACAAGTAAAAGACATCATAATGAAAGTCCCAGGCATAGTAGACGTCGCGAAAGATGAGCTACTCGGCCAGCCGCAGTTGGTGATTGCAATCGATCGTGCTCGAGCAGCACGCTATGGAATCAACTCCAATGATATTCTGGATACAGTGCAAACATCCATCGGCGGAAATTCAATCACTGACGTGCAAGAATCAGACCGGCGATTCGGCGTATGGCTTCGTTTCCAACAGCCTTATCGCAAGGATGTCGCTGATCTGCAAAACATATTGCTCACAACTCCCAATGGCAATCGCATTCCACTTTCAAGTCTGGCAACGATTCAGGAAAGCCACGGAGCAACCGCCATATTGAGAGATAAAAACTCCAGACGCGTCGCCGTAAAGGCAAATATTAGAGGAAGAGATTTGCTCTCCGCAGTTAGCGAAGCGCAAAAAGCGATCGCTAAACAGGTGACTATTCCAGAAGGATACAGAATGACCTGGGAAGGGCAATTTGCCAGCGCCCAGAGAGCTATGGGCAGATTGGCGCTCATTGTTCCGACAACCTTGCTGCTTATTTACGGCTTGTTGTATATGGCATTCGGCAACGCGCGCACTGCAGCGCTGGTTATGCTCACCGTTCCACTATCCACCCCAGGAGCGATTCTTGCACTCATGCTGTCCGGAACGCACTTCAGCATCTCAGCTGGAGTAGGCTTTGTAGCGCTCTCAGGAGTCGCGGTACAGAATGGTGTCATTCTGGTTTCACTTGTAGAGCAATTACGGCAACAGGGCGTAGCTATTAGGGACGCTGTCACTCAGAGTGCTCTCATTCGTATGAAGCCGGCGATGATGACGACAACAGTTGCGGTCGTTGGGTTGATTCCGGCGGCTCTGTCCACCGCTATCGGAGCTCAAAGCCAGCGCCCCCTTGCTCTCGTGATTGTCGGAGGGTTGATACCAGGGGTGATGCTAGCTTTGATTGTTTTGCCCGCTATGTATGAGTTTTTCCATTACGGTTTTAAGAAGCCACTGGAGCTCCAGCCGGAATCAAAGCCTCAATTAGCCCTCGAGGAAGAGAACACTTTAGATGTATAAACAGACTGCTTAGATGTATAAACAGACTGCCGCATCAAAGAAAAGAACAGAATAAGAATGCTTCTGCATATTCAAGCTGGGAACGCTCGTTGTAACTCGTCCAGCATTTCAAAGATGCCCGGGAAGCAAGCCTTTGCCAGACATGTTTTCTCCTTCCACCTGTTCTAGCTCAAGATCATCATGAGCTACGATCGTGATGTTTGAACTTATATCGCCAATTGAGGCGGCAATGATCTCTCCGATGTTGCCTAGATCGGCTTGAAGCATTTTCGCCGCTACAATATTTCCATCTTGAGCTATGATCCTGGTTTTCGTATTGCCCTCATCTCTGCGATCACGCAACACCCAAGTGGAGTATCCCATAGTTCTGAGCACATTCGACAAATGCTTACCGAGCATTCGGTTAGAACTTGCATTTACAATAGAAACGGAAATCCTCCGGCGATCGTATGCCGTTTCCTGGCTGTTGTTTTGCAGTTTTTGCGCAAGTGCGGACGCTTTGCCAGAGGCAAGCCAATCTCCATTTGCCGCAAAACTTCCCGGCAGCATTACAAACTTTGTTCTATCACGAGGAACAGAATGCAAGAAATTGACAGCTTGCATTATTTGTACCAAGTCCATATCAGTTTGGGTGTTCTTTCGGGCTATATTGATGAGGTTAGGCACGTGCAACCATGATCGTGGTTTCATCATATTGTTGAATACAGCTTGCAAAAATATTTGTTGTCTTTGGATTCGACCTATGTCACCAAGCTCATCATGGCGAAAGCGCACGAAGCCCATGGACTGGTTCCCCGTCAAAGTATGCAAGCCCGGCTGCAAATCTATTTTCAGCTTCCCTGTCCAATCCATGTAGCTCATTTTTTTCGGCACAGTCACAGTGACTCCTCCAAGCTCATTAACCAGCTCTTCCAAACCATGAATATTCATAACGACATAATGATCGATTGCAATTCCGAGCAGACCTTCAAGAGCTGATTTGCTGAGCTGTGGGCCGCCGATGCGATTGGCAGAATTTATTTTATGCATGCCATAAGGGCCAATCACGGCTCTGGTATCACGCGGGACATGCAGAACCGACAGGGAGTTACTGCGAGGATCGAGAAAGGCAAGCATCATCGTGTCTGAGTTGCCCTGCACAGAAGCCCTGTCGGCGTGGCGGCGGTATGGATCCTTATAAACGACATCGGTGCCCATGAACAATATCGTTTCTGCCTGAGGCAAGGGAAGAGCACTTGGTTCGGAGCTGGATTTCTGCGCTTGTCTAAAAATGTTGTTTCGCAGCAGTTGAGCTATTGAAGCAAACGACCCGTCGGGGTCGCACAAGAGAAAAATAGTGGCGGAAGCCACGACTAGAGCCCAAAAGAGTAAAAGGAATTTAGTCCTCAATTTGACCTGCCGAACTATGTGATCGTTTGTTACCAACCCAGGGACTGGCCTATGTCCCATAGGTTCCAGCGAAACTTAGACTTTCTTTGCCGCATGACAAAAAATTGTTCAACTTTCATGCTTTCTTCTTGGACGAGCAGGCGCAAGTTTATGTATGATTCTATTAGCGCGCGTTGCGAGCAAAAATTTCGAAGCTTTGCAGTAAGAGGGAAACCATTATGTATTTCGAAGACATAAGAAAAAATGGATTCATCCTTGAAAAACTGCTTGGACTGCCTTCAAGTACGGTGCGGGCAAGCTAGGCAATATTCCTGGCTGCCCGGTTCATTCACGCAGCCTGGCTCTGGTTAGAGCGCGGGCATTTCTCTTTGCGGACAAAAGAGGAGGTGTGCTATGAATACCCGCAAGAAAGTTTCCATTATTGATAGAACCTGCGACAGAATCTTTGATTGGGCAGCAGTCAGACTTATTCAATCTCTGCCTATCATAGGTCCAATCTACACAGTAGCAAGAAAAATCAACGAACATGCAGGAGAGAAACGATGATGGCACGTTACATCAGACAAAATGGACGCAATCCAGTCGATGTTCTGTTGAAGCCATCAGTAAGTCTTGATGAGCTTTTGGACATCGCCAGCAGATTTGACGCAGGCGAAATTTTCCTCAGCCCTGAGGCATCCGTGCTCTTGCTTTACATGCTTGAGGAGCGCGCTTTGCGCTTGCTCGGTCCTGGCGATGAAGTGCGCCAACTCGGCGTCACACTCAAACGAGGACTCGACGGCACGGTTTGTGTCTTGTTCAAATCGCACAAATTAGATTCTACGGATGATCAATTCATTGATTCAAACCGTTCAAACCGGGCAGATCGCAATTGCGCTTAAAAGCGGGCAAGAGGCCAGCTTATGCTTTGCGCTTTAATCATTAACTTCAGCGCCTTTATCCGGGAAATCAATCATCATCTGTTTGTAGCGCTCCTGCGCTTGCTTTACGGCTTCTCCAATCTCAGGAAGAGCGATGAAACCGTCGCCGTCTTTGTCGAGGGCTTTCACTTCTTGCTTCTTGGAGGTTACGTTATTCATATATCCAATTGCTTCCTTGAGATACTTAAATGCATCGTCGGGTTGCTTCTGGTTAAGGTATATAGTTGCCAGAGAAAGATCAGCTCGAGCGAGCTGTTCCTGCACTTGAGGATCGTTGTTTCCCGCACCAACTTTGCGCGCACGCTGATAAAGTTCAATCGCTTCCCACTGCGCATCTCCAGATTTCTTTTTTCCGCTCGTCCCAGTTTTGGGAAGCTCTTTTTCCACCAGATGTTCATCGGCAAGATTATTCATTGATTTAATCAATCGCTCAACAGAATCATCCGAAGCTGAGCTTGTTTCCTCTTGAGCCGAAGAACTGACGTCAACCACGCGCAAAGTTGTGCTATCGTCAGGTTGACGCTGCCTCAGTTTCAATGCTTGCGCAAAAAGGCGACCGGCAAGCTCTGTTTTCTTTGGATCGCTACTGTATTTGTTGGCCAATTTCTCCGAAGCCACTTCAAGTGCGCACACGGCATCTGAATCATGATCTAACTCACCGCTGTTAGCTATCGAACTAACAACGTGGTAAATTTCTTGAGGAAAAAGCGCGGCTAGATCTCGCAGCATTGTCTTGTTATCCGCAGCTCTAAAAATAGCCCAGATTGCCCCGTCTTTAGCCATTTCGTCGCCTGGGGTCTTTCCATCCTTGCTGCTGGAATTAGATATGTGCGGCAACATTTGTGCAATTGCCTGGATACGGTTGAGTTCGCTCTGTCTCTTGTTGAATTCCATGCTAACAAGAGTGCCTATCAATGCCACCCATACTGTAGCCAAAAGCTTGGCCACTTCAATTGAACGCTCCCAGGTTATAACTGGCTTTTTATCGTGCTTAGCCGCATCCTTGCTATCGGCAGCATCAGTTTTTGAAGGAGGGCTCTCACTTGTTCCCTCTTTTTTAACGACATTGCTCTCGGCAGACTTCGTGCCAGCGCCAGTTTCGTGTCCATTATCTGACGCCTGAGCGCCTCTATCTGCAGACTTCTCCGAAACATCATCAGCTTTAGACATCGAACAACTCCCCGCAATCAATAGCCAGCATTTACTTACCCGCTTTCAGCTGGCTTAGAACGCCGAAATTGCGCTTTGCAACGAGCCTTTTGCTTAATCTTGCTGCAGAGCCTTGCGAATAGATTCTTCGTAGGGTGAATACAGAACGCCCTTCTCAGTGATTATTCCTGTTATCAGTCGCGCAGGCGTGACGTCGAAAGCTGGATTCAAAACTTTTGCACCTTCTGCTGCAATTTGCTGTCCGTGAATCAGCAGCACTTCATCCGAATCTCGTTCTTCGATGGGGATTTCGATCCCCGAATTTATGTGAGGGTCAATTGTAGATAACGGCGCCGCGATGTAGAAAGGAAGACCATGAGCATGCGCAAGAACTGCTACAGAGTAGGTTCCAATCTTGTTGGCAGCATCTCCATTGCAGGCTATGCGGTCGGCACCGACAATAACAGCATCGACCATATTTTGCGACATCAAATATCCAGCCATATTGTCGGTAATCAAAGTAGGAGTAATTCCATCACGCAACAATTCCCAAACAGTAAGGCGAGCACCCTGCTGACGCGGTCTTGTTTCATCAACGTAAACCGTAAGCTTATGCCCGTGCGCTACTGCAGAGCGGATGACACCAAGTGCGGTGCCCCAGCCACAAGTAGCGAGTGCACCTGCATTGCAGTGGGTCAAAACCGAGTCTCCATCCTTCAGTAGACGTGAACCATGCTCTCCGATTGCTTTATTGATGAGAATATCCTTTTCAATCATCGCCTCTGCAGAAGCAAGCAGTAACTCAGCCAGTTCTTCAAGTGGCAGAGAAGGATTCTTTTCTGCAATTTCAAATATTGATTCAGTTGCCCAGCGTAAATTGACAGCGGTTGGGCGAGATGATTGCAGCCTTTCTTTTGCACCGGAAAGTAAACTCAAAAAGTGCAAATGATCGGAGGCATTACTTACCAGGCGGTTTGCTTCCAATGCTAATCCTAGAGCAGCAGCTACACCGATCGCAGGAGCGCCTCGCACCACCATGTCTTTGATGGCAAGAAACATATCGTCGAGACTGCTCGCGTCAACATACTCAATTGATTCTGGAATCTTGCGCTGATCGAGCAGCATTAATCTGCCTTCTTGCAGAAAGATCGGACGCACATTCGTATCTCGAACGTCGGAACGCTCCGTACTCATCATAAGCACCTGATAGCTGAAAACCCAGGAATTATAGAATAAAAAGGAAACAAAAGGGCGGTGTGATATCACCGCCCTGCGCTTTTTTCATTTTGTGCGTGAACTTATAGCTCGTCGATAAACTTTTCCTTGGAAATGTGATCGTTGTACCAGGTCGCTAAAAACGTCGCAGCAAGAACTACAGCTACACTACTCATGAATCCCATATAGATTCCTCCTGGTTTTCGCTGCATCGGAACTTTTATTCTTGTGTCTAACAGAACGTTCCTGAAGGGATGGCACAAGCACGCGCTTGCTTTCCCACGGCAACGGAGAAACCGCTTTGAATTACTTCGTATTTGATAATACTCGATATTCACACTAACGACTATTAATTAAGAGCGTATATATCTTGGGATCAAAAAATGCAGTCTTATAGCCCTTTTCCGGGCGAGGCTTTGCAGCCAAGTTAAAAAGAAATACAGAAAAGTCGCAGATGAGCAGGCGTTAATCCCGCCTTTCCAATATCTCAAATTCGACCATTGCAAACGGCAATTTTTGAGCTTTGCTTCATTTCAGCAGTCAAAGCTTTCTATATAATGACAATCTCTACCGAATAAGCCAGCAGCAAGCGGCAGGCTCCTTATTGGATTAGAGAGGCTGCTCATGCAATGACGGAACTTAAATGGCACCCACACAAATAGCAGAAAGACCAGCAACGATGGCTGCCACCAAATATGGTGCAGCAGTTGATCCAGGACGCAGAGACATAAAACCACTAACTGCTTTGCGTTTTTTCCCGGCAATGGCGGTGGTGTTGTATCACGCGGCCGACTACTTCTCTTGCTGGCGAGGGCTGGGTAATTACTACATCGTAGGACAGGCCGTAACGTTCTTCTTCATTCTGTCAGGATTCATCCTCACACAGAACTATTTCAATCTTTCGGATATCAAAGGTGCAGTCAAGTTTTATATCGCCAGATTCTCCCGCATCTGGCCCGCGCACGTCACAAGCCTCTTATTGCTTGTAATGCTGATTCCTGAAATTTTCCGTCCCAAGGGTGCCATGTTGCCGGTATTCATCAGCAACATGTTCATGACGCATTCTTGGTATCCATCATGGCGTGTTTTCTTCTCGTACAATGCGCCATCCTGGAGCAACGCCACCGAAATGTTCTTTTACCTGAGCTTCCCTTTCTTGCTCTGGTCGATGAGAAAACGCTGGTTCTTCCCAATATTATTGACAGGGTCTGTACTTGGCGCGCTAATTCTCGCTTGCAATGCCGCGCATCTGCCCGAGTTCGACCCGGTCAAATTATCCAACCAGGGTGTGATTTATATCAATCCACTTTCTAGAATATTCGAATTTGCAGTTGGAATGAGTGCTGCTTTGCTCTGGCGGCGTTACTTGCATACAATCCAGATCGACAGATTCTTTGCCACCGTTTTGGAATTGAGCGTACTCGTTGGTGTCTGCGCATTGAACGTATACAGCGGAGTCATACGTTATGCGAGCGTCCCCTGGGCCGGAGATGCAGGAGCATACTGGATTCAAAACAGTGGTCCATCAGTCATTGCATTCAGCGTTTTGATTCTCACATTCGCTTGCGAGCGTGGTTATATGTCGCGCCTCTTCAGCAATTCATTTTTGGTATTGCTGGGTGAACTCAGCTTCGGCATTTACATGTTGCATGGTGTGCTGATTACCTATTTGGGAATCAATTTTCCTCAAGAGCAGTCCCTCAGCACATGCTTGCTTTTCCTTGCAACAGTATTTATTGCGGCGCATCTTATGTCGGAGATTATCGAAAAACCGCTTCGCAAGATTTTGATGAGTCTAGGCGCGAAGTTGATGAACAGGGGCTCGGATCAAAACAAGGACTCCCTGTCGAAGAAGCCAAATGTACAAAATACTGGTCTAAAACTTAAAAAGATACTTGTGATAGCAGCAGAGCTTCTTTTGTTAGCTGGATTGGTATATACCGCGTTGCCTACAATCCACCGGGTATCAGTAGAAGATATAGCAGCACAGCAAACAACGGCTCTTCTCGAAGACGAAAATTTGTCGAACACGTTAACTCTCAGCAGCGTGTCCATTGCAGGAAAACAAACCGATGCTTCGTCAGCACTTCTTCCACTTCATTTAGTTTGGCAGGCACAAAATGACCAGACCGTTAACTACACCGTAACAGCAACCGCTCTAGACAAGAACGATGCGCCCATAACATCATTGCGATACAAAATGGACGGACGCAATCAGCATGTGAAAGCAGGAGATTACTGGGCAGAGGACTTGCAAATGCAAGTTCCAGACAGAAACCTTGTAAGAACCGTTAAAATCGCCGTCAGAAGCAAGAACGGCAAAGAATTACTGCGTGCGTCCAGCATCCCAGCATCCGAAAACTACAGCCTTGCCTTTAAGCTTTAGTGCGGAGTCGCTTCTTCGACTGAATCTTGACTCTGTGTTTGTTCTTGTTTATTTGTGGAAGGTGTCTTCTGCTCGACCGAGCAGCTGCGGCTCATTCAAGTAGAGATTCCCATGCGCGGCAGTATCCACAGCTGCAGAGCCAGATAAACCGCTAAAAACGCCGCGAAGATCAAAAATTCATGCATACAATTATCCTCATACTAAAAGGATACTACAATTATTCCGATTCATGCTTAGGCAAAGAAAACGAAAATCGTGTGCCTTTTTCATCGGAGCTCTCCACCCAGATTCTGCCTTTATGTTGCTCCACTATAGTTTTTGAGATGGTCAGGCCGAGCCCTGTGCCCTTCCTTTCTTCGGCACCACGAGCGTTTGCCTGTTCGAATTTTTCAAAGATGCTCAATAGTTTTTCCGGAGGAATCGTTTTTCCTCTATTGCTCACACCCACAGTTACTGTTTGTTCTGAATCCTCAACATCAACACATACTGTGCCGTCAGCCTGCGAAAACTTTATAGCGTTACCCAGCAAATTTATCATGACCTGAATGATTCGAGCACCATCGCAAAAACACTTGATATCAGCTGGACAATTCAAGGAGATAAGAATTCCCTGGGATGACGCGTACGGCTCAACAGCTGATACTGACGCTGACAAAATTTCCTTTACGTCGGTATCAGCATAGTCCATTACAAACTTGCCTGCTCGCATTTTTTCAAGATCCAGCAAATCTTGCACGAGTATCATAAGGCGCTCACACGACTCCTGTCCTTTCTTTGCGAACTCGACTCCATCATCGCTAAGCGTCCCGCCAAGCCCATCTTGCAAATACGCAAAAATTAGACTGATGGTAGTAAGCGGAGTTTTCAAATCATGACTTACCATCGCCACAAATTCTCTTTTGGCAGTTTCAAGTTCATGCTTCATGGTGGCATCTAGAAAAATCACAAGAGAGACCTGCTCATTGCCCCAGCTAATGCTGCGAATGGACGCTTCAGCTGGAAAGCTTGCACCGGAGCTCTTCGATATTCTGCAATCGAATCCCGCTCCAGCAGGATCGCTAACTGAATCAAGAGCCAGACTGCCGTCGGCTTGCAAAAAATTGAATATTGTCGATGCACTGAGTGCATGAATTTCTTCTTGATTATATCCTGTAAGTTCAAGAGCAAAAAGATTCATAAAATCAATACGTCCGCTCTGCCCGACCACTGCCACACCGGCAGGAAGCCCCTCGAGGATCCGGCGCACGCGCTCTTCACTTTCCTTGAGCATCTGCTCGGCTTTTTTCCTCTCGGTAATGTCGTGAGCAATGCAAAACAATCCACGGTCTGTTGCGGAGAGATGTGCTGACCAGAGAAGATCAACCACGTCACCGTTTTTCTTGCGGAAGCGATTTTCAAAAACAATCTTCTCGATGCTTTTCTCTGCCTTCAGCAAAGCTTTCATTGTGTTCTTTACGTCATTACTTAGAAGATAATCGGTGATTTGTTTTCCAACAAGCTCTTCTGGGTTGTATCCCCAGACGGTTCTTGAGGCAGGGTTCACAGAAAGTATTGTGCTTTGCAAATCAATAACGCAAATGACGTCGGCTGCATATTGAATCAGCATGCGTTCGCGTTCCTGCACATCCTTGAACTGCTGAGTTGCTGTTTCAATTGATGAACGCAATAAGCTCAATTGGTCTTTATCTGCATTTGCATCGATTCTATTGCCCTGCAAATTCAGAGCCTTTTGCACAAGCTCACCAAGAGCCTTGTACCATGGCTTCATAATGTAATTCAACTGAAGATAGGCTGCTATACTTGCAATCAAGATAGGCGCGCTCATTATCAACGATTTGTACAGATGGGAATTTTCACTGAATCGAATATTTTCTGTCGAAAAAAATAAAACCAGCATCAATGAACTAAGCAGCCCTACTGATACCGTTGTTGCCAGACTGAGACGAATACTCTCAGGCGTTTTCAATCGTTACCGTCCAATCTTTAACCGCCACCATCTTGTCCCGGTGGTCCAGCGAAACGTCCGCCCATTGGTCCCCCCATGGGTCCACCGCCCACGGGTCCCCCACCCATCGGTCCTCTGCCCATCGGTCCTCCTCCCATTGGTCCTCCTCCCATAGGTCCTCCGCCCATTGGTCCTCCGGGATTTGGTCCAGCACCCATTGGCCCTCCACCCATGGGTCCTCCGGGCATCGGTCCTCCTGGGCCAGCGCTGGCAACAGGGGATTTGAACCTCTTAATATTTTCAGACTCCGCACTATTCATATTGCTGCTAGCATCACTCAATAAGCGATCAGCGTCATCATTCTTGCCCTGATCTCGATATACCCTATTTAAGTTCAAGACGGCTTGATACCACAAGCCATGAGCCTCACTGCGTCGTTCCGAAGCATCAATAGTTGCTTTCAATATAGCTTCGGCAAATTCATAATCGTCTCTTGAACTTGGTTGCCCGCTAGCTTCAAATATTTCTTTCAACAATAGATAATCATTGCGCACTTCACTGCTGACAGAAAAGCGATTTCGATTCTTGAACATATTGAGATATGCTGTCGCGCGAGTAGAATCGCCCAATTGGTAAGCCGATACAAACAAGCGACCGAGAATTGCTGAATTTGATTCTGCGTCACTCAGGCTTGCCAGCTTAGAAATGGCATCCTGATAATTGCCTGCGCTATAAGCGTTGAATCCCTGTGTTTTTATTTGCTCGGGTGATAGAGTTGAGCCAGGCGAAGTTCCCCTGCTAACTATAGATGCAATCTGCGTTGGAGGAAGAGGCGGCAAAACACTGCTTGCAGCACCAGGAACTTGCTGAGTGGCATTTTGATTGGCACCGGGCAAAGCAGGCAATGGAAGGGCTCCCGGTGGACTGGCCAGTTTTCCATTTGCCCCATCAAGAGGTGGAAGAATCGCAGCCGGTAATTTTCCGGGCAGCCCTTTGTCTGGCACCGCTGGTAGTGCCGGCGGATTAAGCTGGATCGTATTACCCGAAATAACATTTCCATTGTTATTAGGAACGACAGCTGTCGCATTCGTCGAGGGAACTGCGGCTGGGCTACTGGCTTGCTCCGCGCCAGCATCAGCGCCGGGAGGCTTCAAAGCCTCTTTATCCCCTCCTTTATGAAGTGACAATCCAAACATGATCCCTAAACTGAGGACCCCTGCAACACCAATCCAAATTGCCACAGACATGAAAATGAGATTAGTCGAATGATTCTTTTTCTTGCGTGCTGCCATCTCGCCGCTTGTTTTTAGTTCTTCCCCAGCCATAGATTGATGCATGGGGTTCGAGATTTTTGATCTCAGAGCGGAAGGCATCACCACATCCGGTGCCCCGCTAAAACTGGCTTCTATTGCCTTCGCGAATTCATTCATGGACTGCGGACGATCATCGGGATTTTTCGCAAGGGCTTGCAAAATTGCTTTATCCAACCCTGCAGGAACATAAACCCCAGGAGCAGTTTCCCGAATCGGCACAGGAGGCTGCGAGATGTGCGCATTCATCATGTCAAAAACTGTGTTTGCTCTGAACGGCGGTATCCCGCACAAAGATTCGTACATAACGCATGCTAGCGAATAGATATCAGAGCGATGATCAAGATTGAGCGCACGGCACTGCTCAGGGCTCATGTAAAGTGGGCTGCCCACGACCATGTTTGTCGTGGTTAGCTTGCCGTCGTTCCCTCCTCCCATCATTTTTACAAGACCGAAGTCCAATACAAAGAGATGCAGCGGGTCGCCATTGCGCTCACTGATGCACAAATTTCCCGGCTTCAAATCACGGTGAACAATTCCTTTATCGTGCGCATGCTGCAGGGCATCGCAAGCCTGGGCAAATATGTGGCGAAATTGATCTAGGGTAAGCGGATTTCCTTTAATGAAGTCTTCCAGGTTCTTTCCCTGCAAATAATCCATGCAGAGATAGGCCTGTCCCTCATAGAAGCCGAAATCATAGATCGAAATAATGTTGGGGTGACTAAGCAAACTGGCAGCCTGCGCTTCACGCTGGAAACGTCGGTGGTCTGCCTGGCTCGCTGTAGCTTGCTGCAACATCATCTTCATCGCCACAAACTTTTTCATGTGAATCTGCTCGGCTTTGTAGACGACGCCCATCCCGCCCCTGCCGAGCACTTCCATAAGTCGATAGCGTTCAGAAACAACAGTATCAGGCGGAAGAATCTTTATTTCGTCTTCCGCTTCATCTGAATCATACAGCTCTGCTTCCGCTCCCAAATGGACATACCTCCGATAGCTTTGTGCCCGGGCTCAGTTAAATTGCTAACCATATACGACATTAAATGAAGAACTTGATGAATGTATTAAGTCGTCGTCTTGACCCAAAACAGCCATCCACCTATCCTAATCGTTCGTCGCTATTTTGCTTGATTCATGGGCATGACACGCCGAGCGTGCCTGTGCTCAGGCTTGTTTTCAGCGGGAGAACAGGAGACCCTTATGAGACTATTCGTTTTGTGCTTCATTGTCAGCCTTTTGTTTTGTAGCTCAGGAGCTTTTGCAGCTAATCCGGATGGACTTTATTTGATGACCAGATCCTGGCCGGGCTCTTCACTTGAAATTCTGGGCTGGTTGTTCAAAAACGGACAAGTATGCAGCAAGCCGATGGGAGATCTGGCGCATTTTGACTTCCAGAAAGCTGCAGCCAGAGATCCTAACAGCACAGGGACTTACTCCATAAGCGGGAAGAACATGATCATCAAATGGGCTAACGGCAAATCCGAAACAGGTGAGCTGGAGCCAGACAAGAGCTGCTTCTTCTGGCAAATGGGGCTCTTCTGCCCGGCAGACCCATTTCAAAAGAATGCAAAGATAAACGGTGTTTTCAGCGGAGGAGCGTCTGCTGGTTATGGCAAAGCAGCCAACGCGACAAGCATCACATTCTCCAGCAATGGCACATATAAATTGGAGCAAGTCGGAGCCGTCCACAGTGACACCAGCGCAGGGACACAGTTGTATGCAGGAAGCAGCGGCAGCGAGACAGGCACTTACGATTTATCAGGCACTACGCTTATTCTGAAATCATCCGGCGGCAAATCCAGACAGATCGTTTCGTTTCCTTATGATGATGGAACGAAGGGTCCAGCACCTCGCCGAATCTTTTTTGACGGCGCCATGTTGAAAAGAATCGATTGAAGGACGGCCCATAATCGGGCAGGCGGCGACCTGCATAAAATCCATACCAGGCTGGAGGATGCGAATGAACATTATTAGTGGCAGTATTAGTTTGGTCCTCTCACTGATTGCTTTGAGCGTATGTACGTTACCGGGAGACGCCCAACCTTATAGTGCTCGTATCAAGAACACGATCAGCAATTTTCCTATGGGGGCAGAATGTGCTCAGCGAGCTGAATTCCGAGGAGGCTTGATTAGCGGAAATTGCAAAATTTACTTTTACGACGGCGGACTGCCCGGTGGAAGAAACATAAGAGTAGATGCCGACTTTATGAATAACACCCAAAAAGATGCATTCTACTCAATGTACGCGGCGTTCTTTGATAAAAATGGTGAGCTGATTACTGCCAGCGGACACACGGAAATCTTTGCTGTAAAGGCAGGAAAAACTGGGAACAAGAATCTTGAGATGGCAGTTCCAAAAGCCTTACTACCTAAGGTCAGTTCGTATCAGATAGTTGTTTATGATGCTCCGATTATCATTGGGAGGCAGTAGACAGCATTATTTTGCTTCGTAGAGCCCATAACCAACGCCGTGAACATTGCGAATAACAGATGGCTCGCCTCCACGATCCATTTTCTTGCGCAGTCGCTTTATGCAAGTTGTAAGTGCATCGGCACTGGCATCGGCATCACTGGCCCAGACGCGCTGCAAGAGTTCGTCTGCAGAGAATAACTTGCGTGGATTTCGCATCAAGAATTCGAGCAAGGCAAATTCCTTCGGGACAAGCCGAATTTCTTCGCCTCCTCGGCTGACACGAAACTGTTCAGGATCAATTTCGATGTCACCATAGCTCAAAGTCGAGGCGACAACCTGCTGCGGACGGCGTAAGAGAGCCTTCACACGCAGTGAGAGTTCTTTGCCTTGAAAGGGCTTGGTCAGGTAGTCGTCGCAACCAGATTCAAAACCTTCTTCCTTGTCTTTCATCGATCTCTTGCCAGTTAGAATCAAAACTGGGGTCATGCCACCACGCAATCTGAATTGACGCAGTATTTCTGGTCCGCTAATTCCGGGCAGCTCCCAATCGAGTATGACCAGCTCGTATTGAAACTCTTTCAACCTATGCAGCCCGTCAGTGCCTGTATCAACATGCTCGACAGTGTGCCTGTCGAAGGATAACCATTCCTTCACTGAAGAGGCTAGTTCGTGATCATCTTCAACCACAAGAATCTTTGCCATGGATACCCCGCAAGCTGACGCTGATATTTTGCCACAGTTTAGATGATTGGAAACCGGTCCTCAGAATCCACTTGACTCCAAGCCAGGGGCAGTTTCATGCGCGCTTCGGATCCTCGATCAATCAGAGGTCAAATCCACTCGCGCTGTTTATAAGATTGCTCCGGCTGGCGAGCAAATAACTTCACCAGTATAATCCCGGCGATAAATCCACCGATGTGCGCAGCATAAGCAACGCCACCTGATTCTTCACCACCAAGCAGCCCTGTGCTTTCAATAAGCTGAAAAATAATCCATATTCCCAGAGCGACATAAGCCGGCACATTCATCAACTGTCTCAAGAAAATTACCGTCACACGGCGATTTGGGAAAAGCAAAATATATGCTCCCAAAACTCCAGAAATGGCACCAGAGGCACCAAGAGATGGAATAAGTAAATTCTGATGCAAGGAAGCGGTCATAAATACGTGCGATAGACTTGCAACAATTCCGCAGATCAAATAAAAAAGCAAATACTTGAAGTGCCCCATCAAATCCTCGAGGTTGTCTCCGAATATCCACAGATAAAGCATGTTGCCACCGATATGCGCAAAACCGCCATGCATAAACATAGAAGTAAGTAGAGTAAAGTAAACAGACACTGGCGGCGCGTATAGATTTACCGAGCCCTGCGGTTCGCCAGTAAGCGGATTATGTAAAGCAACATGCCCCTCATAGGCTTGCCCTGTAAGAATGTCTTTCGGCACAACGGAGAATGCATTCGTGAATTGCTCATTGTTTCCTAGTTGCTGGAAAATAACGAAGACGAGCACGTTGATCAAGACAATCAGGTAGTTGACGTAAGGCGTAGTCCGTCTGTCACTATTGTCATCGCTGAGAGGAAACATTTTGATACCCGAGGGTAGCCAATGTAGAAATAATAGCTCAGCTGCGCCGGCTCTTTATTAATTCACCCGTTCAAAATTCGTTTAGATCTGCAAACTAAGCTGAAGCCAAATTGATTGGCGAGGGAAATGAAATCATGATAAATGAGCTCAACATAGAAAGCGGGCTACAGAAAGAGAACCACACTGAAACTCAGGCTGCAAACAAAATAGCCGAGGCGGTCTGGGGAAGCAAACAAGGACACGAGGATACTAATCCGGGGCATAAGCTTGTGGATTTGCGCCCGTTTCCTTTTCTCTGGTATGAACCTAAAGGTGATGATACAAATCAGAAGAAGGATCTGCTTATCGATCTTGGCGGCAGACACCACGATGTAATTGTTTCGATCACACTTCCCGACGGCGGCAAAATAAGCAGAGTCACGGAAGAATTACCCTGGAGCAAAGGCAGCTATGTCTTGAAAGGCTATAAAATGCCTGATGGAACGCTTGTTGAAAAGGACCTTCATCGCAACACGGACGGCAGCATCAGCGTGCTCGACATTGATGTGGAGAATCGTCACCCAGACCGACACGAACAGCGCCTGAGCGAAGAAGAATTCATTGATTGGGCAAAAGAGCAACAAAAGCACTAAGATTAAACCATCGTGGCTGCCGGCTAAATCGTGGAATGATATAGCATAGGCGATTGTCGGGGTGGTGAAAAATGAGCGAGTGGGAACTGGAACTGATCGATGTACCAAATCCCTGCACTGTGCCGTGGGATACCATGAGTGGTGACGAACGAGTACGCTTCTGCAATCACTGCAGCAAGAACGTCTACAACCTCTCGGACATGAGTGCGGCTGAGGCGCGGAACTTGTTGATCAGCAGCGAAGGCAAGGTTTGCATTTCCATGCTCAAACGAGCGGACGGTACGGTCGTAACAGATGAATGCCCTCCAATTCTTCGCCCCATGCGGAATGCTGCTCGCAAAGTGCTCAGCGTCGCAACAGCAGCTATCGCTTGCTTGCTTGCACTGGGCACACAGTTCTCCAAAGCGGCACCTGAGAGCAACGACAGCAAGAAAGAAAAACCGCCTAATAGTTCTAAGCAGTCACCCGCATGTGTTCCGGGACAAACAACAAATTCGCCTCAACAGGAACACAGATTAGGGGGTGCGCCAGTCCCCATGAACCTTGGTCCAGACTGGAAACCACCGCAAGCTATAAAACCTGCAGAGAATGCTGGAGAAGCTCAAATGCCTGCCAGAAAATTCACCCTGATCAAATCCAGGGGCGGAAGCGTCTGGGAAACACCTGGATTGAGCATAGCAGCAAACGATAAGTCCTGGAATTCAAAAGAAGTGCTGACACCAGATATGGAGGCATACTTTAACCATGTTTTGCGCAAACTCAAGCATGCATATCCAATCTACCTTCAAAAGCGAGCAAGGCAAGTACAGCAACTTTCAGCATTGCAAAAGACGGCTCTCTCAGCTCGCTTTTCGCAGACCCCAGTGCAGGTGCACTCGCTACTGAAATGACAATGTCCTGCGTAAAGCATGCTGCTCCATTTCGACCGATGCCCGCATCTGGGCCAGTAAGTATTACGGTCGATTTCGATCCGGGCAAGCTTTAATCACTGCAGTTTCAGAATACTCAGAGCTCTTGTCAATATTTGGAGCTGAATAGATCAACAACATACGTGCGACTCAGGTCCCATCGTGACAACAAACAAAAAGTCATTGACGCAAAGGCGTGGCTTTCAGTATTCATTCAATCGATTTAAGGAATCGGGACGACAGGATTTGAACCTGCGACCTATTGCTCCCAAAGCAACCGCGCTACCAAGCTGCGCTACGTCCCGATGAATCCATGACAGGCATGGGAGAGATCAATATAACACGCAAGCAGGCTGACGCGCTAGGGGACGAACTCAGGCGGTGTCTCAACCTTAACATCAAGAGCATCTTTCATGACGTAACCTACGGTTCCATCAGGCATTCTAATCTTGTAACGGCCGTTCTTATTCACGCCACTCAAGACCACAACGTGCTGTCCGGGCTGTACGCTTGAAATGGCGCGTCGGTTTTCGTCCCGCACAGTCATAGGGCGCCTTACAACTGCGCCGCTGCCTGTGGAAGGCGGTTGTGCTGTAGCGGGAATCGCAGCTTCATGGTGTGATTTCGATGAACTCTCGTTGTTAGTGCTTGTTGGAGCTGCAGAAGTCGAGTCCCCGCCACCTCTGTCCACAAGCGGACTGAAGACGTATCCGACTTTTCCGCCAAAACTAACCTTCAGCCAACCTTTTTTCTCTCCGAGAACCTGAATTTTTGCTCCGGCTGGAATTTCGTCAATTGCATTTTTGTTCAACCCTGGACCAGATCTGAGCCTCACGCTACCGGCACCATGCACTCTTGCAGCTGTTCGTGCAGCTTCTCCTTTCGCTTTCTCCTCGCGTGCTTTCTCTTCTCTAGCTTTCTCTTCGCGCGCCTTCTCTTCTCTAGCCTTCTCGGTTTTCTCTCTTTCTTTCTTTTCTTTGTTTTTCTTTTCTTTCTCGTCGTTCTTTTCGTTTTTCAAGCCAGGGGGTAGTACCGCTACTGGTGGCTTGCCAGATTTTGACTCTTGCGTATTTTGCTCGTCCTCAAGCCAGCTCGAGCTTTTGTTTTTGTCATTCCCTTGAGTAGACCCAGGAACAAGCGAGAGTACAGGATTTTTCGAGCTGTTGGAAGCAGCCCGCTCCGGCACAAGACCGCCCGGAAGTTGACTCAGATTGTTTGCGTTTTGATTCTTACTCTGCTCGGTGCTTACTTGCTCAGGCTGTCGATTTGCGGCAGCGGCTTTATTTTCCTGCGGCTGAGCTGTGCCAGTTGAGCCAGTATTTGTGGTCGTTGGTACACCTGCGGAACTAGCATAATTAGCAATCTGCCAGGTATTTCCATCTTTCTTGAGTTCAAAATCCAATTTCTTCTTGGCACTACTGATGGTGTATAAAGCCAATTTCTTTTTCTCATCACGTTTTATGATTGAAAGATCTTGTAAATCGATGGATTGATTCTCCTTGAGCATTTTCGCAGCTTGCGGTCCGAAAGCTGCGCTGACAAAAGGCGCATATTCAGGATGTTTCATAGCATTAGCCAGAAGTATAAGTGCAGCTGATTGATCCTGTGGAATTTCCACGTTTGGAACAAATCTGGCATCCTTCTCTTTCCACTGTAATTTCACGTGAATAGCTTTGTCCGGCGCGATTGGCATAGTAGTAGAAATCTTCTCAGCCTGAGCGATAGAACTGACCGACAGCTCCACATTGATATCGTTGGAAGTCTTATCAAATTTAGCTGTACCTTCACCAGCAATAGACGGCACGGTAGTGGAGGTTTCATCAACTATAGAATCAGGCAAAAGAGCATAGGTTTGCACAAGCGGCCGATGGGGAGGCTGTCCTCCTGAATGACCTACAAGAACGATTACAGCTCCAGCTTGATCGTTCACAGCCCTGGCGTCATCGTAGACTTCAAAGCCTGTCAACGGAAAAACCTTTACTTCACTTGTTCCTTTCATAATCAAAAAGTCCGACGCTTGCAGGACCGTGTCGATTTCAACAAGTTTCAAGCTTTTCGGGAGGTCGACAACAAGAACTTCAAACGCGTTTGCCGGCAAACAATTCTTCAAGCGAGACAAAAGCATTCCGGAATTTTCATTCCCATATTTGCTCAACAAGGTATTAACGGATTTATCAAATTCTGCTTTCGCTTTCTTGGCGTCCTCGGGAGAGCGCGGACCCGCAGCAACGCGCTTAGCCGCAGACAAAAGTTGTTCAGTAGGATCAACCATTTTTGGTATTGCGAACAATAAGTAAGCGATGCCAACTATTCCAAGCAGTCCTGCGATGAGGCCAATTTTCGTGCCCTTTGGCATTTCTTTGCGCTTAAATCTGGCACCGCAGAATTTGCATTTACTGGCGGCCACCGAATTTCTTTGTTCGCATTCCGGACAGCGCATGGCGCTAAACTTTCACCTACATGTCAATAGAACTATTTGATTTTACACTATGCGGCTTTTCGAGTTCAGAATCTTCATTATGACGCCATTGCAAGCATTTTTATCAATTACTAGTTTTTAAGTATAGCTGTAAGGCTTAAGCAGTAGTCAATTCGGGCTCATCTTGATAACAGTGTCGATAGCTTTGGCTTTTCCCAGTCCCAGCTGAGCAAAGCTCCGAGAAGTCACTTTGACTGCATCATGCGAGATTTTGCTTTTCTCACTGATATAGGAATTTAATTGCCGATGTTAAGCGGACAGATCCAAAAGCTGTATGAGGAGCAAGCAAACTATTAGAATTTAGGTTCATGACAAACGGGGAATTGAAAATTGCCTACGCCTGAGAAACCGGAGCCAATTTCGCAAGCAGACGAACTCGCACTTCGCCAGGAGTTAATCGAGGTTTGCCGCTTGCTCTACCAGCGTAACTACGCGTGCGGAACAGAAGGCAACCTTAGCATTCGATTAAGCGACTCTCTCGTCCTTTCTACAGCAAGCCATACTTGCAAAGGAAGGATTAAGGCAGCCGAGCTGCTACTAAGCGATCTAGACGGCAATTTGTTGCCATCGTTATACCAGAGTAAGGGTAACAAGCTTTCTACCGAGTTGCGCATGCACTTGCTGGCATACAAGCGCCGCCCCGACATCAGAGCTATTGTCCATGCCCATCCTGCTACAGCCGTTGGATTCACAGTAGCTGGCAGAAGCCTGTCGGATTGCGTGCTACCCGAGGTCGTCTGCACACTGGGCAGCATTCCCACCGCACCATATGCGACACCAAGCACAGAAGAAGTTCCAGAGAGCATTTCTCCATTCCTGGACGAATATGACGCAATTTTGCTCGATCATCATGGAGCAATTACGCTTGGAACTGACATCTGGGATGCGTTCTATAAAATGGAAACAGTTGAACGCTTCGCACAGACTTTGCTGGTCGCTGAGCTGCTGGGCGGCCCGAAGCAGCTCGAAACTGCACAACTAAAAAAATTGCTGAGTATTCGATCTATATATGGACTGACTCGCCCAGTAAAAATAAGTGTGGCTGAGTAAGCAGGTATCGTAATCGTGGCGGAGTCACTGCATCCGGAAGAGACGGTCACAACATTTGTTTTGTTGCGGCATGGTCATACTCAGCAAACGGAACAAGGCAAACTTTATACAGATCCTGGCGCGATGCTCACTGATAAGGGCAGAAAACAAGCAGAGGCGCTTGCGGCCTGGCTGCCGAAGGAACGACCGGATATACTGCTTTCAAGCACGGCAGAGCGGGTGCGTGCTAGCGCTGAATTGATCTCGCGCGAATTGGGATTGGAGGTTGAACTTGTAGCAGGACTCGACGAACAGCATGTCGGCGAATGGGAAGGACGCAGTTATCTGGAAATAAAAAAGGCTGAGCCTGACTTGTACAAGGCGTGGACAGCCGACCCCATACGCAATCGACCGCCGGGAGGCGAATCTATTCAAGATTTATTCGAGCGAGTCGAGCGGGATATGAACAACTTGATTGCACGACATAGCGGTAAACGTATTGCGCTTGTCACGCATGCTGGTGTTATTAGATCAACAATTATTGCGGCTCTGGGTATGCCGCTAGACAATTTCTGGCGCATATCAGTACCGACAGGATCGGCAAGCAAGATTGATTACAGTTTTAATTTTGCAACTTTGCAGTACATGTCTCTGCAGCCTGACTAAGCGGACGACGGAACAGGTTAGTTGTGGGTCTCCGATGCCGTTGACTCGCTTTTGCTCGCCAACGGATCCTCATCGTCCATGCAGTTACTGCTAACGAATCTGATTTCGGCGTCATGCGCCGCCCATGGATTACTGGTGAACGCCGGCAGTGCTGGCTGAATTGCGAGTGGCTTCTCGAGCCTTCATCAGTTCAACCAATTTGCTTTTTTGTTCGCTTGAAAGAAGAGAACGAATTCTAAGCATTAGTTTGATGCGCTCACTACTGATCGAACTTTGCAGTTCATTAATCTCATCTTGCAAAGCCGTGATTTTCTTTTCGTCCAGCTCAGCTTCATAAGAAAGCTCTGTCATCTGCTTGTTCAAATTGTGAAGTCTTTCGACGCGAACTCTGGCAGCTTTCTCGTATTCTTGCGCATACTGCCGAATCTTGGCCTCTTGCTCATCGCTGGCACCAGCTTCTCTGTAAATCAAGACAGGATCCTTTTTGTCGTTACTGTCTTGATCTGCCGCGAGTGCAGGACTAAATGCGAAAGTGAGGCTAATCAGACTGAGCAGGAATAGTGCAACGCGCATAGAATGCTCCGGACGAGTGTTAACTCACATTATTGCAGATAAAGGCGAAGGTCCGCCTGTAAAAGCGGACCTTCTTTTTCAATTGTTTGCTTGTTTCTACGGTGCCTCATCAGCGTTGCCATTTCCATTCTGCTGCTTGCCCGGATTTCCAGGACCAGTGCCGGCGCCATTAGAACCACCGGGGGAATTTCCGGAGGCAATATCATGTCCGTGTTCCTGGTGCCAGTCCTGACGACGTTCTTCACGACTGTCTTCACGGCGATCTCCGTGGCGATCTTTCCAGCCGTCGTGATCTCGATCATGGTGTCCATTTGCCATATCTTGACGATGGTCTTCGTGACGCTCTTCATGACGATCCTTCCAGCCGTCGTGATCTCGATCATGGTGTCCATATGCCATATCTTGACGATGGTCTTCGTGACGCTCTTCATGACGGTCTTCATGACGATCCTTCCAGCCGTCGTGATCTCGATCATGGTGAGCAGACGCCGTATCCTGATGATGATCTTCGCGTCTGTCCTCACGACGGTCCCAACCACGCTGATTTCCGTTGTGTGCTACGTCCTGTCCATTCATCTGGAAGTAATGATCTCGATTGGCTCCAGATCCGGTTGACTGTCCGGAATTTTGCCAACTGTTTGCTCCGTGTCCATTCTGAGCCGGCATATAGTTCATCGGCATTGGATGCCCATAGCTACTGCCGCCGCTTGCACCGTTCCAAGATGCATTGCTGAAGCCCGAGCCATCATTACCATGATGCCAGGCTCCCATCTGCTTATCACCATGATGCGAAAAGCCGCTGGCCACGCCATTATCGAACGAGCCACCAGGTCGGTTCCAGACACCAGCGCTGTGTCCACTTTCGCCACCAAATGGCCTACTGAATGCGGATTGTCCATTCTCGCTAAAATGATGTTGTCCCATTCCCTGTCCAAAGCCACCAGGTTCCGAGGACCAGCCATGATGCATGCCCATGCCGCCACCACCGGCCATCGGATGAGCGCCACCAAAGCCACCGCCTATGGTGCCAGATTCAGAACCAAAGGAGCCGTGATGTCCTCCGCCGAAGCCGGCACCACCGCCTGGTCCGCCGCCGAAGCCCTGACCGCCACCTGGTCCGCCGCCAAAACCTTCGCCTCCAAATCCATGGTGCCCGCCGAAAGAACCTGCAGACGAAAAATGGTGACCAAAACCACCGCCTCCTCCGAATCCCTCGCTGCCACAGCCGCCGTGAAAACCGGCGCCGCCAAATCCGCCGCCTCCACCGCCGAAACCTCCGCCACCACCATGACCACCGCCATGGAAGCCGCCCCCACCGCCTCCACAATGACCGCCACGAGCGTAGCTTGCAACACTTAGAGTACTTGCACACAAACTAGAGATAGTAAGTCCAAAACAAAACAGTATCAGGGAGCGTTTCATAACGTCGCCTCCAATGAAAAGGGTCGGGAATCCCCCCCTCTTCTTTACAAGCTACCCTTCATTTGTGAGGGCCGCGTGAACTCTCAAGCAGACTTTTATAGTCAGCGCATTCTATATATATACAAACTGATTCAGGACCTTCCAGGAATTGCAAAAGTCCCAAAGAGAGCAGCGAGTTGGCTGGTAGAAACTAACGCCCCCTATGAATGCGAGCTCTAGCGATACCAGTGGGAAAATCCGCAAGCAACGGTTGCAAAGAACTGCTCAATCCGTGTAGATGCAAACACAACGCATTGCCGAACGGGAAGGGGGGAAGCAATGCAAAGACTGAAAGGCGTCGGGAGCCACCTTTTCGTCTCATCACTCAATGTGATCCACCACAGGGAAGGATATATAGATGCTGGCTCCAACAAGAGTTTTTGAAGAAATAGATTGTTTTGCTCATATTGAACGTCCAGGCGCAGAGTACGCAAAAGACATTTATGCACTGGTCAATGAAAATTTTTCGGCAATTGCTGAAGCAGAAAAGGGTTGTATAACGGCAAACGAACTTTCTGACTATTCTGGCAATGAAAAGCTGAAAAACTTTCTCTCCGCAAATGCGGGTTACCTTTCGAAGCTGTCGTTCACAGCAAGAAGTATTGGCGACGTTCTAAGAGATGTACTTGGAAAAGAGAATCAAGCTTGCTGCATCAGCTTTGCCGATCTCAACACATTCTCCTGGCTAGCCAGAGCAGTGAATCGTAGAATCTTTTACGAAGGAAATTTCCAGAGCATTCGCGAAGGCGCTGGCTTGCAAGCCGCCGGAATATTCTTTTCCGTAGGAGTGGTGCTTGGATGGCTCGCTCTCTACCTGGGATTCACCAGTTTGAACGTAATGCTGGCACCAGCCGAAGCCATCGCATTTGGTGTCATTGCCACTGTCGGCATTCCAATTCTCTCAGCAATGCTCGGCTACGTTTTTGGCACTCGTCAGGCAGATCGCTACTTCATGTCGCGAATCGAAAAAATCGACCGGGTACTCAACTATCTGGAAAGCAGATAGAAAAATAGCTCGGCAATTTGGAGAAGACTAGCTTGCGCCTTCCTTGCACACGCTGTTTACTCAAGTAATAAAAGTTTTGAAAAAGAAACGCAGCGCTCCTACGGGGGCGCTGTCGCCTTTTGCACATTCGAGCCTCATTACGATGAAGTGTCTGGTCATATAATGTACAAGTCAAGAAATAATGGCCATTATATGAACAAAAAAGGACGAGTTAGCTGTCCATATATAAACAGAAGTGGTCAAATCAGGCTGGTTCTGTTTATATATGAACAATCTGCTCCTTTGATTGGGAAAATGCTTGCTTACGAATAAGTTTGATTGGCTTGAGTTTATACCCTAAGTAAAGAAATCGGTGCTCAAAACGCTTTTACCCCAGGGAAAGGATCCTTCCAACCTGCGGAAAGAATGCTTATCGTACACGTCGCCATATTGCATGAGAAAGAGTTGCAAACAGAAACACAATAAACAGGCTGCCGAAAAACAAGACACCTACCAGAGGGATGGTTTTCGACACGGTTGGTCGGCTTTTAGCACGGGTGACCGGCTTTTAGCACGGGTGACCGGCTTTTAGCACGGGTGACCGGCTTTTTAGCACCGCATCACAGGATGCCGGCGCTCCCGGCGCAGCCGCGGCTGTTAAGGAAATGGCTTAGTCAATTCCCAAATGAATGAACGGCGCCCATGCATGAATCGGCAAGCCTTCTGACAGGGCCTTCGTCTGCGCCTGACGCAAGGCTTGTGCAATTGAAGTCTTTCCTGCTTGCCAGTAATTATGGAAGTCTTCCATCAATTGCGCTGTTGATCTATCAGCAACTTCCCACAAACTTGAAATCAAGTTAGGCATTCCAGCATAGAACAAGGCACGAGCCAAGCCGACGATTTCGCCACCACTGGTGATGACATTAACACCTGTCTGGCAAGCAGATAGAATCAAAAGTTTTCCACAATCAGTTCTAAACGCAGAATCCTGCAAAATTCTTGCAGCAGTCAAAACACTACCGTCAGCAAGCACCAAGCCAGAGGCAAGAGGCTCTTCCGGATTGAACACAGCGTGACCGGCGAAGTGAATCACGGAATACTCTTTGAATTTTCCGATCAGAGCCTCTTTCACCTGCTCGTTGGCAAGGAAATGGGCTTCCGAGACAATCTGTGATGCGAGTCCGTAAACGGTCTTAGCTTCCTCAAGTGTGTAGGTCAAATCTTCCAGTCCAGCCGAAGATCTCAAACGTGAACTAAAATTGACTCCTTCATCGCGCGTTGCCGAATAGTCGCTGATAGCAGAAATCAAATAGCGCCCGCCAATTTTTTCCTGCTGACGCTTTTCACCAAGCAGCTTGATCAAGCTCGACGAAGGCAAAATACTCAAGGCATACTTTTCAATGATGTATTTTTCGCCATCATGCAGCGCAGCAAATGGAAGTTTATGCAGAACGCCATGAGGTACAAGTATGACGCGGTCTATCGTTGAAGGCATGGATGCTACAACCGGCGCCAATAACTTCTCATATAAGCGGCGGCACAGTCCAAGAGGCACATCCCAACCTTCCGTTGCGGACATTTCCAGGAAATCATAGAGGTCTGCTTCAAGCTCCGCCTGGCTTTCTTCCGGCACCAGACAAGTTTGTGGCTGCGCCAGACCGCTCCACAGTGCTGCTGTAAGGAAGAATCCATCAGACCAGAAGAACTCAACGATGGCATCGTTTTCAGACAGGAACGCATTTGCAGGTCCACCGTTCCACAAGGCAGCCATATCGCTGTAATTTAGTGGATCAACAGACACCATGCTTGCGTAAGAAGGATGCCTTCGGCGCAATTGATCTACAACATCGTGCCACTGCCTGTAGAGCCGCGGCACATCTTCAATTGTAGGCACGCCACCGCGATGTCCCGTTTCTGGTTCTGCGTGTCCAAACAATCGCTCAAGGGCTGCAATCTGCCCGCGCAATTCGCTTTCTCTCTGGATCAATTTACTGATTGAAGCGTCATCTACTTTCTCAAGATCGGAAATATCAATCGGCGAATTTGAAAGCAAATCAAGCATGGCTCTTGATTTAGCTCTGCCCACATATTCAACAGCCTCTACGCGCTTGCCTGTCTCAATGCAGAGCGAAATTATGTCGCAATAAATCTGCTGACCTGCAGAAGCAAATGTTGTTTTTAAATTGTCGCTTTGAATTATTCGGGCGCGCTGTTCTTCAAACAAATCAGCCGCAGCAGCAAGTTCATGCAGAGCCTCATTGGGCCTGCCAAGTTGCCTCAGTGCTTTGCCTTGATTTGCCCTGTAAACGCGTTCGCCGAGCCTGTCGCAAATCGTGATCGCTTCCTCGAGCGCCTGTTTGTAATGTTTCAGGGCTTCATCATATTCACCCTGTTCCATCAAACAATCGCCAAGCGTATCAAGATGAGCAGCTTCACTTCGCTTATCGCCGGATTCGCGTGCAACATCCAGTGCCTGCTTGCAGAACTCAGATGCTTTATCAGTTTGCTTCAATTTCAAATACACATTGCCGAGATTTCCGAGCAAACATGATTCGGTGCGCTTGTCTTGCATTTCACGCGCCAAATTCAAAGCTTCTTGCATGCAAGCGACGGCGCGCTCGTAATCGCCTTCCTCGAAATAGACAACAGCTTCGCTGGTAATACAATGAGTGCGCGACTTGATGTCCCCTTCCGCATCTGCAATCTGCAGTGCATCCTGAAAGCGAATCAAGGCGCCTTTATAATCACCCATTTCAGCAAGTGTCTGCCCCAGATTACCAAGCCAGGCAATTCTGTTGGCTGGATTCGAGCCAAGCTCCGCAGCTTGCCTGAAGCACTCTGCGGCTTGTTCCAACCAGCCGCGATTTCGATAAATTTCGCCCAGGCGCCCAAGTGTTACTTCACCGGTGTCGCCGTCGCCCGCTTCAAGCGAACAATCGAGAGCTCGCCACAAAAGTGAGATTGCTGCGCTTTCATCGCCTTCTTCGCAGGCAGCCTCAGCAAGCAAATAACAAACGTGACCGATTACCTGCTGATCTTCATCTTCCTCAGCAATAATCAAAGATTTGAGCAGAGCTTCCTTGCACTCTTCCAGCTTTCCGCGTTCCTTAAAAGCCAGACCAAGGTAACTGAGAAAAACCGCTTCCGCGGTACGGTCTTTTAATTCACGGGCGGCTTCCAAAGCCTGACTGTAATTCTGTTCAGCGGCGGCATAATCTTGATTGCCGAGCGCCTCCCAGCCTTTGTCAGAGGCCTGGTTCATTTCTTCTTGTGTAACCGGAGAAGTCACTTCTCGCTCCTCTTCCAGCAAGGGCATCTTCCGCCTGACTGTTATCGGTATTTATCCCAAAACGATTAATTTTGGACAGACCGAGCCTAGAGCCAACGACTCCAAAATTTAATCTGAGCCAAAACATATTGTATGCGCTTTAGTCCAGCGAAAGAAGCCCAAATTTTGGGGCACTTTTATGAGCCTGGCTTTTATTTGGGCCAAATTCAGCATAAAGCAGGAGAAAACGTCGCTATTATAGAAAGTTCGTGTACCGATGATACGGCGCATACGATTTTGCAACAGGCTGAATCGGAGCGCTCTTTGGCGCCGAACTCTTCTTTGTCGAAGAAGCCGAACTGCTGTGATGAGCCGGGTGCATGGCAAGCGCCTGGCGTCCGGTTTTGTGAGAATTGCCGAGATGATGAACGCTGATCGACATGGGCGAAGCTACGTGCACGGGCATATAACTTTGGAACGAGCTTTGTGGCAAATTGGAATTGCCACCGTGCCACGAGCCGAACCGCGCTTGCTGACCGATGGTGCTGCGAATACCACGCGGCTGGCTCATGGGATTAGAACTCAACGGGAATGATGGTGGGCCTGCCCCGGCCAGTCCCGGATTACCCTGACCTGTCTTCATGTCTCCGTTGGAACTTCCATATACGTTTTCAGGCAGGTTGGCATCAACCAGGCGATTGAGCTGTCTCTCCTCGTATGAGCTCAAGACAGGCGCCGGTACCACAGGCATCTGCGCGCTAACGTTAGATCTTGGTGCTGAAGGAACTTGCACAGGCACAGCAGTACGGCCAAGTGGCGGCTGCGGCACTTGCGGGTATGAGAGCGCTTCTTCAGACGGTTCGGGAATGTTCGGAATAGACTTCGGCGCACCGGGGAGTTTAGCAATCTGTCCCGGGATCACGGGGTTCATTCCAGGAACGTTCCGTGCAGCAGAAAAGTTTTTGGCAACTTGTTTTACCTTTTGAATAACACGCGTAATCGATTCGTTATTCATAGGACGCGACATGGCGTAATTGCTTGCGTAGTTAGCAGCCGGGGCAAGAACCGTACCGAGTTCTCCCACGTTATTCGATGCCACGTGACCGCTAAGCATTCCGGCATCATATCTGCTTGAGTAAGGCAGTTGCGCTGAGTATGCGGCTTGCTGCTGAGCGGCGATGCTAGCCTGTTTTTTCGCCTCAATCTCCGCTTCGCTGGGCAGATAACGCCCGGGGACGAATGGACGAATTTTCACGCCGTCTACCACTGGTGTCATAGCCACATACGCCCTGCTGCTTCTTTTTGCAGCATGCTTTGTTGCATGCTGAGATTCGCGAGCAGCGGGTTTGGCGGCGCTAGTATTGGCAGATGCCGTCGGAGACAGTGCATCCTTCAGGAAGGACGCTGTGTCAGAGGCATTTGCGGCTACTTGTGATGCCGCCACGAGATTAACACTAAGCAATACGACAGCCGAAAGCTTCATGCAATTACCAAAACCACCAGGATGCCTGAGTTCAAAACCACAATTTCAACGAGGCTTTTATCCTAATCCGACTAAGCTTGTTCAGTCACTGGGAGAAGTACGCAACGATCTCTTAACAACTCCTTTTCGGTGGGGTTTTTCCCATCATTTCTAATTTGATTTTTTCTCAGCTTGCACGCTGGGGGCTCGGCATGTACGCACACGATAGCAGGCCCTTGCTCTATCAGGGGTGATGTCTCGGAGCCCAGCAGGTTCCATTTCCTAAAGATCGCAATTGCCCGGGATTTACGCTCTTCAAGCAGGCGCTCAGCCCGGGCGGCAAGCGCCGGCACGATCCGCTGCGATCCGGAGCAACGAACCGTGCTCGGCACCGCATGTGGTGGCTCAAATCGAAAAAAGGTTCCCGCTATTCCCAGATAAAGCGATAACCGACCCCGCGCACCGTAAGAATATGCTTGGGATGGCTCGGATCTACCTCGAGCTTTTCGCGCAAATATCGAATGTGAACATCAACCGTCCGGCTCTCACCAAGAAAGCTCGAGCCCCAGACTTGAGAGAAGAGCTGATCGCGGGTGAACACCCGGTTTGGCTGCTTTGCCATTGTGGCAAGCAACTCGAATTCCTTAAAGGTCAACTCGATCGGCTCTCCTTTGATTTTTACAGTTCGACTATCGAGATCAATTGAAAGCTCGCCGGTTTTAATTTCTCTGTTTGCCGGTTTCTCGTTCGGCATTTCGCGCAGATGCGCTTTGACCCGCGCCACCAGCTCGCGCAAACGAACCGGCTTAGCTATATAGTCGTTGGCTCCAAGCTCAAGCCCAACCACCGTATCCACCTCCGATGTGCGCGCGGTCAGCATTAAAATAGGTGTTTTCTTATCGGTTGCCCGGACGCGCCTGCAAACCTCGTAACCATCGATGCCGGGCATCATCACATCGAGAATAACCAGGTCTGGGTGCTGATTCTCGATTATCTGCATGGCCTGAAGTCCATCATGAGCCAGAAGAATTGAATATCCTTCCTGCTTGAGAACGTACTGTATCGAATTAGCTATGTCCACTTCGTCGTCAACAATCAAAATCGATTTCATGAGGGCTCCGTTCAGCTTCTTGGGTATTAACGACGAGCAGCTATTAGCCGGGAAGATCGTCGAAACCAGGTAGTTGTCAGCATTCTGTCTGGCAATTCCTGCAAAACATTCATAGTATCATCCGAGACAAGCCTTTACCCAAGTTGAAAAATCAGTCCACTTTGAGGGAAGATGTCATATTAGGAAAGGATTTTGCGGGCAGTTCGTGGCTGAGATTAATAGAAAAACTGGGCTGGTCTTCTGCAGCGTGCTTCTGGCATGCCTCTTTTGCCATCCAAGTACATCGGCAAAAGCAAAAGTAAGCAGCACTGCTGCCCCTGCAGCAAAAAAAGGAACGCTCTACGCCAATTTCCCGCCGTATCCACCAATGGTAAACCCCATCCGCATCGGCATCGCGGTGCGCGCAGGCAGCGCCAGATTTGCCATCTGGGACACCGGCTATGTATTTCTAGGTGGCAAGCCAGTATTCGAGCTGCAAGCCGGACTGCCCTACTCGATTTCCGGCGGTCGCATCACCGAAATGGGCAGCGGCAAGAGCTACCAGATTCCTGGCGACCAACGCGTTTGGATAACGGCGCGAGATTATCGCATCTGGGCAAACAACCGCTGGTACCGGGGGAGCCTGGAATTAATCAATCTCGGCGGTTCAGTTACGGTCATTAATTTGCTTGACCTGGAAGACTATTTGCTCGGAGTCGTTCCCTCGGAAATGCCTGCCAGTTGGCACCCAGAGGCACTGAAGGCGCAAGCAGTCGCTGCCAGAAGCTATGCATGGGCACATATGGGAGCAGGTTCAAAATGGAAGAGCGAGGGTTTCGATTTAGTGCCCGATGTGCGCGACCAGGCCTACAATGGCCTCGGAAGAGAAGCCGCCAGTACCTTCCAGGCCGTGCAAATGACCCGGGGTCTCATTCTTAAAGACTCAGGAAAAGTCAAACCGGGCTTCTATCGAGCCTGGGTAGGCGATGCTTTTGAGAATCTAAACATACGTAAATCGACGGTTGATGATGCTCGCCTGGAAAAAATCACAGGGGTGCCCAAGATAGTCGGCGTGACCGTAAAACGTTGGGACGCAAACGGAAACGCACAATCTATTCAGGTTATGGGAGCGAAAAAATCACGCGAAGTATATGGCGTGGCCCTGGCAAAAATGTTGGGATTTTCGACAGCCGGCATACTTGATGTGCAAGAACAGGGGTCTAACTGGGTATTCACTTATCGGGGGCCAGGCAACGGCTCTCGCGGACTCAGCCAGCACGGTGCCAACATGCTTGCCACAAACGGCTGGCGCTTTGATCAAATTCTCCAGCAATACTATCAGGACAACGACGGGCAGCTGAGACTGGACTACGTGAACAATTTCCGCTCACCGCCCAAAGCCGAGAAATGATCGGACGTTCGCATTTTATAAGTCAGAACTCGTAGCCGTAAGGGAACAGGAGAGCACCACAATGCCGTCTGCATTAGAGCACTTGAAAGTTGCTAAAAGATACCACTTCCAGGGACTTACAAATGAAGCCATACGGGAATACGAAGCGGTTCTCGAAATAGATCCCGACAATGGAGACGCAATTGCAGGACTGCGCGCGCTCGGTGTGGAACCAACCATGCGCGACGACATGCAAGATGGCGCTGTGGGTCACGCAGGCGGCTTGAAGACCAATTTTTTTACAAATCAATCAAAAGGTAGTACCAGTGGTGGTGTCACAGGAAAGGTCTTCTCGTATATTGTTATGGCTCTTGGTATAGGCGGCTTGTATGGACTTTACGTGCTGGCGATGTACTTGATGAATTACGACAATGTAACAGCCAAAGAGAATGTAGAAGTTCACTTCGAAAAACCAAAAGTAAAAGACAACAATGCAGTCGTAAATGTTGAAGTTATCAATCTCAACCCTGCACCGATCAAACACATGAAGATTTCCTATCGCATTGCAGACCCAACTGACAGGACATTGAAAGAGGGAATTGTTGAACTGCCGGGTCAGGTTCCTGCAGGCGACAGGCGCACTTTTGCTGAAACATCACTTGGCGAAATTAAAGGAGTTCCCGCAATACTTAAGCCGAAGCTCGAGGCCTTGGTCTATGGACCGAAACCAAAATTGAAAGACCCACAGATTGATGCGTTCATGAAAGCCGCTGCTGTTAAAGATAAAGATGCCCTTGGTGATTATGAAACTCTTGTGGATACAACTGAAGATTTCGCCCCAGCTTTCGTTGGTCTTGGTCGCGCCTATGCAGCGCGTGGCGATATGAAGGAAGCCTTGAAGCAATACGAGAAGGCCGAAGAAATCGACCCCACAAATGCAAACGCGCATTATTATTCAGCTGTTTGTCATTTCTATCTTGGCGATAAAGAGAAAGCAAAGGCTGAAATTGAACAGGCCTATCAAATTGCTCCGGATGATCCTGAAATCATGTGGAACCAGAAGTATTTGCTGTCGATGAAAGAACCAAAGAAACCGGCTGATGCCGCAAAAGATAAAGACAAGAAAGACGGCGATAAAAAAGGCGCGAAAGACGCTGAGAAAAAATAGTGCCCTGGCAAGAAATCCGTAACCAGAAAACGCTAGCTTAGATTTTGCACACCTTTCACCCTCCTAGTAGTTCTCCCACTGACATGTATATATACAAATGAGAGACTGCCTCTCACGGATCGGAAGCGGGAAACAACTAATGGGTGAAACTAGCGAGTCGGCACATTTGCCGCGACTTACGCAAAGTGATGTATTAAACCATCAGTCAAATGAACCCAGCGCCGTGGCTGAGTTTCTTCGCTCCGCAGTGTATACAGGCGTGGAAGCACCGGTGCGCGCTATTGCACAGGTCGCCGGCAGAGATGCTGACGAAAAGGTTATGCGAGGATTCGCCGCCGTAGGAGTGGAATCCCCGCATCAAGCTGTCTTCAATAGCAAGCAGTGGTACGCACAACAAATCGGCGGCGCCGTAGGAATGACCGTTCCATTTATGCTGCTGCGTGGCGGCATAAGTGCAGTAGCAGACAAAGCTTTCGGCTCTGCGGCTATGGAAGCTGGAACGCAGACTTTAACACAAATGGCAATGAAAGAAGCGGCGCTTTCCGGTGCAGCAGGATTAGCATACGGTACATTGCTGAGTCCTGGAAAAGAAGCAGGATTGAACAATGCATCCTTTTATGCAGAACGCCTCAAGTCAGGATTGAGCACCGGAGCTTCATTTGCCGCCCTAGGTTTTGCAGGTACATATGCAGGCGCGGGTCTGAATCTCGCTGCAAACGCTGTCGAGCGCTCGACAATTGCGGCTCTTCCTAAAGATGCGATTGCAAATACACTTCGATTTCCAGCAGTGGCAGGAATGCTGGGCGGTATTCCAGGTGGAGTGATCAATGCTGAAGCTGGAGCTTTGAAAGATGGACGCCTCTTACCCACAGGACAGGAACTAAAAGAAAGCACCGTGGCGATGATGGCTGTCGGCGGCACGCTGGGCACAGCTTCCTGGTTGCTCGATCGCGCGCAACAAGCAAGTGAAAAAACACGTGCGGAAGAAGCGCAAAAACAATTAGTAGAAGAAATCAAAAAAGCAGCGCAAAATGACGGCACGCGTGTCAATGATTCGACAAGAATAGTTGTCGGTGAATCAAATGCAGACGTTCAGCTGGAACGTGCGATCCAGGATGTAATCAAACGCGCCCAGCAAGCCAAAGGTGAACTTCCTCCTGATGCAAATACAGCAGAAGCATTCTTAAACAGGCTCGCTGATTCTACGGGTGCAAAGAAGCAAGCAGCTGTTTCAACAAGAGAACCGATTGAAGAAATTGCCTCAACTGGGAAAATTACAGATCAAATTAAGGGCACTAATTCAAACACTCCTGGACTGGATATAGTGCTGGGAGCAAGCGGTATAGAAGCTCCTGCTCATGCCGGTTTCCTCAAAGCAATTGAAGATTCGAATGTCCCGGTTAGAAACATCACCGGTGCTTCCGGCGGCTCCCTTGTGGCAGCACTGTATGCGAATAAATATACTGCAACAGAAATCAAAGATATTCTGCTCAGCAACGATTTCCGTAATCCCAAAATGAGTGTTATGGCAGAGTGCCTGCATACTCTAGATCCATGGAATCTTTACCCGTACTCTATAGACTTCCGCCCGTGGATCAAAGACTTCGTCGAAACTTACAACTTAAAACCGCAGCCTAATTTGAAAATCGTTGCGGCGGATGCAGCGACTCATGGTCCCGTAGTTTTCGAAGGAACGAATTACGATCTGGTCACGGCGTTGACTGCTTCAACGGCTTCGGAAACAGGCATGAACATGAAGCCGGTGATGTATAACGGACAAAAATTGATCGATGGATTTTACTACCACCCGACACCGGCAAAGTTCTCCGAAGCGCCAGCGATAATTTCCAAAATAGGATTTGTAAGCAAACTTCCAAGCGAGCCTTTAGCACCATGGGACTACTTGATGCATCTTCGCGAAATGTCTTATCACGATGAACTTGCCTCAAGATATCCAGATCCTACCGGCCACATAATTTCAGAAACCGGGCTCCCCGATGTGGCAACTACTACTTTCGGAGTCTCGCTCGAAACCTTAAAGAAGCTGGTTCAGCACGGCTACGACAGTACGATGGAACGGCTGGCCCAGCCTGATGCTCAAAAAACCATCGCAGGCGCCCGCAAGGCTGTCGAGAAAAATACCCAGAAATAAGGGAATATGCAATCATATCTATGTGACAGCAGACTCTAGAGATGCTTGCAGGAGACTTTAATGCTTCCGAGTAATGTAGACCCTCTTGAAGGAAAACGCATTAGCCA
>JBIKOL010000032.1:0-64694 GCA_044358055.1 Obscuribacteraceae bacterium (SeqCode)
CAATGGCAAGATCTTGTCGTCTTCAGCACCGGAGAAGATCTTGAAAAAAACAAAACTGTCTCCATCGTAATTGTCGATCAGCATACAATCAAAAATCCGGAGCTATTCGAAAAGCATACTAAGCGTAAAGCAAAACTCGCGCATCCAAATATTGTCCAGATAGAAGATTTTGGGCGCACTCAGGAAGAAGAACCTTTTATCACCATCGATGCAGTTGGTGCAAAAACTCTTTCCGAATCGTTTTCATCTCTGGGAACGCTCTCAGCGAAGCAGTCAGTGGAGTTTATCATTTCAGTTATCGAGGGATTAAATTACCTTGCTCTCAATGGCGAGACGCCCTCCTTGCCTCTGCCAGATCGAATTGCAGTGAGCAAACAGGTCAACCCGACTGGAAGGGTTTTCAATCTGGATTTTGGGGACGCGCTCACGCAAGAACAGCTATTCATGATGGCACCATCAAGCATTCTGGAATCAGCGAAATATACGCCACCTGAATGCGTCAAAGAAAAGAAGGTGGATGCCAGATCGCAAATTTATACTCTTGCCTGTATACTTTATCGCTTTCTAACTGGAACACTGCCCTTCGACAGTGATGACCTTGTGGAACTGCAAAGCCAGCATCTGGCAGTTCCACCCAAAGCCTTTCATACTGTTCGGCCGGATCTTTATATAACACCGGCTCTAGAAGCTTGTGTAATGAAAGCACTCAGTAAAGATCCCCTACAGAGATACGATTCGCTTTTAAAATTCAAAGAGGAACTGAAAAATTCAATTCAAAAAGCCCCCTTTTGGCAGAGGCGTTGGAAAGAGGCAGCAGGCATTCTGCTTGCCTGCGCCGCAGCAGCTTACGCATCTGGAGTTTTCGTGCAACCGTTCTGGGTAACGCCAGCGCCAGATCCAGTTGAGATTACGACAACAGATCCGGTCCCGGTTGATCCAACACCTCAACCCGATCCCGCACCAGTGGAAGCGAGTCCCGTTCCAGCAGTTCCTGCTGACGCAAAAGACCTCGCATTTTTAAGACTGACAGGCGGAGAACATAAGGTTCTATCGGCGGGGAACTATAAATGCTCTGGTATCCGACTTGCGGATTCAGCACAGCTAAGCAGTGGTGGCGAAGTAAATCTGTGGATCGTCAACGAAGCAGGAACGGCACCTTTGACTATACAAGAGCACGCCGCTCTCACTGCCGGCAAAGAAACGCAGACCCTGAAAATCTATTACGGCGGTAAAGACACAATGCTACTCACAGGAGACGCCAGGCTCAGGGCAAACGTGCTTGCACCTTACGCCCTGCTTGACGCATCCGGACATAGCACCATATCCGGTGAATTCACAAGCGCCGGCCAAAAACTAACAGACAAAGCCCGCTTCGTCGACGGTCCCCAGATCGAATAGCCGCCCGCTTTTAACTTAACGGAGCCACTCAGGATAACTCTCCAGCCAATCGATAAACGAATCAACCTCTTCCGAATAATCTTCGTCCGGTCTGCTTCCACAAGTAATCGCATGCGAACAGGCAGATCTCAACTCAGCAAAACTTCTCAGTACTGCTGTTTGTGACGGATGCAATCGCCTCTGCTTCTCGACGATGCTTATTATCTTTGCAAGCGGCAGCCTATCTCTTCGTATCTCTCTGCGCGATATACTCGTGCGCGAAATTAGCAGCTCTTCCAAAGCACTGCCTGCAATAACGCCCGCCTCATTCACAGAGCCAAGCTGTTTCAGCTCCCGTGCATAGCGCAACAATTCCCAGCAGCGCATTACATCATCGCTTCGCTGCACGAAGCCCTTACTCTTTCGGGCGAGAATTCTCAACACAAGACGCAAGGCTTCCTGCTCGTTGAGAGCAGTCCTGAACAAATCGCCTTCAACCGTATCCCGCGGGCGTCGAACTTCGATATGGTAATTACTTTCATGCCTAGCGTCAATCGGCTCCAGTTCTGCATTCGCCGGCTCTGCCTCAATCCACGTTCCAAAGCAAAGTAGCCCTCTAAGTGGAATGATTGTTAGCGCTTTTGCTACTATCTCATCGCTGTTTTCTATTTTTACGAGAGTTCCGAGATCAAGCGACTCTATCAAAGATACGATGTAATTCAATGCCGACTCTGTTGAAGTGCCCAGCACAAAAGCATAAACTTCGTTCATCCCAGCGTGTTGATTGGTGAATTCTTTAAACGAATAAATCGCTCCGGAATGTATCGAAACAATCGGTGTTGTGCCGGGGGCAAACGCTTCCCAATCCATTCGCTTCGACAATGCAGATACGATGTGCATCAATAGTGGTTCGCCCGCCAGAGGTCTGAACCAGATAAGAATTCGGTGTTTGCCCAGCTGAGCACTAATGTCTTTTTCGGGTCCGGGCAGTGTTTCAATAACTTCCTGAAAGAGTGTTTTATGATCTTCAGACATGATAACTCTCTTACGTTTCTGAGCCAAGCTAAAAAACAACGGGCTATGTTAGTTGTCTCGAGCAGGGACGATAAAGAGTACAAACAGTTCCTCAATTCAAGAGTTAAATACCCAGCGTGTGGTTCGTTGAAATTCGTGTGAACAACTGGAGGTAAAATCTGCGCTGCTCACGCCAAGCGCTTTCAATGCCGCCTTATGGTCGAGCACAAATACAAAACAGGCGCTGTAGAAGATGAGGCTCCAGGCATAATGTACAAGCGCTTTTTGTGACCATGAGTATTTGTCCATGCGCTGCTGCAAGAACTCGGCATGAAAACGAAGATGTGCAATTTCATCGCATACTATCAAAGCAAAGGCATTGCTCATTAAGTCGTCTTCTACGTGATCGGCTACGGATTTGTAAAAACATTTGCCAATAACTTCAGCAATCAGAATGATGAATATCTCAGTCTTAAGACCGAGCATGCGTCTCAAACAAATGAAGACGAAGTCGCTCCAGTGCCATGAAATAAGAGAGCCGCCCATTGCCCGAATTATTTCAGCAAGAATTTGCCCGTGTGACTGCTCCTCCTGTATAAACAAATCGATGCATTGCAGATAAGCAGCGTCACCGGACTTTCTGGCAAATTTTTTCAAGTGCCTGCCGTCACCGGTTTCTCCAATCTGAAATCGCTGAATAGATCTGATTAATGGGATACTCAGCCGCGGCTCAATCGAGATTTTTCCTGGCAGACTTATGGATGATTGAATTTCTCTATTTTCTTCAAAATATTTGAGCCACCGTTCGGTGGAGAATGACGCCGCGGGTGCTTGCTCCTTAGTAATCAGCTTCTCATCGATGGATGCATTCATTTTGGTTCCTCCGGAGCAGCTTTTCTGGCTGTTCTTCGAGAGTAGCATCCGAACTGGCCGGCGGATCTGCACCTGCCTGTTTTAAAACTGAGGTCTTACCTTGTGCTAACAAACAGATTCTTGATTTTACAAATTACTCTTTTTTCGCTTTGTCTTTAATTGGACTATCAAGCTTCTTGTCTGCATTGCTATTAGCAGGACCTTCAAGCTGCTTGCCTGCATTGCTGTCAGCAGGACCGTCAGGCTGCTTACCTGCATTGCTATTAGCAGCACCGTCAGGCTTCCTTTCGGCCCCTTTTTCTTTGAGGCGAGTCAAAATTTGAATTACTTGCTTTTTCTCATCCTCATCGCTACTTATGGAAAGCGCATGGCTCAATGCTTCCTCTGCACCTTTGATATCACCGTTGTTAAACCTGATATTGCCCATATAAACCCAGGTTGCCACGGACTTTTCATACTCGGGCGTGCTCAGCAATTTTTGCAAGAAATTTTCTGCTTTGTCGTATTTCTTTTGTAAATCAAGTGCATTGATATAACCTTTCCAGGCCCTATTATCGCCAGGATTTGCTTCGATAACCTTTTGCAAATTCATCTCGGCCTTCTCATAGTTTTGCGTGACGAGTTGAGTTAAACCAAGGTTCAATAGATACTCGGTATTTTTTGGGTCCAGACTGGCAGCTTTGGCATAGGCACTCACCGCTGCCGGCATGTCACCATTCATTCGTTGCCCATCGCCCAGATTGTTTTGATAAAGAGCATTACGCGGATTAAGTTTTGCCGCTCGTGCCAGACACTCCACCGCATCAGCCGACTTATGTTCAGTCAGGAGAAGAACACCCGCTGCTTCCCAGTATTCAGGATTAGTAACATCAAGCAACGAAGCCTGCCTGAATTCAGCGTCCGCGCGCTGCTTATCGCCAGCTCCCCAATGATATTTCCCAGACAGAAACCAAAAACGTCCATTCTCCTTTTCGAAGGAAGCCGCCGCCTCAAGTTCTTTGTCAGCCTCATCCTTTTTGCCCTGCCTGCCCAAAATATAGACAAGTTCCGCGCGTGCAACCGCATTCGTTGGAGCAAGGGCAATAGCTTTGTGAGCGGCCTCTGCTGCTCCTTTTAAATCTCGCCCCTGACTCGCCAGACAATCTGCAAGTTCAAGCCAACCGTCAAATAGCTCAGGGTTCAGTTCCACAACCTCACGAAATTCTTCCTCCGCTTCCTTGTATTTTCGCAAGCCAATCAAGGCTTTTCCAAGCACCAGGTGAAAGCGCCAATCTTTTGGATATATGTTAACCGCTTTACGATATCGAACCTCCGCTTCGGCATAAGAATGATGCGAGTTCAAGCGATTGCCCTGATCGTAATAATCGCGCGCTTCGAACCATGCGATGATATTGCCGTTCCACGGAAATTCGGAAAGCAAGACAATAGTTGAGCAGAAAATACAGCCAAAAAAGATAAACAAGAATATCACTACAGCTTTCGGAGAGCTGCTTTTGGGGAGGTCTAGTTTTGGTAGCTGGAATTTCAATTAACTACGACTCGATTTCTATTTTTTTTCAGCCTGTATAAAATCAAAGCGTTCCGTCCAGTATGGCGGTTGAATGGCGCCTCTGTCAATTTTATTGAGAAGAGCCTCCTCGCTCAAGCCTGTGCCATATTGCTCATAATAGGTGTAAACAGCACCGCGAGCGAGCGTCCATTCGCGCGTGGCTTTGTTCATCAAAATCATGTAGAGCAAGCCTGGTCGTCCATTTGCCATAGTGAAACCGGCGGGAGCTTCTTTCTCGGCAGCGCCGGCGGCAGTATTGCTGGCTGGCGCGCTAAATTCTGCTTGCGGTTCCACAGGAATGCAAGCAGGAACAGGTATGTCAATTTTATCGAGAATGATGTCGATATTACTGAGCAAGCTGAGGTCTTGCGGTGCCAGCGGCTTGCATTCAATCTCATCTTTCGATATTTTGATGAAGCGCTGAAGCAGCCGGCTGTAATCATCAAGTTCTCGCTTAAGCGAAGGCTCGAGAAAAAATGCTAAGGCAGTAAGCTCACGATCGAGCGCCTGTGAATCCAGAATCAGTTGATTGTAAAAGTCCGGACAGGGATCAAGAAAATGCCCTCGCGCTGCGCGCCGAACTGCCACAGCCTTAACTCTTCTTTCCGGCACCGCAGCTGGTGCGCCCGCAGCTCCCGCAGTCGCTGCAGAGCCAGCAGCCGAATTTCGGCTGGTATTGAGATTGGAAATGACTGAACCGCTAATTGCTCTAGCTTGAGGAGCTGGTTTTGCAGCGAAGCTGATCGGATTAGAGCTAGTGCTTGTGCTCAGGCTGGCGGCATTCTTGCCAGCTCCCGAGCTCGCGGCAGGCTGAGCGCTGGAAGAAGCAACAGAAAGAGCTTCGCCTATGCGATCTTCACTGGCCGCAGATGCCGAAGAAGAGGGCGAAACCGACTGAGCGGTCGGATTCTTAAGCGGCGTGTAATGAAGCGGCGCAATTGATACACGACTATCCAGCCACGCAGAGAACACGGTTTCCATGCGCCTGTTGGCCCACATCTGCCCGCGCAGTGCCGTCTGGATGCCATCAGGAAGCAGACGCCACGAAGGTGAAAGCATGTTCCAAATTTTGCAGTCCATAGGTTGAACCTGACCAGTGAGATTGCGACGCAATACCCATCGCTTCAGTTCAGTCACTGTTTTGGGCATGCTCTCATCCATAGCCCAGCTGCTGTCGAGAATAAAGTTGGCAGCTTGTGGCGCGCCCCAGGCATTGAGATCAAGCAAGGCAACTGGAAATACATTTGTTGAAATACCTGGTTTCGGATAGAGTCGCGCCGCGTAACGAAGCCATGGATCTTCCGGATAGCCGATATTGGGAATGAAGCGATACGAAGCCACTGTTTCTCTGTCTGCTCGGGCTTCGTCCAAATCAAAAATAGAAGTCGAGCCCAGGCTCACAGGTTTTTGCTTACGCACTGCAAGCAATAGCTTTGTTCGATAAAGCGGCTCAGCCAGGGCGCTCAGAGTCATTTTCAAATCCGTAGAATTGTTTCTAAACACGGATTTGTAGTCGTGTGCATATAGATTCTTCTCTTGCCAGTTTTCAACTTGCGAACCGAGCAAGAACATACCTTTCACCAGACGCATCCAGTAATCAATTGCGGGCTTGCCATCGATGCGCGCAAGCTCCAGGCAACGATAAAGCAGAACCGATCGCCTGAAATTATTGCCTTTTATTCCGTCAGCCTCAAAAGTCACATCGTTGATCGGATAATTCAAACGCGAAAGCCATGTTTTGACTTTGTAAAAAGCAACGAGCTCTGGGTTAGTACGATACCAACCAATTGGTCTGTAATAGGTGAAATCTTCTTTGCGATCATATATATAGCTGTGAGCAGGCTTGAAAGCACTCATCGCCTCAAAATCCGATTGCACCAACTGTGGAACGCGCCCGAGAACGGGCACCGTAAAATTGGGGTCGAGCACTTTCAAGGCCAGACTGATAAATGCAATATTGCATTCAATGTCTGTGCGAACCTCAGCGTCATCAGCTTGTCTGTAATCTATAACAGCAACTTTGAGCATGGAATAGAGCAAGGTCTTCGTCAGCGGCAAAAGATATTTCTTTATTGTTTCAGCCAGTACGCGGTTGCGAAAGGCAAAATACGGGTGCACAATGCAATCCATTGTTACATAATTCGCTTTGGAAGCAGCGCGATTTTCTTTGTAGAGATCGCACATCCGGATTGCATTTGTATTGCTGCGAACCACAAAGTAGTTTTCGCCTAGACTGAGAATTGCCTTTTGCCCCAGGCCGGAAATGGAAATTCCGTTCAAGGGAATCATCGGAGCAAAACCATAAGGAATATCCTGCCGTGGAATCAAATCTTCAAGCTTTTGATTTTTTCGATCGACTTTGATCGGTTCTTGCGGAACACGCGGCAACTGATTTTTGATCGTATCCTTGATTACACTCTCAACATCAAGGGCATTGCTGGCTTGCAAAAAGAAGCAGCCAAAGAGGGACTGTCCGATAAGAATCGCGACAAGACAAAGGATCCCTGTTTGACGGCGATTGAGCATCTTACCTCATCTTAACTGACTCTTGTGGTAGGTGATCGAGTGATACAAATCTAGCTAGATGAATACCGGCTGCCGATTCGACTTCTCCGAGCAGTTTGCGATTAAGAGCATCGTCTAGCCCCATGACCATGACGGCTTCTTCGCGAACGCCCAAACGAGCAACAGACATTGTACTGATGTTGATATCGAATTGCCCGAGAATTCCTGCAACTTTTGCAACCATACCTGGTTGATCGCGGTGGCTAGTGAAAAGCATGTAGCGTTGTGGTGTCAAGTTCACCGGAAAATCATTGATGCGTGTGATCAAAGGCTCATCATGAGCAAGCACGGTGCCAACTAGTTTCGCGTCGCCACCGTCTCCTGAGAGAGTCATTGTAATTTCAGATCGCACAGTGTCCGTGCCAAGACATGCGGTGCGAACATGCACACCATGATTTTTCGCCACAATCGGGGCATTGACATAAGTTACGCCTTCCATGCGGTTGGCAAACATTCCGCGCAATGCTGCTGTCGCAAGCGGGGCAGTATCTTTATTGCAAAGTTCGCCACTGACACCAATGTCGATTTGCTTAACGTTGCCGCGCAAAAATTCACCGGCAATCGCCGCCATCGCTTCAGCAAGCCAGACAAATTTACCCAGAGCTTTCAAAACTTCAGGGCGCATTGTCGGCATATTTACAGGGCTGCGCGCATGCTTGCCGCAGAGATAATCGCTGATTTGTTCAGCGATGTCTATAGCCACGTTGAACTGTGCTTCTTCGGTAGAGGCTCCAAGGTGCGGCGTAAGAACTACTTTGCTGCCGAGCTGTCTCAATGGCGAGTCTTCTTTCAAGGGTTCATCTGAAAATACATCAAGCCCCGCACCTGCGACTTTGCCTTCCTTTATCGCCTCTGCAAGCGCGGCTTCATCAATCAAGCCACCACGGGCGGCGTTAACTATACGAACGCCTTTTTTCATCTTGGAAAGAACCTGTGCGTTTACCATTCCCGCAGTGTCTTTGGTTTTTGGAGTGTGCAGGGTTATATAGTCCGCATTCTCCCAAATTTCATCAAGCGTAACCATTCGCACATTTATTTCTCGTGCGCGTTCCGCACTCATAAAAGGGTCAAAAGCTATGACTTTCATGCCCATCGATTGAGCTGCACTCGCGACGCGGCTTCCGATTTTGCCGAGCCCGACTACACCCAAAGTTTTATTGAACAATTCAGAACCCATGAATTTATTGCGATCCCACTTGCCCGATTTCATCGATGCATCAGCAGTCGGAATTTGGCGAGAAAGTGACATCATCAATGCAAGAGTGTGCTCTGAAGCGCTTGCAGTGTTGCCTTCCGGTGAGTTGACTACAAGCACACCAGTCTCTGTTGCAGCCTGCAGATCGATATTATCAACACCCACGCCTGCGCGTCCGACAATGCGAAGTTTCTTGCCTGCTTCGAGAACCTCTTTGGGCACCTTGCAGCGACTGCGCACCAGCAACGCATCATACTCAGGAATTATTTGAAGCAATTTTTCGGGGCTGACATCAGGAATGTAGTCAACGTCTACATTCCGCTTCATTATTTCAATTCCTTCTGGACTTATTTCATCAGCAACAAGTACTTTCGGCATTTTGTTTCCCCGGTTATCTGTTGTAGTTTGGCAAAGTTAGATAGAACTTTTGCCTGCACTGTTTTTCTAATTGAGCATCTGAAAAGGCTATCGGTAGTGGATCTGCTTTCAGCCAGGAATTTAACTGGTCCTGTCTGTTAGGCGAGAAGTAATGGCCGGATTGTCCGAGCGCAAGGTTTCCATAAATTGCATCATCGTCGTGCATGTCCATGAGCAAGCGCACAGAGGGACCGTTGTTGCACTGGTAGGCACCACCAACTGATGTGCGATCTACATCGCAGGCGTTCAAGCAATTAGCGTCGCCCCCAACGCCGATACCGTTGATATCGAATAGATAACGCATCCATGCGACCTGCTGCAAACCAAATGCCTTGAAATTAGCGATGTGCGCATTTTCCCATTTCCAGGCATCGGCTTTATCGTTTTTGAAAAGCAATTTCAAGCGAGTATTTGATTTCGCAAAAGTGGTGAGAAGAAAGGTTTCTGGTGTGCGTTCGTCGGGGCCGGGCAAAAGGTCGGCCGGTTTTTTGCGCAGATAATCCTCGACGAAAGTGGTCCATAAAGGCCAGTAGCGGAAGTAATCGTTAGTCAACTCATGGTCCTTGAGTTTTGATTCTATTATTCTTCGTGCAAGAGAGCCGATGAAAGCTTCGTAAAAAGTACCAGCAACTGAATCTCGTTTTACGTTGAGATCCCAATGCTGCATGATTTCCATTTCTTTTGCTTGCACCGCATCAATCGATTTGTTTGCCTCGATTGCTTTTTTCAATTCAGCAAGAACCAGTTGAGCAGTCATGCTGAGTTCATCACCCTGGTATGCCGTAAAATCGAAAAGATCGAGTTTTTGCGCTGATTTGCCGCGAGGAAGCGATAGAGCAAGACGATTTGCCCGATAAGGCGGAGCCCACTGATGACCCCAGACCTGGGCTGGTCGTGCGCCTAATTGTGGCGCGGCCGCGAGTTTCTGTCCGGCTGCAATACAGAAATCACCTGAAGGTCTACCGACAGTTCCAGCCGGCATGAATGACTGAGGCAAATCGTTGTAGTCAACGTAAGCTATCCAATCGCCCTTGCCCGACCAGCCTTCAGCCATCATGGTGCCATCGGCACCAGCTGCTCTCACAGGAATAATTCCGGCAGCGTGGCAGCCGATATTGCCTCGTTTATCGGCAAATACAAATAGTTGTGCGGGTCCGCCATATTGCGAAAGTGCTTGTGAAAATGCGTTCCAATCGGAAGCCGTATTGATTGCACAAAGAGCATTGAGCCAGGGTCTTGTTGTTTGGAACCCTGTCCAAGACAGAGTTATTGCGCTTTCTTTATCGCGAAGCAAAACAGGACCATGCCTGGTCATGCTGATTTTGTGATCGACATCATGCCCGAAGCGAACAGGTATCGCTTCGTGAAAGTCCTTAGCGTTTTCGGTTTTGTCTGGGCTCTTGTATTTATTGTCAGATTCAGAAGCGAAATGCTCCGCAAACAAGTCTTGCACGTCAGCATGCATCCCCGCGGAGGACCAGCCAATCATCGCATTTCGGCCCAAGATGATTCCGGGCACTCCAGGAATAGTTGCGCCGACTACATGCATTCCAGGGGATGAAATCGAGCAGAGGAAAAATTCATTCGGTGTTGTAAGTGCAGAGTGTTTGTCCGCCGCTAGCAACGCACCGCCTGACTTACTGTATGAAGGAGAGAGCACCCACGTTGTGCTTCCCCAGCTGGGATCCGTCTTCCTCATAAAGTCCTGCGCATTAGCAATAGCACCGAGTCTGGTGCCAATACGTCCGTCAGGATCTTTCAGTGCAATCGTGTTAAGGCCTCGGACGCCCCGGGAGCGCCGGCTGCCAGCCGGCTCCTGCTCCGCAGCTGCAGTAAGCAACCCATGTCCACTCGCGACAGGTATTCGCTCCCCCACAAAATCGCTCGGTAAATGCCCCTGCGGTGAACCAAGTTGCCGTCCCGGAACAACTTTCTGCGGTGCCGCTTGCGGTGTAGTCTGAGGCACGCTACTCACCTTCGGCTCCGGACTCCAGCTCGAAACAGAAAGATCATCATTAAACAACCGAGAAGCAAGAGAATCACCAACTCTGTTCAAAACACGCCAGCGCAATTCATCAAGCTTCCATGATTCATCCAGCTCATAGGCAAGATATTTCATCACAGCAAGACTGTCGACATCACGCCATTCATCAGGCTTATAACCAAGCAGCGTAAACTCTGCTGGAAGCTTATCTCCGTTATCACGCAAATAAGCATTAACCCCTCGCGTATATGCTTCAACAGCATTTTTAGCCTGAGGAGTCAAAGCATGAAGTTCTTCCAGAGCCAATCGCTCAAAGCCTATGGTTCGCATCAAACGATCAGTCGGCAAAGCCGTTAGACCATAAACCTGCGCAAGCCTGCCTTCAGCCGAGCGCCGCAGCATGTCCATCTGAAACATGCGCTCGCGCGCGACAACATAACCCTGCGCAGCGTAAGCGTCTTCATCAGCTTCTGCCTGGATATACGGAATTGCTCTTGAATCGTAGCGGACGAGAACAGGCTTAGAAAGCCCGCGCAGCTCGCCGATGCCATCGAGAACAGGCACAGGACGCTGAGCGACCCACCACGTCATTCCAGGCGCTAGCAGGATGACTATAAAAAACAGCGCCAATAGCAATTTCAGCATCGCGATTCGTCACGCACCTTTTCTTGCACTTAGAACCATCTAATCTATGGCTTCAGAATTGGCTCTTCAAGTTTGCAAGAGGACTTGATCTATGGTTCAGGCTCAATTAGTCTAATTCATGCGCGCACGAATTCCTCGCAAAAAAACAACTGGTAAAGATGAGAAAACGTTCTTCGCAAATAATCGCCATCTGCGGGGGCTCAGGCTCAGGAAAGTCGACACTTGCCCGAAAGTTTGTCGGAGCAGCAATCGTTGCAACGGACCACTTTTACAAAAGCCTGGACAAGCTTGATTTGAACCCGGACGGCACCTACGACTTTGATCATCCATCTGCTGTCGATCTTGAAGCTTGCGGCGATGCATGCACTAAGCTTGCGGACGGCGAAGACGTCTGGATCCCCGTTTACGACATGGTAAGTTGCCGGCGAATGGGCACGCAGTTGATTCCAGCGCCCAAAAGCGGAATTGTCATTGTGGAAGGCATTTTTGCTTTTCACAACCCACTTAACGAGATATCAAGCCTGAAAATATTTATAGATACGCCCGTCGACCAGAGGATGGCAAGACGCATCAAAAGAGATGTAGAGCGAGGTCGCAACACAATTGAGACTATCAAACACAGCATCCATGTCGAAGAGGCATATATCAGATATGTCGAACCTCTGAGACAGCATGCCGATCTCATCTTGATGGGCGACGAAATTAAAGGCAGTTAAAGGGTGAACCCCGCCTGGAAAAACTCTGCCCGGAGCATGCCTTGCGTGCCCGTTTCACAATCCGGTAGGATCCCTCTGTGCAAAATATTCCCACTGAAACCGAATCGAGTTCAACAGCAGCCCAGGCTGCTGAGCATCCGCCGATTACAAACGAAGACTTCGTTTGCCTCCTGGGCGCGTTCCTGTTTTTCCGCATACCGTGGATTTTTATGGTTCCCATGGTTGAGGCGCCCGACGAATTTGCACACTACTGGGTAATAAAATTTTTGCGTGAACACTGGCGACTTCCAGGGGCTCACGAAGTCGCGGCTGGCGGGGCATCTTCCGTCTATGGCTCCCTGCCCCAACTCGGGTACATCCCTCACGTACTTACAACGTATCTTGCCAACGATCAATATCTAGCCCTGACCGAGCGCCTTGGCAGCATAATTATGGGACAGGTCATGCTGTTTGCTGCTGTGAAAATCGCGATTATTCTTTTTCCAAAAAACAGGTTGGCGGCCCTGGCGATACCAATTGCGGTGGCAGCTCACCCGCAGTTGGCGTTCATCCATTCATATGCAAACAACGATTCAACGTCTTCTGCATTAGCAAGCCTGATCATATGGCTGATGCTTGAGACACTTCGTTCCGGCATTAGCCTTAAAAGAACCATGGCAATAGGCGCCTTAGCCGGGTGGCTAGCCATGACCAAGTATTCTGGTCTGGCAATTTTACCGGTAGTAGCAATTGCCGTGATTGCATCAGTCTTTTTGCACGGAACAGCCTGGACATTTGCAATTGGGTGCATGGCTGCTGCAGCATTACTTGCAATCGGGCTGTGTGCCTGGTGGTTCATGCACAGCTTGCAACAATACCCAGGTGACATGCTTGGTACAAAAACTATGTACAAGTCGTGGGCGGAAATATTCCATAAGGACCAACATTACTATTTGCCGGCTTCTCATATCATAAAGTCACTGGCATGGTGGCGGATGACGTTTTTCAGCTACTGGGGCATGTTTGGTTATATGACGAAATATCTTCCCAAACCCATTTATTTTACCTGGTTGGGATTTGTCATATCAGCGGCGATTGGTGCATTGCAAAGTTTGCGCAGTTTCAAAACCTGGCAAATAGACAAACAGTTCAGCATAAAAGCTCTCATGTGGGGCAGCCTTGCGCTTACTCTGATAATCAATATTGCTTCAATGATCTGGGCCTCTGTTTACAACTATGGCGGTCCACAGGGTCGTTATCTGATCACTTCGGAAATTCCAATTCAGGCTTTAATAATCGGTGGCATGAGTTTATTCGGCAAGAAAAGTAAATGGTTGATAATTGCATTTCTCGCCTTCAATGCTCTGGTTTGCATTGGCTCGTGGATTTATTTGTTCAGACTTTACGGCGGTTGGCACCTAGATCCGCTGATTTAGACGAAGAAGGAATATAAATTATTGTGGCAGATGCAAAAGAAAAACCAGCGCTAGTTCTGCCGGTCGGCACGCAGGTTGTCATGACAGTAGAGATTCACGACCCAGCTGGTACTGCCATTCGGCGCAGTGGAACTGTTGGCAAAATAATCGAAAGCCCCAGTGACAATAGCAAACCATACCGAGTAATTTTTCCGGATGGTGAAACGTCTGAGTTATACAGACAAGATCTTGCAATCAGAAAACAATTACAGAGTTTGACGTTTGATCGTCCCGATGCGCTGCCAGGCGACGAGGATCTGTATAAGTATGTCATCTACAAATGTGTAGTTGGTTCGCGCGCATTTGGACTTGACGTAGACGATTCCGATATAGATCGGCGAGGCATCTATTTGCCTACAGCGGAACTGCACTGGTCTCTCTATGGAATACCGGAACAGATTGAAAAAGCGGATACACAGGAGTGCTACTGGGAATTACAGAAATTTCTCGTTCTTGCTTTGAAAGCGAATCCGAATGTTCTTGAATGCCTCTACACACCTCTTGTGGAACACAAAAACGAAATTGCAGAAGAATTGCTTGCAGGCAGAACCAAATTTTTGTCGCGGCTCGTATACCAGACCTACAACGGCTATGTTCTTTCTCAATTTAGAAAGCTGGAGCAAGATCTGCGAACGAGAGGCGAACTGCGCTGGAAGCACGTCATGCATCTGGTGCGCTTATTGGTTTCCGGAACTGTTATTCTGAAAGATGGGTTTGTACCCGTTCGGGTGGAGCAATACAGAGACCGTTTTATGGAAATCCGTTCCGGAAATGTCGAATGGGACAAAGTAAACGAATGGCGCCTGCAATTGCACAAGGAATTCGATGCTGCATTCGCATCCACGAAGTTACCAGAGCGACCAGATTATGAATGGTCGAACGATTTCTTGATTTCCGCTCGTCGTAGAATGGTTTCCTCATAATGAACTATCCAGAAGCTCTGAATCAGGCAGTTAAAGATCATGCTTATCCTTTGTTGTTCGCTACAATCAGTGGAGCACACTTGTACGGCTTCCCGTCACCTGATTCCGATTACGACCTTCGTGGCGTTCATATTCTTCCTGTGCGCGAAGTTGTCGGATTAAAAACCGGCCAGGAGACCATCGAGCTGAGTGCAATTAGAGATGGCATCGAGCTCGATCTGGTTACACATGATGTAAAAAAGTTTTTCCAGCTTCTCTTAAGAAGAAATGGCTATGTCCTCGAACAATTGCTGTCACCGCTGGTTGTGCACAGCACAGTTGAACACGAAGAATTAAAACAAATTGCCCCTCTATGTATCACCAGAAACCACGCGCACCATTATCTGGGTTTCGCCGCCACCCAGTGGAACCTCTTTCTCAAACAAGATCCACCAAGAGTTAAACCGCTGCTCTATGTTTACCGTGTGCTGCTCACTGGCACCTATCTGATGCAGACGGGAACACTCGAAGCAAACATTTGCAATCTCAATGAGCATTTCAAGCTTCCCTACATCAATGATCTGGTTGCACGAAAAAAAAGCGGACAAGAAAAACAATCGCTTGAAGAAGCCGACATCGAATTCCACAGCAAAGAAATCCAACGCCTCACCCAAAATCTCGAACAATCTCACGCCGAGAGCAAGCTCCCCGAAGACCCAACTGCTTTCGACGCCCTCGACGATTTGTTGAAGAGGGTTAGATCGTGAGAAATCGGATTTCTATTCCGTTGCTGAACAAACTCACCCTCTTCATTATACTTGTAGGATTCTTCGATAAGTTTTGGCCGTTCTTTTTGCTTTCGCAGTTTCGTCTTTTCTATTTAGCTATTTCTACTGTATGGCTGATTATTCTTACATACATGCGAAAACCGATTGAAATAGCCGTTGCCGTAACGGGCATTTGCCTGAATCTCTACGCTATGGATGTATTCACCTTGTATGCACCATTAGCAACCCAGCCAACAGCTCAAGTAAAATTCAAACTTTTGGAAATGAACGTTCAATACAACAACATGTCGCATGAAAAGGCGGCAGCTCTTATCAAGGAAACCAATGCAGACATCGTAGTTATCGAAGAGCTTACACCACTCTGGGCTAAATCATTATCTGATTGTATGAAAGCTTATCCTCATAGAGTTCTCTCACCGCAGGATAGTACATACGGGAATGGAGTTTACTCAAAATACCCCATTCAGCAAAGTAAAATAGGGCTTTTTTGTCCTCGTAATCATCCCACCATAAAAGTGGATTTAGATATAGAGAATAATTTTGTCTCTTTGATTCATACGCACCTGCAGGGTCCGGTTTCCCCTAGATACTTTGCCTACCACTATGATGACGCCCAAGGGGTGTCCGAAATGCTAAAGGAATCATTCGCTGACGCTATTCTTTGCGGCGATATGAATTCATCAAGCTGGTGTAATCCATTAAAGTCACTAATAAAAAACGCACATATGGTTGATTCTCGCCAGGGGCGCGGATTGCAGCTTAGCTGGCCTACCAAAGCTAGACCGCCTTACTTTCCAATTTTAGCAATTGATCATTGCTTCGCTCGCGGAAACCTTGCCGTTGTTGATCGCAAGCTCGGACCATATTTTGGTTCTGATCATTTTCCTGTTATAACGAGCTTTGCTTTTACTCGTTAGGGAGTGGCCAACCTTCCCTAGCCAAATACAAACTCCATAAACTTGTAAAGGTCAGACCAGTGCAAACAATGACTTGCCTTATTTCATCCCATGATATAGTTTGTAGTAGAGGGGATCGTTATGTCGCAGCCAAAACAAAAGTTTTCATCGCAAGCTGAGGCTAAGCTTCTTAAGGCCGTTCGTAAGTTGGCAAAAGAAGAAGGGCGTCCGCTTCAGTCGCTCATAGACGAAGCCTTGAGAGATCTTATAGATAAAAAGCGAGGCGAAAAACCACGAAACGACGTGATGAAAGCCTATCAAGAAAGCCTTAAGCAATATGATTCTGTCTATAAATGCCTGGTCTAATTGATCGGTCGAATTAGAAGCCGGCGAGCCGCCGGCGCTTCCGGGTTTCTCTATTTCATTCCCAACCGTGTAATCGCTGACTTAGCGTCTGCATCGCCAGCGGTGGCAGCGAGTTTGTAATACTTGAGAGCGAGTTCCTTATCTTGCTCAACCGTATCGCCGAATTCCAGGTAGCGTCCAATGCGGTACTGGCAGGAGGCGAGTCCTTTGTCGGCGAATTTTTTGCACATCTCTACGCCTTTTTCCGTGGAGATTTGTGCATTGCCGAATTCAATGGAATCGAGCAGTTGGTTTACTGCAGTGGAATCGCCGAGGTCGACGGCTTTTTGCATGAATACTTCTGCGACTCTTGGTTGAGGGTGCGAATTGCCTGGGGATGCGAGTGCTGTCGCCATAAGATAACAGGCTTCGGCGTTGTCATTTTCTACGAGAGGCCAGAGCACATCGTAAGCGTTTTCGAAAATGCCATGCCCCATCGCCAATTTTGCTTGCTTAATGCTCGCCTGTTCTTTGGCTTTTTCCGCGGGAGTTTTCGGTCTGGCCGCTGCAGCTGGCTTAGAATTCTTCATCGGTGGTACCGGCTCATAAGTCAGCCCGGTTTGGTTTATCTGAGGCTTTCCATTGTTGTCGAGTTCTCCCACGGCGCCGAAAGTCACCTTCACTGGCGTAACAGGGCCACCCTGCAAGGTAAATGCATACCAGGTACCACTCATTTCATAAGCATTTCTGCAGGCAATGCGCGCCTTAAACACTGCGTTGCTTTTTCCAGCAAGCATCAGCGACGGACAGCTGTCCAGCGACCTGAAAGTTGCTAGCAACAGTTTCTTGAAAGCATCTCCGCCGCTCGAGTGGAATATAATCGGGTGTATTACTCCATCATTGTCAACGGCGCAATACATATCAGCGGAGCCTTCGATCTGAGCTTCTTTGGCTCGCTTTTCCCAGGCATCATGAAAAGCCTTCATAAAGCCAGAATGCCAATTTGTTTCTTGAGGTTTTACCGGTTTGCCATCGAAAAACGGATGACGAAAAAAGCAGGAGATGAGATGAACATCTACCTTCCATTCTTTCTTGCCCTCGAATTTCTTTGCCCAATCCGGCTGCGGATCGGGATCATAGGAATGGTACTCATTCTTCTTGTAGTAATCATCAAACCAACAATCGAGATTAGACCAGGCAAACTTCTGCCCCTTTTTATTCACTTCCGCGTTCCACCTAGCGATGCGTCCTTTGCAGTCCTGAGCAAAAGGCGCGTTTGGTCCATATTTCAGTGCAAGTTGAAACTCTTTTACGGCTCTCAACTGAGAACCACATCTTTCTGAGTACATTTTTCCCATGAGATAATGCAGCTCTGGGTCTTTAGGACGCTCTTTCAACGCCTGCCGGAGCGGAAACATAACCTCGCTCAGATCAAAACCGTTATACATCCTTTTTGCAATGTCAGCGGCAGACTCAGCCATCGCAACCGAAGCAGAAGAGAGTAAACCCAACGCACAACATAGAGCGATCGCAGGATTGATTACGATTACCTTGCGCACGAAACTCTCCTGAAGATCTTATAGCACGCCGGACAAATATCGAGTTGATTCCCAGCTGCAACACAGTTAAAATTTAAGGCTCCGGGAGACAGCTTTTGAAGCAATCAATGATCAAGAATTCGACGAAATTTCCGCGAGCACTGGCAGCCACACTGCTTGGAGTTAGCCTTTTCTTCACGCCAGCACAGCAATGCTTGTCTTTAGACAATAATGAAGCAAGAGGCAAGTTACGCATTGAGTTCAGCAGTTCAGAACCCTGTGGGCTTCTGCGATTTGTCGAAGGCATTTCCGGTCAAACTGATGAAGGAAAGGGATATTCCGAATTCCTTGCCTCGCATTACAAGTTAAACAAATTAGATAAGAAGCTGATACGTGATTATCAATGGTTTCGCAAAGCAAAACGAGAATTTGAAATTCCAACAGGCAGAAAGCTTGAACTCATTCAAAAGCTAATGGTGATTGCAAGCAGTACAAAAAGTTTTGACGAGTTTTTCAAACTAGCGGAGCCTTGTTGTTCAGAGGACGAATTTCAAATTCTGCAGCAAGTTATGAATCACTTTCGTCCCCTCTACGAGCAACTTATTTGGAAACCACTCAGCCCACAGTTAAATAAAGATCTCGGTTGGTTCAGAACAAATGAGCAGGAGTTTTCTCGACCGCTTGAGACAGTAGCCAAACTATTCCAAAGTAGCGCTGGACGATCGCGACCGCTCCGAGCAATACTTGTACCGGTGCCGACTGAGGTAACCGGGGATGGGAAAGGATTCACCTTTAGTACATCAGCGTTTTCCGAGAACCTCGATCTCGGCATAATTTTGTCTCAGGGAATAATACCGCCGGATGTAATTGCAGGCTTCCATGACCCCCGCGTAAATAACGACAGAGCGCTCGAAGACAGTGACGGATTGATTCATGAATTCACACATATGCTCTGGGCTTTTCGCAGTCCAGAGTTCAATAAGGCTCTCGTTGCAAGTTTCGAGAAAGCCGACCGACAATTCAACTATGACTTGCTCAACGAATCGCAAGCAGCGGCAATTCAAGCCTGGTTTCACAAACAAGTTCACGGAAAGGATAAAACCGGAAGATGGTACGACAACAAGTATGTTGATAAGTATGCTAAAGCACTATTGCCGATTCTAATGGAGTATGCGAGCTCCTCCTCCCCAGCTTCGATAAACGCAGACGACTATGCACAAAAAGCGATGAAAGCTTTCGACGAAACGTTTCCAAACTGGCAGGAAGATCCCCAGATTATTCTCTGGCGATCGCAGCTTGTGCAATCGCCACTCTCAAGTGAAGATCTTGCTGACGATTTGAACAATCATCTGTTTGATTTCGTCGGAGGCAATCACAAAGTCGTGCTAGTCAAAGGAGAAACTTGGCCGGCAAAATTTGCCAACGCTTCTAAGAATCCCAAAATGACGACTGCGTTTTTGCTCTACAAAAACCAGACAGAGACATTACAAAAATACTTCGGAATCAGCGAAAATATTGTGCGCGATCTGAAAGAGCTGGAGAACAAAAACAAGGATAGCGAAGCAGCTCTTGTTAAAGCAGTTAAATCTGGACAGCAATGGTATGTTTTTTCCATCGCCAGCAAACAAGCAGCACAAAAGCAGGGACTTCTTGATTATGCGGCAGCAAAGCCGAGCAGATGAGCTGGGGCAGGGTTCTATCTTCGTTAGATCAGTGGTAAATTAGTTCTAGTGTTCGACTACGCATTACTCTTGGAATTGTTTGATCCATGGGCAAACAGACAGAAGAACAAAAAACTGGCGCACGATTGGGATCCCTGCTTTTAATTTCCGAGCTTGTCACGGAAGAGCAGATGGCCAAAGCAATGGAAATCGCGTCTGCCCTCTCTTTGCCTCTTGGCAGAGCCTTTGTCATGATGGGGATTTTGACAAGCAACGTAATTGTGGCGGCAGTCGAAATGCAATCAATGCTGCGCGATAAATTGCTTGATATTCAAACAATTAAAACAGCACTTCCTCTGGTCAAGAATGAGAATATCAGCGCAGGCGCGGCACTTGCAAAAGCTGGTTGGACGCCCAAAGACGATCCCATATTCACCAAACTTGGCGAATTACTTTTTGATGCAAGCATTATCAACAAAGAGCAATTGAATGAAGCACTGCGAATTGCATCGAAATCGCAATTACCACTCGGGCGAGTATTGGTAATTAACGACTTCGTGAACCACAATATATTGTGGGCAGGCTTGAATGCTCAGGTGTTAATAAGAGACGGGCGTATAAACAGGAAGCAAGCAATTGCCGGATTGCAAGCTGCATTTGCAAGGCAAAAGACATTTGAAAAAAGTTTGATGGATCAAGGGGTGCAGCTACAAGTTCCACCACGCAAGGTCAAGCTTGGCGACATTCTGGTAATGGCAGGGTTGCTTACAGAGCAAGATCTTTTAAACGCGCTGGAATCATGCCTGGTTACGGACAAGCCTATGGGACAGGTTTTGATTCAGAAAGGGCTTCTCACCCGGGAAGCAATTGATGTCGCTCTAGAAATTCAAGAACTGGTAGGCACTGACAAAGTACCACCATACTCAGCCGGTGAGCTCTTAAAAAAGGTCGTCGTTAATAAGAAGTCGCTTGCAGATGCAATTGCTGAAATTGAACAGGTTCCGGACTTAGTAAAAACGCCTCGTCTGGGGGATTTATTGAAGCGTGCGGGTCTTGTAACAGACGACGATATCAATGAAGCGATTCAACTCACAATCGCCCACACATCGCTGCTTGGAAAAATTCTTGTGGCTACCGGACAAATAGAAGAACTTACCTTGAACAATGGTTTGCGCTGCCAATATCTTGTAAGCAAAGGGCTACTGACGGAAGACAAAGCCATAACTGCTTTAACCTACAGCCAGAGAATGCGTTGCTCAATCGACGACGCCTTCAAAGATCTAGGCTGGAACATCGACCCAAATCCGGGCACGTGATTACAATTCTGAGTCGCGGCGGAATGCGGCGGGAATGCGAATGCCTAGTTCTTCCAGTGAATCGTCCAGGCTGATGACGTTGCGCATAGACCAGAGCCTGCGTCGCTTCGTGTTCGTTGATAGCTTTATTGCGGATTAAGAACTGGCAGCGCAACGCTGCAAGCAGCGTTCCTTCATCGATGGAGCCAGCCACCACAAGCATTTTTCCAATGACCGCAGGAAAAGTTGAGGAAAGATCAATTGCATCTCGAATGTCTTCATCATCTACAAGCCCTGTTTGTTGCAAGAGATCCCCCAGTCGCACTTCACCCTCATCTGCAGCAGCCAGCTTTGCCGGGTCTGGTGCTTTGCCGGTACTTGCAAGCTCCTGCAGAGCAGCCGCGGCAGCTCGGATCTCGATACTTCCGTCCGAAATCATATCTTGCATTTTCAATGCAAGATCAAGAACCGGTTTTGCAATCAATCCGCGTTCGATTAAGGTATCACCTAGAGATTTTGTTGCAGTCAAGCCAATTTCCAGAACATTCAACATATCTCCTTCAGTGAGTACGCCGGCCAACATCAGCAATTCACCTAGTCGAACGCGCTTGTTGGAGCCGTTTTTGCTGAAACCTCTTTGCTCTGCGCTCTGCTCCACGGGCAGAACTCGCAAGCTCTCCGACTTCAGCAATTCAACTGCCTGGCTATAACTCATTTTGCCTTCGCGCAGCAATACCTGAATTTCAAGGGCTCGGGCAATCACACTGTGGTTAACAACGCCGGAGACCACGAGCATACGCCCTACTGGTGTACCGGTCTCGTAGCCTATTCTAAGCGCTTCATCCATTTGCTCTGCACTTACGATGCCGGAATCAATCAACAAATTTCCGAACTTGCTCCGCGTAAGTGGTTCATCGGATTTTCTTGCCGAAACTCCAGCTTTTTGCAAAGCCTGCGCCAAACTTTGTCCTTCTTTTTTCACAAGAGCATGCACTTGTGCAGCCTTTGTGAGATCAATAGCATTCTCTTTTAGAAGCGATTGAATTTGCTTGATCGTGCGCAACTCCTGCTCAGAGATTTTATTCGACAAAACAAGGGCTCGTCCGAGCGGCAAATTGATTTGCCGTGCAATTACAATCGCCTCACTGATCTCGTCGGGCGTGAGCACGTTCAATTCAATCAAAAGCTCACTGAGCTTACGTGAGTGAGTAATCTCCGCCATAATCTTCACCCCGGGATGTCGAGAGCAGTCAGGATGCTGCACCTGACTAATCTAGCACATTTGACAAGCAGGTGAGGTGTTTACAAGCGCCTAATGCGTCTTCTCCGCGCCTTCCCTTAGAACGGCTTCGTTTGCAGCAGTCTCGGTTTTGCCGGGATCTGTTTCTTTTAGTTCAATTGCGCGGGCAGGAACAGTAATTGCGGATTCTGAGTTCGAACGCTCGCTGTTTCGCGGAGCACTTTCAGCGGGTTTATTTCCCTCAGGTACGACGGTATAAATCTTGGGCTCCGACAACTCTTCCCTGGCGGAATGCTCAGGCGCACCGGTAATAGGTACGCCTAGCTCACCTTCAGTGCGCTGCTCGGCGGATTTGACGCCACTACCGGCAGTGGCTGGTAATTTCTGTTCAATGGCGACAGCCTGATTCATTACTGACTGTGATTTTGCATCCAGTCCCTGTTCTTTATACAAGTCGGCAAGGCGCCTCAATTGAGCGGCAAATTGCATTGAATCTGCTCCAAAACCACTTTTCTGAATGTCCGAGGCTCGCTTAAGCAGCGTCTCTGCAGAATCGAAGTCTTTGTGAATTGCATAGAGTTCGGCAATACGATTTAAGTTCGGCACGAGCTGGATACTGTTCTTGCCTGAAGTCTGCTCCTGCAGATCTAGCGCTTTCTTGTAAGTAGCAATCGCATCTTCGTAGCGCTTGTCCATGCGATAGGTTTCAGCCATATTGTCCAGAGCCTTTGCAAGCGCGCCTTTCAGAGCCTTGCGATCTCCACTGGTGTCATTCTCAGCAATAGACTCTAATGCAGACACGGTGCCCGGACTTGCGAAAATCGACGCAACTTTGGCGGCCATTTTCGCATCGGTCAGCGAAGAAATTGCCAGAATAGCCGCACGCTTGCTTTTTTCATCGCCAAGCAAGTGCGGAATAAAACGCTCGATTGTTTGCGCTTCTTGCAGCTTCAATTGCTGCTGATTGTAAGCCAGCGTGAAATAAGTGCCACCCAGAGCGATAATGGTGCCGCTGAGGATAGGTGCAATTGCACCAAGCCTGTCCCAGATATCTTTGCGCAGAGGCTTCTGGTTTTCGGAAATCTGTTTTAGTAATGATTCTTGCTTCTCGAGCAATTGCTGCTGTTGCTGCGCGAGCCGTTCGAGAGCCTTCTCGAATTTGTTTTCTTGTTCAGTGTCAGCCAATCGACCTCCTCTGAGCCTCAAAAGCCGCATAATGCTTGCCTTTTGAACCGAGACTCGATTTGTCAGCGTTCACTTTTTCTGCTGCTCAGGGCATACCTGCAAAGCGAACACCTTTACAATATTAGTTCAGATCTGCTTTCTGAGAACAAAAAACTCGTCGAGTTGTCATTCTCTGTTACCAGACCCGATGCAAATGCAGCAATGCCGATGCCTGAAATTACCTGTCCAGCATGAGTCGCGAAGCAAGCTTAAGTTAGGCTAAGCTTAATCTATCGGTTCCATCTTTTCATAACAGGCGCGCCCGGCTCTGCACGTGGAAGCATACGCAAGCTCCTCATCTGGCCCAAATGGCTCCCCTGTGCACAAACAGGTAAACGTGGTAGTCAGCGTATCCAGCAAACGCCACGGGTTCTCTCCACCTTCCAGCGTGCCGAGTCCGTTCTTGCCTCGCAGAAATTTGCATATATCCTTGCCTTGCTCAGACATGCGCTGCCGCCTTCATAATGGTGCGTTCAACAATTGTCTTGCACAGCTCGATTTTATAGCTATTTTGCGAAAGAGGCTTGGCGCCTTTCAATGCCAGTTCAGCAGCATGTTTCGATGCGTTTTCGTCAATTTCCTTTCCGAGCAAAAATGCCTCGGCTTCTTTAGCGCGATAGGGAACAGGCGCAACAGCGCCAATAATGATGTTCGCTTTTTTGCAGACTCGCCCGTCGAGACGCAAAGCAACTGCGCAATCACCCGTGGACCAATCGAAAGAATCTTTTTCACCAGATTTGAAATGAGCCGAATGCAAATTAGCATAAGGAACATGAATCGCGCTGATCAGCTCATTGCGCTCGAGTATATTCTCACGGCTCACGTCCTGATCGGGTCCCACGAAAAATTCCTCGAGTAAAATTCGCTTTGTCTTTCCCTCCGCAGTCAAGATTTCGAGCTCAGCCCCTAGAGCAATAAGGGAAACAGCCATCGTCGATGGATGAACGGCCACGCAAACGTCTGTACCAAAGATGGAGAGGTATTTATTTTCACCCTCAATAGCAAAACAATGGTCGCCGCCTTTCTTCGAACAATGGAAATCAGATGATCTGAAATACCAGCAGCGCGGTCTCTGCAATAAATTGCCACCCAATGTGGCAACATTTCGAATATTCGGCGTTGCAATATGAGAAGCAGCATCCGTCAGAGCAGTGTAATGCTGGCGTAGATCTTTGTTGCTTGCAATTTCAGTCAGGGTGCACAGCGGACCCAGGCGCAGCGATTTATCAGCAGCGATTTTAATTCCACTCAGAGCCGCAATGTTGCCTATATTCACAAGACAGGAGGCCGGAAGAAGATCTTCCTTCATCAAATCCAAAATATCAATTCCGGCAGCTTTGATTATTGTGGCAGCCTTGCTGTCAGGGTTCTGCTCCTTAGGATTTCTAAAGCAAAGAGCCGCAGCTGTGCTACTTGCTTCCTTAGCCGCTTCCTCAGGTGATTTCGCTTGCATCCAACGAAACGAGTTTTTAATCATCGCTTAACTCCTTGTTTCGAGAGTGCAGCCAGAACTCTATCGGGTGTGAACGGCATCTCGAACATTCGCACTCCGGTTGCATTGTAGAAGGCATTCGCAATTGCTGCAGCCGTAGGCACGATCGCTGGTTCGCCAATGCCACCAGCATCGGTGCTTGAGCGCCCAAGATACTCCTCCAGCAAAATGATGTCTATATGTGGAATTTCTTTTGCATAGGCAATTTTGTAAGACTCGAGATTTGAATTGACTATTATTCCGCTAGCCTTGTCTACATGCCTGTGCTCATACAAGGCCCAGGACATTCCCTGAATGATACCGCCATTTATCTGGCTCTCAATTGCTAGTGGATTGATCGGGCGTCCGGGGCTGGCAACAGCGAGAACACGATTAAGTCTTACCCGACCGGTGCCAGTATCAACTGACAATTCAACGAATTGAACGCTGCTGAGTCGCCCAAAGCCGAGGTAATTACCTTGCTCGAATCCACCATAGTCAGGCGCTCTGCTTGCATTGAAACTCAGGTGTTCTGTCGGAGACTTTGAAAGTAGTTCCTTCATAGAGATAGCCTTATCGCTATGCTCCTTTGAGAAAACTCGCCCGTTTTTCAAATCGAGAGTATTAGCATCTAAGTGTAATTTCTCCGCCGCCATTTGCAACAATTTCTGCTTTGCATGAAATGCTGCTTTGCGTGCCGCGGGAGTTATAGATCCTGTAGTCATGCTGCCACCGGACATAGGGCCAGCAGGGAAAAGCGTGTCGCCGATTCGCACGTGTATTTCATCAACATGCATTCCAAGTTCTTCTGCCACTACTTGTGCAAGAGCGGTTCTAATACCAGTGCCGATGTCCTGTACACTGGAGAGAAATTCAACCGAGCCGTCTCGACCCAGCCGAACTTCACAGGAGGAATCCATATCGATAAATCGAGGCCATTCACCTTGAGCCATGCCGATGCCAATCTTCACAGAGCCGTTTGAAGAATCGGGAGCCTTTCGTTTATCCCAGCCAAATTTCTTTGCGCCTTCCTGCCGTTGAATTTTCCGCAACTGATTTTTGTCGATGATATCGCGCAAATGAATTGGATCCATTTTCAATTTTTCGGCGAGTTCATCGACGGCTTGCTCAAGAGCGAAACATCCTTGAGGCTGCCCGGGAGCGCGAAATGCACAGGCAGGAGATTGATGGGTTAAAACGTCAAAGTGCTCGAATTCGAAATTTGGACAATCATACATAGACTGAGCCGCCCAGCCGACCCCAGCACCGAGACTGGTGCCCCCAGTTCCATGTGACTTCAAGCGAATCGCACAAAGCGTGCCGTCTTTCTTTGCTCCTATTTTCAATTCTTGAATTGAATTTGGCCTTTGTCCGGCCGTGGTTTGTTCCTCTTTTCGATCCAGCATCAATTTGACCGGAGCCTTGCTCATACGTGATAAATGAATAGCGGCGAGCCCGTGGTTGCCCGGTCCAAACTTTGCACCGAATCCTCCGCCCATGAATTCGGTAATCACGCGCACCTTGCTTTTCGGCAGACCAAATAAGGCTGCAAGATCCGATCTCAAGCCTGCAGTAGCCTGGATGGAAGCATAAACGGTTAAGCCATCGTCGCGCCAATCCGCCACCATGCCGTGTGGTTCCAGAGCCGAGTGCATGTGCATTTGCGTGCGATACTCGCGTTCTACTATCACTTCCGCCTGTTCAAAGCCTGTTTTGACGTCACCGCGGGCGCCACCAAATAATCCTGCCTTTTCCGGCCCGCGAACATTGCCCTTCTGCGGCAAACCTGGAGGGGCCCCGCCACCTCCCCCGGTGGCGTCCTGCTCTGTGGGTCCAGGAAATACAAGAGGCGCATCAGCCTTCATAGCATCGTCGAGGTCAACGACAAACGGCAGCAGTTGGTAGTTTACTTTGATGAGCTTGCAAGCTTCTTCTGCAGCTCTTTCGGTTACGGCAGCCACTGCAGCAACCGGCTGCCCGACATAACGTATCACCGGTGACTTACCTGTGTTGAAATCCAGCTTTTCATTCTCAGCTCGCGCTGACTCCGAACGCTCTCTGGCGGTGCCGAGCACATGATTAACAATATAGACAGCCCTAACACCTGGATATTTTGCAGCCTCGATATATTCAATTGATTTGATACGCGCGTGCGGATGCGGTGAACGCAACAGACGTGCATACAACATGCCTGGCAATTGGATATCAGCGCTGTATTTAGCGGCTCCCGTCACTTTCAAACGCCCATCCAGGCGCTTAGTCGACTTACCGACTACGGCAAGTTCTGCATTTACCGGAAGTGGATCGGGCTCATCAGCAGGCACAACACGTTCCACCAGTGCAATTTCGTGGCCGTAAATTCCAACCGGTACTTTTATAACTCGAGTATTCTTATCAGCTTTTTCTGCGCCTAGATTTTCGCTGTTCATTTAAGTTGCTCCTTGCGCCTCAAGATTCTTGCATCTTCGAAGCAGCTATCGTCGCTTCAAAAACTTTGGGGTAGGTGCCGCAACGGCAGAGGTTACCTGCTGTAGCATCCTGCACATCTTCAAGCGTAGGAGCAGAATTGCGTGCAAGCAATGCGGCGCAGCTCATAAGCATCCCCGGAGTGCAGAAGCCACACATCATTGCATCCTTATCAATAAAAGCTTGCTGACACGGATGTAGATGTTCGCCATTTGCAAGACCTTCAATCGTTGTCACTGCACGTTGAGCAACATCGATTGCAAGAGTCATGCATGAACAAACTGGGGTTCCATCCAGCCAAACAGTACAAGCAGAACAGGAGCCTCTGTCACAAGATACTTTCGTGCCGGTGAGTCCCATATGGTTTCGCAATGCTTCTGCAAGAGTAGTCATTGGCTCTACTTGCAGCGCATGCATTTTATTGTTGACTTTCAAGTTAAGTGCGACTGGTCCGGGACCAAGCACATTGCTGCTTACAGCAGCTGAAGAATTATCCACTGATATTGCTCCTAAGGCGCCAAGCCCAGCACCTTTCAAAAAACTGCGGCGCGAAAAGTCCCAGCCGCCTTTGCGTTTTTTACCGCTGGACTCGTCTTCACGATCACCCATCACAACCCTCGTGCTTCCGGCTTGGGCGACGCATGGCATCGCCCCTACAGCAACGCATGGTATCGACCCTACAACGACGCATGGCATCGTCGCTAGATACCGTGCAAAAGATTAGCATAATTGAGGAATGAGATCCCCAGCTTACGGACTACGCAGGATTGAAAAGAGCAAAATCATTCCGGAATTTTTGCAAACAGGCTATCCATTTGCAGATTTCTCAATTTTGGCGCCTTGATGGCGGAGATTAAAACTACAAGCAAGGTCATACTGCCTCCAAAAATCACGGAAGGAATCAGCCCGAGCAATTTTGCAGCGACTCCCGATTCAAACTCACCAATTTCATTGGAAGAACCTATGAAGATACTATTGACCGCGGCAACTCGGCCCTTCATTTCGTTAGGCGTGAGAAGTTGATAGATGGTGCTGCGTATGTAGACACTTATTCCATCCAGGCAACCGCTCAAGGCAAGGATTGCGCACGACAGATACATATTCGAAGACAAGCCGAAGCAGATCATACATAAACCAAAACCAGCCACAGAAACAAGAAAGATAAGTCCTGCGGCCTTATTGAGTGGATGATGCGTGAGATATGTCGAAGCAAGCAGGGCTCCGACGCATGGCGCGGCTCTAAGCACACCAAGCACCTGTGGGCCGGCGTGAAACACCTCTGATGCAAAAATCGGCAGTAAGGCAACGACACCACCGAAGAGAACGGCGAAGAGATCCAGAGCCATTGAAGCAATAATGATCTGATTCGAAAAAACAAACTGTAATCCTTCTTTGATGTTTGCGATGATGCTCGAGTTCGCCTTTGCTTGATTGGCACTGCGAGCTTTTACCATCAAGAAGCAAAGCAAAGAACCAATGAGCAGAATAGTGGAAAACGAGTAAGTAAGACCAGCACCGAAACTGGTATACAAAATTCCACCGAGGATTGGACCTGCCACGGCGGAGCCTTGCCATAATGAAGATTGCCAGGCCGCTGCATTTGCATATAGTTCCCGCGGAACAATATCCGAAATGATGGCAAAAATTGCAGGAGCATAAAAACCTCTTGCGAATCCAGTTATTGCGACTGTAGTAAAAATTATTGGAACAAGAAGGTTTTGTTCCAATCCAAAAGAACATGCGGCAAGTGCAATCATGGAAAAGTTAAGAACCAGAACTGCGCCGATTACGATTTTTCTTCGATCAACTATGTCAGCAACATGTCCTGCATATAGTGCTACACCGATGGCTGGTAACGCACCAGCAAGCCCCAGGCAACCGAGATATAGTGGACTTTTAGTGAGTGCATAAAGCTGCCAACCCACCGCCATGAATTGAATTTGCACGGCTATCGTTGCAAAAAGCCTGGCCGCTAACAAAAAACGGAAATCGCGAATCTGAAGTGCGGCGTATGGGTCTTCATTCATGCATGCTTATTCTAGCATCATTGCTGATCACGAATACAAACTAAGAAGCAAGAGAAACGCGAGAAATGCCCTCTTCTTTATTGACCACAATTTGCACCGGAAACATTTCTTTGACTTCAGCGATGTGTGTAACCACAATTATTTTTGCAAAGTCCGATTTGATCGAAGAAATTGCCTGAATCATTTTTGCGCGGCTGTATTCGTCCTGTGAGCCAAATCCCTCGTCGATAATCAATGTTTCTAGTTTGGCTCCGGCTCTGCGTGCAAGCAGTCGAGACATTGCAACGCGCAGGGCGAAATTTACTTTGAATGCTTCACCGCCGCTGTACAGTTCATAACTGCGGCTGCCTATATCGTCAGCGATGATAATATCGAGCGTTTCAACCGGATTTCCCTGACGAGTACGTTGCTGAGTTATCAGCGCAAGGTGCATTTGGTTATCGGTAAGTTTGGAAAGAATGCGGTTAGCCTCTGCTTCAATTTCCGGAATGGCATTCTCAATTATGATTGCTTGCAATCCTTTCTTGCCAAATGCTTCCGCAAGAACATTGTATTCGCTCATTTCCTTAATGCTGTCGGCAAGAATTTTCTTTTTCGAATCAAGATCTAGCTTGTCTTGCTGCAGTTGTTCTAAGCGTGATTCAAGCAACATTTTTTGCTTAAGCTGCTCTTCTTTGCGAGCATACAAAGTGGATTGATCTAACTTATTTTCTTCCAGCTCTTGTTTCAATTGAAGCATATCATCCAGTTTTGCTTCCCATTCGCGCACTTCGTTTTGCAAGCGTTCAATCTCCTGACGGCGCGATGACACCATTGACGAGAGCTCGGAGCTTGCTTGCTTAATCTCAGGCAACTCCTCTTCTGCCTTGCGCAGGTCTCGTGCTTTCTCAGCATAAGGCATAAGCTCAAGCAATTTGCCCTTTAATTCTTGATGCCGGCTTTTATCGTAAGCAAGTTCAGCAATTGCGGTTTCCAGCTCCGCAATACCCGCTCGCTCAGCAGGAGCAAATGCCCCTTCCTTCAAATCCTTTTCCATCTTTTCAATTTTGCCCTGCAATGCAGGAATCTCTGCGTTCAACTCTGCAAGTTCTTTTAAATCTTTTTGCAGCTGCTGATAGCGGATTTCGATATGTCTTTGCGAGCGCATTTGCGCCTGAAAGCTGGAGAACACTATAGGATCAAATTCCAGCTTGCTCAGCTCGGCCTTCACACGCACCAGGCTTTCCTTTTCTACCGGAGCAAAGAGGTTTGTCTCCAGCTTCTTCCTGGCGTCAGCAAGTTCGACCTGCAATTGTAATCGTGATGCTTCAGCTCGCTCAATCGCTGCCTTTCGGGCGTTGAACTCACCAATTTTCATATCAATAAGCTTTCGTTCGCTGATTTTCTTTCGCAATTCAACATAACGCTTACGCAAATTATCACGCTCTTCAGTGAGTCCGCCTATTTCAGTATCGATGTTGCCTATGTCGGAATGCGCGTTTTCACAATCGTCTTTATAGCGATCAAGCACGGCTTTGCTGTCAACAATGGGAGAACGACAAAGCGGGCAGCTGCTCAAATCAGGAGTTTCACACAACTCATGCATCTTTTGTTCGCTTTCCCGAATATATTTTTTCAGCTGGACGATTTGTTGTTGCAGCGAATCAATTTGCGATTTCAGCTTAATGCCCTTCTCTTCAACCAACTCAAATTCAGCCTCAAATCTGTCTATCAACTCGAGTTGTTTTTGCAGATCGTCTTGCTCTTGTTCAATCTGATGCCTCCCACAGAGAAGTTCATCAAGCTCAATGACAAGTTTTTCCTTTTGCTGAATTTGCGCCTCAAGCCGTACGCGCGATTCGGCAATCATCGATTGCAACTCATCAGCACGTGCCGTAAGTGATGTAAAAGCCTCACGTTTACGCGACATTTCCAGCTCTGCATCAAGCAGATGTTTATACTCCTGAAAGGACTCTTCCAATTTCTTTGACTCGGCGCAAGTTTTTTCCAGTGCCGTTGCCCGCGATTTCCTGGTATCGAGAGTTGCTTTCAAATGCTCATGCTCGACTTCCATACGCCCCTGCGCCATTGCCACTGCCGAGCGCAATTCCAGCCGCTTTGAATTCAGTTCATTATGCCGCACAGCCATCAGATCCATTTTCTCAGCAAGAGCCTTGCATTCTTCAAATTGATTGAACTGTTGCGCAATAAAGTCCGATTGCAGCAAAACCGTCTCTAGCCTTGACTTTTGATGCAGTAATTCCTCACTACGGCGCTCTAGACTGGTGAGATCCGCCTTTAATTCATCTACTCGCGTAACAGCGGTCTCAGCGCGCATTTGCAAATAGTTCAATCTGGCGATATCAGCATCAAGTTCTGAATGTCTTAGCTGTTTATCGACAAGCTCTTGCTCAAGAATCTGAAGTTCAGTCGAAAGCTGCTCCATATTCAAAGCAAGCTGAGTGTATCCCTCCTCGAAATCGGAACGAGAGTCCAAACCTGCTTCAAGTATTTGAATGCGCCCTTTGCGCTCGCGAGCTTCTTCCCGGCATAGCTCCTGCAGTCGATCGAAATAATCCAAACCGAGAATATCTGAAACAACCTGCTTGCGTTCGTTAGCAGACCTCGTTGTAAATTCATCGGCTCTGCCTTGCCTGAGATATACGCTGGTTATGAATGTCTCGTAGTCCATGCGCAAAAGTTCTCGCAGGCGCTTTTGGGTTTCGCGCATGCTTGCGCAGGTCAAACTTTTCCATTTTGCAGGGCGCCCGTGAGGCGCCCCTACCATGACGGCGGCATCGTCCGTTTCGTCTTGCTCTATGGTTGCCGCACTCGATTTTTTTGACCTGGTCTTGGCTGTAGATGCAGGTTTTGGATTTGCATTTTTAGAAATTTCAGCAGTCGCCGACTCCGCCAGTGCATTTTTTCCAACGGCAGAAACTCCCGCGCTAGTTGCAAGTTGTGCCATCCAGCTTTCCTCGCTGCCATCCCAGACCTGCAAATCGAGATTGCCACGAGTACCGGTTTGCTGCCCGGCCCGACCGAATGACTTCTGTCGTGAGCGGCGTATTCTATATATCTGTCCTTCCAGCGTAAAGCAAAGGTCAACCCACATCTCACTTTGCCCCAGGCGCACAAGCTCATCCGAGGAAGCACGCGCGCTTTCCCAGAGCGCCCAGGTAATTGCATCAAGCAAAGCAGACTTCCCAGCACCATTTGGGCCTGTCAAGCAAGCTATTTCCACAGGCGTCAAATCGACCTGCGCATCGGCGTAGCTCATAAAATTATGAAGGGTGAGGGAATTAATTATCACTTCTGGCTTGTTCCAAAAGATCTTATTCCACAGATTATAATGAATGCGATGCCGCACTCAGCCATAATTTCTTTACTTTTTTTCTTTTCGGGCTTTGCCGGGCTTGCCTTTGAGATAGTCTGGTGCAGGCATTTGTTGCGAGCTCTTGGCGCTGGTCTCAATGCTAATTCTTGTGTTTTTGCAGCGTTTCTTACAGGCGCAGCAGCAGGGGCGTTGATTTGTTGGCAAATTTCCGACAAGAAGCTCCTCAAAGAAAAATCGCAGTTTTTCTTAAAGCTCTATGGCAGACTCGAATTTCTAGCTGCCATTTCTGGCGTACTTGTATGTCTGCTTCTGAATGCGAAGAGCGAAGAATTCGTTGCGTCTTTACTTGGTGGCATCAGCGGCAACGAATTTTTCTGCGATCTTGCGCGCTTCCTTATAGCATTTGTCGTACTTTTGCTTCCATGCGCCTGCATGGGAGCAAGCTTTGCTGCTCTGGGTAAAGCATTCTCTCAAACGAACTGCAAACGTATCTTCTTCCCGATTTTGTACGGCGCAAATACAACGGGAGCCGCGATCGGCAGCCTTTGCACTTCATTCTGGCTGCTGCCGTCGCTAGGGCTGAATAAAACAGCGTTCTTAGCAGGCGGCATCAACACCTTAGTGTTCATTGTATGCGAACTGTTTGCAGCACAAAAATACAGCACCGACGAAAGCGAAATTCGGTCAGAATCCGCGGAGAATGTCGACGATTCTTCTTCCTCTAATATTTGGGCACTCTGCTCTTTTATGTCCGGCTATATTGCGCTGGTTCTCGAAATTACCTGGACTAGAATCTTCTCCTCACTTTTTGGAAGCTCAATTTACTCTGTCGGCACAGTACTGTTTATGCTGCTGCTTGGCACCGGCGTCGGCTCATTCATTGTGCATCTAATCGCCAGGAATAAGCAGATTGCAAGAAGACTAGTCACAATCCTATTTTTGCTTTCAGCCGTCTCGATAATAATCAGCTCTTACTGCCATGAATATCTGCAAGAGATCATGTTGAGATCGGACGAAATACTCAGCGCATTAAACATATACGATTCATTTTCACGTTCAATAATCTCGCGTATGTTTGTTGCGGCAATCATTGTGTTTCCAACGTCAGCCCTGCTTGGATCAATTTTGCCGACAGCTGCAGCGGCGGCGCGGCATGGAGAAAGTGCTTACGGAGCGAAATTCTACGCAATCAATTGCTTTGGTGGAGTAAGTGCTTGCATCATATTTGGTGCGGTCCTTTTCCGGGCATTAATACCGATGAGCGTGCCTTTACTTATCTCATTGCTTTTATGCGCCAGCCTCTGTGTATTGATGTCCTTGATTCTTCTCATCAAAGAGAGGAAAACACTCATCGCTTTTTCCCCGTCCAGTGATGAGGGCGAGGCACGGCCTCGATTCTACTACACATATCAGAAACTAGCCCGATATACATGGCTCACAGCCCTTGCATTTTCCTTGCTGCTCCCAATCACAGTAATAATTAGGCCGCCACATTGGAACGCGAAAATGGTCAGCGCCGGTTGGGCTTTGTACAACCCACAAAAATCAAGTTCGAGCACTCCAATTGCATTAGAAATGAGCGAGCCTGTTTTCTATATGGAAGGATTGAACTGCACAATCAGCCTGAATAAATTCGCCTATAACAACAACATAAGCTTGAAGTCCGATGCAAAAGTAGAAGCAACACTTCCGCTAGAACCTTCTTTGATTTGTCCTGGAAGCGACCTTCCAACTCACGTGCTTCTAGCCGGCTTGCCGGTTCTTTTCCACAAAGGTTCAGCAGAGAGTGGTCTTCTAATCGGCCTGGGCAGCGGGTGCACAGCTTCGGCTTTACTCTCGTTTCCTGAGCTGAAAAATTTGCATATCTCAGAAATCGAACCTGCTGTAAAAGTCGCCTGCAAATATCTCCAGCCCTACAATGGCGGAGGACTGGACGAATCGAAATCTGCTTTTAAGCGCGTCCATTTTGAAGACAACGACGCACGTTTCGTTCTTTCTTCATCAAATAGAAGCTACGACGTGATTGTTTCTCAACCAGGAGATCCCTGGGTTGCGGGCTCTGCGGATCTATTCACTCAAGAATTTTTCTCACTTGCAAAATCACGCCTGCAAAATAAAGGAGTCTTTTGCCAGTGGTTGCAAATTTATGCGATCCCCGCCGAGCAACTGTGTTCACTCATAAAGACATTCAACGAAGTATTCCCCTCAACATATGTTTGCCATCCGGCCGGTGCTGGAGAGCTTATTCTCTTAGGGTTTAAAGATTCAGATTCCGACCCTTTAATTCAACTAAACTCAACTTTTCTTTCGGAGATAAACGAACGGCTCAAGCATTCAAGACAAAGCAATCATTTAACTGCACGAACCGGGCTGTTTGATTGTTCTGACCCACTCAGCACAGTTCTGCTCGGTCCGGAAGAACTGAAAATCTTCAATACGCGGCAGAAGGCAAGCATCAATACCGACGATGATGCTCAACTGGAGTTTGCCACTTGCAAAAGTTTTATGGAAAGCAATTATGTTCTGGATCGCAACTTCTTTTTCTTGAGCGGCCAGCTTGATGGCGGACTCTCATGGCTTCCCAGTTTTGGAGATAACAAACAAGAAAACCTTTGTCGATTGAGCAGAGCCTTTGCTCGGCAATCGTTGCAAGATGGGACCTTGCTGCGCCTGTTGAATGAACACAGAGCAGATGAGTTAGCCGAGAAGCTCAGCAAAGAGAAAGAATCAGTCGCAACAGTCTATAATCGCGCAGTTATTTTGAATGCCTTCCAAAAGACATCTGAGGCAGAATTTTTTCTGCAACGTGCGGCTAAAATTGTTGCAGAGAATGAATCAGATAGACTGAGCAAGTTCGATTACTATTTTGAAGCAGATAAACTCGCAGAATGTTCTTCGGCTCTCGAACAGTTAGATGCGGAAGACCCGCAAGCCATATTTCGCAAAGCACTTCTTTTCTGTCGTGAGAAGCGCGCAAATGACGCGCTGAATCTATTCAGAGAACTCAAAAACGAGAATTCTGTCTACCTGCCGTGCATCCTTTCTTCTGCATACGCCAGCGCATCAATTGAGAAATTCGACGATGCCGAGAACTTTTTCGCGGAATATCTGTCCATAAATCCGTGGGATTTCAATAGTCAACTGGCCTACACATCCATGCTCAGCCGAGCAAACAAAATGAATCAGGCACTCAGCCATGCTTCTACTTGCTTTAGACTTCGACCAAATGATGCAAGCGCCATGATCCTCGTTTCTGAGGCCGCCATTAATTCAGGCAATTACAATTTACTGAAAGACATTCAAAAATGGTTGAAACAACACACCAATGCTGATTCAATAGGTTCAAAGGCTCTAGATATGATGCCACCTGACAATAACTACAAAAATTGGTCAAAACAGGCTCAATTCTCAAAATTTGCTCATTTTGTTAGGTCCAAAGCAGAAGACCCAAATAATGGGTACAAAGTGCTGGGAGAGCCGTAGTAATAGGAAAACCTATATGCCATTTCGCTTACTGCTCATTGAGGATAGCCCGACGCAGCTTCTAAGCATTCGAAAAATGCTCGAACAAGAAGGCTACGAAGTCATCGCTGCACGCAGCGGTTCGGAAGGGCTTGTAATGGCCTACAACGAAAGTCCAGATCTGATCATCTCCGACGTAGTTATGTCGGGCATAAACGGTTATCAAGTTTGCAGACTGGTTAAGAGCGATCCGGACTTGCAAGCCACGCCTGTGGTTCTGCTCACTCGATTGGATGGTTCAATCGACAGATTTTGGGGCTTGAAATCGGGAGCCGACCGCTACATTCCTAAAGAGCCGGGATTCGGCAGTTTAATTAAAGCTATCCGTGAAATTCTTTCCGACAGCACTGTTCGTCCCCGCCTGCGAGCGGTTGCGGACCCTGCCAAAACCCCCTCGGTCGAAGAAATTACAAGCAGACTCAATCAATTGCTCGAGCGTCTTTTGTTCGAAGCAACCATCGCCGATGAAGTGCGAAAAATAGCAGACGATATAGGCGATATTGAAGTCATTGCCGAGAAATTGTTCGTTCTGCTTGGATCTTTTGCAGACTACCAGGCCTGCTCGCTTGTCGTGAACCATGGCTCATTTTCAGTTGTGAACATGGATGTGGGCAAGCCAGGAACCGAGATATCAGTGCTTGGTTATGTGATGAAAATCGCGATGCAACTCGGATTGCCACCACTGAAAGAAGAGGTTCCAAAAGCGATGCAGATTTACGAGAATGCAATTACTCAGCCGATTGATTCATCCGGCATCAGGCTTGGCCTGTTGGTAATCATTCCGCCGACTGGTCATTCATTCAAGCCTGGCGATCAAAAGGTAATTCGTCTCGTTTGCGAACAGCTTTCAACGGTAGTTCGACTCTACCTCTCATATGTTCAGCGCCAGGGCATGCCGGTCCCGACCGCTCCTTTCGGTAGCTCTTAACTTATCGATTGCCATTTAAGCTTCAATGGTGCCGCTCAATCTTGGTCGCCTGTACCTTTGATCTTTTCCACGTCCTCTGATTCCGCCGCTTCTTTTGCTGCATCTAGAGCCGCCAGATGTTCTTGTGCCGCCGTCAAGGCAGCGCTCAGAGATGCTGGTACTTCGTCCATGCGGCTGTCATGCGTACTTGCATGAGCTGCCGACAGTGCATCACTCAATGCACTGGGCACTTCATCTGTTATCTCATCATTGGCAGCAGGATACAATAAGCGGACTTCCGCCATTTGCGCCAATTTTGAAAAATCTAAGACTGCTAACTCCGCGCTTTCCGCTGAAGCAGCCGAATCTTCTACTTTCTCCGGCTCTTTTGCCTGCTCGACCTCATTGTCTGCAGAGCTGCTTAAATCTGCAGGACAAGGGCTTTGCTGCGGTTCATTTAGAGAGCCTTGCCCCGGGGGAATCTTCCCCAGCTCAGCGGATGTTAACACCATATCTGGTGCCAAAACAGCATCCTGAATTTGAGAATGCTTGTCTCCCAGATCATTTTCCTGCTCGGAGCTGGAAACTAACTCTTCACTTTCGTCCCATGCTATCCAGTCGGGCAAGATTGCGCCGACCTGAACATCTTTCTGCTGCGGAGCAACGGGAGCCTGTAAATGCGCTTCAAAAAAGCGTGGTGCCTCAGGCAATGTATCATGGTCTGGCGAATCGGCGAATTCCTGCAATTCCTCAAAGCTAAGCCATCCGGCTGCCAGCAAAATCTCAAGCAATTGTTGCTGGTTCATCCGCACATACTGGAATGCCTGTTCAAATTGAGTAATCGTAATCAGACCGTTGCAAATTAGCTGGTAAGCAGTCTGAATTGACTGCAGCTCAACTGAACTCAGCAATCCGGACTCAGCAAGATAGCCCCAGAATTGTTGCTCATTCAACATGCGTGCAGCATTAACGATAGCCAGTATCTGCTCGGGATTGAAGAAACGACAAACAATAAGCAGCTCGCTGAAAGCCAGTTTGACTTTACCGCCGCCCTGGGGTAATTTTGCGTCTTCGGGAACAGTCAAGCCGCTGCCCGAATCAGGCTGGCGCAGTCCCATTTGGCGCATATCATAATCGAGACGGGTGCGCGGATCGAACAGAACGTTGTAAGCCACCCCCATATTACGTAGCTGCCGTTTGAAATCGTGAGGTCCCAGAGCGGTTGATTTGTCCTCAGAGAACTGGCGCACAAGCAGGTTTCTCACAGCTTTGAGATAGCAAACATGCAGAACAAAAAACGGATCTGTGATTTCCGCACCTATCCAAGAGTAATATGAGGGTCCATCCGGATCAGGGACAGGGCGCGCGTGCGTCAGCTCGACAAGCGCACCTTGATCGACTTCTTCCGCGGTCTCGTGCTCGCCGCTGTCACCGAAGTCAATGTTGGAATAAATTTCTGGGGGCGCAAATGATGTTTCTTCACTCGTCGAGAAATCGCTCTGTTCTTGTCCCGTTTCTTCCTCTTCCGGTCCAAAATCAAGATAATTAGCTGGAGTAGCACCGGCAGCAACAGTTTGCTCGAATGAGGCGATTACTTCTTCTTCTGGAATTATCTCCTCAGCAATCTCTTCAGAAGCGGCATTTTCATCGACATCTTCTCCAGATACCACATCCATTGTTGCTTCTTCAGGAACTGCTTCCACTGGGGGTTCTTCGTCGACCAAAACTTCGTAAATCGGCGCTGGTTCTTCCTCGTCGGATATCTCCCAATCAGGCTCCAGTTCGCTCTCGACGTTTTCTTCAGCGATCGGCTCGGAGATCTCAACTTCAAAGATTGGTTCGGGCGCTAGAGTTTCTTGTTCCGGCTCGCCGGCTTCATTTGCTCGAACATTGACGTCTTCGGCGAGGACGCCTGACTGCTCCCATGCGGCGCGGAGAATTGCAGCTTGATCGATCTCATCATCGTCATTCTCCGCAAGTTGAGATTGTGCATCTTGAGCTTCTTGCTTTTTTCGCTGTGCCGCAGCTTGAGTTGCTGCACGCAATTCTGCCGTGTATTTCTTTCTTGCCGCGCGCCCACGAATTCTGCCGCCAGATTTGTTTTGTGCCGGAGCTTTCTTGCTGGGTTCAGCTCCCTTCGCTGGAGCCACCTTTAGATTTTGGCTCTCACCGGGCGATTCTGATTTCACTTCCTGAACAGACGGCAAATTATCATTCGACTCATCGAGACCTGTCAAACTGCCTGGATGGTCTTCCTCGTCTGAAGAAGCGCTCGCTGGTAACTCCTCCTCAGCAGCGGCAGCAAGGTCCACCTGTTCTGGAGGGAGCTTTTCTTCCGTTGCTAATTCGCCTTCTTCGGTCTTCAAATTCTGGCAGACCTGCGCCTCAGCTTCATCGGAAAGGGCGTCTTCGGGCACCGAAAGGCCTAGAGGCTCATCGGGTTGCAAATGCTCAGGCTTCAATGCATCTACGGGATCGGAACTGGCGTCCGCCGCTCCAGCGGTCTTCCCTTCCTCAGCAAGCTGGTACGCGCGCTCTCTCTGCTCATCAAGCGGAACCGCTTCTGCGACAGGCTCTACGATAGGCATCTCAGTAGCAGCTGGCGCGTCAGTTCCATTATCAGAAGGTGAGACCCTGGCGCTTGTAGCCTGCACCGCTACAATCTCTTGCGCACTCAGCTCAGGGTCAGGATCCTGCCCATTGCCCCCTGACTTCGCGGCAGCGGGATCCGAGGCTGGCGCCTGGGCTGGCATGATGGTCAGCTTCGCCGTTCGGGCTTTCACCAGCGTGGCCAGGTCCATCACGTGAAGATTATCAGACGCGAAGACCCGTTCTACCTGCTCGTCGTTGCCTGCGCTCTGAGCCGGCCGAGCCTTCCGCGCCAGCTGCATCAGCTCTTTATGAGCCAGGCGAGAACCGTCAATGTCACCGCGCTCAATACTCTGCTTGAAAGCAGCCGCAAGAATCTTAGATTCCAGCTCAGGGCGGTCTTCGGTTTTCGAAATAATCAAGAGCATCTTGCGTTTCCGGCTACCACCCACAAATGCTGGGGTTAATGGGTTTTCCTTTTACTTTGCGATGGCCCCACGAAAATTATTCCTTCTCGAGCCAGATTTAACACTCTTTTGGGCATATTCCCCCAAAAATTCTGCGAGATTGTCTGAAAAAATATTCTTCGTGGAGCTAATTGCAGACAGCAATCGCGAATATCAGAAGTTCGAAGCCAAGTTGCCGTGCGAGACTCAAAGTGACCTCGCCAGTTTGATATCATGTGTGCAAAAGAATGCAAAAGAATGGAGGACTCCGGTGGAACTTAGCTGGATTAAGCAACTTGCCGACGATTCAAACCAATCGGAAGCTGAAAAACAAGAAAACGAGCGCAGAAAAAAAGAGGAAGAGCGGCTGATGGCTCTGGCAACAGTGCCCTTCGTCGAAAAGCTTTTCAGGCTGGTCCAGTCATGGTGTGATGAGTTCAACAAGTACTCGATCTACCCTGATTTGCGTATAACAGTCTCGCGTTTGACAAAAAAATCGAGGGGTCCAGAATCGACTGCGACTCTTGAAGAAATTGCCTATTTTACTTTTACTCGCAAAAGCTGGATGTTCGGCGTTCGTGGTATCAACGGCATTATAGATTTTGTGGAACTCCCTGTCACGGAAGGCGCAGCATCGCTTTCAATGAAGCTGGATGAACTTGGTATAGACAGCGTTTATAAGCTGTCTGCCAAAGTTGAGACTGACAGAACCGATGGGCAGAAAAAACAAGTACTCTGGACCTTGAAGGACGAGGTCATGGATGGCCCCCGACTCGGTTCCCTATGCCAGCACTTTTTCACGGACTTTGTAAAGAGAACCAACGATTGAGAACTGAATGGGACTCAATTGGGACGGATGATGCGGCAATACAGTCGCTGTACAAATGGGACTTGGGCGCCGAGATTTTTTCACAGTTGTTTGCTTATTGCCAGGCACTTCAGCGCTACAACGAACATACGAATCTCGTGGCAAACTCTGAAAGCTCTGTGCTTTTAAAAGAGCACTTACTCGATTCGCTCAATCTTCTTCCCTGGACGAAAAGACGCTTGCTTCCTGTTTCTCAGAACGTGGCAAAAGACGAGACAGAAAGCGGAGCAGAAGGCAACGTAAACCCTGCCAACAAAAGCTTGATTGATATCGGCAGTGGTGCCGGCTTTCCTGGATTAGTTCTTGCGATCGCAGCACCATGGTTGCGAGTTACACTTGTAGATTCAATTGGAAAGAAATGCCGTTTTCTCGAAAGCACTTGCGCCGAACTTGGACTGAACAAACAAGTACGAGTTGTTTGTGAACGGGCGGAGACGATTGGACACGACAAAAAATTCAGAGAAAAGTTTGATTATGCCACCGCGCGTGCGGTTGGTGCACTACCCATGGTGGCAGAGCTTTGCCTTCCTCTTTTAAAAACAGGTGGCTTGCTCTTAGCACAACGATCTAAGAAACAGGCTTTGCTAGAGGCTGGAGAAGCAGAAGCATACGCTTCAAGATTGGGCGGCAATTTACAGGAAACTGTTCATTTCGATCCGGATCTTTTAGGACGTGAATTCTCGTTGCTCGTTTTGATGAAAGTAAAAACCACGCCAAGAATGTATCCAAGATCCGCTGCAAAAATGAAGAAACCTTGATACATAGGCTCCGCTCTTTGCCGCTAATTCTAGACCTGAAGACTGGCGACCTGCCAGCCTTCGGATACGGCTTGAACTCGCGCTTGTTCAGGATCTGTATCTATCGTAAGTTCCATGAATCGTTTGCGGCTGCGGAAAACATAACGAGCTCTGCTGATGAGTGCAGTTGCGTCGAGATATTCCTCAGCAAAAATGATATTGTCCCTGCTGCGATACCAGCTGTCACCAGAGGGCAAAACAATGTCGGCGACAATTTCGCCAAGCTCGATGACTTCTTTGTCTCTTGAAGCTCTTGCAGGATAGGAAACAGTGTAGCGCTGAGTATCAAAATCAAGGCACTCTGCTTTGCCGAGATAGGGAATCCGCTGTTCCTCAATGACGAAGCCGAGTTCTTCGAAGCCTTCGCGTTCTTCACTCCAAATTTCCTGAAGTATCTCTGCCACCGTGTCCATGTGCGGCTCGAATTTCCAGAATTCACTTGTTAGAAGATACGGAGTGGCGTTCCGAAATTCCCAGGTATCTTCCGAAGAAACTACTTCGAGCTGGTGTGTATGCGCCCATGCGGTGGTGAGCACACCCATCCAGTAAATACCGTCTTCATAAACATGCTTGTAGCTTTGTTTAAACCATTCAGCCCACTCGTCGAAATCGCTGTATTGCGCAGAACGTTTTGACAAGCCGTCACGCCATTCATTCTCATCAGCAAGTGGATCTTCAGCGTGAAAAAACTCTGCCCAATAAGCTGCCACCGCGGCTGGTTCCACGAGATGCTCGTCGACCTTCCCTTTTTGTTCAGCCCAGAGAGCTTGACACACCTTGACAGCCTCGATGCTGCGGCTATAGGGATCGGACTCCTTGAATTCCTCGTTATGCCTCACCCAGTCGATGCCCGCTCTTATCAAGTAAGCTGGGTACATTTTCTACCTCGTTCCGTTTACTTCTTGATTGTACTAGCTGGACTCAAAGAAGAGAGTCGATCTTCTTTGAAGATCATTTCAGAGAGCCCTTTAATTTTTGGTCCAAAATAATCATCTTCTTCGTATGCCTTCAATGTTTTCGCCATTCTGCTTGTCCAATTTCCCAGGCCAACTCCAGGAACATTGAATTGTTCTGATGTTCCAAGAATATCAGGAATCATAAACGCAGCGAGCCAGCAGGGGGTTTCCAACAGAGCCTGTTCAAAAGCCTTGTGAAGCTCATCAGTGAACTCAGTAGGCGGATCCTTTTCGTCAAGGCCGAGGAATCGCATTAGCCTCTGCACATCCAACCAGGCTTCGTGACCGTCTGGCCCGTGCCAGCGCCGGCAGAGATCTTCATAATATGAGCGCAGGGGCATGTGGTCATGAGTGCCATAGGTTGCGATGCTGAGCGGGTGCAACTCTTCCTTTTTCTTGAAAGAACGATCCTTTTCGTTGCGTTCAAAAATCGGAATTGCAAAACCTGGAATACCCATTTTATGCAATAGCGGGCGAACATATGGAGGAACCATACCCAGGTCTTCGGCCACAACGCCATTCTTGCCGGCGGCCTCCTGAATTATTTTCAGGATTTTTTCGCCATCTGCAGCATTGAGTTTGCCCAATTTCTCCGGGTAATCCTCTCTAGGAATAAAGTGAGGCAAAAGCCCGTCAGTCAGCTCTTCGGCTTCCTCTTCAGTAAGTTCAACAAACTCCTGGTTTCTTTCCGGTATCCAGGGGAAACCATAAATTCTGAAGAATCCGAGAACATGATCTATGCGGAAGTAATTAAAAATGTCAGTCAGGCGCCCAACTCTCTGGCGCCACCACCGGTAGTTCTCCTTCTCGTGGGTTTTCCAGTCATACAGTGGAATGCCCCAATTTTGTCCCCACTTAGTAGTGAACGGATCTCCCTGGAATAGCGGCTCTGGAGGCGCCCCCCCAGACCATTGCAAATCGAACAAATTGCGTTCTGCCCAGACATCACAACTATATCTGCTGACACCAAATGGGATATCACCCATCAAACTGATTGAACGCTCGTCTGCAAATTTGCGAAGATCTATCCATTGCTTGAACGCCAACCACTGAACATAGGAATAGAAGGCGCGATCGTCCTCCAACTTTTCCTTGAGTTCCGATTGCTTCATCCACTTTTCTGCAGCATCAGGAGTTTGATGCTCTTTGGGCCACTGCGTCCAACAGGCGTTGCCTCCATGCAAATCGATGAAGCTGCGGAACAAACTGTAGAAGGGAAGCCAGGCAGCGTGCTCCTCTTGAAACTGATTGAAGGCTTCAATTTCTCTGGCAAAACTTGAGCCCGCAGATTTTTTTGCATCGCCATTTAATTGAGCCTTGAACTTGTTCCAAGCAGATCGCAAAAGATCCAGCTTCAACTTTTTGACAAGTGCATAATTGACGTAGCTTTGATCCTCATGGCTCAAACCGCTCTGATCGATAATCCATTCCCGCTCCGTTTTTTCAAGCCCGGGAACCAGATCAGCTTCGATACTGAGAAGCACAGGGTCGAGGGCGACAGAACTGATTGCTCCATAAGGGCTGTTATCACCACCAGTTTCGTTGATTGGCAAAACCTGCAAAACAGACAAATGATTGCGTGAACAAAATTCAATTGCTTCTCTAACGGCAAGAGTGTCACCAATGCCGAGATCGCCTTCTCTGCGCATGGCAAAAACTGGGATAAGAACTCCTGCTAATTTCTTTTTCGGATCTATCATCACCTATATCCCCAAGCGCTCGAACACCGCACCTACGTTTCTCAAATAGTGCTCAGGATCGAGGCACTCTTCAATTTCCTTCTGGCTGATTAATTTGGTTACCTGTTCATCAGCCAGAAGATTTTTGCGGAAATCACCGCCGTTGTTATTCCACGCTTTCATCGCATTGGACTGCACGATGCGATAAGCTTCTTCTCGGCTTATACCTTTTTCAACCATTTTAAGCATCACGGCCTGCGAGAAAATAACGCCACCATATTTATCCATGTTTTTGCGCATGTTATCGGGATATACGACCAGCCCTTCGACTATCTTCGTAAAGCGAGCCAGCATATAATCAACCAGAATGCAGCTGTCTGGAAGAATAATTCTTTCAACGCTACTGTGTGATATATCGCGCTCATGCCACAACGGAATGTTTTCCATTGCAGCCATGGCATTGCCCCTTAAAACGCGTGCCAGTCCGGAAATATTTTCGCTGCCGACAGGGTTGCGTTTGTGCGGCATCGCGGATGAGCCTTTTTGCCCTGCGGTGAATGGCTCTTCTGCTTCCAATACGTCAGTCCGTTGCAAATGACGAATCTCAACGGCAAATTTCTCAAGGCTGCACCCGATCATTGCCAGAGCCCATATAAATTGTGCATGTCGATCTCGTTGAATGATCTGAGTCGAAATTGGCGCTGATCTCAATGCGAGTAATTCGCAAGTTATCCGCTCAATTTCAGGATCGATATTCGAGTAAGTTCCAACAGCGCCGCTGAATTGACCGACAGCGACCATATCCATTGCGTCGGAGAATCGCTGTTGTTGACGCTTAACTTCTTCCAACCACACAGCAAGCTTAAAACCAAAGGTAGTGGGTTCAGCATGAATTCCATGAGAACGCCCCACTGTTATAGTATTTTTGTGCTTGCGCGCCTGTTCTAAAATAGCATCATGCAGAGCTTGCAGGTCTTCTTTGATAAGTATGCCGGCGCGGCGCATCTGCAATGCTAATGCGGTATCTATCACGTCCGAACTGGTCAAACCCAGGTGAATAAATCTGGAATTTTCACCCACTTCCTCGGCAACGCTGGTGAGAAATGCAATCACATCGTGTTTAACTTCAAGCTCGATTTCATTGATGCGCTGAACGTCGAAACCAGCTGTCTTTTTTATATCTTCAACGGCTTCTTCCGGAATTCGCCCCAGCTTTGCTTGAGCTTCGCAAACAGCTATCTCTACGTCCAGAAAAGTTTGAAACTTGGCTTCCTCTGTCCAGATTGCTGCCATCTGAGGACGCGTGTATCGATCAATCACTTTGAATGTCTCCTGTACCAGCTCAGTTGCCGCTGATGAAATCAGCAAGACAAGCACACTCATCCCTCAACATGGTTGCAAAGGCGAAGCACTTTCTCAGGCAGACAACATTTTACCTGAAATGATCCCTGCTGGTAGGGCGCCTCATGAGCGCACATCTGCGAAATAAATAAAGGGCGCCCGTGAGGCGCCCCTACCAGCTGACCGGAAGTGATAAGTAACGATCTACAAGTGATAAAACTAACGACCTACTGGAACCGAACTACCGAAGCGGTTTAACCCAGGATAAAGCGAACCGGAATTGATGTCAGAAGTATCAGGAGGGGCACCCAGGACTGGAAGAGTTCCCTGGCTGAAAGTACCGACATCTGGGACACGGCCAAGCGAACCCGGTTCCTCCGGTCCAGCCTGGAAGCCGGGCTTCATTCCTAGCGAACTAGCAGGCCTAGTCATGGGCATGCCCATAGGTCCAAAAGGAGCAGGTCCAAACAGCCGGGAGCCTCGCCTGGGGAAATAAGCAGCTCCTGCGTAAGTGTTGCCGTACCCGATTGGCCCAACAGCAAACCCCGGACCGGAGCCCCCAGCGCCAAATCCAAAAGGTTCATAATCTGCAGCTCCGCCTCCAGCCGAGCTGCCTGTCGCTCTGTCGATACGTTGGAAGCGTGGATTTAAACCACCAATGCCGCTTCCATCCATTCCGCTGATATCCTGTGCAAAAACAGCAGCGTTAGAAGAAAAAATGGAAAACGCAATACAAAGCCTGACAACCAGAATGGCTTCACCTGAATTATTCATCTCAAACCCTTCTTCAATTAGTAAGCTTCTAGTAAGCTTCCCCAAGTCAAGTATAGATCTCAAAACTTGACATGCCAAATATCTTGCATTCATGCGCTTTCCAGCCAGATTTTGCTCAGCAAAATAAATCGTTTAGCATTCATCTAATCAAAGTGTCGGGCGTTTCTTCAATTACCATTCGCCAGGATTTGAGGCAAGAAGCCGATTCTAGCGGCGATTTACGATTATGTGCAAAAACTCAATCTGGAAAATTGTTTTCCGTCAAGCGGTTAAAATATTCAGGACTTCAGCAACAGGAATTCGAAATGAAGATTCTATTTCCAATGGATATGACAAACCCGACAAGCACCATCATCGATCAGGTGGCGGGGATATTGCCGCTCGCCGGCAGAGAAGTGCATCTTCTTTACGTAAATGAAGCGTGGCCGGCATATGAAAACATCATCGGCTCACAAGGCGAATTTGCTGATGATTTTCGAAATGTTGTTGAAGTCGAAGCACAGAAGAAACTAACAGAAGCAGAAACACTGCTAAAAGACAAATGCCAGACGATTACAAAAGAGATCGTCTCTGGACCACCGGCGATGATGATCGAAACAGTTGCACGCGACGAGAACTGTGATCTCACCGTTATGATGCCGGGTAGGCATCCGGTAGTTACGGAAGCATTGCTTGGCAGTGTATCAAGCAATGTAGTTAAACACGGACCAGGCACAATTCTAATTCTGCGCCCTCTGGCAAAATTTCCCAGTGCTCTGAAAAACGTCCTCATCGCAGTCGATGGATCGCAGAATGCAAAAGAGGCGATGCTTAGAGCCGTCGAAACGTTCCAGCTCAACAAAAACGATGTGAATGTGCTGCTTCTTCATGCAGTCGACGTTGCAGATCCAATTAAATTTGTCAGTCCAATTGAATTTATTTCTCGAGTGGAACAAAACCTGGTTCTGCAGGGAGAGACCTTCCTTGCCGACGCAAAGCGCCTGCTTGCTGATGCCGGAGTAAAAAAGGTAGACATGGCTCTGAAACACGGAAAACCTGCGCAACAAATTGTTGAACTTGCTAAATCAATGCCGGCGGATCTGATCATCACCGGCGCCGAAGGACGCACGGCAGTGCAGCATTTCCTTCTGGGAAGCGTTTCACATGCAATTGCAATGCACGCTCCCTGTGCAGTGGCAATAATAAAAAGAGAACACAAGCCTTCATGAAATTGCTCCAGCAAAGTTTAATCCTGTCGACGTTGCTAAGCCTCTGCAGCGCGACATATTCATTAGCGCAAATTGACGACGCTGCTGATTTGCATACTCAGCAGCAACAAGAGAAAAATGAATTGCACGATATGAAAAGAGAGATAGACGCCATAAAAAACAACATGCAAGATGCGCTTAAAGATATGTCGCGTGTGCAGTCAATGGTGTCAGGACAGCAGCAAGTGAAGGAATTTCATTTGCAGGCAAAAGAAACTACGGCAGAAGTTTTTCCCGGCTGCTTCATGAGCACTGCTGGATACAACAATATGATCCCCGGTCCAAATATTAGAGTGTCCGAAGGCGACAGCGTAAAACTCGTTCTGCATAATGGGCTCAAGACTCCGACCTCCCTGTACATTCAGGGCATGTCCTTGCCGCACAATGTTGATGGATTGCCGAAGACAGGCGCCGGACTGGTGGGTCCTGGACAAACTTATGTTTATCAATTCGTGGCGTCACAAGCTGGAACTTTTTACTATCGACCTCAGGTACCCCATCTCGATCAAATGCACAAAGGTATGGTCGGCGCAATTATCGTTGAACCCAAAAGCGTACCCAAGACTTACGAACGCGATCAAGTAATCGTACTCACTGAAGCATCAGCAGGCGATTTGAAGAGATCGGGCAACACAGCTCAGCAGAAACAAGTAAGCAGCGGACTTCTTTTGTGTAATGGAAAATCCGCACAATCGATTCCCCCGCTGGAATTGAAAAATGGTGAGCGCATGCGACTGCGCATGATAAATGCAAGCCAGCAACCCTGTCCGTTTTCGTTAACAGGTCACAGGCTGGAAATAGTGTCGCAGAATGGCTCAGATCCTATAGAACCCCATGTGTTCAGAGACACAGTAACAATCCACCCGGGCGAAAGAGTTGATCTGGAGTTCAGCGCAGATAATCCAGGAGTCTGGTCGCTATCTTCGCTCAATCTCTCCCAATGTTCATTCAACGGGCAATTCCCGGGCGGATTCGCCATGGTTGTCCGCTATCCCGAAGCATTGAAATAACGCTACATCTGATTTCCTAATTGCTGCAACTGTTTTTTTACACGATCGCGGCTGAGCCCTGTATGCGTACAAAATGCTTCCCAGCCGATATCGATGATGTTTTCCCAGTTGTCATAGAACAGATCGGTATTGAAAAAGCCCATGCCTTGCTCAAGCGAATAATCCGCGATGATGGCCTTGGCCATGTCATGCTGCACCATGTGCTGAACATCAAACCATTTATTTTCAACAGCCAACTCGAAAAGGGTTTGCAAAAATTCCTGCTGCTGGTAGTGGACTTCTGCAATCTCTTTCAATCGTTCGTCCATTTGATCCCCAATATTCAAGTTGGATATATTTTTCAGGTGGCATGAAGCTGCTAGACTGAGCGTATGCTTCTCATCATAAAGTTAGCATAAACCTGGAAAAAATAGGCAGTTAAATCCGCTCGGAGCAGACAAGAACCAGTGAAGCGACGCTTATCCATAATTCTTGCATCCATCTATTTGTCGGCGGCGGCATTGCCTGTTCATAGCCAGCAGGGCTATTCCGGACTTATGACGGACATCGAAGCGCTCGAGCGACAACACCAGGCGCCTGGAGATCCGGCCGCTCCGCTTGTTCAGAGAATCATAAATCTGGAGCAACGGCTATTGGGTGGTCCGCAATCTGGCTCGATGGTGGATCGATTGCAAACATTAAAGTCTGTCTCCCAGAGAAACGCAGGTCAACAGGCTCCGCAGCAGCAGGGGTTTTCATTTCAAGCAGCACCTAACGGACCTGCAAACAATGGCTGGACGCCTTCAGCCGGAATGCAAGCCAGCGGCACGTTCGGAAATTTACAAGGTGCGCCGGCAAACAGTGCAAGTGGGAAGCACCGCCCATTCTCAAACCCCAATGCGAACATAAATGGTTCAGGCTGGGTGCCAGAGCCGCATCCCGCCTCACAGAATTTTCAGAATGCAGCGCCTCCACAACAATTTCCGCCCGCAGCACAAAGCCAAACGATGCCAGCACCTGTGCAGGGCTTTCAGGCCCCGCAAGGCCGATTCCAGCCGCAGCCCAATCTAGCCCCTCCCGCTCAAGGTGCTGAATCAGGCCTGCCCGCAAACGAGCAGCGGCAGCAAGCCGCTCCTTATAATAGGATGGTCTCGGCACCAGTTCCGCTGCAGGGAAGCAATACCGTCAAAAAGAATTTTACACCTGACGCTTTGCCGCTCCTGAATGCATTTCCACCGAATCTTGTTCGCATGGAGACAGACAATGCGGCATTGATTGCGCGACCAGATTATTATCAGGAAGTGTACAAAGCGAGCAAAGGTAAATCGATTCGCTTTAAGAGCATGCCGATACCAGTGTACATTCAGCCTTATCCGGACAAGGGTTTCGTCAATTGCGTCGTGCGTGCATTCGAATCCTGGGAACAACGCACGAACGGCGCAGTAAAGTTCTCTCAAATCGATAATCCCAATCAAGCTCGCATTCAAGTGATCTGGAAGCATTTAGGAGGCAACAAAGATTCGTCGGGTTGCCTGCTCGGTGCACACACAATTCTGAAATACACAAATCGAGGCAATGGCTCGCTTTCACTTATGTCGGTAGGCGCGGTGCCAGTGCCCATCTACATTCCAAGATTAGGACCAAAATACACAGTGCCACCACAAGTAATGGAAGTCAATCTGGATTTGATCGGTACCAAGGAACCATCATCAAGATATCCTTGCTTGCAAAACATAGTTACTCACGAACTCGGACACGCGCTTGGTCTCCTGGGCCATAGTCCGAATCAGGCGGACATCATGTTCCCCGTTACCGACGAGCATTCTCGTTTGTCTCAGCGTGACGTCAATACCGTGATCAAGTTGTACGATCAGAAGTGCGACATTCCTCTCTAAGAGGTCGAAGCTCAGTACTGGTTTTCAAACTCCTTCAGACTGAGAATATAACAGGCGATCGACGAGAAAATTTTTCTTGCCCAAACAGTGAGTTTACGCTTAAATTGGGTAGATCGTCAGCAGTAGCAATGCGCTGTCAGCTTTGCTGTACCAGTATTAACCAGAAGGAGAATTGCAGTGTCAAAGTTTCGTTCTGGCATCATCAGTCTGCTATCCACTGCACTACTCTTGGGCAGCAACATCACACCGACGTCAGCAAGATTGCACGACAGTCAGTTGCATCTTCAAAAAAATCAGCACCGTCATTCATGCAGCAGACAGAAACAAGTCAAGCACAAAGCGAAGCGTCACGCAATTGTGCATGTTCAATCGCAAGTAGGCACTTTGATGATGACAGAACGTGGCGAAACCCTGCTTGATGAATTGTCCAATCTAGAATTCAACCCGGCTTCTGTCGCCAAGCTTGTTACAGCATTAGGTGCTATCAAAGTTTTTGGATTGGAGCACAGATTCACGAGCAAGGTATTTAGCGATGGACAGCTTGATTCAGCAGGCATATTGAACGGCAATCTTTATGTGCAGGGAATAGATCCACAATTTGATTACACGGATGCCTCGGCCTTGCAAGAAAGCCTCATAGCTAATGGAATCAAGCGAGTAAATGGAAAGTTGATTGTTTCCCCCGGCTTCAGCTATGGCTGCTGCGCCGATGCGGCTTACTCTGCTAGAGCATTGCAGAAAACCTGGGCACGAGGCAAGAGACTTGCGATAAGCAAAGGTGTTGCATGTGGACAGGTGCCGGAAGGCGCAACACAGCTCGCGGAGCACGAATCCGAAAGTTTGCGCGATACACTGAAAGAGATGCTTTGTTATTCGCAAAATCAGGTCGCCGAACAACTGGGTCGAAGCGCAGGCGGGCTGGGACGAGTTCAACAAATTGTCAGCGAAGCATCAGGCTTAGCGCCGGGCTCACTTAAACTTGCCAGCGCAAGCGGACTTGGAAAAGGACGCGTCAAACCTAAAGATATGATGCTTGTCTTAAAAGCTTTGCGTGCAGAACTTCAGTCCAATGGACTCGACCTGCAAGACATTTGTCCTGTTGCTGGGGTTGATCCCGGAACGCTCGACGAGCGATTTACAGATCCTTCCGAGTGCGGAAGCATGGTCGGCAAAACAGGAACTCTCCCTGGCACAGATGGTGGCACAAGCACTTTGGTCGGAATGTTTAAAACGCAAAAAGAAAACGTCTATTTCGTCATTTTTTGCTGGCATGGAAATGTGGTGCATTTTCGTCAGCAGCAAGACGAGCTGATTAAGCGCGTACAGGCAATGCGCGGTGGTGCCTGTCCGTATAATTATGGACCTCTTGCTTCAGCTTCCAATTAGTTTATTGCATGCCTACTGTAGACTCTGCGAAAAAAAAAGAAGATCTAGTTTACGCATTGAGCAAGGCGTCGCGCTGCTATGGCTGCGATAAACGCTTGCTCGAAAACGACATAGTGCAGCTGAAACACAAAGAAAATGAAAACGAAGTGTTATGCATCGATTGTGCAGGTCTGAGCGGGCTTGAACTCCTCCGCAGCGGCAACGCCAGCATAACAAGACTGGCAAAAAAGTACTCAAAGTCTCGCTATGTCGTCATGAAATGGTCTGAGCTCTGGAAGGCTTATGAGCGCCAGGGACTGCTTCTGGAGCGCCAAGCGATTGAGAAAGCACGGAAAGAAGCAGAATGAATAAAATACCCCGGCAGAAGGGAGTTTCTTTTGAACAGTACTGCCGGCTCGAGATAGATGTGGACTGCCAGTCCGTTGTCATGACACCCCGAAGAGAAGATCTCAGCGCAGCGGGTTATAAATTGTTAAGAGCAAAACGGCAAGAAGGTCAATCTTGAGCAGCTGGCGCACGTTCTCAGCCAGGCTATGTGGCAGTTGCTGCGCCGTCCTGCAATAATTAGGGATTAGCAGAAAAGCCCAGGGAAGCTATGTCTATATATATAAGGATGGACTTCAAGAACCCCGCCGCCGAAAACCGGGCAACGGAGCAATCAAGCTCGGGGACAGATTCGGCTCTTTTTCCATTACAAAAGATAGTTCTGCCCCTATTAGCTGCCTTCATGTTCATGCTTTTTTGCCCGGCATGGGCAGCAGCTCCGATTGCTCTTCTAAAATCGGCAAAAAATGCTGAGACATATCAATCACAAAACATCGGCACTTATGAGGAAGACTGGCAGGCATTTCGTAGAACTATGGATTCGGCAAATTTGCGTTACGACATTATCCCTGATGCAGACCTGAGCGCATCGAAGCTTTCTCAATACAAGCTGCTGATCTTGCCTTTATTCCTGGACCTTCCTCCAGATGCAGTGGAAGCGCTACGCCAGTTCAGTAACGCCGGCGGCAAATTACTTATCACCGATGGCGGTGGCAGCGTCAGCAAGAACGCAGCGCTAGTTGACGACATTGTTGGCATTCAAATAACGAACCATAATGCAATGCAAGATCCACAGCAACTTGTCTGGCCGCGCACAGGGCAAAAATACACGCAAGACTTTGCGGTTGGAACACTTGTTGCGGAAGTACAGCCCAAATCTGAAGGTCTGGTAATTGCACAGTGGAGTGACTCAGCAGGAAAAGCACTCGGGAATGCAATTACAAAATCGGACGGCAACATCTTCATCGGGTGGGCTCCTGGTCTGCAAGGCGAGACAACGACCAACGCTAACATTTTGACGATGCTTATTGACGAAGCATCACCGGGCTTGAGCAAAGCGGCCACAATTCAAATAAGTTCGAACGATTACCAGAAATTGCAAGACGATCTCGATTCTTTGAAAAAGCGGGCAGAAGATGCAATTGCAACAGCAAAACAGGCGGACCTGGCAGTGCCTATGGCTATAATTCAGAAGCATTACGACCAGGCGCTCGTGCACGCGCGAGCATTCAAAGATTTCTACTCGCAGCGAAAGTCTTTTGAAGCCGATGCAGAATTAAGCGAAGCACGCAAGGAACTCTCGCTTGCTTATGCACAGGCGATGCCGGTTCGATTGGTCGAAGCCAGATCAATCTGGCTTGACCGCGGCACAATTGTTTCTTGTCAGAATGCCGTCGGCATGGCCGCATTGTTCAGCAAATTGAAAAAGGCAGGAATCAATGTTGTGTACTTCGAAACTAACAACGCCGGATTCACAATGTTTCCCTCTAAAGTGTCAACACAGAATCCACAGATTGTTAATTGGAACCCGCTTGCCAGCGCAATACAGGAAGCACACAAACGCGGGATGGAACTGCATGCATGGTTTTGGACCTTCAATGTAGGCAACACGTTCCATAATCCGATTATCACGCAAGAGCCTGATTACCCCGGTCCAGTTTTGAGCTCACACGACTACACCTGGGCGCTTGCGTCTCAAACAGGTTCCTTCGTTCCACCGAAACAACATGAGTTCTGGCTTGATCCCAGCAATGCAGATGCCCGACAGTTCATCAAAGATCTGGTCATGGAAGTAGTAAAAGGCTACGAGGTAGATGGAATTCAGCTCGACTATATTCGCTATCCATTCAATGGAAAAGGCGGAGAGATGGGCTTTGATTTTGCAGGCCGACTGAAGTTTGAACGAGAGACGCATCTTTGTCTCGATCGCATGGATGACAAAACGAGAAAGGCATGGATTGCCTGGAAAGCAAATAACGTCAGCACCCTTGTGCAGGAAGTATCCACCTTGGTTCGTGCCGCAAAGCCTAACGTTAAAATATCTTGTGCAGTTTATGCATTGCCACGCGAGCAAAGAATGAATTTGATTCAGCAAGATTGGGAACGCTGGGCCGCAAACGGATGGATTGATACCTTGAATCCAATGACCTATGTTGCAAAAGGACAAGAACTGCAGAAAATGGCGGGCTATGTAAAAACAAGCACGAATAACAAATGCATGGTTTTGCCAGGATTATTTATGAAAGATTTGGATACTGCCGGATTTGTTGAGCAGCTCGACATTTCGAGAAATCTTGGCGCGCTGGGAAATACGATGTTTGCAGCGGCTCAACTGGACGATAACAAATCGAGCGTCTTGCAGCTCGGTCCTTATCGGAAGTCACCACTTATGACACCACAGTCGGATCCTGTCAGAGCGGCAACACTGATATTCGACAACTTCGCCAAAAGCATCAGTCGTTATGTTCAAGACCCGGAACGACCAATCATTTCGGATCGCTCAAGCACAAACGAAATATTGACTCAAACCGAAGCTTTGCAGAAAACGCTGCATGCGACGCCAAATAATGCTAATGCAGATCAGCTCTCAGCTCTTGCAGATCAACTGGCATATCTAAACACATCCGTAAAAGATTGGCTCGCTATTGAGTCATTCGCAAAGCGCGCACCTCGTGCCAACTACATCAGCACAACCATAGACCAGGCCAACTACATCCTGACATACGCGGCTCACAAATCCAAAATGCGTGCTGCTCAGTTGCTAGCCGTCCCGAAAGGCTAAGCCAGTCCCCAGGGCTGTGGTAGGGGCGCCTCATGGGCGCCCATCAAGATCCGGCTTCAAAGGGCGCCCGTGAGGCGGCCCTACCAGTTTAGAACAGGCGGCTGCAAAGAGGAGCGGCCGACTCTCAAACTCCTCACCCACAAGCCATTTCCAGAATTTGAAGCAAAGTCTAAGACAGTATTAGATTCAAGCCCGCCCGACAGATCCTTTGATATCGTGTATCCCATATCGTTTTAACCAGGGTCTCCCGGTGGATGGAGACGAAGGAGAATCATGTCAACAAAGACAAGCAGTGAATCAAAGGGCGGCGCAGCCACACAAACCAAGGTTCCCATTACCGTTGCAAAAGGTGATGGAATTGGTCCAGAAATTATGGACGCCACTTTGCACATTATTCAGGAAGGCGGCGCTCGCCTAGAAATAGAAGAAATTGAAGTCGGCGAGAAAGTATATCTTCGTGGTATCAGTGCTGGTATCGAACCACAATCGTGGGATTCACTGCGCAGAACCAAAGTGTTCTTGAAAGCTCCTATCACCACCCCGCAAGGTGGCGGCTACCAGAGCTTGAACGTTGCAACCAGAAAAACACTTGGTCTGTATGCGAACATTCGTCCTTGCGTGTCCTACCACCCATACGTTGACACAAAGCACCCGAAACAAAATCTGGTAATCGTTCGAGAAAACGAAGAAGATTGCTATGCCGGCATTGAATACAGACAGTCGCAAGACATGTACGAATGCTTGAAGCTAATCAGCCGTCCGGGCAGCGAAAAAATCGTTCGCTATGCATTCGAATACGCTCGTCGCTACAACCGCAAGAAAGTCACATGTTTCATGAAAGACAATATCATGAAACTTACAGACGGTATCTTCCACAAGATCTTCGACGAAATCGGCGCAGATTATCCGGATATCGAAAAAGAAGCATGGATCGTTGATATCGGCGCAGCCAAGATGGCGGACACACCAGAAGCATTCGACGTACTTGTTATGCCGAACCTCTACGGCGATATCCTTTCCGACGTAGCGGCACAGATTGCAGGTTCGGTCGGGCTTGCTGGTTCTGCAAACATCGGCGATCATTGCGCCATGTTCGAAGCGATCCACGGTTCCGCACCACGCAGAGCCGGACAAAATCTGGCCAATCCTTCCGGATTGTTCCTGGGTGCAGTTCAGATGCTCGTGCATATCAACCAACCAGACGTCGCTGAGCGCGTGCATAATGCATGGCTCAAGACAATCGAAGATGGTATCCACACTTACGACATCTACGAAGAAGGCGTCAGCAAGCAAAAAGTCGGCACCAAGGAATTCGCCAAGGCTGTTGTTGATCGCTTAGGACAGAAGCCGGAGAAATTGGCAGCTGTTACTTACGGTGCTGCAGTTGAAGAAATCAAAACCGTAAAGAGCGTTCGCGGCACATCCAAGAAAGAAACCGTCGGCATCGATGTTTACCTCGATTGGACAGCAGGAACAGGCGAGCAACTCGGCAAGCTGATGGAAAAGATTGCTACAGACAAATTGCCGTTCCACATGCTCACCAATCGTGGCGTCAAAATATATCCAGGTGGTTTGCCAGAAACATTCACAACAGACCACTGGCGCGCTCGCTTCCTGCACAACGACATGAAGCCGATTGCTCACTCCGACATCATCGAATTGCTTAAGAGAGTAAACGATGAGAAGCTCGACTTCATCAAGACCGAGCATCTCTGCACCTTTGATGGCGAGAAGGCATTCTCTAACTAATCGAACTCAGATTCTTGAGATTACGGGAGGCTATTTCTAGCCTCCCGTTTTTCTAACTCATCAAACTACTGCAAGCTGTAACAATGAGGCAAGATAACTGCGTCGAGTATGATTTCAATTCCGAGCTGACAAAGCTATTGCTAGTCCAGCGCAAATCGCTTCAGCCAGGATTGGCGTTCTTCCTCGGACATCGCACGGGAATTCTGTTCTTCTCGACTAAAGAATCGATTGCCGATTACAAGCGAATCGATATCGGTCGCCATAAAACAACGATAGGCATCTTCTGCGGTATTAACGATAGGCTCGCCACGCACATTGAATGAAGTGTTGACGATTACAGAGCATCCTGTTTTTTCTTTGAACCTACACAGCACCGATGCCATAAACGGATTGCGTTTTTCATCGATTGTTTGCAGGCGCGCAGAGTAGTCTACGTGCGTCACGGCGGGAATTTCGGAACGAGTTTGTTTCAGCAAATTGATACCGAATAGGCCCCTGTCTTCCGTCTTTTTGCGGAGCGCTTCATTAACGAAATAAACAAACAGCATATAGGGGCTTGTTTGTCTTGCATCGAAATAATTCTTGCTATCCTCTTCAATTACCATCGGAGCAAAAGGTCTAAAACTTTCGCGGAACTTGACCTTAAGATTCAAGCGAGATTGCATCTCCGTATCTCTGGCATCGGCAAGAATTGACCGGTGCCCAAGCGCCCGAGGACCAAATTCCGCGGCGCCTCTGGCAATAGCAATAATTCGTCCTTTCTCGATCTCATCAGAGACTTTTTGAGCCAGATCTTCTTCGCTGAGCTGGTGCCAAACGGCACCGAGCTTGTTCAGCATTTCATCATCATCCGGACAATCAGCTTCAATCTCGAATCCAAGAAAAGCACCTTCCATAGCATCGTGCTGCATTGCGTGCCGGCTCGTTGCAGGTAGCTGATACCACAGCCAATACGCTGCGCCAAGGGCAGCTCCGGCATCACCTGCCGCTGGTTGAATCCAAATATTGTCAAATGGACCCTCCGTTGACAGAAGCCCCATCGACACTACATTTAGTGCCACGCCGCCGGCGAGCACAAGATTTTTCTGCTTAGTTTTCTCATGCACATAATTTCCCATGCGTAAAATGATCTTATTAAGAACAGATTGAATACTCGAGGCAAGGTCCATTTCCTTCTGAGTAATCATCGACTCTGGCTTGCGTGGCGGCGCACCGAACAGACTATGAAACCTTTCATTTGTCATGGTCAAGCCACCGACGTAATTAAAGTATTTCTGATTCAGCACAATTGAACCGTCTTCCTTGATTCGCACGAGATGTTCTTCAATAAGGTGAGCGTACTTAGGAGTCCCATATGGAGCCAGACCCATCAGCTTGTACTCCCCCGAGTTGATCTTGAAACCCGTGTAGTAGGTGAAGGCCGAATACAATAAACCTGCTGAATTTGGGAACCGAATCTGTTGAAGCAGATCGATTTCTTTGCCTCGCCCTACTCCATAAGTACTGGTGGACCATTCACCGACACCGTCAATCGTTAGAATGGCGGCTTCTTGAAACGGAGAAGGATAGAACGCGCTGGCTGCATGGGAGAGATGATGATCGCAAAAATAGACTCGCTTGTTTATTCCCAGCTCGTTGCGCATGTTTTGCCCAAGCCAGAGTTTTCTTGTCAGCCATGATGGCATCGAGCGCAAGAAACTACTCAGACTGGAAGGTGCAGTATGGTGGTAAGTGCTGAGCAGCCGCTCAAATTTTGCATGTGGATTCTCATAAAATACGACGTAGTCGACTTCGTCCTCAGCAATGCCGGCGCGATCAAGACAAAAAGCGACAGCATGATGAGGAAAGCTGCTGTCACCTTTGATACGAGTGAAGCGCTCTTCCTGAGACGCCGCAATAATCTCGCCGTCCTCGATGAGGGCAGCCGCAGAATCATGATAATAAGCGGATACGCCGAGTATCCTTCTTTTCGCAGGCACGCTCTAATTCCAGTTCATTCTGGCTGCTTATCAGGACGTCTTTTCCTTATAAGCGGAAAAACAGCCGTTCTCCACATCATCGCATGCATCAGGCAGCGAGTGTACTAAATGCGAACAACAAATGCCGTCGGTAGCCAATTCAATAATTACCAAGAAGCACAAAGGACTGATTAGCAAAGAATTAGAAGCCTGACTGGATGCAGGGCTAAGCTTGTTTGAACTAGTTAAACTTACTGGCAATCAGCCTTGAAGACAACCAGTGCCAGCGTGTTTCAGCTATATTAGAAACTTAAAAGAATTACCGCCTCGGAGTTGAAGCATTTGTAAGATAGGGCGTTTCCGAGAAATAAAGGGTATGCTTTTTCTTGTGTAGCGCTATGCGCGCCTTCCAACAGTGTTGGGAATAAGTCACGTTTCACGAGAAGCGGCATGCTTACTGGAGATCTATTGTGTGCGGAATAGCTGGTTCAATTAATTTCGCTGCTCCTGTCGATGTCAGAGCAGTAAAGGCAATGACTGATGCGATTGCGCATAGAGGTCCTGATGCAAGTGGCATTAAAGATCTTGGACCAGTCGTGTTGGGTCACAGACGCCTTTCCATCATCGACACATCAGCATCCAATAACCAACCGCTCCCCGACAAAAGCGAGCAGTTCTGGATTAGCTTCAACGGAGAAATTTACAATTTCCAGGAAATTCAAGTTGAACTTGAAAAATTGGGTTCCACCTTCCGCACCAAGGGCGATACCGAAGTCATCTTGGAAGCATACAAGCACTGGGGTGTTGACTGCATTCAGCGGCTAACCGGCATGTTTGTCTTCGCTCTCTGGGACGTGAGCAAGCAGCGGCTCCTCATTGCCAGAGACAGGATGGGAGAAAAGCCTCTCTTTTATACGCGCTTGAAAGACGGTGGTTTTGCTTTTGCATCAGAACCATCAGCATTGCTGCAGCATCCTCAAGTAGCAGGTGGAGTTGATCCAGTCGCGCTAGGCCAATACCTTTCATTGAACTACACAATTGGGGAACGGCACTTATTACAAGGTGTGCGCAGACTGCCACCCGGCCATTTTATTTTGATGGATGCAAATACAACAGATATATGTCCACGTCCTTATTGGAACCTTGCCGAGCATTTCCAGAACAAACGGCAGTTTCGCAACGAAGAGCATGCGGCTGAAGAATTGAGTGAGCTTATTGACCGCTCCGTGCAGGCATGCCTGATTAGCGATGTGCCGGTAGGCGCTTTTCTGAGCGGCGGGCTTGATTCATCATCCGTAGTTGCGTCCATGCTTAAAGCACTTCCTCCATCGCAAGTGAAGACATTTACGATTGGATTCGGAGAATCATCATTCGACGAAGTTGACGATGCCCGCTTCGTTGCCGATTCGCTGAAGGTGGATCACCATTCGGATATCCTCGCTCCTGATCTTGCTAGCTTGCTCAAGAACTTTATCGCGGCTGCTGCAGAACCGGTAGCCGATACATCATTCTTGCCGACTTATCTGCTGGCAGAATTTGCGCGCAAGAAAATCACGGTAGCGCTCTCTGGAGATGGCGGCGACGAGTTGTTTGCAGGTTATGAAACATACGCCGCAGACAGAGTGCACGACAGGCTCAAATGGATTCCTGGCTGGGCTACAAAAACAATGATTGCAGCCGCACAGCTTGTGCCTGTAACACATGGAAAAGTTAGCTTCGATTACAAATTGCGGCAGTTCTTGCCGGGTCTGGCTATGAGCAGTGGAAGAGCGCATTATTCATGGCGCAATATCTTCAATACAGAAGAGAAGATGGCACTGATGAAGCCGGAATGGCGCGAGCTGATAGCACTGGCTGACCCATTCCAGCAAGTCGAAACTTACTTAAATGAAGTGGAAGGGTGCCACTATCTTGATCAAGCCATGTACATGGACATCAAAACTTTCCTGCCTGATGATATTCTCGTCAAAGTCGATCGTGCCACCATGTCCCATGGGCTGGAATCACGTGCACCATTCCTAAATCACAAACTTGTAGAATTCGCGGCATCATTGCCCGTGGAATATAAAATGAAGGGAATGCGCAAGAAGCATTTGCTGAAAGAAACGATGAAGGCTGCGCTGCCTGAGCGCGTTATCGAAAAGCGCAAGCAAGGTTTCAGCGCACCGGTTTCATCATGGCTTGATGGTCCGTTGAAATCATTTGCCAACGATGTACTTTCAGACCCTCTGCTCGGGGAATGGTTTGATATTCGATATATCGAAAGGCTACATATGGAACACACAAAGCGCGTCAAGGACAATGGATATAAATTGTTTGGGCTGGTCTGCTTTGGCATCTGGCTCAGGCAGCGTAAAGACTCAGGAAAATTACAGCACACAGCCGCTTCAGCCAGCCTGGTTTCTTAGGTCGTCTTCGAGCGCAGCAATGAACGAGATAAGCGACGCAAGACGTTAGTTGCTTTCCATGTTCTGCTTTCATATACGTTCTTGAGCTCTTGCTCTCGAGCCTGCAATTGCTTGTATGTCTCGTCCAGAATCTTTGAGGTATGGCCTAATTTCAGCAAAGCAAAGAATGCGATTTGCCGAAAATACTCTTGATCATTAAGCGTTGTTGGACGGGAGCTATTCTCAAATTCAATTCCTGACTGAATTCGTATTGGGTCTCTTGAGTCAAGCAAGCTAAGGCTAATAGTAGAGACATCCGCCCGCTGTGAATCAGTGACCCCGGAGACAAAGCGACCCATGTGATCAATCACCTGAAGATAAGCTTCTTGAATGGACCCGAAAACTTCCTCGGCTATTGGTTTATGTTTATCCAGAATGCGGAAAAAGTCCAGCATGTAATACATGGATTTTAAGTTATTGCTCGTCTGAGTCATCTCATGCTTCCGGTAGGAACAGAGAGGCTCGGCTATGTAATAAAGGTCTCCGAATCCCAGGATACGGATCCACATATCAAGGTCCGTCATATGGTAATAATTCACGTCCCAACCTTCAGCAAGATGCTCTCGCCGAAACATAGCGCAGCACGGTTCTCCAATCAAATTGAACAAATAGACAAATCTACGTATGCATTCTTTTTGGGTTTCCCTTCCTGAATAAATTCCTGAGTGGTCAAAGCTACTTTCCACACTTTCGACCGTTCCACCGCAGATTATCCGACGAGCACAAGCCACCAGACTGACATTTTTTTGCTCTTTGAGCACAGCCCTCAATAATTCCAGGTGATTTTCCTGCAGAACATCATCCTGGGCGAAAGGCTTAATTAAGGAGCCCCGACACATTGAGAATGCAAAGTTGTAATTGCGTAGAGCACCCAAGTTCCGTTCATTTCGGAAAAATTTCAAGCGCTCATCTTTGTATGATCGCACAATTTCTTCGGTAGCATCAGTAGAGCAGTCATCCGTGATAATCAGCTCGAAGTTCTCGAAGCTTTGTGAAAGAACAGAATCGATTGCTTGCTTTAAATATAACTGTGCGTTGAAAGTCGGCAGAGTGATAGTGATTTCAGGATTTGAAGCCATTTTATTGCCAATTGGAAAAACGCTAAAAACAGATCGCGATCACGAGGCTCTTCTGAAAAAAATGCGCAGCCGATGAGGGTGAAGCTATTATGTAAGCTGATAAAGGTTTACGTATTAACTAATTCCAAACCTGATTGCTGAACTGGATTTAGTTCGAACATATTATTCAGACGAGCTGCCCAACGGTTCCACGCCCCAAAACGGCTGCGATCTACTGCCGGTCAAATTAGCGCCTGCTAATTATCATTGACCACGCGCAGCATTATTTTTTGAAGATAAGATGCCTGCAATACAAGCTCCGACTGTTCGTGCGATTATTGTCAAGCTTGTCTTTGTGGCATCTTTACAGCTTGCTCTCAGGAAAAAATGGAGGAGCTGAAATTAAACGAGGGGCCCGAAGCGAGTTTTCTGAAGCGATAATGGAAACTAATCGAGCTGCAAATGACCATAACCTTGGATAAATCGCAAACAAGCAGGGCTGTGATGGCAGAAGCAGCTCAAGCACCGGTGCGCTCTCTTAACCTCAATTACGATGAGCGATTGGATCATCTTCGCTTCCTTGCAGCATTCATGATAATCGCCTTTCACAGCTTCCCGCCTATGTTTGCTGTATTAAGGCAGATTCCTTGTGACTGGAATTTTGTCATGAATAACCTGGGTGATTTAACAGGTATTTGGATGATTCCTCGAGCGATGCTAGTAGAAGGCCAGTCTGCCGTAGGCTTGTTCCTCACTTTGAGCGGCTTTCTCTTTGCAAGAATTACTGCAAAATCCGACATCGTTCCTCACAAGTTTTACCTGAACAGGTTGCTGCGTATCTACCCGCTCTATATGTGCTTTATTTTGTTGGCCCTGTTTCTCTCTCCGGGCGATAACCCGCTGCAAAGCTTGTGCCTTTCCGTATTGACACTGCAGAATTTGCCTCACGCCACCGCGCATAGTGTCTTGACACCACATCTATGGAGCATAGCAGTAGAATTCCAAATATACCTTCTTTTTCCGATTGTGCTTTCGGAATACAGATCAAAGGGTTTGAAAGCCCTCTTTTTTTTCATAGCTGTAGCAATCGTGCTTAAGCTGTTGGTTTACGCTCTAACTGGTGAAGTAAAAGCTTTAGCATACTGCACCACGTTCGGGAGGCTGGACCAATTCCTTATCGGAGCGATTTTAGGCTATTCGTTCAACAGTTTTAAGGACAAAATAAAGCATCCAATTTATTGCTTGCTTGCATTTGTATGCACAGCAGGGATGATCACGCGCACGGCGGTGCTCTACTCACGACCAGAAAGTCAATTTGGATCATCTGGCCGGCGCTTGAATCTTTGGCATGGGGTGCTTGCCTCGTGGCATACTGCGCCTCCAGCCTTCGACTAGCTGGAACTCTGTCAAAAGTGCTTTCATTCTTGGGTGGGATTAGCTATTCAATTTACGTCACGCACTTTGCCATAAGTGAAATCGTAATTCATCGTGTCTGCACTCCCGTCTATAATTTCAACCAGCAGGTATTAATACCTTTGTTTGGAAACAGCCAGCAAGAGGCATTTTTCGTTTGTATTTTGGTCAGCACCTTCGCAGTACTGCCGGCTACAATTTTGGTTTCAATTTTTACGTATTTCGCTATAGAAAAGCCGTTTATGAACAGGCGAGTAAAGTACACCGTGCCGCTTTCGTCAAAATCAGCAGTCGCAAGCTAACAGGTTAAGCACGTGCTATGGAAATGACCCTCGACAAAAGCAAAGCAATCCAAGGAGAAGCCCGCCCAGAGCTTAGGAACTTGCCAGTGCGCTCGCTTAACATCAGCTATGACGAACGACTAGATCATTTGCGTTTTCTTGCTGCGCTTCTGATCATCATGTATCACAGTTTTGCTCCCATGTTCGGCGCTCTTAGCGGGACGGCTCTCGATTGGCAGGCCATTACGAGCAAGCTATGCGACCTAAACGGACTATGGCTGATACCACGGGCAATTATTATTGAAGGCCACACAGCAGTAGGCTTGTT
>JBIKOL010000171.1:0-18457 GCA_044358055.1 Obscuribacteraceae bacterium (SeqCode)
CAAGGATAACAGCAAAATCAGACATCGTTGCGCACAAGTTTTATTTGAACAGGCTGCTGCGCATTTATCCGTTATACATGTGCATTATTCTATTGGCACTAATACTGGCACCTGGAAACAAACCGATTGAAAGCCTGCTCTTATCTGCTCTCACATTGCAGAACTTACCCCAAGCCACAAATCATCCCTGGATTACTCCACACCTGTGGAGTGTGGCTGTAGAGTTTCAAATCTATTTGCTTTTTCCCGTGCTTTTAGCAGAATACAGATCTAAGGGCTTTAAGGTCCTTTTTCTGTTCATCGCAACGTCCTTACTTCTGAAAGCACTAGTCTATCTGTTGAATGGCGAGGTTCAGTCAATTGCATACCACAGCATTTTCGGCCGGCTCGATCAGTTTCTCATTGGTGCGGTTCTTGGTTATTCGTTCAATAGCCTCAAAAACAGAGTCAGACACCCGCTCGTTTGTGCGTTGGCACTTTCATTCGCTATTGGTCTTATAACCGTTTTCCATGCATATGGCGGTTTTCTAGCAACTGCTCGCAAATCCATCTGGATAGTCTGGCCCACACTTGAATCTTTTGCCTGGGGAACTGTTATAGTCTCATATTGCGCCAGCAACTTTAGCTTGCCAGGTTTGATTTCAAAAACACTTTCGTTTTTAGGCGGGATAAGCTATTCACTTTACGTAACTCATTTCATGATGATATTCATTCTCATGAAACCAATATTCGGCCCGATATACAACTTTAACAAGCAAGTTTTGATTCCCCTCTTCGGCAGCAGCCAGCATGAATTACTTATCGCGAGCGCGCTGCTAGGTGGACTGATAGTGTTTCCAGTTACACTCGTCGTCTCCTGCTTGACGTATTACGGCATCGAAAAGCCTTTTATGAACAGGCGTGTCAAATACACGGTTCCCGTGGACGCAGCGCAGCATTTCAAGTAAATAAAAGAGCAGTTTTTCAGACGAAGACAGCAGCAGCAGGTAGAACAACTATTCTGTTCTTTCTGGGAGAACCAAGATTTAATGAGACAGCAGCTCGGGCTGCTTATTCAAAAATTCTTCAAATTGCGGTTCGACAATATCTGCTACAAACTGATGCCCTTTAGCCTTCAGGTGATGCCCAATATTGAAACTATTATCTTGTTTCTGCTCTTGCGAAAGTCTGTCGAATTGCTCGTTGGTATCCACAAACAAAAACTCATCCTTTTGAGCAAGTCGCTTCATTACGTGCATTTGCCGGATAAACAGCCCATTATCAGGAGCTGCAGGAAGAGCTAGAAACACAAACTTGCTTCCATCCAGCCTACAGTTATGAACCATAGTGTGAACGATACCGCAGGCAAGGAGCAAACGCTCTTCGTTCCATCTGATTACTCTGCTCCACTCGTCGTGCGGCTTCCCAGGGGTAAACACTACAGATTCAAGTTCTTGGAGTACCTCTTTCTTACAAATAGTTTGCTCAGCTAATTGAAGTGAAGCACTGCTAGCTCTGGAAGGCTCTAGCACACGAATATGCAAGCAGCGGCATACTTTGATAAAAGCCTTTTCTTTTGCCGCCTGTAGCCAGCAAAATATTGGATCAGCTTCAAGCTGCTTAAACAGCTTCAGACAAACAGCTGCAACGCGGGATTTAATTTTTAACTCCGTATTTGAATTGAACGATTTACCAGCAGCTCCATTTACGAACTCGAGATATTGCGACCAGTCGGTAAGCAGATTGCCTTCACTGTCCAGCCTGCAGAACGGGCGCGGAAGATAGTCATTAACCCCTTTATCTAAAATACTGTCTTCAACATCGCCCTGGTGATAGACCAGCGCAACTATGTCCGGATGCAAACCTTTGATACGGTGCAAATACTGGTAATACTCCTGCAAGGTGCCGTAGCCACCACAAGCAAAATTTAGAATTTCAAACTTGCCGGCACCATATCTATGATTTAGTTTGCTTTCCAGCAATTTAACAAAAGTCAGCTCCTCAGGCACACCAGCGCCTTCCGTGGTGGAATCACCGAGCATAACCACTCTGATTACACCAGGTTTCTTTGGCGCGATTTCGCCTTTAGCTCGAGCACCCAGTGCATTAAAATAGCCGCGAGAATAACCTTCCTGGCGAAATGTATAAGCTTGGCAGGGTCTGTGACCGAAGCCGATATATGGCTGAACTGTGACTTGCGGTTCTTCGCCAATATGGCCAAAAGCGAAAATCGTCTCAAGAAGGAAGTACAAGGCAATGGCTGAGGCAAGAACTGTGACAGCATACTTCAGCTGATGAAATAACTTTTCGGCAGCCGATTGTTTGCTATCGGCCCTGTTTGTTCTTCGCTCTGGAGGAGATATAGTTTGCATGGTTGTTTAGTTCAGCACCTAAAATTGGAAATATATGAAGGGTGACGATATTGTTGGTGCAACGCCAATGATAAATACGCAGATACCAATGAAGGCAAGAGCACGCGCCTCAAGCGGCAATTGAAGCCAGGTAAGCCACGCCGACTCGTGCGTTTCTTGGAAGCCGCGGCGCCTCAGCACAAATTTCTGAACGTTGTAAAAAAGCGCATACGACAATATGCCTAGTGGAAGGGTTGATTCCGTAAATATGCGGAATACCTGATTATCGTAGATCGATCCCCACTGGTAGAAGTTGAACATGGAAGAGTATATTGCGGCAGCCTGATCCAATGTTCTTGCTCTGAACAACACCCAGCCGAACATTACAAACAAAAATGTTATAACCCAGGCAGATCCATTCCAGAGAGACTTCAGGCTCTCGTTTTTGAATATGGCAATTTGGCCTGTTATGGACTCCCAGGAATGTGCAACTACCAGTCCTAGCCCCTGAAATGCGCCCCAGAATACAAATGTCCATGACGCGCCATGCCATAGACCACCCAACAACATGGTGATGCAAAGATTGCGCATTTGCGCCGGAACACCATGTTTTGATCCACCAAGCGGGATATACAGATAGTCTCTAAGCCAAGTGGACAAGCTTATGTGCCAGCGGCGCCAGAACTCTGACATGTTTTTGGCTATGTATGGCATATTGAAATTGGGAGGCAGATTGTAACCAAGCAATTTGGCCGAACCTATTCCTATGTCTGTATATCCTGAAAAATCGTAGTAAATCTGGAAAGTAAATGCCAGAACTCCAGCCCAGGCATCAAGGCAGCCGACTTTGTGGCAGTTTTCAAAAGCTATATTTGCAAGGTTTGAAAAATTATCTGCAAGAGCACATTTTTTGAATAAGCCCAAGACGATTAAGTATAAACCGAACTGAAACTCATTAAAGCTGAATCGCTTTTCGGCTTGAGCCTGAGCATCAAAATCTTCGAACCGTTTAATGGGCCCGGCAATCTGCGAGGGAAAAAAAGCGGCAAATAAAGCAAAACGCAAAGGACTTTTGATCGGGGGTGCCTTCGATGTATAAACGTCTGCAAGGTAATGAATGAACTCAAATACGAAAAAGGAAATTCCTAAAGGCAGAACTATTTGCAAATCAGCCAGAGTGGTTTCGCCAGGCAAGGACGCACGGGTCGACGACGCGATATGCCAGAACGAGTATGCGCTGCTGAAGAAAAAGTTGGTGTATTTGAATATGCCTAGGGTTGCTAAATTGATTGACAAAGCGGCAACAAAAGTGAGGCGTTTTACAGATTTGGCATAGTAGTCCGAAGCTAATGCTAATCCGAAAAGGTAATTGAGCGCGGTTAAACCGAAAAGCAAAAGTCCGTATTCGATTCGCCAGCTCATATAAAAAACATAGCTGCTTATAAGCAAAAGAAGCAGGCGTAGGCGCTTCGGTGCGTTCCAGTAAAGGAGCACAACAAGCGGCAGAAAAAACAGGTAGCAAAAACTGTTGAAGAGCACGGCGCCAAACAGTCCATATCTAGGCAGATCGAGCAAAGTCTAACATTATCAAGCGCCCACTTTTCTATAGCAAATTAAGATGAGAATGCCCTAAAGTCGAACCCTTGTCATAAAAATTGGAGCTCTGTCCGGCGTCTCTTTTTCGGATTTTGACGGGAGTCAGAACTGGTCGAAACAGTTCAGTAGATTAGTGGCAGCTCAGACCTACAAATGACTACTTTGCAATACTATGCAGGCAAGATCAGGCCGGACCCCTATAATGGTTCAAGTTGTTTCAGAAAAAGTTGCGAGCAGAAACTGTCCCGTCATTGCAGGGACAGTCATTTTTTGCATAATTGTTCAATATGTATTTCTTCTGCTTGCACCCTGCTTTCATTCATTTGAGTCGTTAAACTACTCATTTGTGCGCAGCTCAATAGAAGATCGCATCTCAGATGCAGAGTTTGTCTGCATGGGCGATTCGCTGGTTATGTACTCGATCGCTCCAGATATTATGGAAAGACTCACCGGCGGACGCTTTTATAATTGCGCAGTCGGTGGTTCCGGAGCAGCTTCTTCCTATTTTGTGCTGAGCAAAGTCCTGCAAAAAGCGAAAAAAATCAAAGGAATTATCATAGATTTTGAGCCCTCAATCCTCAAAGCCCCTCCCAATCGAATGGCACATGAATCCGCCGAGTTGCTGAGCCCTCTGGATTGCCTCGATCTTGCAATACACACTCATGATTTCGACTTCAGCGTTTCTTCTCTTCTAGCGGTTTGCTTTCCCAGCTACAGATACCGATACGGTATCCTAAAGCAATTAAGAAAGTTCGCTCATTTTGAGACCGATACGGACAAAACTGCCGATGCCATAACTTATGGCAGAGCAAGTACCGGGCTGGACGGCATTCTGAAAAATTGGTCCAATAATCGCGGGCATCTAGATGCCCCTCCAGCGCCGGATCCACCGCAAGACTGGCACCAGATCATAAGCCAACGTGTTCCCTGGAATTGCAATTCGGTTAACGAATCATATCTGAGGCGGCTGCTCACGCTTGCTCGCCAAAAAAATGTAACTGTCTATTGGTTACTTCCTCCGTTAAGGCAAGGTGCTCAAAAGGAAGTTGAGGCATTAGGTCTAGATCAAGCCTACGATCAATTTGTAAATGGGGTCCGCAAGGATTACCCAGAAACAATCGTTCTGGATGCAAGACACATTCATTATCCTGAAGAAGACTTTATTACAGGCTGCCATTTAAACAGGCTTGGAGCCAGCGATTTTTCGACAACCTTAGGAAAATGGCTTGCAAAAAATTCTGCTGCGACAAAAGCTGAGAAATGGATAACTTTCTTTCCGGGACAAAGAAATCTTGCGTCCAAAGACGCTTTAGCGATTCGTCTGTAGGTTTATGAAATTCCTGAAGCTGAGATAATCTGCAGCGCTCAAAATATCATGCCCAAGCGTGTGATAATTGCTTCTTGTTATCTCTCAATTTTGAGTAGAAGCAGAGTTTTGGTTCTTTTTGAGAACTCAGGTCAGATGCCAGCCACACCAAGCAAAACAATCAAAGCCCCCGCTGAAAGAACAGTTGCAAACAAAAGCTGGCTGGAGCACTTGCTAAGCACAAGGCTTGCTCCTATCGTTATCATTTTCTTCGCACTGCTGCTTGCCTTGACGTGGGCCAATGCAGATAATTCACTTCCAGTTCATGACGCATCCTGGCACTGTGCAATTAGCACGGCGTTTAGACAATGGATTTGCAAGCCTTCTCAGTGGCGCCTGGATACCTTATTACCTTTAGTCACAACACAGCCTTTGTATCCGGCGGGAGTCTGGGCTTTCAATGGGCTTTGCAAAGTTTTTGTAGGTGATTCGCTTTATTCTGAGCATTTTATTCTCGCGATTCACCTGCTGATTTTGAACATTTCGAGTTTCGTATTGTCGAAGGTATTGCTTGGTGACAGAGCCAAAGCATGTTTGACAATATTCATCCTTAACTCCTGCCCTCTTGTCCTGGCCTTGAGCCATGTTGCCCTGATTGACCTGGCACACACGGCATTCGTCGCGGCATTCCTATGTGCGGTGTCTCTTTGGTGGCGTGATCAAACCTGGGGGCGGGCCGCCTTGTGCGGAATCCTCTGGGGTACGGCGTTAATTAGCAAACAAATTGCTCTTTTTTACACAGCCCCCGTCCTTGGAATAATGGGAATTATTCTGCTCTACAAACGCAGTTTTCGTAGTGTGTTGCAAGTTCTGCTTATAGGTGCAATAGGGACTTTATTGCTTTCTACATGGTTGATTCCTAACCTGAAAGCAATTCTCTACTTTTCACACGACCGCACAGGCTACGGATTGTCCAAAATTGGCTTCTTTAGCGGGCTCTGTAAAAATTTTAAGATTACAATTTTTCAGATAGTCCAGAGCTTTTCTCCTTTCATGTTTTTAACGCTCTTGCTTCTCTCATTTCAATTGAATCTATCTGAGTTGCGCAGGCTTTGGATAGCCATAGCGGCACCCTTAATAGGAGCTGCAATTATCGTTGTTAGCACCTTCTGGGCGAATCCTGAGCCAAGATATTACGCACCGGTTCTGCTTACGGGCTCGTTCTTGCTTGCCAGTGCTCTAATTAACTTTAGCCGCAAGTTCAAAGCTGGAACTTCGATATTATGTGCTTTCGTTTTAGTCTGTATTTTGCAAACAATATTGACTTGCTCGCAACAGCGCCCGGTGCTCGCGCAGGGAAGCTATACTCAAAACCCTGTGTTCTCCTTTTTTGGGCTGCGCGAAGAAGCGATTTTAAGACAGCTTGCTTACACGGCAAAAGGCGATTCATGGAAGCAAGAGTGGTTGATTGATTACATAGAAACTTGCGATCTGGGCAGACCTAGCTATGTCAATCTGCTCATGAACTCAAGCGAATTCAATGAAGGTACTTTGGTTTCCCTGGCTCACTCCAAACATGCAAACGTCTTTATGACTAGCTGGCGTGCTTCTGAAGCAAATCTTGCAGATTCATTCAAATACACGGATGAAGCTCTCAACTCGATGCAGTGGGTAGTGGCAAAAACAGGGTCTCAGGGAGCACCCTTTTTCGACGAAATGAGCAAAAAGAATTATGACGAAGTTCTCTTCAAACTGAAAAACAATGGCTTTTATATTGAAGAGACTCGCCAGAAACTACCAGATGGAAGCGAGCTTATCCTATATAGAAACAAACGATATATCTGGCCTCGCGTGAAGTCGTTCAAATCAAAATAACGCACTTATCGTTTGTTAAAACTAAATGCCGGTAGAAAAGGAATTCTAATTTAGTTGAATTGAGTTGATGTCCCGCTGTCTCTTTGCAATAATCAAAACGATCAAATAAGGGGATGAACATTCAAGCTATGGTAGCCGAGCTAAAGAATTATTCTGAGACGTTTTACGACGAAGCATTCATTTGCGCGACTCGTTCTGCCTGGGAAATAGTCCCCATCCTGGTTCAGCTTACTAAGATAAGCAGTGTCCTGGACGTTGGTTGCGGCACTGGCAGCTGGCTCTCAGTTTTTAGTAATGTGGGAGTGCCGGTGGTGCGCGGCATAGATAATGCCAGCTTGGAAAAAGCACGTTTGCAGATTCCTCGAGAGTTTATCATTAAGCAAGATTTAACCCAGCCTTTTCAAATCGATCAGCAGTTCGATTTGGTAATGAGCTTGGAAGTGGCAGAACATTTGCCTGAGAGTTGTGCTCGCGACATGGTCACACGATTGGTTTCTGCAGGAGACCTAATTCTCTTTTCGGCGGCGATTCCGCATCAAGGTGGAACCAACCATATCAACGAACAGTGGCCCGAGTACTGGGCGAATCTGTTCGCTGAACACGGCTATGTGCCCATAGACTGCTTGCGCGAGCAAATATGGAATAACGAAAGTGTCGCGTATTGGCTTGCCCAGAACCTTCTCTTTTACGTGAAAAAAGATCGCCTGGATAATTATCCAAAGATAGCAAAATATCTTCATCAGACTGATCCGCAAAGGCTAACGCGCATTCACCCCAAAACGTACGTAAAAAACTACAAGTCTATGAGCAGTCCTCAGTATGCCGTTATGAGATTTGCATGGAATATGATCCCGCGCTGGTTGCGGATTCGGCTTGTTAAACCCTTGTTGCCGCTGTTTTGGAAGCAAGTAAGTACCAAATATTAACTAAATCTAGGCAATGGTCCTGAGACACCCATGAGTGTTTCCTGGCGGCTCGATGAAAACTATTTGAGGGGCTCAGCTCGCTGCTGCTAATCAAGCAGGGGCAGATCATCTTTGATAAGGTTGGCAAGGATTCAGGAAGAAACTACCGTTGATAACCTAAAATAAGTTGGGAAAGGACTGACTGCTTAAGATAAGCAGCCTTTCATTTTGAGGAGACCAAGCTTGCCAGAGACGTCGACAGTATCAGCTGCATGCCAGGCAAAAGTAAGCACAGAAATTCTGCCGTGCAGCAGCGCATCCGCTTCAATCTTGCAGCAGATGCTAGGTCTTCTAAAGTACCGGCAGGTTTTGTTTTTGCTTACTTCCAGAGATATTTCCGCCAGATACAGAGGCTCCTTGTTGGGTCGTTTGTGGCCGCTGGTGCATCCTCTAGGACAGCTGCTTATTTATTCGTTTGTTTTTTCAATCGTACTTAAGATCAAATTTGCGGAAAGTTCCAGTGTAGGTAGCTTTGCCATTTATTTTATGGCAGGCCTGATTCCTTGGTCGGTGTTTGCCGAATCTTCTTCGAGATCAACAACAAGTATTCTGGAGAATCCAAACCTCGTTTCGAAAGTAGTGTTTCCTTTAGAAGTGCTACCGCTGGTCAACGTTTTTTCTGCCTTTTCCACTCAATTTCTGGCCTCAATCATTTTGTTGATTGCTGCCACGATATATATTGGAAAAATCCAGGCAACAGTACTCTACCTGCCGCTAATTGTATTTGCACTGCTAAGCTTTTCTGCTGGTCTTAGCTGGTTTCTTGCCAGCATGGGGGTGTTTTTGCGAGATACCCGCCACCTGGTGAGCCTGGCCTTACAAGCGGGAATGTACGCAACACCAATCTTATATCCAGCCAAATCCGTGCCGCTAGAATACAAATGGGTTCTTCTTATCAATCCTATGGCGGGCATTGTCGAAGATTTCAGGCGAACTCTTTTAGAAGGACTTCCACCAGACTGGCTTCGATTTGTAACTTATGAAACAGTCTCTATTCTGGTGGCACTAGGCGGGCTATGGTTCTTTTTGAAAACAAAAAGATCCTTTGCAGACGTAATGTGAGGATACTATGAAAAGACAGGTTTTCCAAAAAGATCCTGATGCTCCGTGGGTGGGAGGAGAAGAGCCAGCAGCAGCCATTGAAGTAAATAGTGTCTCAAAACGCTACAACATTTACAACAAACCTATCGACAGGCTAAAAGAAATCGTCTTCGGCGATAAGCGTGTCTATCATAAAGAGTTTTGGGCCTTGCGTGATGTGTCAATCACATTTCCAAAAGGCTGGCTTACGGTGCTCTTAGGACCAAACGGCTCGGGTAAATCAACCTTACTGCAAATCATCGCCGGCACCTTAGAACCCACCTGGGGAGAAGTTCGCAGGCAAGGACGCTTAACAGCAATCCTCGAGCTTGGTGCGGGCTTTCAGCCTGATTACAGCGGTCGAGAAAACGTAATTTTGTACGGAATGCTCCTGGGCATTACGGAAGAGGAAATGCAAGAGTATTTGCCTTCGATTATAGATTTCGCTGAGATTGGCGATTTCCTGGATCAACCTATCAAGACGTACTCCAGCGGAATGATAGTCAGACTTGCTTATGCGTGCGCCACAGCAGTGCAACCCGACATTCTCATAGTTGATGAAGCGCTGGCCGTTGGAGACATGCGTTTCCAGGAGAAATGCTTCAATAAAATGAAAGAGATTATCGGGAATGGCACTACCGTAATTCTGGTAACGCATGATCTTGCAGCTGCCGCATTTGGCCACAAAGCAATTCTAGTTAACGGTGGACAAGTAGTTTGCCAGGGCATTCCTCGTGAGGTAATTCCGGCTTACAAAGAACTGATGGAGCATGGGCAAGTGGCTCCGAAAGTATTTTTGCCAGCAGAAAAAACATAGATAAGCAAGACTGTCTATCGCTCGAATTAAAGAGAATCCGATCAAGGCTCAGTTTAAATCATCTGATAGAACTCTTGTTTTAATCAGCACGATGATTCCTGCTCAAATATAGCCGATTCAGAACAAGACATAACAAAAGAGCTGTTGTTGTGAGGCTCAAAATAGAGCCCCAAAGAAAACTGTTAGGTCTGTAAGCAAAGGTAATTAGATGACGCCCAGCCGGCAATTTCACTCCTCGAAACATGAAATTCGCCCGAAAAATTCTGGACTCTCTGCCATCGACGCGACAGGTCCATCCAGGATAGAAAAGATCCGAAAGGACAAGCCATGCAGGGTGAGAACTTAAGCAATCAAGTTCAATTTCTGCATTACTGTTTTTCAAGAATGTAAGTCTGTAACTCGGTTTGCTTTGCAAAGACGTAAGATCTGATACAAGAGGGCGCTCAGACTCGACAACGGCTTCTTGTCCTGGACTGAATTCAGCAGAAAGCAGCTTATTCAGCGCATCTTCAGCTGTCTTTACCGAATATATCCGTCCTACAAGATATGCTCTTGGGCAGGCATTCATGTTTCTATAAATTCGAAACAGTCGTGGAGATTCGTGCATTAGCACAAAACGTTTATCAGGACTTTTTACCTGATTTCGTGGCTCGGCTTCTATTTCAAGAAGTCGCAAGCCGCCCTTCAAGAGCTCAAGCTTCTGACCGAGAAGCTCGGCTTCACGACCCGACCAAGTGTCAAGGATCAGCAAAACCAATGAAAACCGTTTCTTGGACTCGTTACTTGGTACTGGTACGGATTGTTCAATCTGAAGGCAATGCTGCTGGCTAGGGTTCAAATCAAAGAGTTGACTTTGCCAAAGCCGAGAATCTCCGTTTAGAAGAACGAGCCTGGCCTTATAGCGAAGCGCTATGTTTTGGTGAGCTCTAAGCAGAAGGGAGACGTCCATTTCTGCAGAATCTGCATTATAAGCAGCTTCGCTCTTTAGCAATCGCAGACCGGGAAGCAAATGGCCTGCGGCAGTCTGCCGGGCAGAGTTTGAATCCCCAGAAATCGCTAGTTCAGCTGACGAGTGAATAGGCACGGCTGAAACAAGATAGCTTACTGAGGCTATATCGAGCAGTCTATTTAGATGAGCCGGCAGCTCGATCATATTGCAGTAGCCCAGCCGTCCTCCCATTTTTTCTATGAATTTTAGATAAAAGGAATTATTCAAGGGGCTGCATGTGCGCATGTCATTCAAACCATAGAACAGATTAGTTTCCGGCACAAACAATCCAGTACCACATGCAGCAATGCGGGAATTTCCCAATTTACACAGCGTATCAATTAATTCTTCTCCAGAGGCTGGAGGCAAACTAACAAGGTCATTGGCTGGAAGAGTAGCTCTTGCTGGAGCCAGCATGGTGCCTGTATTGAGCAAAGGAAGAATGACAAGGAAGCCATAAACCAATGCTCTCTGCCGGAAACGAAGAGCTCTAAGCTTCTGAAGAGTTGGATAAGCCAGAATAATAAGGCCGGAAATAAATGCTAGCCCCAGGCTTAGCAATATGTATTTGCTGCTAAGCGGTGCATCGTAATGCGGAACCCGCCATAAATATAATAACGATGCAAGCAGAGAAGCTATGCCAAGTATGAAAAAGAAGAATCGCCTCGCGAAACGATTAGACCTGTTGCCAAACTCGGACAAACCCAAAGATGAAGCCACGCAAGCAAGCAACAATGCCGGACCAAGGGCGTACTCGGGTAACAGATATGACATTGGAGCTATTGATAAAAGTTCGTTTAATGGATACGGGCGGCAAGCAAAAACTAGCAAGCTAGCTAGAACGAATAAAAGAGCTGGACGATTTCGAATAATATAAATAAGCCCGGGCACTAAGCCTATGAGAGTTAGAATGCCCGGAAACAAACTGTTGTGCAATTTTGGATTGCATAAATAACTTAGTAGATCGGAAAAAGCAATAAATTGAATGCTTGAATCATTGAACTTATAGCTGTGTGCGTACTGCATGTATTCCAGAAAAGGAAATAAGAATGGAGACACAAGAGCAACAGAAAAGAGTCCTAATTTAAGTAATGAGCTAAGGCGCAAGCTTATCGCACAATCCCACAAGGAGAACAGCCACAAAGCTGAGCAACTTAGAACCGAAATGAAAAAAACTTCTGGATGCAAGCACAAATAAGAAAAAGCTATTAGCAGAGCAAACAACAATGTCTTCAATAGTCCGTCGCCTGGCTTATAACAAGAGAATGCCAAAAATAGTGCCGGAATCATTTCAAAATTGGTGGCAAGCTCCGTACTCGACAAAATTCTTGGTGACAAGGCAAAACCAATTGCCGAGATGGAAGCAGCCCACGGAGATGCTTTATATTTCAAACACAACAGGTATGAAAACAGCGCACCTATGACAATCTTAAGCACTATGCCAAGTCCATAGGCTTTCTGCTTTGTAGGAGCAAAAACAAGATCAATCGGATTCCAAATCACGTTAGCCGGGTCAGCTAAAAAAGGCTGCCCACACCCGCACAGGGGGTTCCAAAGCACCGATTCGTGGCGCAGCAACGAATTCTGAAGAAAAAAACCTCTGGGAATACTCTGTAAGCATGCACTCGGATCTTCAGCTACAGAAATATATTCTCCCTGGAGCTGTGAATTAAAAAGGGCATCAAGCTTGTTAATAAGGGCGAAACGAGACACAGTTTTTTCGGAAACAAAAGTATGGGAAAAAACCGCAGCGACACAAATCACTGAAATCAGACAAAAGAGCAAACTGCGAATTCTCATCGCTTCCTATTCTGCAATTTTTCGGTACAAATATTCAGCGACAATTTCATGTCCTTTCGCTTTCAAATGATCACCATATACGAAATAGGCAGCCTTTCTTTCGCCGTCAGGCATTTTGGAGAAGGCACAATTTAAATTTTCAAAGTCAAAAACGGCCAGCTTAGATTCCCTGAGCCTGGCAATCGCATTTAATTCGCGAGTGTAAGCGATATTTTGCTCAGGAGCAGGAAGGCCAACAAGCAAGAGGCGGCAATTATCATTGCTGCACTCACGAGCCAAAGCCGCAATTATGCCGCAGGTGAGGACCATGCGTTCATCGTTTAGCTTTAGTTCTTGCTGAATATCTGTCTGAGCTTTCTCAACTGCCGGGCTAAGAACAAAGTGCTTGATCTTTTGCAATTCAGTTTTGTCTAAGAGCAACTCAGCCCCAGAGGAACCGACCAAACGGTCTGCATTATTTGCTTTGCCTTTCGGATATAAATATCGTTTAGCCAGCCATTTCCTGATGCGCATCTCGGCTTTGCAAAAAATAGCTTTCATCTGTTGATAGGTCGGATTTGCTCCTAATACCAGATCTATTTTTGCGCAGGTACCAAAGATTCGGCTGTTGTTCCGCAAGAAATCATAAGAATGAAAGCTTCTAGCCTTCTCACCATCCATATAACTATCATAAAACTGCCGATCAAGAACCAATTTGCCTTGTTCGTCAGTCTTGCAGTATGGTCTCGGAAGAAAGTTGTTTACTCCCTCAATCAAGACATTATCATTGTTATCGCCTTGATGGTAAAAGAGTATTACTTGTCGCGGCTTTAACTTGCGCGCGGAGTGTATGTACTGCAAATACTCCTGCAGAGTTCCATAAGCGGAAGTTCCGTAATTGAGAAAATTGAACTGGCCGGTACCACTGGCATTAAGCCTTTTCTCAAGCAAGGCAGCAAACGACTTCTCATAAGGAACTTGAAGCGCTTCCAGAACGGAGTCACCCAAGAGCACCACGTTCTTGAATTCAGCGCCAACTGAAGAACCAATTTTTTTTCGCACTCCGTTATTTTCAAACTGCGACTGTGAATAGCCTTCGGCTCTCCAGGTTATTAGCTTAGCCGGAATATGGCCGAATCCTGTCAATGGCTCAATTTGTACGAAGCATTCTTCTCCAAGGTGTCCGAGGAAAAATACTGCCTCCAGCGCCGCAATCGCGATAAATGATGATAGTACAAACCAGAGGCAATTATTGATTATGATCTGGCTCCGCGAAACAACGAGGCCTTGCTCAGACAGAGTTTGCCGCTCCTTTGTCATTCTCTCAAGAGTTTGCATTTCGCCTCTACCCCTTCTTAAAATTGAAAATAGATGAAAGGGACAGCACTACGAGGAGCCAGTCCGAGGATCAGGCACGCGGCCCCAGCAACAATGACTATGCGCGCGCTTAGAGGTGGCCGCATCCAGCAGAGAAAAGCTGTATGTTTTAAAGACGCTTTCTTGTGTTCGATCGTTGAGGCAAAATATAAGGTCAAATTGAAAATCCCGTATAAGAGAAACGCCAGAGGAAGAGGCGATTCTACAAACATGCGACTTATCTGAATGTCGTAAGCAGATTGCCTGTGCAAAGCAAATCCCAGCATGTCCGCTGAGAAGGTTTCAAATTGCTGCATATTTTCAGCCCGAAATAAAACCCAACCAAACATGACAAAAACTAGTGTAATTGCTCGAGAGAGGTTATCAGCCAGAAAAATAAGTCCCCTATTTTTCAAAACGGGCAAGCGTTTAGCAAAAGTATCCCAGCTGTGGCAAACAATCAATCCAAGTCCTTGATACGCTCCCCAAAACACGAAGGTCCAGGCCGCACCATGCCACAAACCACCCAATAACATTGTAATGAACAAATTGCGCATCTGTTGCATCTTGCCGTGTCGTGAACCGCCTAAAGGTATGTAGAGATAGTCCCTTAGCCAGGTAGAAAGACTTATATGCCATCTGTGCCAAAATTCGGCAATGCTGCGCGATATGTACGGCATGTTGAAATTCTCGGGCAAACGATAAGCAAGAAGGTTTGCCGATCCGCGTCCAATATCCGTATAACCGGAGAAATCATAATAAATTTGCAAGGTAAACGCTGCTATTGCAACCCATGCATCCAAACAGCTTATCTGCTGGCAGTTGGCAAATCCGATAGACACTAGCGCTGCCAGATTATCTCCCAGCGCGACTTTCTTGAACATCCCCTGAATAATGAGCCAAATTCCCGCTTGAAACAACGTGGGATCGAATTTTTTGGGCTCAAGCATCTGTTGCTCGAAATCCTCAAATCTTTTGATCGGACCTGCAATTTGAGAAGGAAAAAACGCCGCAAACAAACCGAAACGCAAGGGACTCTTGATAGGCTCTTTTCCCAGATAAACATCTACAAGGTAATGAATGAACTCAAAAACGAAGAAGCTGATACCGAGAGGCAAAATTATAGGAAGACTGTCAGGCGTAGCAGAATCAATTAACTTAATGTGCGTGAGTGTTGAGAAGTAGCTGAGAAGAGAATGCCCGGTTTGCAAAAAGAAATTGGTATATTTAAAAATACCCAGCACCGCTAGATTAGCTGCAATTGCTGTGATGAATAGCATCCGCCGAGAATACAAATGCGGAGCTATTTTACTAATCAGGAATCCAAAAATAAAATTGACCAGGCTAAGCCCGAAAAGCAAAAAACCATATTCGGCGCGCCAGCTCATATAAAAGAGATAACTTGAGACAAGCAGAATGCCTTGTCGAAAACGAGGTGCTGAAATCCAGTAACAGGCCAAAACCAGCGGCAAAAATATCAAATACTCGAGGCTATTAAAAAGCATAGAGGAGCTATCACCATGTTGCCTGGAGCCGTCTACTTGCTGGTGCTTTCTAAACTACCATTGAGACTGAAGCACAGCAGTCATCACACACAGCCAATTTATGGGATTATTCCATACCAGAGCTTGCAAAGAATTATCCTGGTCTTAATCTAGTTCTGAGTAGAAGGAATCGATTTGGCGGCAGCGACACACTCTTCGGCCCAGCAGCAAACAAACGTCTGCCGCTTTGATTTATTTGCAATTTCTAATAAATCAAAGCAGCAAAGCTTAATCCCTGCATCCTATGTCCGCCACGCGCAAGGAACAGCCTTGCCGCGGAGATGCCAGACAATGCACTTCTTCTAAAGCAGGCGGCACAACTTAATCAGCTTACTGATTAAACCAAAATGGTCGAGCATATTTTACTTTATCGGAGTCATTAGCTTCGTTTTGGTGATAGCTAGCTCCAACGGCCTGCCAGTCTGGACACCTTTTGCACAATGAGGGCAAATCATCCCAGCGATGCTCATAATGGATCTTTCGCAATCTTTCAAACAACGGACCATTCCAGAGTTCAGCCAAACTATTATCTTTTACATTTCCGGCTTTGAAATTTCCCTCATAATCAACTGCACAAGCAACCACATCGCCATTATGATGAACTGCCATAGTACTGTTGCTCCAGGGACAAGCGATGCGAAAATTGCAATCGTAATCTAAGTTCGAAGCAACAACAGGGCCGGAGTTTGTCCAGGAAAGCATATTGCGTGACTTCACTTCAGCGCCCCTGCTTTCCCAATACTCCTTGAATTGATAAAACTCGTGCTGATTTTCAGGCATCTTCGAGAACTGGCACTGAATAACAGGATACAACTGATTCAACTCCTCTTTACGCCTTAGCAATCTTTCAACGGAAGAGTAGATTTCATCGCGTTTGCCGCCAACGCGAATGCTTTCAAAAGTCTCCGTAGTAAAACCGTCCAGGCTTAGAATGAAACGCTTCAAGCCGCTGGTCAAAATCTGATCAATCCAATCTCTGCGATGAAGGAGGGAACCGTTTGAATTAAGCACCAGGTTTCTTGCGCCCGTACTGCTTGCATAACGAAGCAGCTCAAAAAGGCGTTCGCCTAAGATAAAAGCCTCGCCGTAGAATGTTGGCCACACCTCAGTTTCAGGGTTCGTGTGAACAATTTCATCGATAATAGATTTAAACAACTGACCATCCATAAAGCCTCTTTTGCGCTTCATATCTTTATGATTGCAGTGAACACAAGCAAAATTACACAAAGAAGTCAGTTCGATAATTATCTGCGGCGGGAAATCCCAGCGGACCAGTTTTTCCTCAATTGCCGTTAAGCGCTGGATATCTAAAGAATCCATTAGTTCACCTCTAAGCAAAAACGAATGTTGCTACTTTCTATCAGCAAGCATCGAGCTGGCATCATCCCAGGGGTTGATTTTTGATTGCAGCTTAGCAGCTTGAAAGCAGCACTTCATATGCGACCTGCTCAGTTATTGAGAAAATCAGCAAAACGCTTAGAAGAATCTTTCCTCCTTACAAGCCGAGTCAATTCTTAGAAAAAGAGACTGGAATCCCTTAGCTACAACTCAGATAATACCTTTTCAAGTGCGAGCGCCCGAGACCGTCTGATGCAGAATAAAAAACTGCAAAGAGGAAGCGCTGCACCAAGGACCAACAGAGGAAAGATATGGACGTAGCTGTTGCAAAAGAATCATGCTCGAAAGTGCAGAATGGCACCGCGGCTCAAGGACTTGAGCGCAAGAGCATCTTTGGTCTACTTATCCTACTTGTTGCCACGCTGCTGGTCTGTTTGATTGCAAGTCCAGCCGGAAATTTTCCAGTTAATGACGATCGCATTTACGCCGAATGCGTCAAAGATTTGGCTGAGAAAGGAATTTTTTCCATCGAGGTAAGCAATTCTTTTGACTTTATTCCGATTGTTAGCGCCGCACTGGCAGCTAAGGTATTTGGATTTTCGTATGAGCTTCTCCGGTTTGTCACCATCGCTTTTCACCTGTTGGGTATAGGCGGATTATATTTGGCATTACGGCAAATGAAGCTGAAGGATATGGACTCGGCAATATTAAGCTCCGTATATGCGTTAAACCCATTCATGATCAATTTGTCGCTTTCGTTCATGTCAGATGTACCAGCTCTGGCTTTCCAAAATTGGTGTCTCTATGCAATCATTTCCGCCTACAGCAAGGAAAAGTTGCGCTACTTCGTAGCTGCAATTATTTTTCTCTCAGCAGCCGCAGCTACCAGACAAACATGCCTGGTACTTTTGCCCGTAATTATTATTCTGGCGTGGCAAACTCTGAGAAAAACGTCTGACAAAGTCTTAATTATCAGCTCCGTATTGATTCCGTTTTTGACATGGTTGTCCCTTCACAGTTTTATGATGGAAGTACAGCGCTCGATTGCTTCCTATTCCGACTACTCAAACCTGATGCTAAACAGCGTTGGAGTTTTCAGTTCGCTTGCTACAAGCCTGGAATTCATTGCAAAAGGAGCTTGCTACTTTGGCCTGTTTTTCTTTCCAATCAGTCTGGTTCTATTTCCGCTAGCTTTATTGAAAAAAACACAAGCGCGAATAGGAGCTCTGATAGCCGCACTTGTACTGAGCGCAATTCCGTTAGCCTACATGCAAATAAAAGGCGCGTTTATGCCTTACAGCCTGAATCTGTTCATCCCACCAATTCTCGGTTCCTATACCTTGATTGGTGGCACGCCTATATGGAGCTATGAGCACCTCAAGCAATTTACCTACTTTTGCGACTTTGCTGCCATCGCATGGATATTTGTGATGTCCTTCGGATTTTTATATAAGCATTCATCCTCTTCAGTAGAGGATAACGC
>JBIKOL010000157.1:0-20743 GCA_044358055.1 Obscuribacteraceae bacterium (SeqCode)
CAATACTGGCACAGGCACGTTCACAAATAATGCCATCATCACTGCCACCGGCAAGACCGTTAACGTAAACACCGGCAGCGACATCAGCAATGCTGCTGCCGGCAATATCGACGTAGGTGCTGCAGGCTCCGTCAATCTGTCATCCGCAAACGGCAACATAGGTTCCGGCACTGCTATTAATACTAATGCCGGCACCTTGAGCGCAAGCATCGCTGGCGGTGCCGGCAATATCAACTTAAACAACACTCTGGCAGTAAATTTCAGTGCAAGCGCGAATAGCGGCACCGTTACTTTAACTAACACCAAAGATATTACCTTGAACGGTAACGTCACTGGTCCAGCCGGAGTCACCCTTAGTACCGGACCAAGTGGCACGCTCGCGATCGGCAACAACACGATTTCTACAACGAACTCAAATATAGTCTTGAACGCCGATACCTTTACTGCCGGTGCAAAAGGCTCTATCAACGCTGGCACCGCCACGGTCTTTCTCACTCCTTCCACTTTGACTAACAACGTCACCGTAGGCGCTTTTGCTCCATTCAGTAACATTGTTGCCGGCACGATACAGATCGGAAATACAAGCAACTACACTGGTAATATCACGGTAGCCGCTAATCTTAATTCAAACGCCAACCTCAATTTCTTTAGCACCGGTCTAGGCACCTTCACAAATAATGCCACCGTCACTGCAGCCGGAAAGACGGTGACAGTAAATGTTGGAAGTGACATAAGCAACGCGGCCTTGGCTAATATTGCCTCTGGCACAATGAATCTCAATTCCGCGACTGGTTCGATAGGTTCAGTACTCACGCCTGTAAACACGACCGCGACTCAAATACAAATTACAGCCCCTAATGGCAGCGCGTTTGTAAATGACAATGCCGCGGCTCCGGTGACGATAAACTCAAGCAGCGCTAATTCAGACATGCAAATAAACGGCCAATCCTTTATTGCTGTGGGCACCACTTCAGCTGGGGGAAACCTCACCATTCTTGCAAATGTTAGTCTGACTAACAATGCAACGCTTACAGCCGGTGGTGCCGTTTCAATGACAGGTGCAAACTTCCTGACAAATAATGGTTCTATAACGGCAAACAACGGCGATATCTTCCTGCTATCAAATTTGGCTATAAACAATAATGGCAGCGTAAATGCCACAAATGGCAATTTAGCATTGGTTAGCACGAAAGGTGCCATCAACCTCAACGCCGGAAGCACCACAAAAGCCTCAAACGATGTAACAGCCTCTTCGCAGAGTGATATCACAATCGGTGCAAGCGCCGGAGCAGCAACTATTGTCAGCGGTGGAAAATCCACTACTGTTGCAATTGCGCTACTGCCTCCTGGCAGCATCATCACGAATGGACTCGTACAGTTAAACAGTAATTCCGGAAATATCACTATAAATGACAACGTCACAATAACTTCGCACGGCGGGCAGAACACGGCCAATACAGGCGACCTTACGATGCAAGCCGCAGGCACAATTTCCATAGGGAAGAGTGACACGCTGACGGCATACGGAGGAAACTTATGGATGCTCAGTGGTGGCAACATTTCTATTAGCGATAATTCGGCTGTAAACTCGGTCGGCAAAATCAGCGATTCTGGCGGAACCTTTACGACTACTTCCGGTGCGGTTTTGCCAGTTTACTTTGGAGGTGCTCTGGGACTCTTTGCCGGCGGCATTGCTGGAGGACCAAACCCGGCTCTGCAATCGCTCGTAAACAATCGTTCTTCTGCAAATGTGTATCAGATTGGTCCCGGTGTCGTATTTGATACCACATCTACAAACATCATTAATTTTGGTGGAACAATTCTAAAAGCGATCAACACCAGCGCAGGTGCACCACCATTAATCGATCCAGCGGCTGGGAACAAGTACAACCTTCAGGGCGGGGTGATGTACTTGCAGCAAACTGGCACTGCCAGCCTGATCTTTGACCCTCCCAGTTTGACTGCTATCGGTCCTTTGCTTCTGCCACCAAGTCCACCACCATCACCCTCTTCAGGCAACGGATCAGCATCTACAGGGTCAGGCGGATCATCCGGCGGCACTATAGCAAGCACAATCTCATTCACTAATCAGGGCATTCCGACTGACCGGATTAACATGCAACTATCGATAAACAACCAAGCTGCGTCAACCAATACAAGCCTGTTTGTCGGTGGTCGAAAGTCATGGTTTATTGCGGAAGGACCATCTGAGCCCTTTGTTCTTGAAGGAGACGACCAAACTATTATTGTAGGGCAGGAAGGAACAAGCTTGTCGCTGGTTGAAGAACGCACACTACTAGTCGATCAAGGAAGAATTGTTGCTCTTGTTGGTGGCAAGAACGATCTAACAATAGAAACACATTTTGGTAATATCAATGTTCCTCCAATGGGAATTGTTCTTGTCGATACCACGAATTCAAATGTCGTTCGTGTTATGAATATATCCGGAACGCCAATCAAGATGACTCTTGCCACAAAGCAGAGTTCGGCGCCGATTAGCATAGCAACAGGGGAAGAGCTTGTGGTCGCAGACGTAGCGGCGAACTCTGACGACCTAGCAGCCCAAGACGGCTATAGTCGCGAGCCAGTTTCCTTTACACTAAACGTTGAGAATTTGCAACTTGCTAAGTACTCGGTAGATCGTAAGCAAATAGCAGAACAAGAGCGTCTGCTCGGTTGTGCAACAGACAAGGAATGTTTGACACGCCGTCGCGTAAATGCGTTAAAAAACGAGGTTGGTGCCGGCAAGAATCCAGAGACGTTGCCACCTCGCTCTATGAGAGGCTTCGAACTGCCTTTATCGTTTAATGCTCTCAAGAAACCGACAAACCAGGCAAAAATGGTGCTCAGACCTACGGCATTCAGCACCACAACCGGTGCCACGGCCTCAGTTTCCGGAAACCTTTCCTCAATTTCGACAGGCACTGCCACTCTCATGCATAACGGAGCAGAATTCAACCTGGCCGGTAACAAGCTCGTACTCAAGCGCGGTGAAGTTCTGGTGAATGCGGTGAAAACCACTTTACTAAATGTGTCCGGAAGCACGGTAATCATAGAAGCAGGTGCAATGGCACTCATTAGTAGAGATAATCTGCTCACAAAAGTGCGCAACGTGTGGGAGTCAAGAGCTGGCTCTGTGCGCCACATAGTCGGCACACAAAAAATTGAAGTCTGTGCCGGCCAAGAAAGCGTGGTTTCTCGCGACCAGGCGGCGCTTAACGCCGTGTTCAAACACGATTCAGTCGGCCGACGCAGGGTTCGCATTCTTGACTCAGAAGGAAACAAAATCAGCACAGCCGAAATATCAATCATTTCTTTGATGACAAGCTCACCGGTGCTCAGCAAGATTGCTCTTACAAAAGACGATCAGAACCTGGCGTTGACTCGCAAAATGCTGAAGATGGCAGCTTGTATTCAGCTAGTCACAGCCTCACATGGCACATACGCAGGAGCATTTGCGGCTCCGAACAAATAAACTAAGAAAGCTGCAATCAATCAACTTGCCTGACTAGAATATATCCCCAGCAAACTGCACAAAGAATCGTTGTTCCTTGTATCGGATATCATGGACAGCATCAGCTTTCAGCTCTTGTTTTGAGAGTCCGTTGACAAAGTAGCACCACATATAGTACCAGTCCGATGAAGTTAAGCTTTAGGTGTCAGGTCAAAAAAGCTCTATGCAACGCCACGACTCGCTCAGGCTGGGCATCCAACTAGACTTGCCTTCTCCAGCAGTGGATTGTTCGGAGAGACTGCGGATTCCAGGCCATTCATGCAATATCTTATCTGCCTGACTCAGCTTTCGCTGCTTTAGAAAGAAGTGCCAAGCATCAGCACGAATAGCATTGCAGCTAGAGTCTGATGTTGCAGGCAAGTATTTTAACGCCAGCAAGTAATACTTCTCAGCCTCAGCCACATTGCGCTCACTCTCAGCAATGATTGCGAGATCTCGACAAATGAAAGGCATATGTTGATTCCACCATTCGTGATCGTCTGCTGATGACAAATAGTTTGCAACGCCTTCGGCTAAAATAGGCTTGGCCAGCGAATAAAAGTTCCTGTAAAACAACAATGCGCCGATGCGCATATCCGGCTTGCCACGATACTGCTTTGAAATTTCATTGGCTCGCCTATACCAGTAAAGCAGTTCTTCATTATCGCCGGATTTTTTATTGTCTTCAAAAGGAGCAATAGCAAATTCAATTTGCTCCCACAGTTCCTCGAATGTGCTGGATTCCGCGTCTGCTGTCTCTGTATTTATAATATCAATCATCATCCTATTCTTCGCATTTAGCGAAATATGATCGTCCATTTCCAAGCAATGGAATAATGCTTTTGCACTCAAAACGTGATTCGCTCCAAGGGCTCTTCGACGCAGTTCGAAAGCCTTGCGATAGCAGTCAAGGGCAAAGGAATCATTAGACTGCTGAACCAGCGCAAGAGTTTCAAAAATACTTGAGCGGGAAACCTTTGACATAGCGGAACGCTCCAATTCCTCAAATAAATCTCGTGAAGATTTATCTATCGCGGCAAGTTCTTCAGAACTTGCGCTACCAGATGTGTTGTTATTGCGTTCGTGGCTGCGAAAGAGGAGTCGGCAGACGCGGTGCTCAATATCATTCCCGCATTTATCTTTGCTCGAATCAGCAGTGCTTCGAGGGTCAAGATAGAAATCATAGTTGACGCCAGCAAAACAATCTCGCTTTGCGTTATCCGCATGAAAGCGAAGCAACCAGTGATCTCGTTCGGGTCCTGATGGCAATTGAACCGCATCAAGATAAGCCGTATTGGTCCAATGCTTATTTTGCGCAACCCATCTTCCGCCCGAGATTTCCCATGCTGTCTGAATAGCGTTGCAGGCTTCTACGTAGTCACCTTCTTTAACAGCCTCACTGTGCGCGCTCTCAAGTAAAGCTCTTGCAGTTTTCATTTCTCCCAACATGGCAGTACTCAAACCGATTCGTCGCAAAATCGGAGCTTCGCTCTCACCTGAGCATGAAACGCTGCGGAACTGGTCAGCCAGCTTATAAGAAAGAACACCAAGCCGGTAATCATCGAAAGCACTTGCTTCGTCACCGGCTCTGACAATCAAATGCGTTGCCGAAGACAAGACACGTTTTCCCGCAGCAAAGCAAAAAAGGGGAAATATGCAAAGCAGGATTACTAAAAGACTAAAGCGCCTGAGACTAAATAATGATGCGGGGGAAGATGCTGGCTGATTCACGCGCTTTACTCTTTTACTGACGGTGGACCATTTCATTTCCTATCCTATCGCAGCGAAATAACATTTCTGTTCCCAGATTGTTTTTTACTTGTTCCGTTTCTGTAAAACATAATGGCAAGGGTTCCCAGACCAAACTGGCAAGGAACTTCCCGATCAAAATGCAAGGGTCTCCAGATCAAACCGGCAGGGAACACCCCGATTAGAATGCCTGGGTCTGCAGATCAAACCGGAAGGAACTCCCCGATCAAAATGCCTAGGCCCCATATCAAACTGGCAAGGAAGTCCCCGATCAAAACGCCTGGGTTTCCAGACCAAACCGGCAAGGACCCCAGATCTCAATAAAACATGGGGGAAACCCCAGGCCTTAAAAGACAGTTTTCCGGGCGAAAAGGGAAAGATTAATCTATAGGCTAATGTTATACCGCAAGAAGTCTCGCGCAGTCCTGATGAGGATTTGAACATGAAAATTAAAGCGCTCCCTACATTATTGAGCCTGGCTGCAAGCGTAATGCTTTGCCCGATAGCGAATGCGGCAGGCATGATCGTTGTCGACCCAATTCAGGGCGGCATGCCGGTCATCCGACCGGTGGTCAGACCAGGCGGAAACCCTGTAAGACCGGGCTCGCGACCACTTCTTTTGAAAGGGCAAGTCAGCTTTGGACTCAGATTAGAGAGCGCCGATATTCGGGTCGAAATTAACGATCAGGTCGCCAAAACGTACATTACACAAACCTTTTCTAACGATACTGACCGCAACCTTGCAGGTACTTACCTTTTCCCATTACCGGAAGACACAACTTTCAGCTCCTTCTCCTTACACATAGATGGGAAACCAGTTGAAGGAAAGATTTTGGAAGCCAACGAGGCGCGCCAGCAATATGAGACCATTGTGCGCCAGATGATTGACCCGGGCTTGCTTGAATACGCTGATTACAAGACAGTTAGAGCCAGAATATTCCCGATTCCTGCACACGGAACCAAGAAAGTCGAACTTGAATACACTCAAGTGCTCAAAGCTGAAAACGGAATGATCAAATATTCCTTCCCTCTGAGGTCGGAGGGCGACGATCAAGCGCCTGCGGAGGAAGTGAAGATTAATGTTAAATTGGCGAGCAAACAAGGATTGAGAACAATCTGGTCACCAAGCCACATGATCAGCTCTAAGCGCGACGGCGATCATAAAGCGCTTGCATCATTCACAGGTAAGGACTTCGTTCCAGACAAAGACTTCTTGCTTTATTACAGTGTCTCCGATAAAGACATGACAGCCAACCTGCTTACTCACAAAACAGCCGGCGAAGATGGCTATTTCCTGATGACTTTAACTCCGCCGGTTCAAGCAAAAGAAGTAATCAGCAAAGACATTGTTTTCGTAGCCGACATTTCCGGATCTATGATGGGCAAGCGCATGGACGAGAACAAGCGCGCACTCAGATACCTTGTTAATGCATTGAATCCATCGGATAAGTTCTCCATCGTTCAATTCAATACAGATGTAGATGCATTCAAAAACTCTCTTGTGCTCGCGACTCCTGAGAATAAGAAAGCAGCGATTGCATTCATCAATGACATGGAAGCAGCAGGCGGAACAAATATCGGTGATGCATTGAAAACAGCAGGCAGCATGCTTGGGACAAACAAAGAACGTCCGTCATACATGGTGATGATGACCGATGGCGAGCCAACAGTTGGAGAAACAAGTGTTGCTGGCTTACTCAAAGCTGTAGATCCGAAAAAAGATATTCGAGTGTTTGACTTCGGTGTTGGCTACGACGTAAATACGAAATTGCTGAACAAACTTGCAGAAGACAATCACGGTACATCGCAATATGTTGAACCGGAAGAAAGCATGGAAGTCGCGCTCTCAACCTTCTATGACAAGATCAAGAGCCCGGTTCTATCCAATGTAAAACTCAACTTCGAAGGCATCCAGGTTAAAGACATTTATCCGCGCAATGTCAAAGACATCTTCGCCGGATCACAAGTTCTTCTCATGGGCAAGTATAAAGGTGCAGGAAGTGCTAACTGCAAAATGACAGGCACCATAAATGGTGTCGCAAAAGCTTACAGCTTCCCCATGAAGTTCGAAGAGCAAGCAGTAGGTCACAGCTACCTGCCCAGGCTCTGGGCGATGCGCCGCATCGCACACCTGACTGACGTGGCACAAAGCAATGGTGACAACAAAGAAGTCGTCGATGAAATCATTGCGCTCTCCAAGAAATACGGCATCATCTCGAACTACACTTCTTTCCTAGTTACGGATCCAAGCGAGAGTCACAGATTGCCGCAGCCGACACCTACAGCCATGCCGGTACCAGCTTCGGTGCATGGTGCACTCAGGCAAAGTGCTTCGAGATCATCGGCTCGCCTGCAAAATTTGGCAGCAACAAGTGCTGGTCCAGCTATGGCACGCGGATTTAGCGGTGGCGGTGGCAGCGCTGGCGGCTCCAGCGGATCAGGGATGAGTTTTGACTCTGCGGAAGCTTTCGATTCTGTTTCGACAGGGTTGGGCGGCGCAGCTCTTCCATCAGTTTCAGCAGGCAGAATGGTAAGCAAAGCGAAAGCAAGCTGGGCCGGCAATGTTAGAGAGCTGCAAATCACAGACAATCGCCCGGTAGTGCAGGACTTCAGAGCAGTGCCGCCAAGCGCTGGCGCTCCACACTACAGTGCATACACGATGAAACCCCAGGCTGAATCTGGAAAAGAAGCAGTGATGTATGCCAAAAAGCTCAACACGTTGAAAGATTCAGTTGCACTTGATGAAGAGAAGGGCAGACGCGACCTCAACGACATTAAATCAATGGACGACAAGACTTTCTATCTCCGCGGTGGATACTGGGTTGATGGTGCATATGATTCGTCAAAATCACCAAAAGCAAAAGAGATCACTTTCGGCAGCAAAGAATATTTCGAACTCCTGAAAAACAACCCAGGAATTTCGAAATACCTTTCAGTAGGCAGACAGGTAATCCTGATGTACAAGGGTCAATCTTACAAGATCAGCTTTAAGCAAGAAGCCTGATCGACCCGGAGCAGCGGCATGCTGCTCCCAACAATTTTGCCAGTGGTAAAGACCGTGAAACCGGGGAGACAACATCTCTCCGGTTTCAAATTTTCACTTCTAGTAGAAGCACGGTTAATCCAGTCGTTTCTTTGCTTGAGTTTGCTTGCTTGTGCAATGATTAGCAACGCAGTAAAGGCACGTTCTTAAATTCTTTTTTGGTTCTCTGGCGGAACAGAGTCTACAGACTTCTCCGTCACTTTGTACGGGAAATAAGCGTTAGCTCGCATGTAGGCACGTAAATCTTGAAGATCAACTTTTGTAGAATCAAAAAACACAATTGCATCGGCCCAGTTCGGCAAAACAGGAGCATAAGCCGCAATCGAGGGTTGCTCAGATTTTTCAATGCGAACTCGTTCAACCCCGTATACATCAAGCAACTTATCTTGCAACTCATGCAAGCAGGCGTAACACATGGAACCGGTCAAGCGCATTTGAGCCCTATGGTAAGCAGGATTGGCCGGCTGAACCGCATCTAGATCCACAACGCTCACTGCTTTTTGCTCGGCGAAACCGGCGATTTTTAGCTTCTGTCCGGGTTTTAGAGCTAGTGGATCCCGTTTTTTTGGACGTGGCTGGTTTTCAGGCGGCGGGGCGCTTGCTTGATCAGCAGGCTCTGCAGCTGACTGCTCGGTACCTTTCAAAGCCGAATCTGGGGAGGCGGCCCCGGATTCCGAGCCATTCTCCGCATCTTTCTTGAGCGAATGATTGTGTATCATTTCGCTTTTTTCTACCGATGCTTTATCTGCGTTTTTAGAAGCGGTCGAGACGCTTGCGTTTTCAGGCTCAGCCGAGCCTTGCTCCGAAGCCTGCGAATTGTCGGCAAATGTAGGCAGAACCGACATTAACCCAATCAGGAGTCCGGTTAATTGAAAGTAAGATCTCGTCCTGTGTTTGCTGAATCTCATAAAAGGCAAATTTCGTGAATCCCTGACCCTGTTATAAGTTTAGCGAATCTTACAAGCTTCTAAGAAGAAAAGCCAGAAAATATTGCAAAGCATGCCATCGGGAAATCTGCTAGAACATGCTCTAAGCAAGACTTAGAGGCGATGCTATCTGTCACCCGCTACTCGAGAAGCCATTAAGTTGTAATAAGAGACAGAGCGGTCATTAGCGGCGACATTTGAAGAGGCCAATTTCTTATAAGGAAAAAGTTCTTGAAGAGGTTGCTATGATCGGTAGTCGGAAACTGAAAGCGATGTGCCTATGTCAACTCTGCTAAACCTGCCCAAATTCGTCGAATCAGCCATCAATCTTGCCGACTTGAAAAAAATGGGCAATGAGGAACTGAAGGAGCTTTCGGCGCGCCTCAGGCAAGATCTTATCAGTTTTGTTTCAAAGACCGGCGGGCACCTTTCTTCAAACCTTGGAATTGTCGAAATTACCGTTGCTTTGCATAAAGTTTTTGACAGTCCCAAAGACAAACTTGTCTGGGATGTAGGGCATCAAGCCTACATTCACAAAATGCTCACCGGCAGACGTGAACGCTTTAACACCCTGCGTCAATTCAAAGGGCTCTCGGGGTTCGTTACGCCACTTGAAAGCGAGCATGATTCATTCGTTGCAGGACATAGTTCCACCTCAATATCGCTTGCAGTTGGAATGGCAATTGCCAGAGACAGCAAAAATCAGGATCACAAAGTAGTCGCGATTATTGGTGATGGTGGGCTTACTGGCGGCATGGCGCTGGAAGCATTGAATCACCTCGGACACATTCAGAAAGACGTGATCATTGTTTTGAACGACAACGAGATGTCCATCAGTGAAAATCTGGGTGGATTCTCGCAATACATGAAGCGCATCAAGGAAACATTTTTCTACAAAGAAATCAAGTCGAAACTCAGCATGATTGAGGATGAACTGGATGAAGCCAGAATTCAACCCGCCGTCTGGGATTTGATTTCTACCGTAAAAAAAGAAGCGAAAGCAAGAATCGAAACGCCTGGAATTGTTTTTGAAAAGCTTGGTATCAATTATTCTGGACCTGTTGATGGACATGATGTTGCGGCGGTTGTTGAAGCCTTCAGTCGTGTGAAAGATCTCAGCGGTCCGCAATTGGTGCACGTCATCACGCAAAAAGGGAAAGGTTACGCTCCGGCTGAAGCCGACTCAATTAAATACCACGGAGTGGGTGCCTTCACGCCAGAGAAGATGGAACCAGCCCAGTCGTCGCCCGCCAAATCGAAAGCGAAAACTTACTCTCATATCTTCACTGAAGCATTGATTGAACTTGCAGAAATCGAGCCAGATCTCATTGCAATTACTCCGGCAACTGCTGAGGGAAGCGGGCTTGTTCAATTCGGTAAGAAATACCCGAATCGCTTTTTTGACGTAGCCATTTGCGAGCAACATGCTGCCACAATGGCTGCGGGACTGGCTAAATCAGGAATGCTGCCGGTCTTATCAATTTATTCGACATTCTTACAAAGAGCGATTGACCAGGTGATTCATGATATCGGCATTTTGAATTTGCCGGTCATTTTTGGAATTGATCGCGGCGGTCTGGTCGAAGATGGTGAGACACATCAAGGCGTATTCGACATCTCGTACATGCGTGCAATTCCAAACATGCGCGTGTTTGCTCCTAAAGACAGCCGCGAACTTCGCAACATGATTTATACATTGGCTAAGCAACGCAGCGGTCCCGCGGCGATTCGTTTCCCGAGAGATAAGGCCTTGAACGCCGAAGGCGAGATGCCATTTGAAGAAATAGATCTCTGCAAATGGGAAATACTTGCTGAGGGAGATGGTCCCGTTTTGCTCGCCTACGGCGCCATGGTGGATGTAGTAGCTACACAGATTTCCGAGTTCAAGGCTAAGGGAATTAACCCGACCATAGTCAACGCACGAAGTGCAAAGCCGCTCGATCTTGCCTATCTCGACAGTGTGTTGAAGAATTCCTCAAGCAAGATAATTACAGTCGAAGAAGGAATTCTTTCTGGAGGCTTCGGCTCTGCGGTTCTGGAACGAGCTGTTCAATTGCGCATGGAAGATCCGCAATTAAAATGCGCTGACATATACTGCATTGCTATTCCTGACCAGTTCGTTGAACACGGAGCTCGTTCGATTCTCCTCGACAACAACGGCTTGAGTGCGGCAAAAATTGTCGAGAAAGTCAGCCATATTTCGGGCGCGCAGTAAAAGCTCTTCGCAAACGATCTTGTGATATCAGAAGAAGATGGTAGGGGCGCCTAGTCAATGTCGCTATCTTTACGGGCGCCCGTGAGGCGCCCCTACGATAAAATTCATAGATGCGAAGGCTTCTAGCGAATACCTTCGAATGAGTGCGCCAATTCGAGCAGTTCTTCCCTGCGATTAGGATCTTTCTTCTCGTAATAAGCAGCGCACCTGCGAGCGCATTTTTCTATACGCTGAAAGGACTCGCCTTTGATTGCTGTTAAGGGGACTGTGCCATGTACCAACTCATGAGAGCTTTGCAGAACCTCGTTTGCATTTTTAAGAAGGCGATACTCTGTCTCATTCCATTTTTCTTGTTCCTTTTCAGGGGACACCTTTGCCATGCCATCCACAGCCTCGACAAAACAATCGGGGTATCTCTCTTTGATTTTTTCCCGATATGCCGGCGCTAAGCTGTCTGCCTTAGTACAAGCTTCCCGAAACATCTCCTTGGCTTTTGTTGTCATTCCAAGATTCAGATACGCGGCACCAAGAGCAGTATCAAGCTTGACAAGATCAAGCAAAGCATCGGGATTGGCTAGTTCGGTTCCCCATCTTGTTCGGGCTTCCGAAAGAACTTCCACTGCCTTATCGCCTTGCTTGAGCTCACACAGAAGCTCGCTCTCATTTCTCAGAGCTGTAACGCAATAAGAGCCCCCCGAAAGTATGCGCGCCGCAGCGTCGTAGCGTCTAACTGCCTCAGGAAGATCGCCTTCTTTCCTGAAGAAATCTCCCAATTCTTTTTCAGCAGTGAATATATAGTTAGGATCATTGTTAACTTGCGCTTCCAAATTATCATGTTCACGCTTATTCTTAGCCAATTTCAATTTCTCTTTTTTCCAGGCAAACTGTTCCATTGAAATGGCAATCCAATCATCAAAAAGTTGAATTGCTAATGCCCTTGCCTTAGCTGCCAGTTTAAACTGCCGTTTTTGTTTATGATTTTCGTAAATTTGCAGATAACGCTCGGCACGATGTAGTCCGCGTAAACCAGTAAGCTTAGGCATGCTGCTGGCTGAAGGTAGACTTTCCTCCGCCATTTGTGCTTCTTGTCTTAGCGATATTTTGGAAAGAGCCAAAGCACTCAGCAAACAAACAGTTGCGACTCCGGCAATCAGCAGTAAATTCCTTCTAGAGCTGGACCTGGCTCTAGTCTTGTCCCAATCTGGCAGATCCCAGACTTTTGAGATTGCAGCCAGGAGCTCGATTGCATTTGCATAGCGATTGGCTGGTACTTTATCAAGGCATCTGATTATGCATGCGTTAAGACCAGCGTAGGCTGCTGAGGCCGGCAGCCTGGATGTATCTACGTCATCTTTCATGTGCTTATACATGAGATCTAGAGCAGTGTCCCCCGAAAAAGGCGCGGTACCGGTCAAACATTCATACATGAGAACACCGAGTGAGTAAACATCAGATGCACTGCCAGGTGCCTCGCCTCTTGCCTGCTCCGGGCTCATGTATGCGGGAGTTCCAAGAATAGCTCCGGTGCGCGTTAGCCTTTCGTCGTCCGCTTTGCAGCTGTCCTTAGCAATGCCAAAATCGAGCAGTTTTACCAGTTTTAGATTGCCGCTTTCTCTTGTATTACAAATAAAAATGTTGCCAGGTTTTATATCCCGGTGAATTATGCCGCGTTGATGTGCATAGCTCAATGCTTGCAGGACCTGGGCAAAAATATTGCGAAATTCAGCAATGGAGAGTCGTCTCTTTTCTTTCAAGTGATCAGCAAGCGAATTTCCATCGAGCCATTCCATTACCAGGTAAGCATTATTGTTCTCTTTAACTTCAACAGAGAATACTTTTACTATGTTGGGATGATCGAGCGTGCAAACCAGCTTTGCTTCATTGATGAATCTTTTTAGAGACTCATCGTCATCCTCCTTGTTCATGACCTTCATTGCGCAGACTCGCTCCATGCTGCGCTGTTTTACCTTATAGACAAGCCCCATTCCACCGCTGCCAATTTTTTCCAATATCTCGTAGTCACCATAAGTGGTATGTGTTGCTTCGTGCAACAATGATTTGATCTCAGTTTGATCTTGCAATTTCTCGTCGTTCATACAAACATCGTCCGGTTAACTGCAAAAAGCATCTCAATGATTATCCATGCGATCTTTCAAATCAAGCCATTGCTGAGTGTTATCTGAGTTGCGCCGCTTGAGATAAATTTTCTCCAGGTCCTGATCCGATGGTTCAGGAGATGCTGTTCGATGCGCTCCTCCTGTTGCAAGATCGTTTGGACGTTTGCTTGTTGGAATTTTCTTTTTGAACTTTTCTTTCGGCAGGGCTTGCCGTTCAGAATTCGTGCTATTGATATCGGATCTAGTATCAGTATTTAACGCTGTCTGTGATTTGTTACCTTTGCTTTTATCAACTTGCGGCTCTGAGCTGTTGGAGTCAGGAACGGCGCTTGTTACAGGGAGGGTTCCTGCTTGGTTCGAGACAGGAGGCTTAGAAACTTGCTGGGCTGAACTGTCATTTGCTTGTTTGTTTGGAACAGGCTTTGCGACCACCGTTCTGTCTGAGCTCAATAAATCATGAGAGTCAGGCTTCTCAGCCGGATTAACATGATTCACGTGACTCTGCACCGCCGAACCCTTGAGAAAAAACATGCCAGCAATGGACAGGAAAGCTACGATCCCGATTCCAACTATTGCACAAGATGCTGCAATCAATAACTTGATTTTGCCCGTGGAAATTCCAGCAGAACTTTCATAACCTGCTGCATCCTGTGCGGCATGTGAGCGCAATTGTTCTGCTGCGCTCTTTTCGGCAGGCAGGGACTCCGAGCTTGGCAGCTGCACAGATTGCTCCTGCGGCGGCGCCGACTCAGAAATCGTTCTATAATAATCGCTGTTCAACTTTGTACTGGATGTACCCTTGAGCCTGATCCTGTACTGACGGGCAAACGCCTCCAGCTCCTTCAGCAACTCATCCATTGAAGCGAATCGATCGTCCGGTTTCTTGCGAATCGCTCGAAAAACAATTTCTTCCAATTTCTCAGGAATCTTCAGCTGAGCATCAACATCTTTGAAGAACGCCGGCATCTCGCCAAGTTGCTTGTTGATGATCTTTCCAATGGTCTGCCCCTGAAAAGCTGGAACGCCAAGAAGTGCCTCATACATAACAAGCCCGAACGAATAGACATCCGAGCGAGCATCCAGCTCATTACCCATGCATTGTTCAGGGCTCATGTATACGGGACTACCCCAGACCTCACCCTTTTGAGTAAGTTTCTGTGAAACGTTTTGTGAATTCGGATCGACTTTGACAATGCCAAAATCGACCAGCTTTGCCAGGTCGCTGCCATCTTCCTCGTCTTTAATCACCATTACATTGCCGGGTTTCAGATCTCGATGGATTAGCCCGCGTTTGTGCGCGTAAGCCATACCCTCGCAAACCTGGCAGAACAGCGGAATTGCGCGTGCAATTGGAATAGCTCCTCGTTTTGCAATAAGTCCTTCCAGTGTTATGCCGTCAAGAAATTCCATGACAAGGAACGGTTGTCCATCATCGGTGGCTCCCAGATCGTGAATGGACAAAATATTGCGATGCTTTAAATTGCTCAACGTCTTTGCTTCTCGGTTGAAGCGTTTTACGTTGACAGGGTCTTGAGAATATCTAGTATTCAAAATTTTTATCGCCACCACCCGGTCGATCGGCTGCTGGACAGCTCTATATACAGTGGCCATAGCACCTTTGCCGATTCGCTTTTGAATCAGATATTTGCCGGATAGCAAAATGCCTTCACGGAGATCGCGTAATGAAGCGATTCTGTATCTAACAGGAGCATATTGCTTTCTGCTGGGATCTGGATAAGGATCCCCATTTATGGTACGTTTCAATGCGTGGAGGAAGTCCTCTACTGCGTTTGACACTTGTTATATCTCGACAACTGGCTTACATTAAATTTGCCCATTCCATGCACCAGATAACCACATTTTTGATTCATTTGGCGATGGAAAAGGTATGTGAACAAAGTAGTATGATAAACAGGGGCTGGCTCAGTACTGGGGTCGCTTTGGGATCGGGGAAAGGGAGATCTGATGCTGCAGACAAGCAACACCGTCTGGTTGCTTAAACAGCGGCTGATAATTTCAAAAGTCCTATTAGCTTCAACTTTATCTCTAGCGTTACTGCAGCCATCATCGGCACAGGCACAAGGCGATAATAAGAAGCAGGGGCTTGAGCCTGTCGCGGCTTCATCCCCTCCGTCCAAGTCTGCCATGGGAGAAGTTCCAGGCAAAACTTCGTCGCAATTACCGAAACCGGAATCAGCCAGAACCAACACCGGTGGCGGTAGTAAAGGGTCCGAAAGCAGCAAAACAGCAGAGACGTCATCAGACACATCGGCAGCATCTGCACCCGAAAAGTCAACATTGCCCTTTCCAACAATTGGAAGCGAGTCTATCGGAAGCATTCAGGGCGTACAAGCAGTTTCCTCGAAGACTTTTCCATCTGCCATTGATATTCACGGCAGCGCAGCCGGTGTGCTGCTGCATGCCCGTAAAGAAACGAGATATGACCTGCTTTCACCTCTTTCGATCTGGCTGGAAGAAGGTCCTTTGCTGGTATCAGTGCGCCGCCCATCAGATATGGTACTGGTTGCCACAAAGTTCGGAGACATCTGTGTCACCGCCGGTGGTGACGCTTTGGTTGAGCGAGGAGAAGAAGATACACTCCGAATCGTAAATCTGTGCACAAACAACGAAACAGTATTTTTGAACATGCATGATAAGCTCTGGGTGAGTTCGCCCTGGGGCCATATCGGTAAAGTCAAACAACTCTCTGAAAAGAAAGGCAAGAAGAGAACCTACGAAGAAATCGATAGTGGAGCAGTTTCAATCGCGCCTGGCTATGAGCTAGTGATCGGAGCCCACATGCTCACACTCGATGACGTCAAGCCTCCCGATTCCGTGGGTCGCCGAGAGTGGAAAACGCTTGAAGGCGGGCACTTTGTTGTGGCGGAAATTTCAATAGATAACCTCACCCAGCTTCACGACCTCATCAAGAACTTGAATAATCATGGCGGTAAAGCCGCTGCTGTCTTTGCTGAAATCATGAAGAGCGCAGGCCAACTTAAAGACAAACAGGGTGAAGCAGGTTTCGAGAAACACGTTCCTGCCCCAGTCAAGCCTGCTGAACCCAAGCGTAAACCGCCAAGCAAGGTGCCGAGCAAAGCTCCCGCGGGCAAACCTAAGGCAACGGCTCCATCCACCGATACGCCTGCTCCAGCCTCCGGCACTCCTTCACCCGCAAAACCGGCGGCCACAACTACTCCAGCAGCCGGAACCGCCCCGTCCAAACCCGCTAGCACAACGCCCACGGCAAAACCGGCAGGCAGCGGCTCTACCCCTCCTGCAAAGTAAACCGTTTGCGCGCAATCGCACGCGCAGATCCGGGAACAAGAAGCTAGGAAATGATAGCTTGTCTTGACCATTCTTTGAGCGTCGCATGAACGAAATACCTGTTCATTCAGATAACGCATCAGTATTGCCGCCAGGCAAGCTAATAGACAAGCGCTTCAAAATAATCGAATTTATCAGCAGTGGTGCAACAGGGCAGGTCTACAAATGCATCAATATCTTGACCGATGAAGAACTTGCCTTGAAAATACTACACCCTGCCTTAATGCAGGACGAGCAAACTGCGCAGCGTTTTTTTCGCGAAGCCAAATTGAGCAGCCAGCTCAATCATGAATGCATCGCAGCTATTAAAGCATTCGGCAAGGCAGAAGATGGGTCTTTATATATGGTGCAGGAGCTTGCTAAAGGGCAGACATTGGCCGCAATTATAGAAAAATCCGGGTCGCTTTCACCAGGTGCAACAAAAGCAATTGCAATCCATCTTGCAGATGCGCTTGCATACGCGCACTCACTAAAAATTCTTCACCGCGATCTTAAACCAGCAAACGTGATGATCTTGAATGAAGGCGACGAAAACATCAGTGCTAAGGTTTTGGATTTCGGCCTGGCCACCTTGATTGAACCTACGGCCGAGCAACAAAAGCTCACAAAAACTGGAGTAATGACGGGTACCCCAGCGTATATGAGTCCCGAACAATGCCGGGGTGAAAAAGCAACAATTGCCTCGGATGTCTATTCGCTTGCTTGTATCATTTACGAAATGCTTTTGGGAGCTCCACCGTTTCAGGGTGAAACTGCATTGCAAACTATGTCGATGCATTTGAATCAGACATTGAAATTTCCAGCCGATCGAACAATAGACATTAAGTTGAAGGATATAATTCAGCGCGGACTGGAGAAGGATCCATCAAAGCGATTTGCTGATTGCCATTCGCTTGCAGCGGAACTCGCGCTGGTGGATTTTCAGACGAAGCGACAACGTCCAGAATTAATGGCTGCACTAATATCATTGATGATTGCCTTAATTGTTATTGGCTCAATCTTTTTGAGTCAGTTTATGAAACGAACAACTGCTGCCGGACCAATCCAGACTGGCGGGCAGAGGTTGATGCAGCCAAAGCCTCCGGCAAACTTGAAACGGCTTTCGCAAAACAGAATGCACGAAGTTTTATTCATGCGGGGCGTTGACGCTATAACTAGAAGACAAGTTGCAGAGCAACAGATTGCCGACGGCATGAAACGGCTTCCTAAAGACCCACACCTTCCCTTAGCTGAAAATGACGCCCTTCTGGCAAGCAGGATCATGGGTTCGTACATATGTTTGTGTGCGACCGCGCCTCCATCAGAAGCAATTTTTGAGAAACACAAACAGGATGCACTGAATTTTGCCAAGAAATATCTTGAGCAGAAAGATAAAGATCTTTCGCAGTTCTACTCTAGCATATCCTCTCATTATCCACCTGAGCAGGGAAAAAAACTATTAGACAAAGCATTTGAAGCTTCTACAGATGTTGAGAAACCGGGACATGCATTAGAAATTGCGGACCTCATGATCCACCGATATAAGGACTTAAGCGCGGCAAAAAAATATCTTAATTTTGCAAAGAAAGGAATTCTCCCCTTTGAAGATAATTTACAGTTCCGCTGTGCGTGCCTTGATTATGAAATCGCAAACAAAACCAGGAGCAAAGATTGCGCTCAGAAAAAAGCAAAACTCATCGAGCTTTTAAATAAACCTTCCGACAGATTTAGAGACCTGCTTGAGCGGCTCTCATCAGCAAGGGCTATTAGCGAAAATGCAGAATATGAAGAAGCTCTTGAATGGAGCAATCGAAGCCTTGATTGTTTACATGAGCTGGAAAAAATACATAGAGAAGACGCCGTCAAAACTCAAGAGATTGAATTATACAAAACAAGAGCATTGGTCTTTTTGAAGGGAGAAAAATGGCAAGAAATGCTGGAGATTGACAAAGATTTGCAAAAGCATCCTCTCCCAAATCTTGACCGAGCAATTATTGTGGTAAGGGACGCATCCGTACTTAGAAAAATGAATAAAATTGAGGAGTCCATTGCTCAATACCAGCTCGCTTGCCAGCTGCTGGAACGCGAAAGCCCCCGCGATTATGCTGAAGCATTGTACAACACCTCTGTGATCTGCAATTCTGCAGGACAAAAGCAAAAAGCTCGACTATATGCAAAAAGATTGCTTGAGCTGATTGCGCAGCAAAGCCCTTCAAGCATTGACCGATACCGATCAACAGCCGAAGCTATCCTAACGCAAAAAAACTAAGAGCCAGCGATAATTGAACGACACCCACACAAACATGAATAGCGACGCTCCAGGTTTGCCTCCGGGGAAGCTGATAGATGGTCGATTTAGGGTGCTGGAATTTATTGGCAGGGGTGCAAACGGGCAGGTGTATAAATGCACCAACATTCTGACGGGTGATGATGTTGCTGTGAAAATACTCAACCCTGCACTTATAGAGAACGATATTGCAGCTGAACGATTCTTCCGCGAAGCGAAATTGAGTTGCCAGCTGAAGCATGAAGCTGTGGTATCAGTAAAATCCTTTGGAAAGGCAGAAGATGGCTCTTTGTACATGGTGCAAGAGTTCATTACCGGAAAGACTCTTGCACAGATATTAAAGGAACCCTCGCAGCTAACGCCTGATTCTATCAAAGCCGTTGCAATAGACGTGGCAAAAGCGCTAGCTTACTCGCATTCTCAAAATGTATTACACCGTGATCTTAAGCCAGAAAATATAATGATAAGCAACGGTTTGGGAACTGAAACTTGCACAGCAAAGGTTTTGGATTTCGGTTTAGCGGCGCTGATTGAAACACCCGAAAATCAGCAAAAATTGACAAAGACTGGAGTTTTTATAGGGACACCTGCTTACATGAGCCCGGAACGATGCAAAGGCGAAAAAGCAGGCCCGGAATCCGATATCTATTCTCTGGGCTGCATCATCTACGAAATGCTCTTCAAACATCCCCCTTTTGTGGCTGATTCCACCATGCAAGTTATATCTATGCATCTGACAGACGAACCAGGTTTTCCTGCGGATACGAAAATTAGCAAGCAACTTAAAAGTATCATTCAAAAGTGCCTGAACAAAGCACGGGAGGAACGGTATTCCGACTGCAATCAGTTAGCCGAAGATTTAGCGAAGCTAAGTTTCAAAATAGAAAAGAAACCCCACTTACGACTGCTGCTAACTGCTAGTTTATTTGCGATCGTTTGTGCTTGCTCAGGCATAATCTTCTGGATGACAACACCAAAAGCCGAGCAAAAGAAAGCACATTCATCAAAAACTCGAGAGCAAAGCCGCAATCCCAAAAGAAGCCTTACTACAAATGACATCCGTAAAATGTCATTGCACAACCTTGTATCACAGTCCGCCAACACCTCATTGGACACAGATGTGCTAAGTGCATTACAAAAGCAGATAATTGTACTGGGCTTGAGAGAGCTGAAAAATCAAGACAAAAACTCGGACGAATATACATATCTTACACAAGAAATCATGACTGCTTATACTGCTTTATACGGCACGGCTGACGCACAAGAGAAACAGCGTTATGAGAAAGAAGGATTAGCTTTTGCAAAAAAATATAAGGAGGGAAAAGGCAAAGATTTATCGGATTTTTATTTCCGCATAGCTCAAGAAAGTACGGGCAAAAAAGCAAAAGAATACAGGTTGAAATCAGTAGAAGCGAACATTGATGATTTTTGGCGTATGACTAGAGCCTTAACCAACGCCGAATCACTTCTCTATTCTGAGAAGGATACTGACGAGGCTGATTTCTTTCTGAAAATTGCTAAGAATATATTCCCAAAGTATGAGCACGTCGACAAAGAGAAATTTCGAATAGCGTGCTGCGATTACGAAATCGCAATTTTGAAAAATA
>JBIKOL010000260.1:0-6258 GCA_044358055.1 Obscuribacteraceae bacterium (SeqCode)
AGGCACGTCTGCAGTCGTGTCCGGCTTGGGTTCGAGCGTTTGTGTAAGACAGGATTGGCTATTCACCAACACAGCCAGAAACACTGAGCAACAAAGGAGCTGATTCCAATTCAACCTGATATCTCCAGATCTGGCACCTTAGCATCAAATGAGGAACAGTAGAACAATTATAAACCTCGATGAATCGACTTCTTCAGTCCGACTTTATAGTTTGGAGGCTCAGGTGCGCCGTCATTTAGCAGAGAAGGGTTTGAGTCTGCAGAATAGGGACAAGTTATTCACAAGTCGGAACGAAGACGCGTGACGGTTTAGTATTTCTGCTCAGGTATGTTAGCAGAGGATTTTTCTTGAGAGATCTTTTTGCGGAGCGGTAGCTTACAAATGCTGTCTGCCACCCTGCGTCACAGGATGCGACAGTGCCCGGCGAAAAATGGAATTCGATTCCCTGTTTTTTGAGATTGAATGGAGGAGGCTTCTCTTTCCGAACGATCAATGTATCTTGTGGTAGAGATAAATAGTTAATTTTCTGGTCTAAACTTTCAATGCATAGATCAGAAAGTTCGTCTCTACAATTGAAAACTTTACTGAACGGCAAATCATGGGGTGCAGGAGTGAGTGCAATGTTCAAGCATTTATGTTTTATGTCATCGTCTTGAGCGAATGTGAGATCGAGGCTAAGAAGGTTGCGATCCAAGTAACAAACGCGATAATCGCACGAGTAGCGTGCAGCGCGAGTAGTTGGGTCAATATTTGCATTTACACAATGTTTGATAATCTTGTTTAATGCCTGTACCTGCGTGCGGTTCGTCCCCTCAAAGAAGGGATATCGAACATGAACAAGGTACAGTTTATGCTTTGCGGCCAGATCCACCTTTTTAATTTGAAGTCCTGTTTCAGCGGCCGCCGGCGAAGGTTTAGCAGAAGCTACGGCAACTGGTGCAGTAGCAAGCCATAAAGCAATGAATGTCGAGAAACAGCTTCTAAGCATATTTGTTCTCTTTTGCCAGTATCCAACGCAAGCGTATGGGGCAGATGAAGGGAGCGTTAATTTTTGGATCAAAGTAATCCTGCCAGCACTAGCTCGGTGTCGCCACTGCTGGCGCGAGTACTAGATGACTTAGATGGGTTGAGTCAGGTGCATGGCATAAGGTGGAAACGATCAATTCAGAAAGTGTATTTTGCGAACCATTGCCAAAAATGAACAGGCTAAACTAGTGGGTTTAGACATCTCAGCAGAATTTGAAAAATGCCATCACAGTCTGGAAGAAGAATTTCGTTTGTTAAAGCCGCCTGGACAGTGATATTGCACTTTGGCTGCTCAATCTTGTTCGTGGTGGCATTCGTTAACCATCGCCCGATTGGCTGGCTGTTTTCCATTGGATTTATCTGGATTTGTTGGGTCTTCGGACGAGATTTCATGCTTCTTCTGCAAGCAGGCATGCCAGCTCTGATTTTCCCTGCATTCAACCTAACCTACAGTGTTTTCCACTTGATTGAGTCATCTAAATTAGGGACCCGGGAGAATAATGAGGACTCTGCACCCTTAATGTGGAGTTTTCTTGGATCTCTTCTAGCCAGCGTTTACTTTATCCTTCCGTCGCCCACAGGAGACTTTGCCAAAGTTTTCTTCGTAATGCTTATTATGTTGCTCAACTACTTAACGCTGCTCACTTTTGGTTTTGTAGCTGATTTGCGCTGGACCGACCCCGAGACGGAAAGCCGCTGAACGCGACGGGGCGTTCACATTTCGATGTGCGATTCGACCAGCAAGGGTAAAAATCACCGTAACACGCAGTCCGTAAGCGCTTCGGGCGGAATAATAGTCGTTTTGATTAAACCGTGCGCACGAAGCATAGGCTAAGCTGAAGGCCATTGCTAGAAGAGGAGCCAAAATATGGGTCAGGTTTTGTTATTCGGTTTGCGGCAACTGCGACTCATCGTAATTTTGTTGTTGAGCAAGTTCATCAACCAGTTGAACATAGTTCTGAGTGAATTGCGCAAGGTTGGACCATTCTCTGGATACGCTGTCGTTCCAGCTTAGAGTGACGTTTAAATTTGAGAATTCGTAACCGGTGCCGTCGATTAGGAGGCCGTGTTGGACGAAAAGAGGGAGTGACAAAAGCTTGATTTGCTGAAGAACAGATTGCGCGGAGGCATCGTCGATTTCGATTAACTCTTTGACTAGGGTTGGCTCCATATCGAGTTTTGTGCGCATGCTTGATTTGAAGCAGTTGGCATCATAGCTCTTATCCCATTTGGTCCGGACACAGTAATGGGTCCCGGCGCGGAACGAGAATGAATAGGAAAGTGGAGATGAAAATGATGGAACAATTAATACACAGAAAAAAAAATCTGACTAAGAGTGCCGGTTCCACGCCATGTGTTTCCTGCATCTCTCAGGCTCGCCAATGCGTTTTCTTGAAACGTCACCCACTTTTCTAGATCAGTTTTTGGAATCATAGGAGTATTTTAGCAGCCGTACATTCTCATCTGTATTGGCTCAGGATTTTTTCCTAAGTCTATTCATTGTTTGTTAGCCCGAATGTTGTCAGCCCCAAGTCTTTTTCGGGTCACACGGCAGGCGGCGACCAAATTGCTGGAAATTGGGAATCTAGTCTGTGAGGGCAAGGGATGCGATGGACAGACAGTATGGTGTTTTGCGTCAGGCAGATGGATTGTTTGCATTAATTTGCAGGCAAGCGGATTGTATTGCCGAGCTTTCGTATGCCAAGCCTGAGCTTCCAGAGGGCAGTGTTTTTAAGTTGATACAAGTACCTCTGAGTCCAGATAGTGCGTCGAATAAGCTTCTCCTGCAGAGTTGGGAGCGTTTGAAAAAAGTCCAGCGAGTCGACTTAGCTGCAACTCTGGATGTTCTTCTGATTGTCTCACAAACTGTATTCTGTCCGCAGGATGAAGCTTTAACCAAGCGTGTGTCGAAAGAGCAGGAGCAAGTCCTGCCCGTGCCAACGGCGGCGCATCCGCGTGCCTACAAGGGGACTAAATTTAAGCCAGCAAAAGTAGCAAGGCCGAAGGCGTTGGACCTGACGAGTATTCTTTGCAATCGTGCTGCGCTGAATGAGTTTTTGGCAGGCGAGGCAAACGAGTTTATAGACGAAGCCAAATGCAAGCTCGGTTTGAATGCTCAGAACTTAGCCTTAATTGACGCATCTGTTTGGGATGGCGATTCGCTCTATGTTCAGGTTAATCATGGTGGAGTTTTGAAAGGTGACGAGTTGCCCTGGGAGTTCACTCGCTCACTGCTGCCTGCTATGGCAGGGCGACCGATTGCGGAGTTGACTGGAGCGTTGAGTTATTTCTGGAAGCTTCGTTTGGATGTCGATACTGAATTATTGTCGGTAGTTGTTTTGCTGGCTGTGTTGGCTCCGGGAAATTTGCCAAAAGTATTGGAGTTGTTGTGTGCAGAATCCCGCGACACTCGGGCTTTGTTAGCGGCGTTGCTAGTGAGATCAGCGTTGGTGCAGTCATCTGAAATCGCAAAGTTGACCCCGTTATTACTTGCAAAGGTCCAGAGCAGCAGTTCGTCTGAAATTTATCCGCATTATCTTGCTCGGGTGATTGAAGCCGTGGCCAATGGCAGCTCGGTCGAGTACATTGAACTTGGGTTCGAGTTGATGGAGAAATTTCATCCAAACCGTTCGATTGATAAAATTTTCGGGCAGCATCCGCCAAAGATCGCCAGTCTTTGCGAGTATATCCAGGCTTCAAAATATTATCGGGAGAGTGAGGATAAAAGACTTCCGCTTGAGTTATGGAGACAATGCGGAAAATTACCGGGGTTGAACCGAATAATCAATGAAACTGAGTGGAAGCGTCTTGACCCAGCAAGTGCAGACGTGTACCTGAACATGTTTCGCTACTTCTACGATTATGATGAAAATGCGCCGGTGTGTACAGAAACATATGAGTATATGCTTGCGAATTCGCGCAGGCTTTTCGACAGGTTAGTTGCGGTGCCAGCTGCTAAACGGCAGCATTGGATGAGAATTGCTGATCGCAGTTTCTATTTTTGGGATAAGGAACCGGAGAATTTAGCGAGGCATTATTGGTGCAGTCTGGATATTGCGGATCAACTTGTTGCAGTACCATATTCAGTGCAACCCGAGACTATAAAATTTTTCAATTATTTGCTTGAGAATGTTCAATTGCGTGATTTCGCTGTGTCAATGTCCAATCAGACGCTTAAGCAGATAGCCGAGTTCGCGCGTCGTGACAATCAGCGTTGGCTGCTTATATGTGGCATCAAATGCATGATAAATGTATCGACAGAGCTGGTAAAGCAAGGCTTGGCGCACTATGCTACAAAGTTTGTCCGGGTCACTCGATTAATCGCAACTGTACCGAAAGACAAAAGGCAGCAAGTTGTAGAGGAGTATAAAGCTAGTTTTCTGAATGAGCAGAATTTCTCCCTGCTTTCGCCAGAGCAGATTTACAGAACCTTTGTCGGAAAGAGTTATGCAGAGTTTGACAATCCTCTGACCAGGAAACTGCGTGATCATTTTGAAGGAAGCAAAATTCTATCGGGCGTACAAATGGAAAGGTGCATTGTCGAGTTTCTCGAGAGAGTGTGGCTGTCGAGGTTGCAGTTGTTAGAGGCTCTGCTGAAATCGGCGTTGGGTAAGTCCCGTTCGCTGCAAGTCGCTGATGACAAAAAATTGCTGCATGCCTTGCAGCTTCTATACAGGTCCACGCCTGAAAATAATCGTGCGTTCAAGCGATTTTTGGCTGCGTATCTAGATGGAGAAAGCGATTATTTGATCCGGCACCCGTTGACTGTTGCCTGGTTAAAGCGACATCCAAAGATCAACGTTGATGTACTTATAAGTGGAGTCAAGTTGGAAGGAGTCTGTGGCGGGGTTGCAGTCTCTCTTGAGCTCGAAAAAGACCCTTTAGAATCGCTTATGATGGGGACTTATATCGGAAGTTGCCTTGGGCTGGGTGGTGATTTTGCGTTTTCTGCTTTTGCAAATGTCCTGGATGTGAATAAGCAGGTCATCTATGCTCGCGACAAGAGTGGCACTGTTATTGCAAGGCAGTTGGTCTCGATCTCGGAGTCCGATGAGCTTGTCTGTTATACGGTTTACCCTGGCACTTGCGGTGCGGCATTGGAGTCGCTGTTTGAGCAATACGACCAGGAATTTGCCAAGGCTCTTAATGTTGAAATATTTAAGTACGATGATTCGGATCTGGATAAAACTTACAAAGTGGAACTCATTATCGCCAATGACTGGTTCGATGATTGTTCTCTTTTTTGAACGGAGTGATTGAGTTGCGATAAAGCTTATGTCTTCTGGTCCGATAGTTGCAAGGTTAGCGCTATCTTGGCACAGGGCAACTGATTTCAGACGAAGGCTTGTTGGGAATTTTGGTATTGTCGCAATCGTGTAAGTAAGGCAAAATCTCTATGTATACGATCCAAAAACCTGTTTCCTTAAGTAAATCAGACAGTGGTGAGCTGTCAGATTTAAGGCTTGGTTGGAGACTAAATTATCAGGTAAATTCGAAAAACATCTGAATCGATGGAGTGCTTAGTCATCCGAACCGCCGTACTCGACGTTCCAGGACTCATCAATGATGAGCCATACGGAGCCATCAGGCCAAATGTCTACATCATAAAAATAAGCAAGAATAATTTCTGTTCGCCGAATTCGAATGGAGTAGAGGCTGAAGACTTCATTCACTTTGTCCGGCAAATCGAATTTGTGAAACCAGTCCTCAGTTGTATCCAGGGCTGATCTGAATTGATTCCACTCCTGAAAAAGCCGTTGGTTAATTTTTGATTGCAGTTGAGGGAATTTCTCGATAAGCTGTTGCATTTTTGTTCGGTGAAACTCAGAAGGTCCTTCTATGTTTGCTTCGTCTAAGTAAACATAGAGCTGGTTCTCAGATAAAGGATTTTGCATCTGACAAGTCCATGCTTGTACTTTAGGAGCGAAGACAATGCGTCCGAAATATGGATCGTCCAGCTCAACTTTAGGAGGAGGATTTAGAATTTCTTTGATCCAGTCAAACACCTTGCATACTCCATTACAAATTCCTAAATTCTATAACGACTACAAGTGAGCTGATAGTTTTGAAATACTGCACATTGAAGTTTAGTGGGAGTTCGGAGACTTAAACGGCGCTTGCATAACTCTGCTAAGAGACGCACTTTCAGAGTGCACAAACCCAGGATGAACAAGATCCATAAGCTCGCTCGCTTCAATTGCGATTTTTAGCAACGCCGCCGATTCGACTTGC
>JBIKOL010000029.1:0-67137 GCA_044358055.1 Obscuribacteraceae bacterium (SeqCode)
AATCCCTCATCTAGTAAGGATTTCCAGGATTGTCGACTTGACGCTGACAACCTTAACTTAACGGTATTGGGCTGGCAGCCGGCGCTCCCAGGGCTCCGCTGTTTAGCGGAAGACTTCTTGACGACTGCGGCGGGTTTCAAAAATATAAGTCAGGGTCAAAGGCTTATCTAGCAAGGCTCTTCGGACCTACGTGGGAAAAACCGCAGAGGGGTGCGTAAAAGCACCAACGACGCAGGGCGTTAAAGGCTCTAATTTCTATGCTAAGTGCAAGTGTCTTTAAACGCGAGCACAGGTGCAAGGAGAGCCGAATGGCAAAATCCAGACTTATTCATGCAGTCATTACTATGGCTTGTTTAGCAAGTTCGCTAAGCATGCCTGCCGCTCAAGCACAGCAACAATCGCAAAGTGGCGGATGCAATCTTGCAGGCGTGCCAGCCTTAGGCTTGCGCACTCCGCTGGTAAACGGCGCCTCGATGGGATTACCGTTTGTTTCAGCTCCTCATGGCGCACCACCTGCAATTGGTGATGGCATGTGCCCGGCACCTGTAAATCCAGGCATGCAAGGACCACCAACTTTGTTGCCGGAAAATGCAAGAGGCGGAACTAACCACATTGGCGGTTCGACATATTACCTTCCTTATAATGCAGCAACTCAATCAATGCCCGGTCAACTTGGACCCAGCTTGTTGGGCGTGCCGGCACCACCGTCAACTCCAGGATGTGATCCGGGACAATTCGGCGGACCAAGAGATTTCTACAGACCACCAGTCAGTGAGACTTACGTCAATCCTGGTGGCGGCATCAGTGCATGTGCACCGACTCAGAGATGGGGCGGGCAAACATCAAGAGACTTCGGCAAATACAAACATAGAGGCACCCGCTCATACGATTGGGGACAACAAGCCGTCTGGGGACAAAACTCGATGGACGGACCATTCCAGCAGCTTCCTGGAGCAATGGCTACGCAAGATTTATATGGAAGGCGTGGTTACACCGACAACGGTTGCACCACCCAAACTTACGCACCTTATTAATACTGGCTGGGAGGCCGCATAAATATGCAGTTTCGACATTTCATCACCATCTCAATGACCATCGCTCTTGGCGCACCGTCTGCGGTTCTGGCTCAGAGCGCGCCGTCGTCGAACACCAGCAGCACAAGCAATGGGTGCAATCTAATCGGCGTTCCTGCGCTGGGATTGAAGAATCCGCTGGTTAACGGCGCTTCGATGGGTCTTCCTTTCGTCCCTGCAGCTGAAGGGGCTCCTCCGGCTACTGGCGATGGACCCACGCCAGCTCCTGTAATTCCAGGTCACAGCGGCGCACCGACTTTAACACCATGGGTTCCGGCAGTGCCAGTCAGCAGCATTGGCGGCGGCAGCTCCGGCATTCCTATACCTTTTACTCCGGCGATTCAAACTCCGCCAGGAGTGCTAGGACCACTTCTGACACCATTCGTTCCTGGGCCACCTTCAACTCCGGGGGCAGACCCAGGAAGCCTCCACGCTCCGATGGGCTCCATAAATCCTGCCGCACAAATGCCAATTAATCCTGACGGCGGCATTCCAGGACGCGGTGGATATTGCACAACGATTCCGACGATGCGTCGCGGTGGACAATCAACTCGCCAGTATGAACTGCGCGGTCGCAATGCAGCACTCGGTGGACTAGGCGGCGACGGCAGCCAGGACCAGGTTCAACTTCTAGGACCCATGGCCGGCTACGGCGTACCTTACGGTGTCGCCACAGGCAACGGCATGCGCAACAGCTCAATTGACTTGGGTGGCGGTCAGCGCTTTCAGATTGGCGGTCAAACAATTTCCACCGCCAACACAATCCAGGATTTCGGCAACAGTGCCATGCGTTATAACGGCATCCCGGCTCTCAGCGGCAATCAATCGACTGAGTTTGGTCAGGGCATGAGAAGACTTCCGGTATACAGCAACAAGACAACCGACTTCGGCTTCCCCTACACCCAATTTTCTCCATCCAACGTTGGAAATCAAAAACGCGCACAATTGTTAACGCCTAAAGCTGTGGTGACAAACTTCTAATCGGTTTGTCGATTCCTCAGTGGGAATCTTCCCATGGTGATGGGAATTACCCGGATTTCACATTGATCAATAAGAACGTATTATTCACGCACTGGTTGAACAAAAATTCACCGTTTCTGGTAGGGCAATGTACGCAACGATTCGACTTCTAATTGCAATAACTGTGTTGACGGCGGCGACGCCTGTCTATGCACAGGGCTTGGAAGCCGGAAACTGGCAGACAATGACCCCATCAGGTGGCATCGGACCCGAACAGGATTCACTGCTGCCACCAGAAGTGGTGCCACTTGATCCGGCGGCTGCTAACTCTCTTAGCGCAAGCCAGGCTCAATCAAGACAATCCAGTATGGCAGGACAGACAAACAATGTTCCAGGACTGGTTAATCAGGACGCTACAAGTCCAACTGACATGCGCAGACAAGCGTTAAGTCAGCTCTACGGAAATCAGTCAACATTGCCTCCCAATGCCATGAATCAGATCTGGAGAGCAGGTCAAACCCCAGTGCAGCAGCCGCCACAACAGCCGCTTCCTGGACAACCATCTGCAAGCTTGCCACCAGTTGGCGGCAACTTCGGACAAGCTCCAAGCCAAATTGGTGGACCAAACTACCAGATGGCAAACAATGCTCAACAAACAACGCACGAGGGCTATATCGCCCAGAGCCAAACACTCACAGGTTCATCAACAAACGAACCAGTACAACAAAACACCAGACGCGGCGGTTTCAGCAATATGCTCAACTACGGAGCCGCAGGTGCATTAGGTCTCGGTTCTAGCTTGATGATGCATAACCCCTGGCTCGGTGCAGGAATGTTCGGAATGACGATGACTGGTTTCGGTGTGCGCAATAACTCAAGGTTCTAAGCAATGACAAGCAGATTCTTACTCGTAGCAATTATGGCAGCCGCTTCAGTCGGTGTTTGCACACAGCAAGCACAGGCACAAGAAGGTCGCAGAATGGGTGCTCGTTTTGAGTTCGCCAAGAATGTCTGGAAAAATGAGCAAGCCAGAGTGCCAAAAGATGTCGAAGCACCGCACATGGTGAAACAAGGCTCAGTGCCATCCTCTAATATGCTCGGTCTGGATCCTGGTATGTTGGCCAGCCGTCCAGCCCCACTTCCACAGGTAGCTGCGCGTCCTGCAGTACCCAGTGTGTCCGCAAAAGCTTTCGTGCCGAATACGAATTTCAATCCGACATTCGGTCAGCCCATCGCGCCGCTCAATGCAGGTGCGCCCATGCAAATGGCAGCGTTACCTCCGGCGTCGGTACCTCAAATGGCCGCTCCGAACGCAGCAAGAACTGCGGCTCCGGTGCATCACTCGAGAGGTCCATCACATCCGCACAGCACTCATCGCACAGCTGTTAGCGGCGTGTTAAAGACCCCAATACATCCGACAGGTGCAACTGCAACGCCCGCGTCGTATGGAAATGGCTTCGGCTATGTGCCCGGAGAGCACTTGCCTGCAGTTTCTGGATCCGGCACCAATTCAAGTGCCAACGTCCATGGACGCATCATCAAGTCGCATTAATCACATCCCTTACTCTATAGATCAATCCTGACAGGAGGTCACAAAAACATGGTAACCAAACTAAGCACTCTCACGAAGAAAGTCGTCTCTTCCAGAGCCTTCCGGGTTGCCTCGCGCGTGGGTATTCTCCTGGCTCCTCAACTAGTCCTTATGGCTTTTGGCGTTTACGATCAAGTCGCCCATGCACAAGGTCTTGTAGGTGCCCCGGTCGACCCCCGTTACGGGCAATCAAATGAAGTCGGACAATTGGCCGACTACGGATACGACACCGCAAGAGACATCTCGCGCGTCGTTACAGCTCTCTCGACCATCCCCTCATCACTGGCTGGCATGAAGATCGCCTTCGGTCAGCGTGACGGTGGTGAATCCGCGATGAACGTGGCAAAAGGTCTCGGTGTAGGCTTCGGCGGACCAACCGCTGTTCACCTTATCGGCACATTCGCCATCAACAACTTCGGCGGTCTGGGCGGCGGTCTCTAAACCACGGCTCTAATAAATTGCGGGTCGGTTTGATTGATTAAATCAGGCCGACCCACGGTTTTCCCCACTGACTCTGGGATGCGCAAAACATACAATTTGTCTCACTAAGGTTTCTCTTCGCAAGTGGCTGCTTCTTAAATGTTGGCGAAATCTGAAAACTCGACTTATGTAACGGAAGGATTTGATCATCCTGTCCGTGTTTTGTCGTTTTTGAAGGTCTTGATCGGCAAATTAGAAGCCGGCAGGCTGCCGGCGCTCCCGGGGCTTCGCTGCTCTACAAGTGCGATTGGGTCGAATCGTGCTTGCTCCAATGCGAGATCGGTCAGGCAGAATAATGCATTACTAGCTCTTTTGCTGATTGTTGCGATGCAAGTTGCAGTGACAATGCAGCCTGTGTTTGCTCAAACCAAACCTGCAGAAACGAATCAATCGCAGGATCAAGGTAGCCAGGACCCATCTCCGGACGGTCGGAAAACGCAGAACACAACTCCGAATCCTTACGAAGATGCAGTCGGCAACATGTATCGTGTCGACGATGCGACGAAAGTTAACCAGAACAACATCAATGATGGCGTTCAAAAAATCCTCACCGGCAACTATGCACCAGTGGTGTTCCAGGCAGCCGAACAGGGTCAGGGCAATGACGTTCAAAAAGCAGCCAACAATATATTGAATGCAAGCCTAGGTTCTGTTAACGACACCTACCGTGGACTTCACCAGTGGTTCAAAGATGACCTGGTCGGAAACTTGTTCTCCAACATCGGGCAGTTGATCGGTAAGTGGTTGACTGAATTCATCAACGGATGGATTTCAGATACAGCACAGTTCCTTGCAAAATTCCTCCGCGTATTTGTCTTGAACCCGAACGTCGCAGTCAACGGTTTGAACGGACAACAAAACGACGGAATCTCTCCATACATTCGCCAGGGTGCCGACGTCATGTACGGCATCGCTGTTGATCTTCTCCTTCTCCTCTTCATTCTCTGCATCTGGAAATTCTGGGCTGATGCATCATGGGGTGGCGCCGGCAATTTGATGAGCCCGGTGGGAAGACTTATCTTCACCGCTGGTTTGCTGCTTGCATGGCCGACCCTCTACGCGTTTGAAATTCAAATTTCAAACGAAATGATCAAAGCCATCTATTTTAACAGCGCGGACCAGGTGCTCATGCTCGACTACGCTCTGGCTCAAGCAGTCAAAGGCGGCTTGATCGCAGCAGGCGCCGGTGCAACAAGCGTCTTTGCTCCACTACTGGCAAACCTGGCGATTCCAGTTGCCGGTCAGTTCGTCGGACAATTGTTCTACTTCGCTTCCGTCATGATATTCACAGTACTCGGCGGCATCCTTATCGCCGAGCTGGTTTACATCCTTATATTGAAAGCGATTCAAACTGCCCTGCTCACAACGCAGTACATGTTCGCTCCGATATTCCTTGTATTCTTCGCCACGCCTGACACTGAAAGTTACGCAACCGGCTTCGTCAGAGCTTTCGTTGAAACCAGCCTCTGGACATTCGTCTGGGTTGGCCTCTTGAAAGTTATGACCATCATTTTGTTCTCTAACTTCAACCCCTGGGGCAAAATCCTTATCTCAATCGGCGTTCTGCAATTGATGATTCAGGTGCCAAGCTTCCTGGGCAGAGCACAAATCAGCCCGGCATCAGACTTCTTCACCGCAGGTCTTGCCTTCGGCACAATTCAAAAAGCACTTGGTGGACTCGGCACAGGACTCACCTCCGCAATTGGTCAGGGAGTCAGCTGGTTCACAGATGGACGTTATGCAGACAAAGGCTTGCAGCAAACTAAAGATGCAGCCATGACTGGTTTGCCTGGACAAACTGCCAATCCGGAATTGCTCAACAGCTTGAACAAAGCTTCACAGGCAGAACGCGATCGGAACAAGCAAGGTCCTGGTGTGGATCCAAGCGTTCTGGCTGGACCCAATGTCAAAACGCCGCAAGATCCGACAGCAGCAATGGGCAACAAGGCAGTCACAACCGGCACAGAAAAACCCGGAGAGAAACCACCGACAAAACTAGACCCTGCAACGGGGAAACCGATTACATCTCCTGCCGGAGAAAAGAGCGCAGGCACAGTTACTGCTCCCCCGGCTAAGCCAAAAGAAGGTCTCAAAACCGGGGCTCTCACTGCCGCCGGGCTCGCGACAGTTGCCGGAATTGCAGCTGCAGCCGGCGAGGCGGCCGACGCTAAACACGGAACAGGCACTCCCGAAATGCCGAAAGGACCACCGCCAGATCCAGCCGGCGGCGGAGACAAGAGTCCGAAAGATCGCTTCGAATGGGGCAAATCAAACCTCGAAGGTTGGAACGAAGCAAACCTCATTCACGTTGACACTCGTAAATTGTTAGGGCAGTTGACCTCAGTCAATGGCGTCGGCTTGCGCACAGGACAGGGCAAAACTTCAGCTCTAGGTAGCACCGCCCATGGTGTGCAGCGAGTCAATATAGCAGAAGGTGCCAGTGACTCAGAAATGGCACACGCAATCTACTCAGCAGCATTTGCCAACAACGTAGCCTCTGATGACCCGGCTCGTGACGCAGCACGTCAAGCCGCCGTCCAATCAGGTGCGCGCCAACCGCGCGGACTGATGGAGAACATGGCGGCAAACTGGCTCAGCAACACAGGCAGCTCGTGGAATAAAACTGCAATTGCAAAAGAACGCTTCCAACAAGCAATGTTCGAAGCTGCTGTGCAGGGTTCACAATCTTATGTGTCCAGACAGAAAGGCAACGCATACACCGACTACCTCCGCGGTCGTTATGGCGAGTGGGGAGACGAACAGGATGCAATGGCCGTTCACCTCATCACCAATCCGGATTCAAGCGAATCTCCCTGGAACAGAAATATTGGACCAGCAACCGATGCCCTGGTATCAAGCGGTATTCCAATCGGAGCCGACACCAGAGGCGCAATGCAGAACATGGCAATTCAAGCCATGCACCCGGCTCGCAGAAAACAAGCTGTTTTTGCCGCATTGTCTGCAACCTATCAACAAGCTAAAGAACTTTATGGCAACGAGCATCCTGCAGTATTTGCACTTGCTCATGGTGAAATGGCGCGTGCCATGTCTTCAGATGACGTGAACAACGCACTCACGATGTATCAGATGAACGGTCAGGAAGACCTCAACACAACCATGGCTCCGATGTTCATGGGTCAGACCGCAGCAGTTGCTGGTTCGACAGGAAGAGATTACGCCACCGCTTACGCAAGCATGGCGGCGACGGTTCCATTTGCTGCTCGCAAACTTGGTTATCTGCCGGCAAACATCAATCCGCTTGGTCTGCATTCTTACACGGATGTCGCCGAAGCTATCGTTATCCCGGCTGGAAACGGTCAGTCGGTTTCACAGGCAATGCAGGTTATTCTCCAGGAAGCCGGCAGCACACTTGGCACGCTGGAAAGCCACAAGATTCCGATGACCATGGTGACGAACAGCCAGTTGGCACCAGAAGTCTTCGCTGCCATTTCGCACCTTGCACCGGATGGCATCAGGTCGCCACAAGGCAGCCGAGTTATGCGTGTTGTCTCGAAGAATCTCGGCATGACAGGCGTATCTCACACAGCAGATACCATCGAAGCAATGTACAGCTGGGAAGCCAACGGTGGCAGCATAGACCGCATTACACCAGCAGAAATTATTTTGGCGGAACAGGCCTACAAAGATGGTGGAATTGGCTCAGTCAAGCCGATTGTTATCCAAGCCGCTATCAGCCAGGGACGTGGCTTAGACGACAGCCTGCCTTGGGCAGAAATCGAAAAGCAAGCAAATGCAGTTATTTCCACAAGAGAAGCCGTCAAGACAAGCAGCTCCGCTCCGGTTGTACTCGAGACATTCGCACGTCAGGTTGCAGCACAACAAAACATCAACACATCAAACATGTCTCTGGCACAGGTTCTGGTGGAACTGGACAATTCATCGGGCGGAGCTTACTCGCCTGCAAACATCGCTCAACAAGTTGTTCAGCTCTCGCGTCAGGGCGGCGGATTCTCCGACCACCAGTTGCAAGATCCTATGACAGTAGAAATGCTGCTTGACCGCGGACAAAGCCATAGATTTGCACCACAAGCGATCAACGTTGTGACCAGATTGGTCGGCTCCACAGAGGCATACAACAATCCTGGTTACCTGAATGTTGTTGAGGAATACCTCGACAATGACGGCAAGATGCGTGAAATGGATCAATCTAACTTCTATGCGGCTGTTGCACTGTCTGCAGCTAAGGAAGCCGGATTGCACGGTCCGCGAGCCGCAGAATGGGCTAACGTCAAGATCAGCCCCAAATTCGTCAAAATGATGCAACGCGATCCAGGCTATTCAATTCAAAATCCAAACAATCTTTCGTCAGACCTGATTGACAGCATTCTGCGCAGCGCAACCAGAATCTAAAAGCGGACCTGGAGGATTTTTTGTCTGCTGAGTATCGCGATAGGATGCGAGTCTTGGCAGGGCAGGACGCCGCCGCGTCGTTTCGCTTCAGGGCGCCTCACGGGCGCCCATGCAGAGCCGAACAAATCGAACACGTAAAATTTACTTTCGGGGGAGGAACCACCTGGCCATGGGAATTCTCCCAATTTACGCGGACATAATTAGATAATAAGCTTAATCTCGGCGCGATTCTCACCACCGGTGTCTTCTGTAGAATGGGCAAACGAGTATTAGACGGATTTGTAATAGAAGAGGCAGCAATTCTCTGCCCCGAATGTAACTCACCTTTCCGCACAGAAGTTGTGACGGAGCCGAGGAAAGTTAACAGCTCGGATATTATTGAAGCCGATCTCCATCGCGTTTTTAATGATCCTGAACTGCGCTCATTATTGCTGTCAGCATGTCCCAATTGCACATTCTGCGCCTGGACGTCATCATTCAAGCCGTTCAAACTCAGAGCGGAACTATTGAAGAAAGAAACACAGATTGCACCGTGCAAGAAATTTGCCCTCGCAGTGAAATGGGCGCGACAAAAGAAAGTTCACGCACTCGATATCGCCTTCATCGCCGTTAACGGCTTGTGGTGCGCCAGAGAAGCAAGCGAGCCTGACAATCTCTGGCTTGAGCTTGCCATTTTCGAGCATGAAAAAGGAATGGCCATTACGCCGTCACGCCCGCAAGAAGAAGGCATGGCGCATTTGCTCATGGGCGAACTCTATCGCCAGCACAAAGATTTTGAAAAAGCTCTTGCTGAGTACGAGCTTGCTGCTCAGGACTCAAGTGTTTCAGCGATCATTCTGGACCATCAGAAGACGATGTGCAGACGCGGTCAATATGGTTTTGCAGCGCTGCCATTAAAGATCGCCAGACTTTATTTTGAAATCGAAGATATCAGCACCGACAAGAAAGACATGGACTTCAGCCCTGCCCCCGCTGAATCCACAGCCGCCTCGCCAGCAGCAAACAATGTCAGCGCCACCGCAACGAGCAAAGAAAGCGCCGCCGCGATAACCGGGGAAAGCGCAGCCGGCGCAAAATCGGTCGACAGCGTTGTCTCCCGAGTAGAACCACCAGCGGTGCCCAAGGATCCGACTCGCGAACCCGCGCCTAAAGCAGAGCAAGAGTCCAAGCCAGAGACCGCAGCTATCCCCGGGAGCGCCGGCAGCCTGCCGGCTTCAACTCCGGCAAAATCCGATCCAGCGCCCGAAGAAGAAGCAAGACCTCTACTTGCTGCAATCTCTTCACTCTTCTCCAGCAGCACTAAATCAATCCTCGATCAATACGCAGCCGAAGCCGAGGCCGAATCGGCCAAAGCCGCAGATGATCTTTCTTCATTATCGAAGGAACTCGAAAAAACAGCCGAATCAGTTAGCACCAAAGCCGGCGAGCCGCCGGCGCTCCCGGCGCGTCCGCTGCAGAAAGAACCCGTCGCCAAAGAAGCTCCTGCCGAGCAAGCCGCATTCATGGCTGCAACAGGAACAGAGTCTGCCAAACCGATTAACGCAGCTCCTTTGAGAACATCACACGCCGCATCAGCCCATGCAGCATCAGCTCATGCCGCACCATCAGCCGCCGGCTCGATTGTCTCAGCCGACGCAACAATAAAAGCTCCGGCTCAAGCGCCTGCAGCGCCGCTAGCTCCGGCTCAAGCGCCTGCAGCACCGGTAGCTCCGGCTCAGCCGCCTGCAGCACCGGTAGCTCCGGCTCAGCCGCCTTCAGCACCGGCAGCTCCTGCAGCTATCCCTGGGAGCGCCGCCTTCCAGGCGGCTCCTACGCCGACTTCCATCAAACCAGTATCTTCCCCAAGCGCCAAAACAGCAACACCACCTTTGGTATCAGAGGAAGAAGATATCCCAGCACCCAAAAAGAATTTCGAAGAACCAAAAACAGTTGCACTGGGGTCCCTCTCAACACCAAAGAAGAAGGAAGCTCCCGTCAGCAAGCCGCGTCCGAAAAACACAGCCGACATCATTCCACAGCTGGCAGTCGCTCCAGATCCAGAAGAAATTCAACGTGCATCAAATCCGCGCCTGAAGGCAATCGCTCCAAAACCAGAAGCAAAACCAGTTCTACCTGCAGCCCCCCCCGCAGCAAAGGCTGCTACGCCAACTCCTGCGCAAGCACCTGCGGCACAGAAGCAAGAAGCAGCGGAAGCAAAGAAAGAGCCGGTCATTCGCTCTCGTGCAAGCGTCATCACCGCACCGCCTGCATCGTCAGTATCGCTGTCAGTCACATCAATCGCCGCACCAACACCAGCGGCTCAACAGCCGGCAAAACAGGAATCGCCTGTGCCGATACTTTCAGAACCCGCTCGCAAGGTCAAGAAAAAGAGAATCAAGCCCCCAAGAGAAGACCATCATTTTGCCCGTCATCCTGTTGTTCTCAACACGCGCCCAAATGAGAACGGCTGGTTCAATGACTACGGCAACGGCAATTTTGCCGCGCCTGCAGCACAGAGCGTGCGCGATGAGCGTGTCGAGACGCAACAGCGCCCATCCGAGCGTCAAGCTGATCGACAGCAGCAAAAGCATCAAGCCGCAGCTCAGACTCAAGAGGCTGCTGCTAGCGAAGCCGGAGCTCCGCTGCCAGGTCTTGCAATTGATGACCAGTACAGACGTGATTACACCGATGCGATTAATCGTGTCGAGAGCTATTTGTCGCTTTCCCGCAGAATCCAGGCGCGCAACTGGATGAAACTTTGAGCAAGTTTGAGAGGTAGATTCAATCCATCAATTAAAAGCAGAACAGATAGATAAAAATTCTTCTTCGTCCAAAACGTAGAAAAAAGTGTCCTTATCAACAAACCCGAATTTCGATTCGGGTGAATTTCTTCTTCGGTAGTCCTTAAATGTGGCAGCAGTTTTTTGCGCGCCATTATTTCTTAGCTCTATCCCTTTTCCTAAAATCTCTGCGCGGTATAAAACCTCAAAATTAATTTCGCCTTTCTCGCTCATGGATCATTCCCCAAAACCCTCAACAGGCTTGTTATACGCCGCCGGCTGTGGCATCGCAGTGACTAAACAAATACAACAACACGACTACGTAATTTCCCCACTGAGATTAAAGCGCATGGGAATATTCCCACCCTAATGGGATTTCCCCCGATTTCCCCGCGTAGGTGAAAGAGGCATAATCTTTCCCATAAGCGGCAGAGCAATTGGCGTTTGCAAGTCGCTTCCACTGGCAAAGTCCTGTTTCTCGAGGAAATAAATGCAAATCGTGGCAGATTTCAAGCTCAGTCTTGCAAGAATCGAATGTCCGGCATGCAGCCACAAGTTCGATTCTGCTGTTCCGCTTTCTGTTTCCCAAATCACAGCAGAAACTCCCTTCGAAACAGACTTGCACCGGGTTTACTCTTCTTCCGCTTTCAGAGGCTGCGGCATCGGAATGTGCACCAGTTGCGGTTATGCCTGGTGGCTCAAAGCTTTCAAATCCGCACTGCTCAATGAAGAAGTCGAAATTGCCGGTTCAACAGAAGAACAACTGCGCAAGTTCGCCAGAGCCTACGTCTGCGGCAAGCAACACAAATACAATCATCTAGAACTGGGTCTTGTGGCGTTGAACGCCGCCTGGTGCGCAAGAGACGGCAAAGTATGCCACTCAAAGTGGTCTGAAATTGCCAGAGAAGAACTCGAGCGCGCACTGCGTCATCCCAGCACTCGCAAAGATCGTGGTTCTTATCATTACCTTCTCGGTGAACTTTGCCGTCAGGGCGGCGAGTTCGAATCGGCACTGCAACACCTAGATCTGGCTGTAGCCGGTGAAAGGTTGCCGGAGTCTCTGATCATTAGACAGAAAGTTCAGACCCGCAGCGCCGACTCCGCAGTGACCCTGCTGCCACCATATCTGGTGCAAAATCTTTTCTGCCCCGTCAAGTCTTTCAATGCAGCGTAGGAAGTGAAATAGATGGAAGACGTTACACCACTAAACCTCGAAGACCAACCAAAGCTGTTCGGCTTGCGCTACGACCAGCTCATTGCGGTTCTCGGCAGCTTGATCGCATCAACGCAGCTCTACTCATGGATGAACCCCATGCCAGTCATGGGTGGACATGACCTCCGACTCGATATTTCAATTCTGGCTTTCCTCGCTGGACCAATCTACTGCCTGTTCACAATCAACAGCTCCGCCGGATATTGGGAGAATATCCTCAATCATTTCTTCTCTTCTCAAATACTGATACCAGGCCCGGATCCTAACCCAACCAGGTTCCTGCTTGATGAATCGCTTATCGAATTTAGTGAGTAATAAACAAATGGCAAGTTCAATTTCTAGAACCTACCAAAAGAATAGTGGCAACCTTCTCTCCGGCTTGTTCGGATTGGCAAAGCCTGGCAAAGAGGCGATACCGAAAGGAATGAGCAAATTGCCGGCATGCGACGTACCCCGTCCGCATGGATCTGCCGCTGGTCTTGCTCCGATCTGGGATCTTTTCCACGATGAAGCTTCCGGACTCGGCGTTGTAGTTTTGAAAGATGGCAGCTATCGCTGCTGCTTCGAAGTGGACGGTGTCCACGTCAGCGGCTTCGATGAAGTACGCCTGGTTTCATTGATGAATCACTTCACCGGCTTCATCAATAGCATTGACACATCAGTTCAGCTCACAATCGTTTGCCATAACGTGAGCAAAAGAGAGTACTTCCTGCGCCACCCGGTCGAGGTCAAACAAGATGATGAATTCCTTCGATATGTTGCAAAAAGTGTGGAAAACGATGAATCGTTCCTCCTCTCGAAAAACTTCATCCCTGAGCTTAAGTTCTTTGTCACATTCTGCTACCGCCCCCCGAGAGAAAAGCCGGCAAAACAAAACTGGCTTGAAAGCACCGTCAACCATGTCGTCGATGTCTTCCAAAATTCGGCCGCTCGGCAAACAGTAGCCGCCCACCAGAAAAACGTTCAAACACTGGTTCAGCGCGCTCAAGGTCATGTGGCACAGCTTGGTTCGTGCGGTATGACTGCAAGAACAATTGGAGCTAAGGAATATTTCCAGTTGCTCTACAAGAATTTCAATCCCACACTTGCCGAAAGCTACGGTGAATTCATTCCCGAGCCAGTTCGTCCGAATACTGCACCAGTTCCATCAGGTGTACGTCGCGTATTCCCGGACATGGAAGCTGCCACCATCAGACAACAACTGGCAGAATCACTTTACGATTTCAGCAAACCTGATTATGGCGTCATCAAAGACATCACCACTGAAGAAGAAGTAGCGGCAGAAAACGCCGAAGAGCGCGCCAAATTTATTCGCACTCTCTACATGAACCGCCTGCCTGAGCGTACAGCTCCGTTGTGGCTCATGCCCTTGCTTCGCTTAAACTGCCAGTGGCGCATGAATATCTACGCTCACAAGTTGGATAAAGATCTCTTCCGTAAGAACTTGCAGCGCAAACAAGCACAGGCAACCGCCAACACCTATCAAGGCATCATGGGTCAGCGCTCTGCACCGAACCAGGAAGAAGCGGAAAAAGCACAAGAAGCCGCCCGCATCGGTTCTGAGTTGTACACATCTAACCTGGAAGTGTTCAACTATTCAATTTACTTCTCAATCCTCGCCGACACTCTTGAGGATCTCAACCGCAATACTGAAATGGTCCGTTCAGCTGCTCCTCAGTGCCGCGGTGCAAGATTCATCGTCGGTCATCACGAGCAAAAGTCACTCTTCCTCTCCAGCTTGCCTGCACTGGGTATTGATTTCACCCGCCGCGGCAAAGCAGTTCGCACACCAACAGTACGCAACTCCTTCCCATTCGTTCACGCAAAACTGGGAAGTGATGACGGCGACTGGATCGGCTTCTCCAAAGAAACACTGGAACCAGTATTCCTGAATCCGTATGATGAAAAACTGCCGAACGCTCTCTGTGTAGTATTCGGTCAGCCTGGTGAAGGTAAATCTATGGTGGCTCAGCAGATCATTCAATTGAAACTGCTTGCCGGCGCCAAGTGCATGATTATTGACCGTTCGGGCAGCTACAAGATGCTGACCGAAGTTTATGATAATTCCGCCTACATCAAACTGGGTCCGGACGGATCGGTTTGCATCAATCTCTACGATCTGCCACCGGAAGGTCCGGATGGCAAGCCTGTTGATCCAGCGAACCCGCCGGAATCACACATCATCAAATTGCTCAACTTCCACTCAGTCATGCTCGGTGAGCGCGGCGAGCAGTCGATGAGCAAAGAAGAAAAACCCATCCTCATGCAAGGCATTCAGATGATCTACAAGCAGTGCGCTGCTGAAGACAGACTGCCGATTGAATCAGACCTGGTTGCCTGGTTGTTTGCAGAAGCAAAGAATTGCAAGGGCTCACGCCGCGGTGAAGTTTGCGAAGATCTCGCCAACAGACTCAGCCTCTACTGCAAAGGCGCCATCTTCGGCAAATTGTTCGATGGCGAAACTTCAATTCCAACCGATGCTCAACTTCTCGTGTTTGATACAGCAGATCTCGCTCACGATAAGACACTCGAAGCTGTTGTCACCTTGTTCGTTTCCGACTTCGTCCTGCGCCGCGCCGCCAAGCACAAAAAAGAACAAATGGGCAAAGGCAAACCTTCACGCTTCGTGTTCTGTATAGACGAGTTGTGGAGACTGCTTCGCTACGAAGGTGGCAAGACTCTCGTTGAAGATGCATCCAGAACCAGCCGCCACTTGGGCTTGCTCTTCATTGGAATTTCGCAAGAACTCGGCGACTTGCTTCGCGACGATCGCGCCCGCAACCTCGCCAGCAATAGCTCTGTCAAAATCATCCTCGGTAATGACCCAAGCAACTTCGATTTGATCAGAGATGCTTGCGGATTGACTGCAGCAGAAATGTCAGCCATCGCTCACCTGACCAGAAAGAACAGAGAGTATTCAGATGCGTTCCTGGTCTATCACAAAATGTCGCGCGGTGTGGTCAAACTGATTGTTCCTCGCTTCATGTACTGGGTCGCCACAACTGAACCAAACAACGATCAACCATTGCGCTCTCGCATGATTGAACTTTGCAAAGGTGATTACCGCTGGGCCTGCCACCTTCTGGCAAACGGCGTCACCCCCGAAACATTCAAAGACGAAATGCTGAGGGGACAGTGATAAGAAATGGAGCGATAAGCAGAATGCGGGCGAGACGCCCGCGATCCCGAAAAAAGTTTACGGAGTTTCTCTAAAATGTTCGATTATCAAGCTGGTGAAAAATACAAACTGACGCTAATCATGGTGGCAATCGCCGGCATGTTAGCCGGTATGTTCTTCACAGTATTGTTGATGCCGACACCAGAAGCGGCTCCGCGCAGAAGACAGCCACCAGCATGGGCAAACAATCCGGACGTTACCGGTGCACCGATGACTGATCCGGGAGCTACTCAAGAAGCATCTGCCGGCGCTGGTGGTGGAGAAGCACCGCAAGGTGGACCAGCTCCAATGGGTACGGATGCAATGCAAGCCCGTGACCTTGTAGTAAGTTTCCTTCCACTAGCCTGGGATTTGAGCGCATACTCTGCTCGCGCTCACCAGGAACAAGCAATATCGCTCATGACCGATGAATGCAAACATGCATACACAAGTCATATCTGGACACCAGAGATTGCTCAGCAAATTGAATCATCCGGAGTTCAGAGCGAATTTCAACCGAAGAAGGTTGAACCTACACCGATGAAATCGGATGGCTCAGTCGAAGTAATTGTCGAAGGAGTCCAAACATTGGGAGTCGCTGGGAAGGGACAGAAGACTCGCAATGTCAAAGTTGCATATCTGGTCAAACAATTTCCTGAAGGCCTGAAAATAGCAGGCATCAGTGAACTGAGTCAAAATCAATAAGGCTAAAACAGGGAGTTAGCTTAAAATGCCGTACAGAGCACAAATCGACGACCGTGGCGTAATCACCAAATACAAGGACACTGACACTGGCGAAGTGATCAGCGCCAAGGAATTTGAACGACGCATGACGGCGCAGTCAGGCGGCTATTACATGGACACGCAAGTGCCGCACCAGCAGCAAATGTATGCAGTGCCACCACAGCAGCAAGGTGTCTATGGCGGCGGTGGAGTTGCTCCGGCATTCCAATATAGCCAGCAAAATGTTTCGGCAGGACCACAAGGTTTCGCTCCACAGCTTGGCTCTCAGCAAGCTGCAACTCTTGGTCAACCCGGACAACAGGCTGCACCGATGGCAAGCCAACCGATGGCAGGACAAGCGCCAATGGCTCCAATGGGCGGACAAGCTCCAATGGGCGGACAAGCTCCGATGCAAGCAGCTCCAATGGCTAATGCAGGACCAAGTCCGTTAGTGCAGCCTGGTGCACAAATGCTCTCGCCTTCTGATTCAGCTCCGCAAGCGGCTTCTCCAGCCGGTCAGGAAGCTCAAGCGAAAAATCTGCGATTCGGCGAACTCAGTATTCCAAAGAGCAAAGGACAAGGTGGTGCAGGTTACCGCACTCACGGTTTCCTCGATGCGACTTCAATTGCAATCCTTCTTCCAACACTAGTTCTGCTTGCTTTGATCATCGCAGCAGCTCACAAAAAACGCTTGTTCCCCTGGCAAACAATTCGCACATTCAACCCACCATCTGGTTTGATGTCTCCCCGTGATTACGAGCGTTCATTCGTTTGCCCGCCCAACTTGCGCCGCCACGGACGCATGGGCAAGCGCAATCCGCAAGCCACCTGGACAGATCAAGACGGCATCGTCATTCCGTTTGGCTTCCTCGCTCGCACACACTTGCCTGTGACCATTCCATTGGGTCGCCTGCCAAACAAGAATATGTTCATCGTTGCACCATCCGGTTCAGGTAAAACGACCTTGATGCGTGCAATCATGAAAGCGTTGCTTGCCAAACCATGCGTCATGATTGCAATGGAAGCAAAAGCAAACGATCCCAACCTCGACGAAAAGAAAGAAGGCTTCAAGCACACAGTCTTGCCGGAAGCAAAAGCAGCAGGATTCGATGCGCTCTATTTCAACCCGTTGGATGTGGATTCGATTCACTGGAATCCCTTGGATCTGGATCCGACCAGCTTCGCTTCATCAATCGTTCAAGACGTCAATTCACTTCCTCCGGAAGAACAGCACTGGGCAGAACGCGACCACGGATATATCAGTGGTCTGGTGAAACTCCTCAAGTGGGGCGCCGTCCAGGTTGTCTCCGAAGATGAGAACGGACAGTGCGCCGAAGTTTCGCAACTTCCCTGCAACCCTCGTGGTTTGATGCGCCTGGTAAACAACCGCCGCAACATCGTCGAATCATTGCGCAGATTGAAATCAAATCCCAATGTCGATCAAGTTGAATTGAACGAGCAGACATTGACTCTCTCATCCATCATCAGAACAGATACAGACTGGGACAAAAACATTCAAGGTGTTCGCGGCCGTCTCCGCATGTTCCGCAATGAACAAGTTCTTCGTGTAACTGAGCAATCAAACGTAGATTTGAAAGCCGCAATGCACCGCGCGACAGTTCTAATCTTCGGTGCACCGGCGAGCTTGGGTCCTGACGCAGAATCACTGGCTGCCTGTTTCGTGTATCAATTGCAACAAGCATTGCACACCAGATATGGTACAGCTTCAGTTCTCCCCTTGTTTGCATTCTTCGATGAATACCAGACCTTGAACATCGACCTGGCAGGCAGATTGTCAGCCATCGTCCGTGGTGCCAACGGCGGTCTTGCTGTCATCCTCCAGAACATCAGCCAGATCGCAAAGAGCACAGGTGGCTCCGACCCGACAAGCGGCGGTGCATCTGAACTCAAAACATTGTTCTCAAACTGCGCAATTCGTGTTTGCTTGCACAACGCTGACGAATCAACCGCGAGATTCTTCGCGGATGAAATCGGCAAGCACGCAGTTATCGTCCCTGGTATTTCAGACCACTATGAATCGAACGGCTTCGGTATTTTCCCGACCAGCTGGAATCGAATTCACTCACAACAAGTTGTAGCCCGCGTTGACGCTGATTCGATCAAACGTATGGAAAAACACCATGCACTGGTGTATCTCTCTCCAGCAGGTGATCCCGAATTCGGCGAGGCCAAACCGTTCATGGTGGATCTGCGCGGTATTGAAGAGATCGCCAGATTGCACCTCTTGCACAACGTCACCAGCCGCAATCCGCAGGACGATGCCGCAGCCATCCCTGGCATGCCGGAAATTCCAGGCGGAGCTGCAGGAATTCCTGCTGGACTTATTGCGCCTGTGGCAAAAGCTGTTGAGAATGAAGCACTCGCTGCAGCAGCTTCAGTAGCCGGAAGCGCGTTGCAAGCCACAGCAGAAGTTAGTGGACAGACAATGAATCCTGGAATGAGGCAAGCGGCTCCATCGAAGCCTGCTTTCCCGGGCTCAGCTGCGCCAACTGCGCCATTCCCGAGCCCTGCAGCATCGACGCCACCATTCCCGATGTCTAGTGGACCAATATCAGCTCCGCTTGCAGCAGCTCCAGCAGCTCCAGCAGCTCAAGCTACAGCTCCAGCACCTGCGCCAGCGCCAGTTGCTCCGCCACAACAGCCAGCAGCTGTCCAAAATAATGGACCGGTAACAAATCCGGGACGCACCTGCAGCCATTGTGGAAAAGCACCTGGCAAAGGACGCTTCTGCATCGAATGCGGCAAATTCGTCGGTCCTGACGCTTCAGCTACAGCAGCTACCGCGCCGCAAACTCAGCGTCAGGCTGTGCAAGAATTCGGCGCTACGCTTCCGCAAAACAGTACACAATTCGGACAGTATCCCACTGATCCTGCTCTTGCCAGAGGCAACACTCCATTTCCTTTTAATTCAAATCAAAGGGAAGAAAGCTCGCAGATGAGACAGTCATCGCAAATGCAGCAAGCTGCCACACAAACGCCCCAGACTGCTCAAATGCCACAAGCTCCGCGCATGCCGCAGGCAGCACAAATGCCGCAAGCCCCGCAAATGCCACAGGCACCGCAAATGCCACAGGCTCCGCAAATGCCACAAGCCCCGCAAATGCCGCAAGCTCCGCAGATGCCACAAGCTCCTCAAATGCCAAATCAAGGTGCTGCTGCACGCAAACCTGTGACAAGCCTTCATGCAGATCTCTCGCAATTCGGCATCCCCAACAATGGGCGCAAGAAAACACAAGGCGTCGAGTTCTAAATCGAGGGGCTGAAGCGCAAGTTACTTGAAAAACACAGTGTAAATTGCTCCCAGTCCCCAGGACACCATCGACAGTGTCCAAACGACTTCGGAAATCTGAATGAATGTGCCGGCTTTCGCTTTGTCTCGGCTTGCATACTCTCTTGCCATGCAAGATCCTACAAACCCAGCTAGAGGAATAATCCACCATATCAACGTGGACCAGCACAAATAGCCGGTGATTGTTTTTCTGAATGGCGAAAGATCTTTCGGAACTAAGAAGCCGGCGAATTTCGGACCCACACGCAAGGCGGTTTTTATTGCAAGCACCGTGGCGATAATCGTGCTTACAAGTCTTACCATATCTGGTTCGTGCGGACGCAAGGAGAACCATGATTTGCGAGAACCGTCATAGAGGTCGCGCTCTTCATCGCCTGGTGCAGCTAATTCGAAAGGATCCTCATCGTCAGCTTGTGCGCTGGCTCTTTTGGGAATTGTAAATGCTGAATGGGAATTGCTTGCTCCCCAAAAGGTCATGGCACCAGATTTAGTGGCAACTGGTTTAGGACTGCGGCGCTTCTGCATGCTCTGCTTCAGCAGGTCATATCCATCCAAAGCCTGCTTGTATTCGGCACTGTCCTTCCCTTTAGCTCTGGCAATTTGCTCCATAGATTTACGGTAGAACGGTTCTGCTTGCGCAAACTTTTTCTGCGCGTAAAACGAGAGAAGCAAAGAATTAATGCAGTAGTTAATTGCATGGTCCGACTTTTCTGCCTTAGATTGCTCAACTGCTTTGCGCCAGCTTTTCTCGGCGCCGGCATAATCATGTCGCGCATAAAAATCCCGCCCTTTCTCCCAACTAATCATCCAAGGAGCTTTCTTGACCGTAACAGATGTCGGGCTGCTCGGAGAACTTGACTCAGTGGTTTGAACCGAGGAAATAGCAACTTTTTCTACTTCCTTATCTGTAGATTGACTCATCAAAGCATTTTGAACTGTGCTTTCAGTGCTCTCTGCATTGGAAGTCTTCGGCTCTGCCGACGGAGGATCATTTATATGCTGTTTGCAGACGCTGAGGTCTTGTTCGGCAAGCCTCAATTCAGGATCGTCTGCGTTGAGCACGTTGCGATCTATCTCGATGGCTTGTTCCAGACAGTGCATAGAATCTGCATATTTTTGATCTTGCAAATAAAGATGACCCAGCTGCCTCAAAGTCACAGCAAGACGTGGGTCATTGCTGCCGATATTTCTGGCAGCCTCAGCCGCCTTCAAAAGTTCCTCCTCGGCAGCACTGCGATTTCCATACTGCATGAACTTCTGAGCTTCGAGATTATGGACAGTCCAGTGATGTTGCTGAGCCAAGGAAGGCGCAGCAAGCAAAAAACTAAATGCAGTCGCAGCTGATAGTCCGATGGCCGAAAATGCGGGCCGACGTCCCATAAAATTTACTCCCCCGAGTATGCATTCCACAAATAGCGGAAAATTATTTAGGAGGAACTTTGATTAATTTCGCAGAAAAAATTGAAGCCAAATTTAATTCCATGAGGAAAAATAGCGGGGGCAACGGAGTCCGATAATTTATCTCAATCAGCTCCAAAATTGCCCTAAACATTAGTCGCAAACTTGTATTTTCGGGGTACATTACCGGGAGACTGCACCATGGTTAAACGATGAATGACAATGTTTTGAGTCAGGAAACGAAACTGGGCTCGAAAAGCCCTGCGCGTTCCAGGTCGCGAAAGAAGAACCTTATTCTCATGGCGCGTGATATTGCTGCCCTCGAAGAGCTCTATCATCACAGAACTATTACCTCCAGCCAGCTGGCTAAATTGTGCTTTCCAGATATAAGTTACGAAACTGCTAGAAAACGACTCCGTCGTTTGCAGCAATCAGGATTCATGGGTGCGCAAACTTCAGGGCGCATGGAAGGACGCGGGCGTCCTGAACTGATTTATTTTCTGAGCACTGCCGGTGCGAAAATTCTTGAACAAAGCCAGGGAATTTCCTGGGAAAGCGTGCCCACTGGACCGCCGCACCTTTATCATAAGGAGCACTTCTTGCGCCTTGTCGATATCAGGCTGGCGATGGAGCAGGCAGAACGCGACGGAAATGTCGAGGCGCTCGAATGGTCATCAGGTAGAGAATTCTGGCGTGAACTTTCCGGTGCGTTTGACACTCTTGCAGAACAGGCTGATGCAACCTTGCAATTTGCTTTTCCAGGACAGGAGCCGATTCGCGTTTTAATTGAAATGGACACTGGTAATTTCAGGCAGCACCGGCACTGGGAGCCAAAGATTCGCAGTTTCCTCAAATTAGGACATCCTATCTGGGTGATTACAGGAGCCGTGCCTCGCATAAGCACTTTGAGAAAGTGGACGGCACCGCTTCTTGATGAGGCCGAGGTCGGTCCGGGTAAGTGTGTTTTTGCTGTCTATCACGACATCATGGAAAACGGAGTGTTTGGTGCGACATGGTACCGCACGGATGGAAGCAAGAGCAATTTGCGCATGAAACCTTCAATCCAATCAACAGAGCCAATTCAGCCGACAAGCGGAGTGCATGACTTTACTCCATATAGCTAGAGCTTGACGAATATCCCAGACTCAATTGAAGACCAGTAAGAAAGGAACGTTGTGATGAACCAGAAGAAAGGTCTTCTCCGCATGTCAGCGATGAACGCAGTCTTGCTTGCGCTGGTGGCGCAAGGGGCGCTGGCGCAGAACCCGATCTGGAAAACATATCATGATATGGCGAAGTCTCTCTTCAACGACGCAGATTATGCTGGTGCTGAAAAGAATTTGCAAGAAGCGATACAAGAAGCGGAAAAAATTCCGAACGGACAAGAGATGCTAAAGCAGAGTTTGACTTTGCTGGAACAGGTTTATCGAAAACTGGGCAATAGTACCGAAGCCGATAAGGTCGCTCAACGAATAGCGAAAATCGCAGATTCTGCGCCAGCCACGGAGAAAGCAGCTCCGGTGGCAGAGAAAGCCACAGAGCAGGCTGGAGAGAAAGCATCCGTTCCGAGCGCTCCTGTCCAATCTAGTCCGACGCAAGCAGCTACTGGTGCTCACGATCCATTTGATACGGAAGCATCGCCCGCTCCATCGAGCACGACAAATGCTTCAGCTGGCTCAGCAGCCCCAAGTGCGACAAATGCTTCAGCTGGATCCGCAGCCCCGAGCCCAGCAACTGATTCAAGTGCAAGCAGCTCTGCCTCGGTCGGCTCGGTGAATCCTGCACTAGCACCGGCAGCTGTTCCAGCTGCAACAGCAAGCAGCATTGCACCATCTGTAGTACCAGCGGAAACAGCGGCGAAAGCAGAGAGCAGTCCAGGGGCACTGAGCATGGTACCAAGCATCACAAGCACGAGCAACGCAGAACCCCGCAGCGGAACATTAGTTGAACAAAAGCGGCTGCAAGGACACATCGGTTGGTTGAAGGGAATATTTTTCGCCTCAGACAGCAAACATGCCTTAACAGCATCAGAAGATCGCACGGCAAGATACTGGGACCTTGGTTCAACACAAGATCCGCTTCAACTTCTGGGCCACGATGGAATCGTCACCTCATGCAGCGTCTCTGCTGACAGGCAGCTGGCCCTCACCGGTGGCGATGACAAAACAGTCAGGCTCTGGAGTCTGACTGATGGCAAAGAACAAAAGAGGCTGCTTGGACACAGCAATATGGTGACATCAGTGGCATTCTCTCCAGATGGCAGTAAAGCATTATCAGGTAGTTTTGATGGACCGATTCGCTACTGGGATCTCAGCAATGGCAGCCTTATTGCAGAGCTCAAAGGGCACAAAGAATCAGTTCGTTCTGTTGCATTCTCTCCCGACGGCAAAAAAGCCATCTCTTCTTCCAACGATCGCTCAGTACGAGTCTGGGACCTTGCCGGAGCAAATGAGCTGGCTACTTTGAACGGGCATACTGACACTGTTCTGGCGGTCGGATTCTCTCCAGACGGATCAAAAGCGCTGAGCTGTGGGCAAGACCGCAGCTTGATTTATTGGGACCTCAGCAACAATTCGGCAATTCGTAAGCTAAACGGACATGGAGACTGGGTTCTCAACTTTGCTTTTTCGGCTGACGGACAGAAGGCTATAAGCGGCAGTCTTGATAAAACTGTCCGAGTCTGGAACCTGGGCACTGGCGAAAACACACAACAGCTCAAATCCATAGAGAGTGGCGTCTGGGCTGTTTCCTTCTCGCCTGACGGTCATTTAATGATGACGGGCACAGACGATAAGAGTGTGCGGGTCTGGCAGTTGCCAGACTGGTAATCAAGCAAATGCTTACATTTGGGCTGGCTGGGGCATATTGGAATTGACCGTTTTCAGGCCCCAACATCTAATGCTTGAAAAACAAGAGAAACCGGTGGATACATTGTCTGCGAGAGCTGAAACTGCTTTGTCCTGTCCAAAATGCGGGCAAGAACTTGCTGGGGAGCAGGCCAGCTGCGCTTGTGACAGCATCCCAGCTAAGTCACGATTTGCAGAGCCAGACAGCCAGACGGATACGATATCGGATTCTGCACCTTCCAGCGCCCCAACAGCGCCAAAAGATGGAACCGCAATAAAAATCTGTCCCACATGCGGGCTTGAGCTTGTAGGAGAAAATGCGGTTTGCGCCTGCGACAGTTCGCTGCCTTCACGCATGAAAGCCGCTCCGGCAAAGGATCCCTTCATTGGGGCAATCCTGAACAATACTTATCAGATCCAGGAAGTGGTAGGACGAGGCGGTATGGGCTCGGTCTACAAGGCGCGCGACGTCTTGATGGAACGAACCGTCGCCATCAAAATGCTGCATGCTCACCTTGTTTCCGATCAGGCAAGCATACAGCGCTTCCAACAAGAAGCGCGTGCAGCCAGTGCAATCAATCACCCTAACGTAATCACTGCATACGATTTTGGTATATCCGAATCAGGCCAACCATATCTGATCATGGACTTCCTGCAAGGGAAGAGCCTTTCTGCCACCATTGATGAATCGAACGGTCTGGAATATTCTCGCGCCATTCACATTTTTGCGCAAACCTGTGACGCACTGCACGTCGCTCACACCAAGGGCGTTATCCACCGGGACTTAAAACCAAGCAACATCATGGTTGTGCAAAACCGTGATGATCCAGATTTTGTAAAAATCGTCGACTTCGGTATTGCCAAACTTCTGCCACATTCCGGAAAACAATCGCAGAATTTGACGCAAACCGGTGAGCTGTTCGGAAGCCCGCTTTACATGAGCCCCGAGCAATTCCTCGGCAAAGCTCTCGACGAGCGCACAGACATTTACGCAATGGGTTGCGTGATGTATGAAACGTTGATCGGGCGCCCTCCGTTTTCCGGTGAGCACGTTCTTGAAACGATGCACAAACATATTCATGAGCCTGCGGCAAAGTTTGCCGTGGCCCGTCCTGACTTGAAGATTCCAGCGAAGCTGGAACTAATCGTTTTGCGCGCGCTTGAGAAAGAGCCCGACGCGCGCTACCAGACGATGGCTGAATTGCGCGATGCGATTTTGCTGACAATCGAAGGGGCCAAAGATACACGCACACTTGGCGCGCGTTTGCAGAGTATTCGCTCGCAATTAAAGCGCGCTCGCAAGAAAAACGAGAAGTGGTTGCGTCGCGCGCAATTTGCTGGAATTGGTCTTGCTTGTATCGGACTCATCGCCGGTGGTGTCATGTACATTTTGCAGGGCGATCGTGATACGCAATGGGTAAACTTGCGCCGAGAGGCTCAGGAGTCATACAGGCGAGGAGATTTGAAGAAAGCCCAGAAGAAATTTTTTGATGCCGGCAAAGTTGCAAAAGAGTTGTACGGTGATGAGGATCCAAAATACCTCGACACGCTCGAGAAGCTTGCCTGGATTTATGAAGAAGAAGGCAACTATGCCCCCGCCCGTAAGCTTTTCCAGAAAGTAAAAGGGCTGACACCAGAAGACGTGATGCGCTTTAAAGCTGCGCAAATTCTTGCGTATACTCCTGTATCACAGCTTGAGAATTTGCAATCGCAGAATGTGCTAAAAGGACCAGAAACGGCATTGAAGGCCGGAATTAAAGAGCTTGAAAAATACATCGGTCCGACAGATCCTGGACTCATTGTTTTATATCAAGCACTTTCAAAAACCTATGAAAAACAGAGCCATTTTGCCGAAGCCGAAGACGCGCGCATAAAACTTGTATCCATCAGAGAAGATTCTCAAGGACAAGACTCAATTGGCGTTGCAGATGCCCGCGTAGACCTCGCAAATCTCTATATGGAATGGGGCAAGGATGTTCAAAGCAAGAAGGCTTATGATGACGCTCAGCGCACATTTGCCGAAGCAAAGGAAAGCTACGAGACTGCAATCAAGATCTACCAGGAATTGATACCGGGCAATCCGACGATAGGCAAGTTGAAACAGACACTCGAAGAATGCAAGAAACTCGAGAAAGACGCAGCGGAACTGGCTAAATCACAGCCACAAAGCAATCAACTGCCAGAGTATCAATAATAATTCAGGGTCCTACGGGACTTCGGCTTCGTTTGTTGAGGATTCAGTTTTGCCACCAAAAAGCGAAGCAAAGAATTTCATGATTCCATCAAACCAATCAGAAATTCCTTTCATCCAATCGCCATTGTTCGCGCCTTTCTTATCTGGATCGTCTTCGCTTGCACTCTTATCTTCCGACTCGTCTAACGGATCCGCTTCACTGTTTTTTGCAGTTTTGACTTTCTTCTTCCCGTCTGATTCCAGCAGTTCACCAACATCTTCGCCATCGCCAATGTCATCCATGATACTGGCCATTGCTTCGCGACCTTTCTGGTCCATCAGAACAGCGATTTCACTATCAACGCGTTTATAGGTAGATGGGTATGTAAAACTCGACAGAGGAATGTCTTGCTTCAAAACGCTCTTCGTATCGAACACTGGAGTACGTTTTCCGTTCTCGTCTATGTATGAAACTTTCAGAGGAAGTCCAGCCATGCTGGAAAGGCCCACGCCATATATTTTCGAAAAAACTTGCTTTAACTCTGGAGGAGCCTGCACATCAGGTGTTACCCAGAACTCAACTTTCTTCAAACCAGTTGAGGCAAGATTATCAGTGAGATATTGAGATGCTTTGTGCCCGAGGATAGTCCCATCTTTGATCTTTTTCGGTTTCTTTTCTACGAGCATGGCCTTGTACAACTGCTGCTTTTCTTTGCCTGTCTTCACTGATGCATTTTTCAGCGAAGCACCATTCCATTCCGAAAGCGGCGAGAGAAAATAAACCTTCGTCTTGTCGTTGTACATTACGACGTTCCACTGCGGTGCTTTCGTAACCAGGGTGCAACCCATTTTGTCGTTAACGGCAGCCATGCCAGCTGGAGCTAGATAAATTCTCCAGACTCCAGTGTGTGGCTGTTCTTGCTGAAGAACCCAGCCCGAAATCTTAGCGCCGCCGCCTATAGCAGACGGTGACGGGGCTATAAGAGCACCCAACACCAATAAAGAGACTGCTGCCTGGCGAAACATCGACTCTCCGTAATAAAACTGCTGCTAAGGCTAAAACTAGTTATTCCCTATTAAAGATCAGCAGAAGATTAAATTGCAAATTTTCCCCAATTTACTGGCATCTCAGCTAATTTCTATGCCAAAAATTTTTCACAAAAGTTTCTCGGCAAAATGACATGCCGAAAAATGGCCTGGCTCGATTTCTCGCAGTGCGGGTTCTTCCTCGCGACAACGCTGCTCGACAAGTGGGCAGCGCGTATTGAAGCGGCACCCTGCAGGCGGATTGGCCGGACTGGGCAGATCTCCCTGCAATATTTCGCGCTTCGTTCTATCCGCGCCTGGCTCCGGAACCGGCGCCGCGCTAATCAAGGCCCGACTGTAAGGGTGTAAGGGTTTCTCATAGACATCCTTGCACTGGCCCAGTTCTGCAATCTTGCCCAGATACATGACGGCAATTCGGTCACTTATATAACGCACCACATCAAGATTGTGCGCGATGAAAACATAAGTAAGATTGAATTCCTTGCGCAAATCAATCAGCAAATTGAGAATCTGGGCTTGAACGCTGACATCAAGTGCGGATACAGGTTCATCCAGAACAAGCAATTTCGGCTTCAGCGCCAGTGCTCTGGCAATACCCACTCTCTGTCGTTGTCCTCCAGAAAACTCATGCGGATAGCGATCGAACATCGCCTCGGACAAGCCGACCAGCTTCATCAGTCCCTTAACTTCCTGATGCAGTGCAGCTCCACGCGCTGAACCGTGCACTTCAAGCGGCTCAGCAATGCTTTGTCCTATCGTCATACGTGGGTCAAGGCTTGCGTAAGGGTTTTGAAAGACGATTTGCATGTGCCGTCTCAGCAACTTCAATTGATTTTTATCGCAGGTCAAGACATTGACACCATCGACCTTAACTTCGCCTGCCGTGGCCGGAAGCAAGCGCAAAATCACACGGCCCAGCGTCGATTTACCACAACCTGATTCGCCGACCAGCCCAAGAGTTTCGCCTTCGAATACTTCAAGATCAACTCCGTCGAGCGCACGAACGGCGCCGACTTGCTGATTGAGCAAGCCCTTTCTAATGGGGAAATGTTTCTTGACCCCTTTGATTTCTACAAGTGTCTTAGCTGATGAATTCTGCGAAACCACTGATTCCCTACCACTTAGCAAGAGCAATAGCCAGCCACATATCAAGGATAGAACTAATCTACGTTTCTGTCCTTCATTGCAACTGTTTTTCAGCAATTAACGGGTACAAAATTCTGGTGGAGCCGGGGGCAAAGAATTAAAACAATGTCTGATCGAATTAAACTACTGACGAGCTCATTGATTGTTCTGCTCACAGCAGCACCAGCTTGTCTGGCTGATGACAGTAATTATTGGAACAATCTCGACAAAAGATATCCCAATTTGAATAAGCCCTGGAGAGTTCCAGGAGAAATTCAAAAACCGGGCGAAATAAAAGCGCCAACCCGTGAGATACAAAAACCAGGTGAAATTCAAATCCCGCGAGGAATGAAAGCTATAACCCAGGCTCCATCACCTTGCAGCCAGCGATTTACGGTGGGCGCCGATGCGCTTTTTGAATTCGACAAATCAACATTGAATTCGTTTGCTAAGGAAACTCTGAATGCGCTGAAACCATTGTTAGTTAAACTAGGATCGCATCCAGTCAAAGTTGAAGGACACACCGACAGCAAGGGTACCGATCAGTACAATCAAACTCTTTCTGAAAAACGCGCCGAACAAGTTAAAAATTGGCTTATAGAAAACGGTGTTGCAAGCACGGCTGCAATAAGCACAAAAGGGTTTGGAAGTTTACGTCCGGTTGCCCGTAATGCCAACCCTGACGGCAGCGACAACCCGGAAGGTAGAGCAAAAAATCGACGCGTTGAAATAGTTGTCGATACCTGTACAAAACTAGAGCAAGTCCCAAAGGCTAGCTCTACCGATGGTGGCAGCAAGAGTCCTTGATTTGTGGGCAAGAAAAACGATAAAGCAAAATAAAAGCGGTGGTCTTTTGAACCACCGCTTCCATTCAGATCGGGTTTAGACAAGTCGAGGAGAGAACAGCCGTTAGACGGCCTTTGAAACTTTTATGGTCTTACATTGAACTCGCTGAAACAATCGTCCAGTTGCTGGATGAGAGCAGCCAGCACTGTGCGCCTCTTTCTTGATGATGGAACGTAATGGTTTGTTTTCAAATCCAGAACCATTTCATCATGCACGGGGAGCATGAACGGTTTAACAGCGGTCAAGTTATGGTCGTGTTGCGCTCCTTGAAGGTAGCAATGGGCACATGAGGCACCATTCGACAAAGAGTATCCTGAAACGTCAACACCGCCTGTGGTATCAGCTGCATTGTAGCTGCCCCAGGTTGTGCCTACGATCCGTCTCGATTGTTTTGGCGATCTCAAATAGAGATACCAGAACACCGTATACAGAATGGCTAGTTCAGCCGTTATTAGGATGTAGACAAACATAGCTCGCCTCCCTGCATTGGCTAGCTAATAAGGTAAATATCCGTACGCCTTAATGGTTTATTCAACTTTGAATACATTGTAACGTTTAGCTACAAAAAAGCTATAGGGGTCTCATAAAATATATAGATATCAAGTGATTAAATCTATTCGGCGCAAATCCCCTGTACATCAGAATTAGGGGCTATCGTAAGTTAGTGAACATTGATCTGGCTAAAGACCAAAACGGTCGGTTTCTAAGAGCCGTTACATTTCAATTGTAAAGCAGAAGATGAAATGTAAAGAAGAAAGTGTAAATTGCGCAGGAGTAATGCTAATGGACATTCGCAGGGTTGCAGTTATTGGTGCCGGAACGATGGGAGCATCAATCGCGGTGGCACTTGTAAACTCAGGCTTGGAAGTTTACTTGAAAGATATTGATGAAAAAGCCCTGCAATCTGGTCTTTCAAAAATAGAAAAGATGCTGGCTTCACTTGTGAAGAAAGGCTTGCCACAAGCCGAAGCAGACAAGCGCTTGAAGATGGTCAGCACTGCCAGCAGCTACGAAGCGATTGCTGATGTCGACCTTGCAATTGAAGCAGTCGTGGAAAAAATAGAAGTCAAGAGAAGTGTTTTCCGCGAAATAGAAAAGGTTTGCCGTCCTGATGCAATTCTTGCCACTAATACATCAAGCCTTTCCATCAGCGAAATTGCATCGCAACTAAAACATAGAGAAAGGGTCATCGGTCTGCATTTTTTCAATCCTGCGCACCTGATGAAGCTGCTTGAAGTAATCCCCGGGCTTGATACCTCGGAAAGAACCATTAGAATCTGCCTTTCCCTGGGGCAAAAGCTCGACAAACTTGCAGTGCGTGTCGACGAGTGCGCATCATTTTTGGTTAACCGCCTCTTAGGTAGGTACATGACCGAAGCCTTATGGTGCCTCGAAGAAGGCGTCAGCATTGAAGAAATCGATAAAGCAGCATGTGATTTTGCCATGCCTATCGGTCCGCTAGCGCTGCGGGACATGAACGGTGCAGACATCGGACTGGCTGTCGCGAGTTTCAATTTCCAGGAATATGGTGAACGTTTCCACCCGCCATCAGTTCTCGCAGAAATGGTCGAACGTAACTGGCTTGGGCAAAAGACCGGACGCGGATTTTATGTCTATGATGCCGAAACACGCAAGCGCACAACAGCAAATGAAGAACTGCAGCAACTGCTCAAATCAAAAAACAAACATGCAAAAGCAGAGTTCCAGGCCGAACGCTTGTTTTTGCCGATGATCAACGAAGCGTTCCTTGCATTGCAAGAACATGTTTGCTCACTTGAAGATCTCGACCCGGCACTGATGGCTGGGCTCGGCATGAGAAGAGGTCCTCTGACAATGGCTGAAGACATAGGTCTGGCCACATGCCTGGAGCAGCTCGAGACTTTGTTCAAATCACACGGCGAACGTTTCAGACCAGCACCGCTTCTGAAGCGCTACGTGCGGGCTGGCAGAAAAACGATTAAGCCGCACTCATCAGAAAGCGTGACAAACGAAGCTTTGCTGAGCAAGTAAAGTTCCCTTCTATATATAAGTACGTTTCTTCTCTGAAGCGTTTTGGCATACAGTCACCCCTCCATCAGTAAACAGGAGCAAGCATGAAAAGGATTGATCTTCGCAGCGACACCGTCACACAACCATCTCCTCAAATGCGCGAAGCTATGATGCGCGCCGAACTGGGTGATGATGTTTTTGGCGAGGATCCTACCGTCAACCATCTGGAAGAACTTGCAGCCACATTGACCGGAAAAGAAGCAGGACTTTTTGTAGCAAGTGGAACGATGGGCAATCTGGTCGCGCTGCTTACTCACTGCAATCGCGGGGAAGAAGCGATTGTCGGCAGCCTGTCACATATTCACATTCATGAACTCGGAGGCATTGCGGCACTCGGCGGAATTCATTCGCGCATTGTGCAAACGCAGAACGATGGAACTCTGGATATCAGCACAATGGAAAAATTGATCAACGATGATGACATTCATTGCGCCCCCAGCAAACTGATATGTGTAGAAAACACGTGGTATGGTCGAGTTCTTCCACTTTCATACATGCAAGAAGTGAAAGAACTTGCAGAGCAAAACAACTTGTTAGTGCACCTTGATGGTGCACGTTTATTCAATGCGGCTGTAGCTCTGAATGTTCCGGCAAAAAATATTGCTCAGTACGCCGACAGCGTTCAGTTCTGCTTGTCTAAGGGATTGTCAGCTCCAGTTGGTTCAATGCTGTGTGGAACTAAAGAATTCATCGCTCGTGCTCGTCGCGCCCGCAAGCAAGTTGGCGGCGGCATGCGGCAGGCAGGTGTTATTGCCGCAGCTGGACTTGTGGCCTTGAAATCCATGGTTGAACGTCTGAAAGAAGATCACATAAACGCTGCATTGCTTGCCGATCTGCTGCGCAGGGTTGAAGGAATCAAAGTGCTTCATGCAGAAACGAATATGGCATTCATTGCATCTGCAATTTCGGGAATCTCGACCCGTCAGCTCTGCCAGGAATTGAACGCAGCAGGTTTGCTCTGCTTTGGCGAAGAAGTGGGCATTCGCTTGGTGACGCACTACGGAATTGAAGAATCAGACATAAAAGATGCTGCAGAGATTATCAAATCAGTCGCGCAAAAGTTATCGTCCAGCCCCGCTGCGGCAAAGCGATAGTTATCACAATTTTGGGAGCTAGAAGCGGCGGCGTGGGCATCCGCTTAATTCACGGATGTGGATTTCGGTTTTTCGCAGAGTTCAAATATTACTCATCGTGATAGTGCGCCGATTCGTCAAAATCCATATGTTCTTCCGCCCCGAGAAACTGGCGAATTTTCTTCATGCGGATTTTTCGCCTTTGCTCTGGAGTTAATATCTCAGCAAAAGTAATCATATTCTCGAATTTAAGATCGGACATTCCGGCTCTCAATTCTTTGACTTTGTCTTTAAGTTCCGCTGCTCTTGCACGGTCGATTTGAGGTTTAGCCATTTCAGCAAAAAGTTGCTGCATCGATTCCATCATATCGATTTTCGTATGGGCCATTTTTGAGAAAGAGCCGCGCTGCATCTCAGCGATTTTCTCGACCTGCTCATCACTTAAATCAATTCCAGCCAGAAAATTTCTCATTGCACCAAACCATGGCATATGTCGCATCGGTCCCCGACCCATCATCTTGAATTTCTCCCGACGTCCTGGTCCCCATCCACCTTTTCCAAACATAAGCAGCTCCTGAATTTAATCCTTCTGAAGATCATCCTAGCAAAGATGGCAATTTGAGCGCAGAAAACGAAGATAGATGTATGAAACACACCCAGCTTCGGAATTTGAAAAAAAGCCACTATAGCGCGCACGCTATACTACCGCCCCTAACATAGCGTCTACGCTATAGAAAATTCAAAAACCAATAGCGTGCACGCTATACGAGTGGACGTAGTATAGCGTGTACGCTATAGAAGTGTTTCTAGTCGCTTTATTTCAAGGGAGAACTGCTGGCAAAAGCCTCGTGAGTGGATCTTGAGATTGCAGTTCTGGAAATTACAGTTCTCCAAACTGCAGTTCTTGAAATTGCAGTTCTCCAAACTGCAGTTCTCGAAATTGCAGTTTTACGAACTTGCATAGATCGTTTTACATAGGCAATACAAACGCGATCCCTAATTGAAACATTCCTTTCGTATAACGGATATTGAAGGGTTCTGAGCCTCTCGAAAAAACAAAAACGCTCAACCCATTTTCACAAACTTGTAATTAACTAATGACCATAGGGATTTAGGGACCCGCTTGCTGCGCGGGTCGGGGGTTTTCATGTCTTTTTTTCAAGCAAAGATAGTCGCAGGCTTAGGGTTTATTCTCATCGCGATAATGTTTATAGCCAGCGCAAATGCGGCGGCAATTTCTTCAGAGAAGGAACAGCAAACAAAAGGCGCAAAGCCCAAAGTAATAGAGTTTTACGCAAGCTGGTGCGAACCTTGCAAGAGCATGCAGCCGAGCATCGATCGTGCCAGAGCACAATACGGTTCAGAGGTAGAGTTTGTAAGCTATAACGTAGACGACCCGGCCGCTCAAGAAGCGATCCAGAAGTATGGCGTCTGCCCCATACCTACACTGGTGTTTGTTAATGAGAAGAATCAGGTGAGCGACTACGCGATTGGCTGCACACAAGAACGCATTCTAGAAAAGAAGATGAATTCGATCTTGAACCATAGGTTGGAATTATTGAAGGCAAGCAGCAGTGCAACTCAATCAGGCTCCTGATAAAAGAACAGTTATAGAAATCAGTTATATTAGATCGTTGCATTAAAGCGCAGCCAGGGATATGTCTACCTTCAATGCCCTAATAACCCCACTTGTTTACACGGGCCACTAGCAGCATTCACCCTCACTGGCTCGCTTAAGATAAAATAGGTAAACGAGTTCGTTATTTAAGGAACAGCCCGGATACGATAGCGTCATTTTGGGAAGTTGAAGAAGTAGAGCCTGGCAAGGTTTCTGGCTTTTCCACCCTTTAGAGGTCTCTGGCTCATGTCCAAACATTTGACGACAAAGCAGCTTGGCTCAATATGTCTATCGCTGGCCATTTTGCTTGGTGGGTGGCAGCCCACAGTAATGGCAGAATCAACAAGTATTTACACAAAGCTTGGCGAGTACGAACGCACTCTCTTTGGCAGCGCTGACAATTCCGAACCGGTCGAAAAGCGACTTCAACACATAGAGAAGCAACTCTTCGGTAAAGCCAGCAAGGGCGGCAACACCGGAGAGCGCCTCAATGCCATAGAAAAGGTCATGAGTGGAAAGGCATACCTTCCGCCAATCGCCCCTGAGATGGACCGCTCCGAATTTGCTCCTACCCCTCAGAAAGCTCCGGACAACCCCACGGTAGAAGCCAATCAGATCGACCGGCAGGATGACGCGCCGCTTCCCGCCGACAATGGCGACCGTGTAAAGGGCTTGCTGCGCCAGGCAATGCAAAGTTATTCTCAGGGAAAATCGACCGAAGCTGAACGAATTTATCAACAAGTGCTCGGACTCGATTTCCGCAATGTTGATGCAAATTACAATCTCGGGGCAATCGCCGAAAGCAAAGGCGATCTAACCGGAGCAAAACGTTATTATTCGACGGCCTTGAAAGGCAGCCCGGGAGATACTGATATTGGCGATGCCTTGCGCGCAGTCGAGCAGAAATTGCAAAAACAGGAAATGGCCAAGGCACAAGCAGCGGCGCAAAGCAGCAGCTCATCTAATAATCCACCGATTACAGAGGCAGATCGCGCTATAGCTCAACAGGCAGCAGAGTCGTATCGCAAAGGAAATTTTGATGAAGCGATTTCAAAACTGGGTTATCTAGCCAGAAAGAATCCGTACGATGCAAACACTCAATTTGCTCTCGGACAGGCGTACAGAGGTAAAGGCAATTCCACAGAGGCTCTGAAACATTTGCGCTCAGCAGCCACCTTAGATCCCCGCAACGATATGTATGTGAAAGCACTAAACGACGCGCAAACGCAAATTGAAGATCATCAAACTGCATCAACTCCTGGTTCTTATGGTGATAACAATCTTGCTTCATCGTCGGCTGGAGCTGGCGGAAGTTCTGGTACTGGCGGCAGCAACGACGTAACCCCATTTACTGGACTGCCTGGTGGCAATTCAGATGATTCAAGCGGTGGATCAGGAATGTCCGCCATCGACAATTACTTGCGCCGAAACGGCGGCAGCGGTGGTGGCATGTATGTTGGCTCTGTGTCAGGATACGGATCTCCCGGCATGTATGGCGGCTCCTCCATCGGTGGATTTCCAATGATGCTGGGAACAGCCTCGGGAGGCACACGTCTCAGAAGAGTAATGACTTCCAGTCTTACAGGTGCAGCTATTGGCGCGATGACCAATCGAGGCTATCCTGGAGGAATGAGCAGGGGAGCCATGAAGGGTGCAATGTATGGTGGGTTATTTGGACTTCTTATGGGTGGGTTCTAAGATGCTAAATGAAAAGGGCCCCGCGCTCGTATTACTAACCGTTTTGCTCAGCACCGTTTGTCTTTCTCTGCCAGTAAGCGCACAAACATTGCAAGGACGCATCGAAACAGAAGATTACCGTATAAAGAAAGAGCGGCAGGAGAGCCTTCGCATTGGCAGAGAAATGACTCCAATGCAACCTACGACAGGAAGTCCGGTTGACAGCGCAGCATTTGCAGGACCCCTCACAGGAAAAGCAGATGATACTGCGCTGAAAGGAAGCGCTGTAGATAGCGGTGAGTTTGCAAAACTGCCTAAGGGATTCGACATTGGCGCAGATAAAGGTTCGAAAGAACTCGTACTTGCCTGGGAAAAATGGCACAAGCAGTTGGCGGGAGCCATCTACCAAGTGTGGAATGGCAGAGCCAATAGCGCAGGGCGCGCAGTTTTGAAAATTACAGTGTACAGAAACAGAACAATTGTGCCTGAAGTTATCTCTTGCACAGGCGGTCCGGGATTTCTTGCCTCGATCAAGAGCGTGTTTAGAGACATCAACGGCAACCCTGGTCTCACTTTCCCCTCAAAATCTGAGCGCGATCAGGTGAGCTTTGAAGCGGAATATATCGCCGGTACGAATGTTGATCCTGGGTATAGCTGGCTGAAGGGCGACGTTGAGAAAATCCACAAGGATTATTAGAGCTATTTCCTTTGAGAGCTTCCAAAGTGCTTGCCGGTTACCTTATGTGAAGGTGGCAGAGCAAATTTTTTTCACCCATCAAAAGAGGGGTTGTCTGTTGGCTTCCGGCTATAGTCGATGGAATTAAGCTGGGGCGCTAACGCCTCTGTCTCTCAGCGACCCCATCACGCAAATTCAGGCGCTTACTGAGTTCGCGCAGCCCCTTGTGAACGCAGAAAGGAAGCTAGCCCTTTTCTGCTGCATTCACGAGACAAACATTCATTGGCACCCTTTTTGCAGCGTTAATTTTTAGAACGGCCAGAGGCAGCCCTCTCCGGTCCAGATGCTAAAATTTGAGCACAGACCGCGTAGAGGTCTGTACTTGGCGTCCGATTTTCAGGCATTTTTCGGACTAACTTGCATGGGGACTTAACATGATTTCTAGTAATGATTTCCGTCCAGGCGTAACCATTCTTCTCGACAACGGTATTTGGCAGATTGTTGATGCCATGCACGTCAAACCGGGAAAGGGCTCCGCATTTGTTCGCACAAAGATGAAAAACGTTGAATCAGGCAATGTGCTTGAAAAAACCTTCCGCGCCGGTGAAAAAGTGCCTACAGCAAATATTGAAAAATCAGAAATGCAATATCTGTTCAAGAGTGGTGATGCCTACACCTTGATGGATAAGGCCAGCTATGAACAGATAGAAGTTAGCGCCGAACAAATCGGTGATGCCGTAGAGTTTTTGAAAGAGAGTCTGGATGGCATCCAAGTGCTCAAGTTTGATGGACGAGTGATAGGCATCGAACTTCCGAACACCGTTGAACTTGAAGTTACGGAAGCAGCCCCGGACGAACGAGGCGACACCAGTAGTGGTGGCGGCAAGCCGGCAACTCTTGAAACTGGTGCAGTTATCACTGTTCCTTTCCACATCAAAGTTGGGGAGAAAATCAAGGTTGATACACGCAACCGCAAATATCTCTCGAGAGTCTAAGAGCTAAGCCAACAGGTAACGCAAAACAACTCAAACAACAGATGTGAGGCAAGTCGGTGGATATCGATCTCGAACAAATCAGAAAGCTCCTTGATGTAGTCGGTAAGACGGACATTACCGAATTCACCATCGAGTCAGGCTCAGAAAAAATCACAATAAAGAAACAGCACACCGTGCTGGCTCAAACAATTGAAATGCCGGTCAGTATGGCGGCACACCATCAGCCAGTGGCCGCCGTCGCAGCGACTCCGGCAGCAGCAACAGCTTCCGCTCCGAGCAAAGCGGAAGAAAGTGACAATGGAAATAATGGATTGGTACCAATAATCTCCCCAATGGTTGGCACCTTCTATCGCTCGCCGTCACCAACAGCACCGGCATTCATTGATATTGGCGACGTTATAACTCCGGGACAGACAGTTTGCATCATCGAAGCCATGAAATTGATGAACGACCTGCCTTCCGAAATTTCCGGACGCATAGTCAAATGCTGTGTCGAAAACGGCACCACCGTCGAATACGGACAGCCCCTCTTCATGGTCAACCCCAAGGTATAATTTCCTGTGTTCGAAAAAATCCTGATTGCTAACCGTGGCGAAATTGCTCTGAGAGTCATCAGAGCTTGCAGAGAAATGGGCATCAGAACTGTTGCGGTTTATTCGCAGGCTGATTCTGAATCGCTGCACGTAAAGCTTGCTGATGAAGCATTCTGCATTGGACCAGCACCTGCAATCCGCAGCTATCTTCACATACCTGCACTAATCAGCACGGCGGTAGTAACCGGTGCTGATGCTATTCATCCGGGTTACGGATTTCTTGCAGAGAATGCAAACTTCGCCGAGATTTGCGCTGTGCACCGCGTCAAATTCATCGGACCTTCAGTTGAAGCTCTCAATGGAATGGGCGACAAATCTACCGCTCGCGAATTAATGCGTAAGGCGGGAGTTCCTGTTGTTCCAGGAACGGAAGGGCTTGTTGATGATGAGCGAGAAGCCTTCAGCATTGCCGAAGAAATTGGATTTCCCGTCATAGTCAAAGCCACCGCTGGTGGTGGCGGCAAAGGCATGCGTGTTGCCCGAGATGCTGCGGATCTTTCTCGCGCTTTGAATGCAGCCCGAAGCGAAGCACAAGCTGCGTTTGGTGATGGTGGTGTTTATATTGAGAAATACTTGAAACCGATCAGGCACATTGAAATTCAAGTCATGGCAGATGCGCACGGTAATTGTGTCTATCTGGGCGAGCGCGACTGCTCTGTTCAACGCCGCCACCAGAAGCTTATAGAGGAGGCTCCGAGCCCGGCGCTCAGTCCTGAATTGCGTGCGAAGATGGGTGAAGCTGCTGTCAAAGCTGCCAAGAATATTGGCTATGAAGGCGCTGGAACTGTGGAATTTATTTTTGCAGACAATAAGTTCTACTTTATGGAAATGAATACCCGTATTCAGGTTGAACATCCCGTCACCGAAATGATTACAGGATTTGATCTGATCAAAGAGCAAATTCGCGTGGCAGCCGGCGAAAAGCTTTCAATGAAGCAAGAAGATCTCAAGTTAAGCGGACATTCCATCGAATGTCGCATCAACGCTGAAGATCCCGAGCGTAACTTCATGCCATGCCCAGGTCGCATTGACGCATACATTGCACCAGGTGGACCAGGAGTGCGCGTGGACAGCCACTGTTACCCCGGCTACAGCGTCCCGCCAAATTATGACTCATTGTTGAGCAAATTAATTGTCTGGGGAAAAAACCGCGAAGAAGCGATTCAACGGATGCAGCGAGCGCTCGACGAATATGCCATCACCGGCATTCACACGACAATTCCGTTCCACCAGCGAGTTTTGTCGCATCCGGTATTCCAGAAAGGAGATGTTTCTACGGACTTCATTGAAAAATACATGCAGCCCGTGGCACAATCTCGATGATCGAGCGAAGCTTCCAGCTTTGGTATAAAATGGTCATTTCAAAAGCAGCAAGATCGAATGGTCTTACGGCTCCGTAGCTCAAGGGTGGAGCGAGCGACTCATAATCGCCTGGTTACAGGTTCGAATCCTGTCGGAGCCAAATTTTCTATCCCAGGTTCTTTACACTGATTTTTGCCAAGAGGGCTTAGTTTCAGTAACTTGGACTTAGTTTGCTTATCATCGTTGCTTGTTTAGAGCAGCAATTCCGGCTATCCTGAGTAGATGAAAGGCGGCTTGCAATAAAGAGCTCCTGCGTTTTCATTCTTAATAAGAAAGACCACTGGCGCGATGCCAGCTTCCGCGATAAAAACGCTTGCTCTTATATCAATCGAGATAATTTGCAAATGAAGAAAAACTTGTCAACAGCAGTGGCACACCGATTGAACATTCAGCAGCAGAAAAGCAGTGTCATTTTGTCTGCCCTCATGGCCGTTTCGTTGTCTGGATTGCTTGTACTGCAACATCCAGCACTGGCACAAACGACCAATCCGGGGCAGACCAATCCGGCGCAGACCAATCCGGGGCAGACCAACAGCGCTCCCAGTGGATCTACAGGAGCAAATTCTAGTTCTAATACCAGTACCACAGGCACAAACAACACACCAAACCTGGGAACACCTAACTCTGCAATAGGAACACCGAACACTGGAATTAGTTCGCCAGCATCTACAAACGGCGTGCCCAATTCGTCAATTGGCACGCCCAATTTAATTATAAATACACCGACAAACACTGGGGCGCCGAATTCAGGTACGCCCGGACAGTTGAATAATTTGAACCAGAATCAAACGGCGCCTGGCGGTGGCGTGCCTGGTGGCTCCACAGGTACAGGCGGCCCTGGCATTCAATCAGGTCTGTCAGGCGGCGGCACCCAAGCAGGTCTGTCAGGCGGCGGCACCCAAGCAGGTCTGCCAGGCGCAGGCACAAATTTGAACCAGAATTTGAATAACCTTAATCAGCTAAATCAACAACTTAACCAGGAGCTCAATCAGGGCACTACGGGCGGTGGCACCACGCCTCCCCAGCCATGGTCGGTAATTCGCACGCCCTCAACTAACTCTCTTGTACCCTCTAACAACATGCCGGACAATATAGCGCCGGACCCGGCTTTGAGAGGACCCTTAAGCGATACACCAAACACCGGTACCTCAACTACATCAAAAGATAGCGGAAACCTTCTGCCCACCGACACGATTCCCCTGGGTGTTGATGAATTCGAATATACACCGCGCCCGCTAACTATCAAGGGACCAGTAGGCGTAATTCTTGGGCGAGTTGATAAAATTGCTCCGCACAAGCCCTGCAATAATTGCACGGGGATTGAAGTGCGCGTTCAAAACTTGAGCCCTAATCCAATTATCATTGACGGTGAGCATGCTGTCGTGTTTTCTAATGAAGGACAAGAACGTGCCATATCCGAAGACTACGCGATGAAAACCTCGGGCGGCATGTTTACCAGAGATCAAAAGCTGCTCCTGGCTGCCACATTTGTCGGCACATTCGGTTTGTTGGAGCCAGTGTTGCAAGATCATTTTTCTACTTCAAAAACTGATTTCCCCGTTTCCTATGGCGTAAACGAAACCCGCCGCCGCCTGGAAGACCGTCGCCTTTCAAAGCGCATCATTCTTCCCGGCGAAGACACAAGCGGCGTCATCTACTTCAACGGAACGAACCTTAACCCCAATCACATTAGCATTCCTATCAAAACGTACCCGCTGGGACAGCCCGTCGGTTCAATAGATCTTTTCCCCGGGCAAGATAACAAAGCTTCGCAACTTGAACCGCAACAGACCGTGGACATTTCGCCTCAACAGCCCCCGCTCATTGAGTCACTTACACAAACAACGAGCACAAGCACAAAGGCAAGCAAAAGCACAAAGGCAAGCACAAACACAGTCAGCAAAACCACTACCGTGCAAAACTCCTCAGTAAAAGTAAAAGTCCCAAAACCGAAAAAAACAAAATCGGAAAAATCCGGCTACTAGGCTTGAGTTAGAAAAATCGCGAATTCAGGTTTTGCTACTTAAACTGCCACCGAAAACCCTTGCTGTACAAGCCAAAACGGACCTACCTTTACTGCGTTCACAAGTGCTCAAAAACGGTATTTTGCGCTCAGAAAGGAAGCAACGAAGCAGGAAAATTAAGCACTTAGTGAGCGCAAACCACTCCTTGTGAACGCAGAAAGGAATCAAGTCCTTATTTAGCCTGATTTTCATCTATCGCCGAACGTGTATCAAGGCAGCCACACTTTATCACTGTTTCTCAATCCGAGCGTGTATCAAGGCAGCCGCACTTTATCTTTGCCTGCGCAGATTTCTGATGCATTTCCCAGCGCATTCGTTGCCGAGGCATCAACAGCTTCGCACTGCTTTTGCAGCATATTTGCCACAACCGGAGCGAACTTTTGCGGGACGAACACAAATCGCAATCCTAATTCTCCAGTAATGCTTAGAAGACTGCTCACGGTTACATTCCTGCCTTTTTCAGCATTAGCAATTTGCTTTTGACCGAGACTACATCTTTCGGCAAGCTCCCTTTGAGTAAATCCCAGACTTTTGCGGCGTCGCTCCAGAAGCTGCCCAAAGCGAGCCAGTCCTTCTGTACTTATGTTGCAAGAATACGCTTCCATGTTTTTTGTGCAAATTTGGCATTCATCAAGCCGATTTTTCTTAATGGCTTTACCAGTATCCTTGGCGCTGTCAGTCCTCAACATATTTTCTTGTGTTCTGTTGTGGCTAAGTATATTGAGGCTGCCTTCGTACAGAATTTGGTCATCAATTACAGCGAACTTTTGATGTGTTCGCTGGCGAATGTTGACGTGCACTCCCATATTTTGCAATAAACGAATGCAATAGTTGTACTCATCAAGGCTCATTTCCTCCTCCAGTTTTTTTAAACCACTTTTAGAAGGGTTAATTAAAAACGGCTCTTGCACAAATGCGCACACCGTTATTCCTTGCTGAGTCAATTCATGCAAATTCTTACTGAGCTGTTTTAGACGCCAGGGAGAAACAAAGGCACTTTGAATAAGCACGCGCCCTCTAGCATTGCGCAAGTCCAAATCAAAAGCTGCCCAAAACTCTTCTTCGTTGTAACGTGTGGATGTCATAAATTATTCCTTGTTTGTGACAAGCGGGGATGTTCTAAACAAGAAACGAATTTATCAAGCCAAGAGTTCAATAGAATGGCCAGAGTTAATCTACTAGAGCACAGCCCATTTTAGCTAATAGTAAGAACCAGCACCCTGGAGGCGAGTGCTGGGGAGATTGCATTTGTCTCAGTGTTGTCCACCTTTCCGACCGGCCTCGCGGGCTTCATCTGAAGTGAACTCGTGAGCAGTGCCTTTTTCGTGTGCAGCTTTACCACCTTTGCTGGCTATTTCACGTTGCTTCTCATCGTCCATAGCAGCAAAGCCCCGCTGGCTGCTACCCTTTCCGCTCGATTGCTCACCCTCCTTTCCTTTGCCACCGTGGCTAGCATGCCCGCCCTTACTGGCAATCTCTTTTTGTTTATCTTCATCCATTGACCCAAATCCACGCTCTGCCATAACTCCTCCCATGATTCAAATGAATCACTCCTTGTGGGTCATATTTTATGGAGTCTGATGACCAACGATGATATAAGTTCCCGGAAGAGCCATGAGTAGAGGTGTTTTGAGCTGTGCATCTCGGACAGGAGTACAAGCAATTTGCAAATGGAATTGAGCTATGAGGCATAAGCAGGTGTCTGTTGAATTTAGCTGTTCTCAGAGGAAGAGCACCATGTGCAGTATCATTAAAAGCCCTGAGTGCAGGTGGGCACTTATTTAGGAGACTTATTCCCATAGAAGGGCTGCTCCTGAAGTGCAGGTGGCACTCATTAACTGACTTATTCCCATAGAAGGGCTGCTCCTGAAGTGCAGGTGGCACTCATTAACTGACTTATTTCTATAGAAGGGCTGCTCCTGAGCCGCAACCAGACTGCATTAATTCCGTCTCTCTGCAAAACAGCGGAGGAGAGACAAATGGCTCATGAATTAAATTCCCGATGCAGCGAACTTGGATTTACAGTTCAACTAAATCTGAGCTATGAAGAAACCGTCGAAAAAGTAAAAAACGATCTGAGCCTTGAAGGTTTTGGAATCCTTTGGGAAATCGATCTGAAGCAAAAGCTGAAAGAAGAAATCGGGACAGACTTTCGCAAATATGTGATACTCGGTGCATGCCACCCGGAGTTAGCCCATCGTGCATTAACGGTAAATCCAGACACAGGGCTGGTTTTACCCTGCAATTTAATCGTTTATGAGGATGACAGCCAATCAACTACGGTGGGCGCAACAGATCCAGAAAGGTCGCTCGACTGTGTACACAACCCTAAGATGAGGCTTATCGCTAAAGAGGCCAGCGAGAGACTCAGACGTGTGCTTACAAGAATTGCGGCATAGAAGCACCGGGTACAAAGAAAAACGCAGTAGAACCACATTTAGCCCTACTGCGCCATATTTAGCAGTCTAATCTGAATAAAGCCTTCGACTACGCGCCTCAATATTCTGATTGTTCGTATTCTGAGCAGCAGTTTTTTGAGAGTTATTGTTCTGTATGGAGGTATTCTACAAAAATGTATTTTGCGAATTTGACGATTGAGTAAAGACTGTATTGTTCTGTGAGAACGAACCCGTAAAGTTGCGACCTCCAGAGCTGGTGCCACCTCCTGCTGGACTCAAAAATGGTACAAAATTCCGGGGAACGCCGGCATCCTCCCCAGCAGCAACAACACCCAGTGCGTTTAGATTGTTGCTCAGGGTCGTAAATGGAGCCGCTCCCCACTGCCAGTCAAGAAGAAGTCCCGCTGTGTCGCTGACGAAACTACCGTTCCAGAACACATTTTGAATTGAGCCTGGCAGATTGGAGGGTACAGGCATTCCACCAAGAAAAATTCCGCCATTGAAATTGGTGGGGACGATAGTGACCCAAGAGTTTATTGAATCATCGAAGGCCGTAGTAGGAACCGAGACTTCGTTGCTCAACACAATAGTAGAATCAGGCAGACGCAAGCTGAACAACTGACCACCCGATGTGAAGCTAACGCGCTGAGCTACGAATCTGATCACGCTACGACCAGATAGGTTCGGGTTCCGTCTCACACGCAAAACTGCGTCAAACCACAACGAGCCATTGATGTTGGACGAGTTGAAGTTATTGGAAGAGACCGGACCCGTAACCGTATCTGTCGTAGCCTGCAGGGTCAAACCAGGTTGTGTTGCCTCTGGACCAGACGCATTCGGGGCTGCGGTGAAATTGTTTGCTATTTTGATCGGTGCAGGATTAGCATTTGCCAGCTCAGGGAACTGTTGCACTGGCGAAAGCATGACCAGGCCAGGCGACAGTTTTGCAATGCCGGCATCAACCGCAGCAATTCCAGTAGGCGTACCAACAGAACCAGGTTTACCCTTAGTGACAGCTTTTGTAATGGTGGCAGTGATAGCGATCTGTCCACCGAGATCTTCTCTGATGCCATCAATGTGCACGCCCATAAAACCGACGACAGGCCGAACTTGTTTGTAAGGTCCGTCGCCGGATATTAGAGGCAGAATCAATGTACCCTTCTTGAGCAAAGCAATATTTTCGGCTCCGTCGGTAAGACTGCTTAAACCACGAGCGCCTGGCAGCAAGTTTATTCTGCTGCCTATACCCAGAGGCGGAATGAAGTCTCGCTGCTCTTCATGCAGCTTAAGCTGCTGTTCAATCGCCTCATTAACATAAGAGCAATCAGGATCATTCAAAAAGGAAGTAAAGGCAGCATTGCCATAGCTCGGTGAATTAAGATAGAACTCCACCGTTTCTCCAGGAGCACATTGATAGAGGGGCTTATGATGGCCTGTCACTGTATCAACACTCACAGCAATCGGAAACAAAATGTTAGAAGCTACCGCATTAATCGAAGAATAAGCCCGAGCATTTGCACTAACATTGAGCGGGCTGCACTCATTACCAAAGAGGCGCGCAAAGAAATTAGAAATCATCATTTGACCATCGACGCGGCATTCTCCCGGCTCACCATTGTCTGGCTCTTTGGCGCTCACTTTAACCAGCGTTCTCTTGCTCGAGTTTGAAACAGCTACACCATCAGCCTTATTCTTTGAAGCCGTATATAATGCGTCTTTATATACTAAATGCTGGCTGCTTGAGTCTATATAATCACGAGCACCAGCAAGGGCGCCCGCATCTACAGCATTCTGCAACTCCGTTCTAACCGTAACATAATGCCCAATGTCGACGGCCAGAGCACCAAAAACACAAGCCACGCAGAGCAGGGTCAAGAGCAGCAATGAGGCAAGAAGTCCTCGCTGCGATCTAAATTGAATAGATTTGTTATACATATGTTCTCCCCAAAGGACTTGAACAGAGGACTGCCTGCACGGACCTCCATTCTTATGTTTTGGTCTATTCGAGGCGATAAACTGAGCATGCCTCAAGACAAAACTTTGTGCCGATATTGAGTGGATCCGGAGCAGGAAATACAGGCAAACCATATTGACCGCTGGTATACGACACTGTTACCGATACCGTCGGCGGTGAGCCGCTCAGATCCCATTTTGGGTCTTTGAATTGCGCTGAGGAGTGAATTACATTGCTAAAGCGAATTCTGTCAAAGACAAGCTTGTTCTGTAATTTGCGATCATCCTTGATTTGTTCCCCCTGTCCATAGACGATCGCCATTTGGCGCGTAGCTTCGCGCGCTGCCTGTGCAAGAGTTTCTTTTATCAAATATGCTTGTGAAACTTCTGCCACCAGATATAAAACTGCGAAGATAAGCGGAATCAACAAGCCCATCGCTGCTGCTGCTTCAGCAATGGATGAACCAGTTTGTTGTCTTGTTCTACCTAACATTCTTTTGCCTTCAAAATTGCGTTAGTAAAATCCAAGCTTCAGTTTTGATGATTCCACGGCAGAGTTAAGAACCGCCACAGCTTATTGTGGAAGAGCTCTGAATCTTATGCCATCTACGAGAAAGATATTGGAAAACCCGTCAAGAGACTCTTCATTTTCAGCAGCAATGCAGATAGCTGTTATAAGGTTAGAAGAACAGATTATGTAAAGACAAGCCGCATCGCACAGCACCGTATTTGGTGACATGGTCCTTATTGCGCGCGGTCTGCGGGGGGAGCTTATGCAAATGGATAGCATTGCTGGCTGGTGCGTTCAACCAGAAGATTTTTTCAATGAATTGAGGCTGCAGAGTACGGAAAAGGCGCGATTGAGAGCCATGAGGCAGCATCGCCAGAAGTCTGAGGAGAACGCAAAACTTTCTCTTTACAGTGATGAACGAAGTGTATTTTCGCTTGCGCACTCGGCATACCAGCTCAGACGCTTACGAGAAGCGGCTCAAGTCGCTATGGATTACTGGTTTGAAAACCAGCCATGTGTTGTAAGCAAGTTTCACGCGATCAATTACGATCCGAAACTGAAATGCGATCGCGCAGACCTTCCTGCTTCCTCGACATCATTAGCAGCCTACAATGACATGATTGCCGGCAGACTCACAGCAGAGCGAGACCTGCCTTATTTCAAGCAGACGGAACACCCGGCAAAGAAACAAAGGTTCATCCCTCCGAGTTAAGTTCAATAATGTCAAGCGAAGATCTAATATTGAATAAGATCAAAAATCTGCAGTCCTGAAGCAGAATCGACAAGATATCGAATAAAATGGAGGGCAATCCGTCTGTATAAGGAATGCGAGATTGTCCCGCTTATTTTACCTCTTTTCAATCCTTGTCCTTCTTTTGCTGAGCAACATCGCACCAGCTTTTAGTATGGTGAAAAAAGGCGCAGCAACAGGCAATGACCCTGTTGTCACCATGGAAACCAGCAAGGGAGTGATCAAGCTCCAGGTGTTTAAGACTGAGACGCCAATTACGGCCGGCAATTTTGTTGATCTTGTTAAAAATGGCTTTTACAACGGACTCACATTCCACCGCTATGAACCGGGCTTTCTTGTGCAAGGCGGAGATCCCAAAGGCACGGGCTTTGGTGTTTACGTCGACAACAGAACACGTGAAGAGCGCAAGATTCCACTGGAAGTAAAACCAACCTTACGGCATGATCTTGGAAGCCTCTGCATGTCGCATGCACTAAACGATCCAAATTCAGGCAGCTGCCAGTTCTACATTTCTCTTTCAGCGCAACCGAAACTGGATATGCAATATGCCGTTTTCGGGCGGGTCATCGACGGGTTACCAGTCGTATCTAACTTGCGCGCCGGCGACAAAATTCTCAAAGCGACAGTGCAAGAACCGGGAGTCAAGTAAGCACGTCGTTTCAATTTGCTGAAGGAACTCAAACGGGAGGACTAGCAACAGCACAGGCCAGCTCTGCCGCCAGCGTGTTGCTCCAGATGAAAAGCTCAGGGAAAAATTTATCGTCTCTCAAATCTTTCTTGCTTGCACTTACCCTCGTTTTATTGCAAGCGAACGCCGCGCTACCGGCGGAAAGCAACGCTAATTTGGATCTCAACGAATTTTTCCACGATCAGGGCGAACTATTCTTCCAACCCAGCGAACCGAGCAGCCGCAGTCCAGTTTCACTGATCTTTCGCTGCCGCAAAAACAATGTTGCAAAGGTATCGGTGAAAATCACAGAATCGGCACATCCAGACGAAATTACAAGCATAGAGCTGAGCAAACTCACTCAGCAGGCGACCGACAGTTCAGCTTATGAGCACTGGCAGGTGACGCTTCCTGCCAGCGGAGCTAGAAGACATTACCGTTTTAAAATCGATGCAGATGACCATACAAGTGCCTGGTATAACGCAAAAGGCGCTTCAATAGAGGAACAAGCTGACGCGGACTTTCTTCTCATTCCCGACTTTAAAACTCCGGACTGGATGAAGAATGGAATCGTTTACCAGATTTTTCCCGATCGTTTTTTTGACGGCAATCCTCGAAACAATGTAAAGACTGCTGAGTATAAGTATGGCTCAGATATTCCCGTGGCAAAAAAATGGGGTGAGAGCCCCAAAACTCCCAAAGGACAATCGCCGGCGATGACATTCTACGGCGGAGATCTTGAAGGTATCATTGCAAAGCTGGGCTACATTCGTGGCACTCTCGGCGCCAATATAATTTATCTCAATCCAATTTTTGAATCGCCAAGCAATCACAAATACGATACGACAGACTCTTTCAAAGTTGACAGGCATTTCGGCACGAATGAGACATTAGTACGGCTAAGTTCAGAGCTGCATAAAGAGCAAAATGGAAAACAAGGATACTTGTTACTCGATGGTGTTTTCAATCACACAGGTGACAGCAACATCTGGTTCCGCAAATTTACTTACGCGAGTCAAGGAAAGCACGGCTCCCTGCCTGCTCCTGGGGCTTATCAGAGTAAGAAGAGTCCGTATTTCTCCTACTACACATTTTCCCACTGGCCCGATAAATACGCGACATTCTTAAATGTCCCAAGCTTGCCGAAACTCAACTTTGCATCGCAAGGCGTGAAAGACGTTCTCTATGCAAAGCCAGATTCAATAGCCTTACACTACTTGAAGCCCCCCTTCAAGATTGATGGCTGGAGAATCGATGCTCCAATGTACGCAGACGTACATGGCAAACAAGGAAGTGATGCAGAGAATCACAAAATCTGGAGAGAGTTCCGCACGGCAATCAAAAGTGATTCTTCGGATGCACTTATTCTTGGTGAGAACTGGGAAAATGTGGCAGTCTGGACAGCCGGCGGAGACCAATGGGATTGCGCCACTAATTTTTACGGTTTCACAAATCCAGTCTCTAAATGGATAAGTGGACTTGACTTTGACGATAAATCAAAGCCAATCTCAACATCACAGTTCGACCAGCAACTGCGCGACGGCAGAATTTATTATCCAACAAACGTTCAACAATGCATGAGCAACCATCTAGGCAATCATGATATATCCCGCTTTGCAGAGCGCTGTAAGGGTGTTCAAAACAAAATAAAACTAGCTTTCATTTTCCAGATGACTTATGTAGGCGCACCGACGCTGTACTATGGCGACGAATATGGGATGCGTGGAGGCCGAGATCCCGATGATAGGCGCACATTTGACTGGGAAAGGGTCAAAAGCAATGACGCCGGTATAGCCTTTGTACACAAGCTCATAGGAATAAGAAACAAGTATTCAGCTTTAAGAACAGGTTCATTCATCAACCTGCACATTTCCGATGCTGATAAAACATACGGATATGGACGTTTTGACCAAGCAAACAAGATTGCAGTGCTGCTAAACAACGACAGTTCAAAGCACAATATTGAACTCGACGTACGCAAACTCGAATTGCCTGATGGAACAAAATGCAGGGATGAATTGAGCGACCGAACCTATGAGATCAAACAGGGCAAAATCGCCATCTCGCTGGCAGAACAAGCTGGGGCCATTCTCGTATTTGATTAGAACCCAGCGCCCCGGAAGCAATATCACTCTGCAATGGTAGGCGCGCCTCATGGGAGCCCATTAAGATGCGCTTTCAACGGGCGCCCGTGAGGCGCCCCTAGCATAATTGAAATTCGCTCCTTGAGAATAAGCAAAAGTCGCAGCAAGATTAAACAGCCTGGCTTCCAAATTTTATATTTCTTCCAGCTGGAAGTACCAAATTTGTCCCAAATTGGATCGTAAACTGAAGCAATAAGGAAACCGCAGTCCCACACTCCTACAGCCACCCAATCGGGATGGATGTAAGGCTTGCCGTCCAGGTCCACCCATCCACAATCTCGTGAGACGACAAATGAGCAGAAATAACAAATTTGCCACTCTAACAAATGCTGCAACGAAAGAAGTCTATGTAATCGACGGCTTTGCCACGTCTATTGGCAGAGCCAGCGACAACGATCTGGCAATCAAGAATGACATGCTTCTATCAAAGCAACATGCATTTATTTTGTTTACTGAAGGCGAATTCTTCATTCAAGACATGGGCAGCAAAAATGGAACCTTGATCAATGGTGTTCTTCTTGAAAAAGGCAAAGCTATAAAGATTAGCGGAGGAGACCAGATCGTTATGGGGACAAGCATCCTGCAGTTCAGGAGACTTCCAGTTGGCTTGAGCTCAGGCGTACCAACGGGTCAGCCGGCAGCCGCAGCAGATCAGGCTCGCTTTCAATATCTTTCTTACTGCAGAGTTCAAGCTAATAATTCAAACTAAGCCCAGCGTAAGGCACGCCTTGCCTGGCGCAAAATTGCGGTAACTTCGTAGAATTCTTCTTCTATATCTAGCTCACGCATCTTAGTGAGATCAACGATCTTTCTGTCGAACCACTCGCCATGGGCATAGCTAGCCTCAAAGTTATCATCTTCGCATTGGACGAATTTGCGATCGTTTTCTTCAGACTGAAATACCCTCATGTTTCGCTCCTGTTTTTTTTTGCTTGGGGGGAGACTGACGCAGCAGCGCAGCAATAGACGCTTGCAATACTAGTTCTATCTGGAGCAATTCCAACAGAGCAATTGGACAAATTCAGACGAATGAAAACACAATAATTCGTGCTCCTTGTCTCCAGACTTTATTGCAAACGCTATTTGCGATTTGATTGATAGTTTGTCGCCCGGCGCGCTTCACGAATGGAGTTCCGCGGAAACTAGAATATTTGACATCGGATTCGAGAATATCGACAACACGAGCAGTTCAATGCAAGAAATTTTTGCAGCCTCAACACTAAAGCGCATTGCAAGCTTGAACATAGACCTTGGACTTACGATTTATCCTACTCATTGAATCGCTGCTCGTTCATTAAAGAACTGATCGCATGCGACCTGCAGGGATTGGCTTGACACATCCAGCTCGCTAAAATGAGAAGAACCGGCGCGGGGAGATTCCGCCCAATGGAGGGTTAGGCGAAGCCGACTGAAGCCAATCGCCCAGCCCTAGATCTTAATGTATTTGCCCGAGGTCCAGGCGGAACCACCTGCACCTACAGCTACACCCAAGGTAACGACAACGACAAATGTCGGCAGTAAACTTATGTCGGTACCGGCTCCACTCATTGGCAGGAAGCTTCCGAGCTGTTCGTGCAAGTAAGGATTCATGTAACTGATGAGTCCAAATAATATAGCGCCCGCAATGGACGCAGCGGCAAGCCCATAGCTTGCGCCTTGAAGAATCAAAGGTCCCTTGATGTACCAGGGGCTCACCCCGGTTAAACTCAGTATTTCAATTTCACGCTGTCTTGATTCGATAACAAGGTGAATGGTGTTACCGATTACAACCAGCGTTGCAGCTGAGAGTGCACCAGTTATAACAAAACCTGCAATCTCAAGGAATTGACGTACACGATTCAAATTGCGAGCGACCTTCAAAGGGAATCGAATGTGTTCAATAGCACTCAATGCCTTCAGGCGATCGGCCGTTTTCTCAACAGCCTCAACAGAAGCCAGTTTAACGTGCAAAGTGTTTGGCAGCGGATTGCTTAGCGCTGCAACTTTGTAGTTTGCCTGCATTTCGGACCAGGCAACTTCCTTCGGAACTATCTCGACCAATTGAACTTCGGGCAGCTGGCTTACAGTCTTAGCGACTTTCTGTGGCTCGAAACCGTCTTTAAGGTAAGCCGAAATCTCAAGCTGTGAACCCCAGGAAGAAACCACTTCCTTAATAGCCATTGTCGTTTGCAGCACGCCACCAAATATGGTGAGCGCCACAGCAAGAATACTGACTACCAGCCAGTTTGACCAGCCGCTGCGTTTGAGACCTATGGTCGTTTCCCGCAAAATTCTCAAAAGGATTCTGACTGTGCGCATGAATTATTTCATGGCCTCCATTTCGTAAATGCCGCTGTCTACGTCTGAAATAAGCTGTCCCTGGCGCAAGCTGATCACGCGTTTGCGCATGGCGTTAACGATTGGCTGATCGTGTGTGGAAATTAAAACTGTGGTTCCGCGCTGGCTGATTCGTTCCAACAACTGCACGATTTCTAGCGAGGTTTGCGGGTCGAGGTTTCCTGTAGGTTCGTCAGCCAGCAAAACCGGCGGTCCGTTCACAATGGCGCGCGCTATGCCCACACGCTGCTGTTCCCCACCGGAAAGATTCTCCGGGAATTCATCATCTTTATTTTCCAGACTGACAATTGCCAGCGCGCTGCTGACCCTGCGTCTGACATCAATTTCGTCGACACCGAGCGCTCGCAAAACATAGGCGACATTGTCAAAAACAGTCTGGCGCGGCAAGAGCTTGAAGTCCTGGAAAACTATACCCAGGCGCCGGCGCAACAGAGGAACCTGCCCCTTTGAGAGTCTGGTTATGTTGACACCACCTATGGTGACAGTTCCGCGCGTGGGTAGTTCTTCTCTGTAGAGCAGTCGCATCAAAGTAGATTTGCCTGCCCCGGAAGGTCCAACCAGAAACGCAAACTCACCGAGCCCTATATGAAGGTTGACGTCGATGAGGGCCGGTTTCCCGTTGTACTCCTTATAGACGTTCTGCAGTCGAATCACCAGAGTTACCTCAGCTAAAGTAGTTCGCTTGTATATGCGATCGCTTCACAGTGGAAGCGGGGCGAAAACCCAATCAGGCGCGAATAATAACACAGAAGTCACGAGGCACCTTGAAACCGATCAAATCTCCGAGGCAGCCTCGCCATTTGCGGCTGCGCGGCAGTTAAAACAAACTTTATGCGTCCCGAAAGGATAAAGGCGCAAGACAGGGTTCTGGCAATAATCACATAGAGGATAGCCATTTTCTTTGCGCCATTGAGCCAATCTGAGCTGCATTTCGAAGGCATGCAATACTTTCTCTTTCTTCACGACCGAATCATGACTGGCAGCTAATGAATCTTCTAGCTCAAGCAGAAGATGTTTTCGTTGCGAGTCAAGAATCAGCGAGTTGAGCGCCTTTTCATCAGGCTGAGCTAAGACCAGCTGCTGCGGCTCTTGCGGCTCGGCAGCCTTGTGGAAATGCTTCATATCAATACGGATGCCCTTGAGCTCAACTCCAAGCGAACGAGCGGTCTCAATGAGGGTGCGCAAGACTTTGCCTTTTAAGAGGCTCAATTCCTGGGCAACCGAGGCATCCGAGACTGCCACGACAAGATTGCGCTGGCTGTCTATGAATAACGGACGGCTGCGTTCCAATATTGCGCCTGGAAGTAAGCTGGTCCAGATTTGCATGACTGCATGTTCTTTCAGCCTTCGATCTAGCCCAAGTTTGGACAATACGTCAGGCAAGAGCTTATCGACCGAATCGAGTCCCGCCTTCTTCGCTGGGATGCCACGATTGGGTCCTCTCTTGGCCTTTGCTTCAAGTTCTTCCAGGAAATTTCCTACAATGTCATTATTTTCCATTCAGATTCCGCCGGACAGCCTGCTATCGCCTTTAAGAGCCGCAACAGAAGATTCTAACGCTTGCCTTCTAGCAAGATTATGGTCGGCAAAGCTCGCCAGATGCCATCCAAGCAGCCTCTGGAGTGTACGAAACTCATTACTGGAAATCAACAAAAATTTCCTCATCTTAGCTCTGCGTCTTGCGGCCGGGTTATAATCCCGTCTTGAATACTTAGGGCTTTTTAGACAAATCCCTGATTAGAGGCTGAAACTGTGATTAGCGCAAAACCCATCGAAGAACTCAAAAAACGATTCAATAGCTCTGCAGCTCAAAACGTCTCCGCGACGTATTTGCTGCAAATTACTGGGCTAGAGGATGGTCCGTGGTTGACGAAAATCGAGCAGGGAACGCTGGAAGTATTGCCTTATGAACATGGCACTTCACCTTCACCAGATTGCACGATTTCAGTTTCTGCTGAAGACCTGGAAATGATCATGGAAGGTAAGCTGTCAGCTATGACGGCGGCCCTTTCAGGAATGCTTTCCATAGATGGCGAACTCGGGCTGGCAATGCAGCTTGTGCCAATTTTCTTTGAAGGTCAGAGCTACAACGTATTCTAAGAATTGCACCATATCTGGTGGCAATACATCAATCGAGCTGAGCTTTAGGTCGGTCAAAATTGGGCTTGAAGCTGGGCGCCTTATCTGAGACCACAATTTGACCGAGGCTGGGGATTAAGCCTTTTGCAAATCCACCCATACCATTCATGATATTCGATTGTTCAAAGCTGTTTGTAAACGGATATATAAACTCATCACCCGTCTTTTCTTTTTTCGGAAGTGCGGGCAACTTGTTGGGAGCATACATAGCCATAAGAGGTAGTGAACAAATCACTACCCAACGAACAAAAGCCAGTCCCAGCCCACCGACGCGATCAAGAGCCATTGGACGATCTTTGCGGTTCCAGGGAAGGAATAAGCTCATACAGATTTCTGTGACGATCTCCACAACAAGCCACATCATCACATAAGCTGCGAAAGCAGACCACTTTGGCTCAAGCATTGTTTGCTGTTCTATCCAGGTAGCAAAATCGATATAGAACTGCTGTGTAGCAATAGTAGCTATTATCATGGCAATAGGTGCACGCCAGGAATTTATAATTCCCACATTCCAACCCGCGATGCAGAGTGAAACCAGTGCGAGGAAGAGTAAACCATCCCAAAGCATAAAAGAGTGTCCCCTGTACTAAGTATCGCCGGCTGCCTTTACTTATATTATAGCCTCATCCTCAATCAAACAAGCGCGGTGCCTGGTTTTGCTGCAAAACAGCAGGAGAAAGGGCTAGCTCGTTTTGATATCAGACAGTGAAACTTCTTATTGAGTTACGCAAGAACTTGACTGAAGGAACTCGCCCAGTCCAGTATTCAAACGCTAGAGAAGCCTGTTCAATTAGCATGCCAAGCCCATCGACTGCTGCAATCTCCGACTTAGCAGACAGGTTCATAAGTAAAGTCGGCTTTTGATCTCGGCGATAAACGGTATCAAAGAAAAAACCATTGCGGGCAATGCGAGAAAAGAGCAGCGGACCCCATTCAGGAATAGTGTCTTCTTCAGCCAATCCAAGCGAGGTACAGTTCACAGCTGCATTAAGCTCTTCCAGCTGCCCAATCTGATTCAAAGCAATAAATTCTGCGTTAAACGATGTTTGCAGGTAATTGGAAATCGATTGATTCATCGATGCCAATAAAACCAACGCGGCCTCTGGACGACGGGCAGCAAGATAGACCTTCTTAAAGCCCAGGAGAGCCAGCCCTGCAAGACAGGCCCTGGCGGCACCACCTGCACCAAGAAGCAGGACAGAGGGAGATTTTACTTGAGAGAGGAAATCCGCTGCAGAAACATTCAGCTTTGATTGCAGTCCCTGGGAAATTGCTTGCATGAAACCCTGCATATCAGTATTATGCGCCAGGATTGCGCCTGAGGAGTCAAGGCGAACAGTGTTTACGGCTCCGACAAGATTGGCTTCCCTTGTGCGCCGGCTCAAGAGTTGGAAAACAGTTTCCTTATGTGGAATGGTTACATTGAATCCGGAGTAATGCTCAGTCAAGTCTTGCATTCTAAGCGGCAGGGACTCAGGTTCAATATCAATCAATTCATACGAGCCAGCAATACCGAAATATAAAAACGCCGCCCGATGCATGGGCGGCGATAGAGAGTGTTTTACCGGATGACCGATGAGACAGAGTCTCATCATGCAATCACTCACCTCCGACTTGAGAGGTTTGAACACGCATCCGTTTTATTCCTACAGCGGCTGCGGCTGACATAATTGCCACCACGTCACGCTGGCGAGTTTCGCCATCAGCATTTACTGTCACAGGCACGTCATCTTTGCCGGTTTTCTTCTGGAACTCTTTCATGATCGTTTGCAATTCTTCCGAAGTGGTATTTTTGGGCACCACTCGAGAATTGATTGCAATCGTGCCCTCTTTATCTATATCAATTACAATGCCGCGGCTCTCGTCGTCTTTCTTGGCATTACGAGTGTCGGGTGGTTTGATCTTCAAATCCGATTTATCGATAATCGGCGCGATCAAAATCATGATAACGAGCAGCACTAGAAAAACGTCAGTCAGAGGAGTGACGTTAATCTCCTCAAAGTTATGACCGGCATCTGCCGACATGGACATTTCGAGCTTACCCCCTGATTAGGTCTGAGCACATTTGCACTTACAGTTCTAGCGTATCAATTTTTGGCTTGAGTTCGCCAGAGAGAAGCCACTTCGCAGAGCTAATAGCAATTAGCGTGCGTGTGATGTTTCCGAGCTGACGAAGCTGAGGAAAAGCAGCTTGAGGAGAAGGAAGTCGTCGTTGAATCTCTTCACGGTATTTGTATATGTGTTGTTGAAAATAACCGCGAGGATAGCGACGATGAGTCCGTATCCGGTTGCGATAAGCGCTTTAGCAACCCCGGTCACAACGACCGGGGTACCGCCGCCGCCCACACCCAACTGGTCAAGTGTGAACACAACGCCGACCACAGTTCCGAACAGTCCAATAAACGGACAGGTAGCGCCGATGGTACCAAGAATAGCCAGGTTCTTTTCCAGCTTTCTTGTGACCAGACCTACTGTAATATCAAATGCTTTCGAGAAATCTTCTTTTTGTTCTGCCATCAGGCGAACGCCTTCTTCAGCGACTTCACCGATAACACCACCGAGACGGCTGCAATCTGCCTGTGCAGCTTGCAATTGATTACGCTCGAGGTTGCGTTGAAGTGCGTGAATGAAAGCAGAAACGTCACGGCGATTTTTTTGGTAATAAAGATAACGCTCGATAATGACCGCTACGGTGAGGATGGAGCAGATTGTAATAGGAATGGATGCGAACCAGTCCTTGATCATAAACTCCATAAAGAAGGTGAAAAACTTGCTATCCATTTTTTCTCCTAGCTGAAATCGGAAACCGCCAACATACCCCTAGACAATTTTCCCAGAACCTCGGCATCTTACCGCATTCGGGAGGATGACGAACAGTCACCCTTTAACATAGTTAGAAACTCCGTCCTCCTTGAAACACGTTGTAATCGAAGGTGAACTGGATATCTACTACTGAGGGAGCGCCCGCAGGAAGTGGACGGAATGGTGCTGCGTTTTGCACAGCTGCCAGCGCCGCCTGGTCTGCAATTGCAACTCCTGAGCTGCGTTCAATGCGAAGATCGGAGAGTTCGCCACCACTGTGAACCTTGAAAATTACGACCACTTTGCGTGATTCCTGACCGCGAGGCGGGAACCATGCGCGTTTAATTCTGCGCTGCAAGTCTTGCATGTATGGACCGAAGTCAACATCAGCATTAGCAGCTTGAGAAGGACCACCTTTTCCGCCTTCTGGGTTACTCGGTCCGCCGTCGCCACCACCGCCGCCAGAGCCACCTTTTGGCACTGAAGGAGAGATGCTGATCGGTCCGGAAGACCAACCACCGCCGCCGCGACCACCACCACCGGCACGCACCGGAGCTGGTGCACCGCTGCCGCCGCCGGAAGATCCTTTACCACCGCCACCGCCACCTGTGTTCATGGCGACTACCTGTGGACCACCGCCACCACCACCATGAGCGGAACCGCCACCTGAACTGGCTGCGACAGGTCCTACGGCGCCGCCGAAGCTGCTGCCCGAACCACCGCCACTGCCACTACCGGCTCTGGCAAGAGGAGCAAAGTTAGAGGAACCGCCACCGGAGCCGCCCCCTGAACCCAGTGATACAGCTGATGGAGCAAGTGAGGGCAATCCCTGCACGCCGCCGCCACCATTTGGGCGAGCCATCGGACTGGGCATTGCACCTGCACCACCGCCTGTTGTTTTCAAAGCCGTTGGAGCAATTGCTGAAGGAAGCAATGAAGGAGTCATAGCTTTAGGTGCTGCAGCCATAGGCATTGGCGTTGCTGAAGGAGAAGCCATTGCTGTTGGTCTGGGCATCATCGAAGGAGATGGCGATGCTGCTGCGATTTTCATTGGTGTTGCAGAAGGTGCAGCTGGAGAAGGCGATACCATTTTCATGGGAGTAGGCATCGGAGTCGGAGTCGGCATCGGTCTTGGAGTCGGACTCGGTGACGGACTCGGACTTGGTTGAGCCATCGGTTTTGGCGTAGGTGGAGTAGGCGTATGATGCGGTGCCGGCGGTGCCGGTGCCTTTGGTGCCTCTGATGGCTTCTGTTCTGAAGGCGCTTTTGGCGCGTGGTTATGAGCCGGCTGTTTTGCTGGTTGCTGAGCCGGTGCTTTCGCGCCTGCCGGTTTGCTTATATGCACCGGCTTGGTCATATCGCGCTTGCCGCCTGCAGCAGATGTTTTAGATGACTTCTTCTGAGTCTTCTGTCTTTCCTTGACGATCAAGTTGGGATCGACAAACTCAATTTCAGTAAGCTGCTTCTTCGGCATCGGCGGAACAATAAAGAAGAATGCAATTATGAACAGTGCCAACATAGTCGAGAAGTGGAAGATGTAAGAACCACTTGTCGCTTCCGGTAGTTCGATAACGAAATCGGGATAAATACGGCGACGCTTCATCGCAGCATGATCGTAGGCATCTCTTACTGCATAGAAAACGTAAGTAAGGAAAAATCCAATCAAAATAAAGGAAACAGCACTGCCAAGATAGGCTTCATTCAAGGTAATTAGAAGCATCTTGTTCGGCTTCATGTGGAACTGTTGCCCAAACATGAGCAAGGAGTTCAATATAGGCTGATTGAACGCCATTGCAAGAACCAAAATCACATTGAGCACTGCCACGCAAATGAACAGAATGCCCTTACGGGTCTCTCCGTTGTACATTTGCCCGAGTCCGGGAATGATAAGAGACAGGATAGCCGCCGTGTTTGGATCCCGTGACGGCTGGTTGTAATTGCTTGGTCGCACCGATGTACTTGTCATCTAGAAGTTCTTCTGCTGGCTGGGGATCCTGGTGATTGATTGAGCCTTCTGGCTCTATGCCTCACTGAAAGATAAAAAGATGCTGGTAAAAGGTTTAAGCCCAGAATCCATATAAATAATAGATTCTCTAAGAATGTTTAATCTTAACTTAAATAGTCTCCCCAGACAAGTTACATTTCAGTTTTGCAGTGGTGAAAAACGGCTCGTGAAATCCAAGTGAAATCCAAGTGGCTAACCTACGAGCCGTCATATTGAATATTATCCAACTTGGCTACATTCCGCACTAAGGTTAAAGTCGTTAGCAGCCAATCAGGATAGTCTCATTGTCGAGAAATGGGATTCCAATTGGTAGGCATTTTCTTCTGAGATAGTTCCAGGGTTTTCACTAGGACCCTTGCCAGTTCTTCAATTTTGGAACATCAACTAAAGCCTTCCAGAAGATTTCGCGCCAGAAATTCAGCGCGCAAGATTTCCTTTCCAGCACCCAAAAAACGACTTCACAAATTTATCAAAAGCGGCTTTACATCCGCCGACAAGCGGAGGTCATTTTACTGAAATGCTTTTATCGACAGATAAGCTGGATATACGAAGGGCGCCACTAAGGCGCCCTTACAGTTTCTTATGGAACAAGGAAGGGTTGCCGCTTCCTTACATAGGCATACGGAGATCTTCTGCAAGCTCGATTTTCAATTCGTCGCCAGGTCTGACATCAACTCGTTTACCCTTCTTGGCACAGAGAATGATGGTTCCGATAGCTACTCCGATGCCGGTACCGATCAATAATCCACCAGCCATGCCAACACCGCTTGACCCGCTGGATGATCCACCGGCGATAGCGCCGATTGCTGCACCAAGTGCCATAGGTGCAACAAATGTGCCAGTATCAATAGCAATGTCTTTCAAACCTCGTCTTGCGTGCACAACTCCACCGCGTGCAACCAGAGTTGCAGAAAGTGGGATTTGACGATTGTCTGGAGTGGTGACTGTGTCGAACTTGAGACCGACAGATCCTGATCTGTTCAGATGCTTGGGTGAGTTCAATCGGGCAATTCTGCCTTTAATAACCGAGCCTGCCGGTACAACGGTCGAACCGTCGATGGTCAAATCTTCAGAGGTTCTTGCAGCAAATTCGTCGCCTTCCTGTGAAGTATCGCTATCGATAGCCGAGTCCATGATGATTGGAACCTTGGTTCCGGATGGAACGATGCGAATGTAGCCTTGCAGAACTTTCTCACCGGTAACGGTTGAAGCTTCACTGCTGGTGCTTGTAGCACCTGTACTGCTTGCGGTACTCCCGCTTTCTGCTGGCGTGGCAGTCGTAGCGCTGCTCTGGCTCGCAGGTGTTGTCGCTGCTGATTCAGCAGGACTCGCTGCCGGAGCCGGGCTTGCTGGCGCCGAACCGGGAGGGCTCTGGGAGGCAGCGTCGCCTTCAGACCACAAGGAGTCGTTTGAAGAAGGGGTATCAGTCTTCGCTTCTTCCTGTTGCTGTTGCCCCGGCGGCGAGAAGATTTTGAAATTCACCTGGGATGAATCTGCCGCCAGAACCGGAGACACGGTATGGATAAGTATTAGGAACGCCGCGAATACGTGGGTGGTTACACGTCTTGACATATATAGTCTCCTGCCTTTCTACTATCTAACCTTGAGCCTTGCCTCTGAGCTCGCATCTGATTCCCGAAATGGGCCGGCTCTTCAAAGCCCATGGTCTCCATAGTCAAGTGCAAATGCTCGCACAGTCTATCACGGGCCCCTTGTCAAACAAATTACCGTTTTTTGAGATTTGTCTTTTAATTGAGGCATAATGGCATTAGTATGCCGTCGCAACAAAGCAGAACAGTTTTTCGGGTTGCGTTAGGTTAATGATTCTTAGATTTAAAGGGTGAATTGTATCTGCCGTCCAGTTAATGTCTAAGTGTTGCTCATAAGCAAATTCGAGCGGAGGTTTGTCAGAATGGTCCCTCTCATTTCAAAATCACTCAGTGCTTGCGCGGCGCTGGTTTTGGCTCTGGGATTCTCGAGTCACCCCTCCTCAGCGCAGACTGAGGCGGAGTTTGGGCAAGCCCTTGCCGGACAGGCGATGGCACAGGCAGACCTGATCAGACAATTACGAGAAACTGGACAGGTAATGCAAGATTACGCAAAGACTCACGATCATTTTCCAAACACGACAGCGGAATTTGATGATTGCTTGAAGTCGCTCTATAAGAAGGTCGGCATGACGGACCCAAATTCAACCGCTCAAGTTCAGCCAAACGGCAAGTACCGCACCTTTTATCATTTCGCAATTGGAGTCGACCCATCCTATAAGTCAATCCCTATAATAAATGGAGTGGCAAAACTTCCTGATTATTTCACCGCTCCCGGGCCAGGCATGATCGTTATAACTACAGATGGCGATGACGGTTGCGTGGGTTGGATATCTGGACCGGACAACAAGCCGTTGGCAAGCAGCGGGCAAAATCCTCTCTATTTCGAAGCTTCAATTCCGAGAAAGGACGAGGCCAGCAAGTAATTCTTAGCGACACATCTTTCTGCTCGAGCAGAAGATAAGGAGATTTAAAGTGATTCAGTGTCCGATATGCCAGATGGTGAACGAAGACCAGACCCGCTTCTGCGCTGAGTGTGGCGCAAGGCTCGGACCAAGCCAGGGTCCGCAGGCGCCGCCATCAAAGGCTTCTTTCGGGGCGCCACCTTCCTCAGAAGCGTCAGGCGCTGAGATGGATCGCTTGAGGAAAATAGGCAATCGCCCGGAAGTTCCTCAAACTGACGGTGTTCCGCGCAATCCATTTGACCCGCGCAACGATCCACGAAATCAAGCTCAAAATCAGCCAAAACATGCAGAGCCAGGACAGCAAAGCCCCCCTCCGGAGAAACCGGTCAAGAAGTTGAGGTCTCCGCTTCTGGCTGCCGAAGAGGATTATGAAGACGAGCCTCCGCCAGATCCCCGTTCAAGCGGCAGAGGTCGGGCTCCCGCCCCACAACAAGGCGGCAGAGGACTGCACTCACCCTTGCTGGGCGACAGCGGTGGGGCTGGCGACTATCCTCCCGATCCTATACAAGGACCCGGAAGCGGCAGAAAACATTTACATTCACCTTTGCTCGGCGACAGTGGCTCCGCAACGCAGGATTATGCCGAGCCGATTCAAGGTCATGCCAGCGGCAGAAAGCATCTTCACTCGCCATTACTCGGTGGTGGCGAAGAAGATGATGAATATTACGAGGAAGAACAGCCTCGCCGTGGCGGTTTGCATTCACCAATCCTCGGAGGAGGAGGCGGCGGCGGTGGTGGACGTGGTTTGCGCTCACCAATCCTCGGTGGAGCAGGCGGAGGCGGGGAATTCCAGGACTACGAAGAATATGACGAAGATCCTTATTCCTATGAAGACAATCCAAATGTTTTGCGCTCACCTCTTCTCAGCGCCAAAGTAGAACTTGAACATGAAGAGGGAAGCGCGCCGCGCCAGCCACATGTAAGGCCCGCAAAACGAGCTCAGCAAGCACAAGCGTCACAGCAGCAGGGATACCCGCCGCAACAGCAACAACAGCAGGGATATCCGCCGCAACAACAGCCAGGGTATCCGCCTCAGCCACAAGGATATCCAGCACAGCAGCCACAGGGCTATCCGCAGCAACAACAAGGCTATCCGCAGCAACAACAGGGTTATCCGCAGCAACAGCAAGGCTATCCGCAGCAAGAACAGGGTTATCCGCCACAGCAAGCGCCTCAAGCTTACCCGCCACAGCAGCCCCAATCCCACCCAGCTCAACAGGGTCCCGCCTTCCAGCCACAGCAGCCAGCAGCGGGTTTTGCACCACAAGCTGGTCCAGCATTCCAGCCGCAACAGCCGTCAGCCCAGCCCACAGCGTCCGGACCGAATCCGGCTGCTCCGGGCTACCCGCAGCAGCCGGCCAGTGCTTTTTCGACACCTCAGCCCGGTTTTTCCGCGCCTGAACAGAGCCAGGTTCCACCTGTACCAGGTCCATCTAATCCGGTGGCAGCTCAACAGACCGCACCACCGGCAGTACCGCCACGGCCGACGGCAGCGGAAACTCACAGTGCCGAGCCGCAGCCAGGTTCAGCGCTCTTTGCTGATCCCCCCGGAATTTCAGCCCTGACAGAAACGGAGCATCCGGCAAGCATGGCTTCCGATGAAGCTTTTCCCGACATGACCAGGTACAGGCGAGATGGAGCCGTGCCTTCTTCTTCAGCCACACCCGATCAAGCTCCAACACCTGTGATCCCGATTTCCACTGCAGCGCTACCGGATCCGCTTTCATATGTCCCACCGGAGTTGGCTCCGGAATCCTCTTTTAGCCATCTATCGAGCCCACCTTCAGCACCATCACCATCTTTTGCACAGGTATTGACGGCAGCAGAAGCCCCTGTAGATTCAACACCGGTAGCACCTACCCCGCCCCGAAAAGAGGAGAAACCCCTGAAGCGTTCCTCCTCGAAGATGTTCGGAGACGCCGATGAAGACCCGATGGACGAGCCATTCCCCAGTCGGTCTTCTGCCCCGTCATATCGCGAGCCCGCGCCTTTTGCAGCACAAGCTAAGGCAAGTTCTCCACTGCCGAAAGTTCTAGGCGGGCTGGGAATTTTTGTTGCTTTAGGCAAGGTTCCGCTCCTCATGGGCTATCTGCAGGCTGTTTCGGACCCTCGATATGCAGCTCAATTTACAAATAACCTGATAGATCAGGTTTCCACAATAATTGCGCTTTTCGCTCTGGGAGTGGCGTTGATACTTTCTTAACGCCGGGCTCATTACTCGTAACGATAAATTATTTAGCTCTGAGCGAAGTCGCATTTCCGCGACAACAATCGGCTGCCAGAGCCGATACTATATACTCGCGGCAGACGCGAATATCCGCTAAATATAATTACTTCAAGAACACAATTGCGTCGGCGCTGGTTCTCCGGGTCTTTTAATAGCCATTCTTAGCAGCTTGCTTATCGGAAATTAAGACCTGAAATATATGATCAAATAGTTATCAAGTCCTGATTTTTTGGCTTAAGCCTGACAAGTAAAGGGGTTCCGGCAATAAGCCCAATCCTTGCTCTGTGCTATATTCAGCGTTGTAAATCACAGCTATTTTTATGAAGCTGAATTTATGAAATGCAGTTGGGAACCATGGAACCACCGGTAGTATCAATCGTCGGAATCCATATAAACTCAAACTGCTCACAAAGGACGGAACACTGATGGAGCTTTTCAAATCGCGTGCAGCCAGGCAAGGCATCTGTCTCATCTTGAGTATATGTTTTACAGGGCTCATCATCCCGGCGGAAGCAAAAAAGGTTTCTTTCCAGCTGCCTTCAGACGAAAAGATGGCAGAGGGCGAAGGTCCGCTTAGTGAGTCAAAAAAGAAAGCAGAGAGCATCAATCTTGCTCCGGTAGGATTGCATGATGATGAAAAGCAAGCCAGCGATGACGATCCAAACGCGGCAACACTGAAATCAACAGTTACTCAAAATGACTACAAAGCCAAAGGAAAGGCAGGAAGCGGCGAGAAAGATGCCGTTGCCTCCGGAAAGAAAGAGTCAGTAATAGACAAGAAAGCTCTTGGTGATAAAGTCGGCAAACCAAAGAAAGTCGAAGTCGGGCCGCTTGCGCTTCAACCAACAGAAGATGAAGAAGCACAAACGGCCGAGACAGTTCTCACTGCAGAACAAAAACAATTGAGCGAACTCTGGCAATCGACTATCGATCGTAACCCTGATATTCAATTCGTAATTCAAAAATTGCAGCCCACTACAGATGCAAATCATGCGATGGCATCGACAATGAAGCTTCTAAGTGGTGCGCTTTTTGGCGCAATGAACATGGCACCATTTATGATGCCTGGTGGCATCAGTCAAGTAAATCCTGCTGCAATGATGGGCATCGGCAGCGGCTCAAGCATGATTCAGGGACTCTTCCAGGACAAAGCTGCAAAAAGCGCAAAGAAACAAGCAATTTCGCAAGAGCAGGCGACAATCCTTTATAAAATTGTTCGTGATACTGCAGACAAACTTGTTGCAAGTTATCGTGACTACAAGAAAGAGCAAGCTTCGCGACTGCGTGCTGCTACAGATTTACAAGATTTGCAGACAATGGCTGCCGAGGGTCACTCACAAGATCCAGCAAAAGCACTTGAGCTTGAGTACACTTTGAGAAAAGCCAAGCGAGATATTGATGAAAAGGTGGAGCAAGAACACCTGTATCATCAGCAGCTTGTCGATCTTGCAGGCAATGATGCAGTGGCAAAGCTTGATAAAGACCTCGATGAAGAACGCAGCGCAATCGCTAACGGAGTTGGAACAAGCGGCTCAGGCGATGTTCAAAAACCAAATGCCGGACCATTCGTCAACCCGCTCATGCTCGATGGCCAAACTCAAGATGCCAAGAAAGTTGCGGAAAAGGAAAAAGGTCGAACCCTCTAAGTGGTCCGGTCGGTAGGCCCTACGCGGTCTGTTGATGCGGACTCCATACGCAATCTGTTGTGCGGATCCTCTACGCGATCAGCTGGCAAACCCTAATCCATTAACCCATCCGCAACGCCATCCCGGCGTTTCCAAGACCAGTTGCGGCTTGAGCTTTTCAATTCTGGTCCTGATTACATTGCTATAATTGTGAGCTGTTTCAAGAGAGCGGCGAGGATGGCAACGTGAACCAAAACAACGGACAAAGAATACTTGCCTGGGCGATTTTGCTTATCTGCCTTGCCGCAGTGCCTGTTGGACTCTGGAGTAAACAGCAAACGACAAGCAGTGATGACAAGTCAGACAAGGAAGAAAAGCGATTGTCTTTTCTAGGCAAGAAAGATCGCATTCAGATCATCCGTCTTGCCGGAACGATCATCAATGACGAAGACAGCTCATCATCTATTCTGCCTGATACAAATTCACCGACATACGTGCGCAAGCAATTGCGCAAAGCTGCGGAAAACGATCATATTAAAGCCGTTCTGCTGCGCATCAATTCGCCAGGTGGAACTGTGGCCATGAGCCAGGAATTGTGCGATGCGGTGAAAGCAATTCGCACAGCAGGAAAACCTGTGGTTGTTTCAATGGGTGATGTCACAGCATCAGGTGGTTATTACATAGCCTCAGCAGCCGACAAGATATATGCCTGCCCCGGCACACTCACAGGTTCCATCGGGGTCATTATGCATTTGATGAACCTGTCTGAAATTGAGAAAAAAATCGGTGTGGCACCGGTGACCATCAAATCAGGTCAATTTAAAGACATAGGCACGATGGATCGTGCTCCGACAAAAGAAGAACAAGAACTGCTCAGCAACATAATCATGGATTCTTACGATCAATTTGTCACGGCAGTCTCTGAAGGTCGAAAGATTGATAAAGAGCAGGTGAAAAAATTAGCCGACGGAAGAATCTACTCTGGCAGACAGGCGCTTAAAGTTAAGCTCGTAGATGCACTGGGCGGCTACGAAGAGGCGCTGGCAGACATCAAGAAAACCTGCAAGGACAAATATCACAAAGACCTCTACGTAGATGAGGGGCGCTCATCAATGGGGCTGCTTGCATCATTGCTTGAAAGCAAATTGAGTACACCAAAAATTGAAGTATTCAAAGGCGTCTTGCCTGAATCGATGAATCCGCGTTTTGCAAATCAGCCATTGTGGCTCATGGAGTGAAAAAATGACTGAAGACGCAATTGCAGAAAATATCGTAATGCCAAAGCTCGGCTTTATCGAGACATTCATTGGCACGCTCACCGCTCCGGTTTCCACATTCAGGCGGCTGGCTCAGGAATGCTATAACGAAGTAAATCATCTTATCGGCGCGGTTTGCATTGTCGTGCTTGTCTTCGGTCTTGATGCACTGCGGCTGACGCCTGCAAATGAAATCAAATGGGCGGTTTTGAACGTGCCCATGGAAATTACCGGCGGCATAACATTATGGCTTTTATCCGCAGGGGTAATAAGCCTCACTGCACTCTGTTTCAGTGTAGACATATCCAGAGCACGCGCAGCATTTGTGACACTTGCCTGGAGCCTGAGCCCATGGATCTTCATGGGACCGATCGCCTGCTTCTGGAAATTGCTGGGCACCGCACACGTTTTATTTATGACAGTGCCCTTGTTATGGATTCTCATTTTGCAAATCATCGCGGTTAAGGAAAGCTTCCAGATGAAGATTTGGCAGGCACTGGTTCTTGTGCTGGTGATTCCTCCTCTGCTCTCATGGTTCCAGTTGATGCAGTTTGCCCAGTCACTGGCAGCAACCTTCGGTTCACTCTTCTCTTGAAAAAAGTTCTCGCTATAGTCGGACCAACCTGCACCGGTAAAACGGCTCTGAGCATATACCTGGGCAAGCATATTC
>JBIKOL010000030.1:0-67121 GCA_044358055.1 Obscuribacteraceae bacterium (SeqCode)
TAATGAAACAAGGAGTGGGGAGACTGATCTACACTACTGGATCTAGGTCCTTAGGGGCGACACAGTTTTCTCCCCACTCTCTGTTCTTTCAGAACAGATGTAACCAATATACAAGGGGCGACGCCCAGTACTGCTCGGTTAAGCTACCGATCCGTATTGGGGCGACGCCATGCGTCGCCCGGCAGTACGAGCTGTTTGTAAGTGCCCAATGGGACCCACGACAAAGAAACAATAGATTAAGTGAACAGTCCGCAGCAAGAAAATGCGGGTACAGATTATTATGTCTCTATCCAATTAGAATCTGAGTCATGAAACTTTCAGTAAAAGAATACGGCAAAGGCAATAGCAAAGGCGATGTAATTCTGCTGCACGGCACAGGAGCACGCGCTGAAATGTGGGATCCGCAAATCAAAATACTTGTCGATGAAGGCTGGCATTGCATTGTGCCTGATCTCCGCGGACATGGCGAAAGCGACGAGCCCGAAGAAAGAACCAATTTGCAAGTGCATATAAATGATGTTCTTGAAACCCTTGCTGATTACTCAATAAGCTGGCCCGCGGTTTTCATCGGGCACTCACTCGGAGCGATTATTTCAGTAGAACTGGCGGCTCTCCATCCGGAAAAAGTGAAGTGCATATTGGCTGTTGCCTTGCCGGGCAAAGTACCGAGACCTACGGTAATGGCATTCGAAGTATTTCTCAGTTTGCCAATCAAACAAATCAAAGGAACAGCCTTTCATCGCAGCCTTGCCTGGAGAGAGCGTACACTGCTCGAAACAAACATGTTCAGCCTTGAGCAAATAATGCATAACTTCAAAGATCTCGACTATGTGACGAATTTGCCTGATGTGAAATGTCCAATTCATTTTGCCGTCGGCCGGCTGGATCCAGTGGCTCCCTGCCAACATGTTGAAACAATGCATAAAAACACGCCAGGAAGCACACTTCGCATCATTGAGTGGGCCGGGCACAACTGCATGGACAGCCAGCCTGGGGAATTCAACCGCTGGTTTCGGGAATCAATGCGCTCATTTCATCAAGAGCCAATCAACAAGGAAAACGCAAAAAGCTAAGGAAGGTACAACGCGGCTCGGTACACAATACGAAAGCAAGCAAGAAAAAAATGAGGCGCCGTATAAGCGCCTCATTCGAAACAAAATTCGGAGATCGGTGCTCCCTTCCTAAGAAGAGATTCGCGAACCCAAGATTTAGTGGGAGTGCAAAGCTATTGCATTACCTTCGGTATCCAGAACAACAGCTCTGAAACCATAAGGTCCAATTTGCTCTTTGCCTTTGAGAACCTTGCCACCATTTTTGGTGACTTCTTCAATAGCTTGATCCAATCTACCTTCCACATTGAGATAGACCAGTGGACCGTCACTTGAAGGTTTTCTGTCTTTCATAACAGTTAAGCAGCCGGAAACATTGTTTTCGGTGTGCGGCAAAAGACCGAATTCAAAATGTTCGGTCATGTGTTCTACTTTTTCGCCCAGTACAGCGCTGTAAAAGCTGATGGCTCTTTTGATGTCGGTAACCGGAATATCGATCCAGCAGAAAGTATTTTTGACTGCGGTGCTAGCTTGGCTGCTCATTATTGCTTCTCCTCAACACAATGGATGAATGCTTCGGGGGTGGCATATCTTACGATTAAAGATCCTTGCATAATTTCAATCGATGGTGCTTAGAATTTGGCTTTTCTACAGGTTTGGAATTAACAATAGCGGAAATTTAGTCGACTTTAGACCACGACCCCAGACGCTGCAACCACTCCAACGCTCCGCCGCCATATTGAGCTTGTCCATCAATAATCAAAAATCCGCTCGCATTTTTATATTCCATTGGCACAACCGCTATCGAGTGCTCGCCCATTGTTTGTTTTAAGTTGGCGGGCAAACTGTCGCGAACCATCTTAAATGGATTTGCATCACCCAGCCCTCCGTCTGCAGCTGACGGGATCCAGAGAGCCTTCAGGTGTTCTGCTTTCCCAGGAATAAGGGTTCCGATGTCCTGAAAAGATTCAGTAGAGAACCCATTTTTACCAGCGATTTCTGCAAGTTCTCCATACACTTTTGGATCTAAATTATCGAGGTGCATATGAAGCAGTTGTTCCGTTCGTTCGCTTGCGGAATTGACTGTTACCGCAGGTTGAGGTCTATAGTGCTGCTCAATAAATTTGGCGTAGTCTTGTGCCTGGGAAGGACTCAGTCCTTGTTCTAATTCCAATATTTTTGCAGTCTTGCTTACATTTAGCTCTCTTGCTGCCTTGAGGAAATCGGGGTCATAAGCTTGCTTGAAATAATTTGGAGAATTATCGCCATAAAGCGCAGGAGCCTCAATTCCAGTAACCTTTCCATCCTTCGATAAGACAAGATAGTGCTGCCCCTCTAGATGTCTGGATTTCAAAAGCGCAGTATCCTCATTCAAGCTAGCATCTGCGCTGCCGTTAGAAATCGCATCATAAAGGTTAGTGTCTCCGGAACCTTTAACAGTAGTCGGAGCAAAATCACCCAGGCCCATCGCCGAGGCGGCAGCATCGCCTGCCATACCACCAGCTATGCCGGCCAGAGTCTCCGCTCCAAACGCACCAAGTTGCCGCAAACCTTGCTCGGCTTCAGCTAAATTCCTTTCGGACTGTGGCTTGGAACTGGCAACGGTGCCAAAGTCCTTGCCCCAATTTACAATTGTTTGAGCCATTCCTTTTATATCGCCGGTAACGCCACTGATATTACCTTTGTTCTTGATTAATTCATCAGCCGCAAAATAGGCACCGCCTATTGCCAGTGCAGCAAGGGCACCACCACCGGTGGCAACGGTCAAACCGGCTATCGCCGCTCCAATCGCCGCATCTTTCAATACTTCTCCCGGATGATGAATCACTTCATCGACTGCACCTTTTTCAATAGTCTCAAATGCTTTAATAACACGGGTTCCCGTGGCTGCATCCAGAGCTGCAATTGGCATGAATGCAATGTCGTTAGCCAGATCAAGCGGATCTTCTGCTGCACTCTTCATTGCATCTGAAACAGTAACCTTTACGGAATCCAGCAAGCCACCGTGGCTTCTACCCAGGGTTTGCTTATTTTTGTGCAGCAGCCCTTTTTCATTGTAAGTCACCTTACCTTGCTCATCCATCTTAATGGAATTGCCATCAACCTCAACGTATTTATGTCCGTCACCATTCTGGTGATACCACCATTTCCCATCATCATGCCTGGCGACAGTGAAATCACCATTGTCGTATTCGCTTATCTTGCCGGAACCATCTCGCCTGACAGTTGTATTGCCGTAAGACTCTTTAATCGGCGCAGCCAGAAATTCCAGAGAATTCCATTGTGACGTCGGCAAGCTATCGTCAGCCCGCACAGTGTTCTGCTTTGAATCGAAACTCAGATTGTCTCCTGCCATAAAAAAGACCTTCCAATCCTAGCCTCAAACAGCCTAAGCGAACAGAAAGGTATAAGTCCGGATGATTCTGTGAATGCAACTTGACCAGTTTGTGTAAGTTTCGTTAGCGACTAATCGGCTACTTTATATTAAAGCTCTTCTTCATCCAGCCCCAGACGCCTTTACTTTGTTGATTCATTTGCTGGAGCAATTGATCTAATGTTGGTCCGTTTAACTGTGTTTGCTGGTTAGGATCTTTATTTTCCTGTGGTGGCAAAAGCTTTCCGAGCAGACTCAAGCTGTACTGAAGATCTTTCGGATTCACAATATCAGGACGGCGGCTACGCATGACTTTCTCAGCGTCCTGCGAATCTTGCAATTTTCTTTTTTCGCAACTTCCATCAGGCATGAACAGAGTACCTTCACCGGTTTCTTCAGAGAACATGAAAGCTTCACCAGGTTTGAGCGTTCCAGTGCCATGCTCTAGCAAGTAGCGCATACGTTTAGTAATTGCATCTTCTGGAACAGCGGCTTTTGCGACCATCGGCTTACCTGGCAGTGGTTGAATTGTGCGCACTTTCTTCCCGCCAAGCAAATAATTGCGATCGCTATCAATTACCGGTTTCATGTAAGTGAATGCGCCTGACTTAGTTTGTTGTATATCAATCAACTTGCGGGCTGGCCCCGCAGATTGCTCAAGCACTGGCTGCTCGCTGCCTTCTGTGCCATCTGGTATGGGCGCATGATGATAGTATTTTTGCAGATCGCGATAATAATTAGCCATGTCTTTGCCGACAGGAGTAGGCACTGTATTTGCAACGGCCTGGTTGGATTGGGTAGCAACCACCTGCGGTGCCTGATACGCAGCGTGTGGTATCACCATTGGCGCAATCGTCTGAGCCAGCTGATTGGCAGCATCCATCGCCGGCTTCAGCAATGGTTGAGCCTGATTGATTGCTTCCTGCACCATCGGCGGCACCGTTGCCTGAGTCATTGCGGGTTGGGCTGTTGCCTGTGGCGAAGACTGGGGCATCAAATTGCCGGTATTAGTCGGGCTAAAGCCCTTTGCACCCAGAGTCGGCAATGCATTAGTGGCATTCTGCGCATCTGCTGCAATTGGTTTTGGAATTAGAGCCTGGAAATCCTGAACGGGGTTTGCGGCAATTGGCATTATCGAAGAAAGACTGGGAGCAATGGGATTTGATGCAGTCAGTTTCGGTGCTGTTGGCGTTGCGGAGGAAATCTTGCTGAGAATTCGAGAAACATCCAGAGGTACGATGCCTCGAGCTTTAGCCCCGTCGACAACTGCGCCAGGGTTAAGCGCGGCTGTTTGCTCAGAAGCAGAAGTAAAAGGCTGAGCAGGTGCCAGAGCCTGCGTAATGTTGTCCGGAGCAGACGAGGAAGGCGGCACTGCCTGCGCCGACTGAATAGAAGATACTATCGACTGGACTTGCTCTGCAACCGCCTTGGCAGGGCTACCCAGAGCATTGAGCACATTATCGACAGCAGAGGGCGGACCCTGAACGGCGTCAGCAGAGACCACCCCGTGAGCTGGAGTTAAGACTGCATCAGGCGGCGGAGCAGGTGAAGGCGAAGCACCGTGCGCTGGGGTTAGCGCTGTAATCGATTCTGCTGCAGGTCTGGCGCTAGAATCAGCTGCGTTGCTGCCGGCGCCAGTTCCACCATCTACCAATTCCTGAGCAGGCACATTGGCGATTATGGCTTCAGGTGTATCTTCTTTCGACTTAAGACTAGCCAGCGAAGGTAAGCTTGGAAGCGACCATTTAATTGAAGGCATCAAGCCGGCGAACGTCTTACCCGCTTGCTTGAGCATTCCCATAATTCCTTCGCCACGTTGAGTGTCAAAAGATGGTGGCTGGCTGGTTCCTACATGCTTAAATGCATTATTTGAAAGAAGTCCATATTTCGGTCCGCTGGGTTCAGGTCGCGCAGTTTCTTTCTCTACCTCTTTGACGGATGGAACAGACGATAGAACCTGCTTCACGAGATCATCAGTTTTAGCCTTCGCCTTAGCAGCTGCTTCTTCTGGCGTATTGCTTGAAGTAAATACGGTAGGACCGTTAAATTTGCCTTCAAGCGCTTTTGCAATTTCAGGCGGCAAATTGCTCTTCGAATCAGCGTTCTTCACTTCCTGCGTCGGCACTGAGTTTAAGACAACATTCTTGCCGTTCTTCTTCGCGCCCTGGCTGTCCTGAATTGCTTTCAACGCTTGTTTAGCAATCTCAGGTGAAAGCTTTTTGTCGGGGTCGTTGGCATCCCTTATATTAGGCATAGCAGACTGCTGTCCCTGTGCGTTTTGAAACGCAGCTTTAACTGGATCATTAGCCGGTTTCAAATGCAAGCTTGCTTCTACTTTATCGCGCATCCCCTTGAAAGCAGCAAACAAATCGTGTTCTTGCTTTGCTTCAGGAGAAGCTGCAAGAGTTTGATTTCGTGGATGCGCAAATGGAATTTTTTCTTTTGCCCAGCTTGCCACAGCGACTGCTTTTGCCAGCTTGCCGCCGTTATTACTTCCATCCGCTTTCTTGTCAGCCGTTTTTTCTTGCTTCGGCTCATCTTTTTCATGCGCAAATGGTATCTTGTCCTTCGCCCAGGAAACCATAGCAGCAGTTCTGGATGCACCTTTCGGCAGATGCTCTGATGGTGCCGGCGTGGGCTCGACCTTTTCTGCCATTTTATCGTGAGCAAAAGGCATCTTGTCTCTTGCCCAGGCGAACATTGAATTCGCACGATCAAAAATGCTTGGCTCTGCAGCAACAGGATTTTGCGCTCCAGACTTCTCAAGAACTTCTGCCACATTTCCAGGCGGAAGGGGAGCCGCAGGCTTCTCTGATTTGATTTTTTCCGGAGGCACAAGCTTTTCTTCCGCTGCACTTGGTACGGAATTCAATATTTGCGCCACCGAGAATGGTGCCGCAGCAGTGCTGGCAATCTCAGTGTCTTTTGCCGGCGCTAGTTCCGCATTTGCCTTCTTAGGAGACTCAGCCGCTGCACCCACACTTGAAAGGACTTCATCTAGATTCGGTGTGCTTGCTGAGGCCGAGCGTCCTGTGTCTGTTGCAACAGCAGAATTCAACCAGGCAGAACTGGCGTCATTTGTTGCTGGAAGCTGCGTTTGCCCGCTTGCTACCTGAACGGCAGCAGCTGGTGGCGAAATGTACAAACCACTGTTTTTCTTGTGAGTGCTGGTACTGGACTGATTCAAGTTGAACAGTTTGCCTACTTCTGCAGCAGCACCTACGAAATTGCCTGACTCAACATGGAGCTGCACAAGCTGACTGCGAAATCCCACATTTGTTGGTTCAAGCGCAAGGGCCTGTTCCATCGCAGAACGTGCCAGTTTGTTCAATCCGCGCGCCTGAAATATTTTTGCCTGTTCAAAAAATGCACGTGTATCCCGCGGATTTATTTGAGCCGCATGAATAAATTCAATCAGTGCATCATCGAGTTGGCCCTTTTGTTTGTAGTAAAGACCGCGTTCGTAGGGTCCGGAAGGATAAGAGCTTCTTGCAAGCTTCTTGATTGAACTGGAAGTCGCGGGGCTTATTGCAGGCCTAATGCCGTCGCTTTTGAGAGTATGCACCACGTGCGGTGTCACCATAGGCAAGCCGGCTGGACCAAGGGCAACCTTGCGCTTGCTGCCAGAGTTACCGCCCTGAGCCAAAGCACCCAGCGGCAGAGTATTCGCTAGGAGCAAAACCAGAAGACAAGAGTTTTCAAAATACCGGGAATGCCTCATCCGGATTTGATTTCCTTAACTAGTCCAGAACCTGACAAGACTTGTCATACACATATTACTCTATGACCTGATTACAATTCGCTCTAACTTTCTCATCATTGTTACCCAGCCGGGTTCTTGCTGCGTTTTCAACGGCCAGACCAGAACTGTTTTCATTCCAGCCCTTTGACCCCCAAGAACGTCTGTCAGTGGGCGATCACCAATGACAGCAACTTCATGCGCCTCTAATTCAAAACTCTTGAGAACTTCAAAGAATGCCCATCTTCGGGGCTTCGCTGCCTTGCCAATAATTGGCATTTGTAAGACTTCTTTTACCTGATCTAGATAATGCGAGCGCTTGTTGTTACTAACAATCGCCACTTTAAAATTCTCACGCGCAAAAATGAGCCACTGTTCAACTTCTACACTGAGAATGCCGGAATGCGGCGCCATTATGGTGCTGTCCAGGTCGAATATTAATCCGCGCACACCATCCTGCTTGAGAACCCGCAAGTCGATGTCGGTGACGTCACCATTAATAAGATAGGTCGGCTTCAATAAGACCATTGCAAAAACTTACGTGGATACCTGCTAAGAGCAAGATTATACTTTTTGAATTCTTCCATATCTTCAAATTTTTTGAAAGATGACGATTTGTTCTGTGTGCTGCCACTGGCTTTTTCCGATATACACGCTAATACCGCAGCCAACAAGCCCGCGAAGCATTCCGATCAAAAATGACGAATAATAAGCTGAATAAGTAATGAATCAGCAAGCGCTGAACTGCTTATGTCAGAATAGAACCATATCGATCCGGATCGCGAGCGTGCGGAATTGATCAAATCAAAGAATAGTACAAAAGGAAAAAACGAAGCAGCTGATCCAAAGGCTGCCGAACCGCTTCCGCTTAAACACGTCGCGATAATAATGGATGGCAATCGCCGCTGGGCAGATCGCAAACATGTGCCTCGCGTCTGGGGACACAAAGAGGGCGTTCAAAGTCTGAAGAAGCTGGTGAAGCACGCCGCTAAGGTCGGGCTCAAATATATGACCGTTTATGCGTTTTCCAGCGAAAACTGGCAACGTGAGGAAGAAGAAGTAAATTATCTGTTCGAGCTTTTCGCTCGGGTTCTGACTGACGAATTGCAAGAGTTGCATCAGGCTAATGTCAAATTGAGATTCATCGGCAAGCTCGATGGCATGCCAAAAAATTTGCAAGATGGATTCACAAACGCGATGAGTGTGACTGGGCAAAACACGGGCTTAAACCTGCAGGTTGCGCTGAATTACGGTTCGCGACTTGAGATTGCTGAAGCATTGAAAGAGATTGCAGGAAAAATACAAAACGGCGAACTAAGTGTCGATGCAATAACACCAGATCTGGTATCAGAACATTTATACACTCGCGGAATTCCAGATCCCGATCTTATCATTCGCACCGGCGGCGAGATGCGTTTGTCAAACTACCTACTCTGGCAAGCCGCTTACACAGAGCTCTATATCAGCCAGGTTATGTGGCCTGAATTCAACGAGCAAGAATTCGACAAAGCAATCGAAGAATTCCGCACCCGCCAACGCCGCTACGGCAGTTAGATTATGAGTAGCCCTGAGGAACCATTGACTCTGCTTCCTTGTGCTTGCTGTGGCTCGCTTGAAATTGACGAGCGCGGAGGTTATGAAATCTGTGGATTGTGCGGATGGGAGGATGATCCTGTTCAGATTTCTGATCACGATTTTCGTGGTGGTGCTAACAAAATGAGTCTGAATGAAGCCAGAATAGAATGGCAGAACAATCCAATTCCACTAAAAGAGAAACGCAAGTTGAATCTGCCCTGATCTGTCCACTAAAAGAAAAACGCAAGTTGAATCTGCCCTGATCTGTCCACTAAAAGAGAAAACAAGTTGAATCTGCCCTGATCTGTCCACTAAAAGAGAAAACAAGTTGAATCTGCCCTGATCTGATTGGTAATTCCGCGCCCGCCAGCGCCGCTACGGCAGTAAAAGCACTTAACTCTGGATACTCCTTTAACTCCGTTTTCGTTTCTTGCGATTTGAGCCCCGAATTTTTGGTTCAAGGTATGAACTCAAGCCATTGAATCCTTTTTTGAAAACCAGCGTTGCCATAAATTTTGAAATTGATTGTTCATATATGAACAAACCTTGGCTAGTTTGAACTCTTTTGTTCATATATGGCCAGATGAGACCCCAGATTGTGTTCACATAATGGTCATTATTTCTTGACTTGTACATTATGTGAACACAAAGCCTAGCTCCCGCTCGAGGAGGCTGGATGCTGAAAGCAGCCATACGAGGATGGACGTTTCTGTCCCAGTCGCGTCCCAGATTTGAGGTATATTTCCTATTGATTGCCGGAGCACAGATTTTAGATAACTAGCTTGCTGAGCCAGTGCCTCATCCCTTGGATGATTGTGAACGTTGATGTAAGAAATTAGCCACAGCCGGCGCGTCCAGTGCAGGAACAAACATCAACTGCAACCCTAGTCCATGAGTAACTTGCAACAAGCTTGCGACACTAGTATTTTCACCAGTCTCCAGCCGTCGAAGCTGTGTCCTACCTACACTGCAACGAGCAGCCAATTGCTGCTGACCTAATCCAAACTTAGTTCGATGCGCAAAAAGAAGTTGGCCGAGTCGGCCAAGTGCATCTTGAGTCGCACCGCAAGTATATGAGGATAAATTTTTGGCGCAGACTTCGCACTCATCCAGACGAAATTTCTTTCTGGTTTCGTAAATAGAAACCTGATCGTCGGTGCGCAACATGTGTTCTTTGGTTCTGTTATGGCTAAGTATGTTGAGACTGCCTTGATACAAGATTCGGTCGTCAATTACTGCGAACTTGTAGTGGATTCCAGGAAGAATATTCACATGAACATTCATGGTTAGCAACAATCTCAGAGAGTATTCGAAAGTTTCTTTATTAAATTGCTGGTCTAACGATTGTGAATCATTTTGAGGACTCAACAAGGTAAATGGTTCCTGAATGAAGGCACAAACCACAACATTCCGCCTGGACAAGGAGTCGACAACCTTAGAAATTAGCCTGAGCCGCCAGGGAGACAAAAATGCGCTTTGCAAAATTACACGAGCCTTTGCATGTCGCAAGTCCATCTCGAATGCAGACCAGAATTCATCTTCGTTATAATTTACCGATGTCATGTTGGTTTCTCCTCATTCGTTCCTATAAGAGAAACGAATCATCTGAAGAAAAGTTCAATCTTCTACAAGCAATTAATGAAAGCTGCACTCGCAATAAACGAAAAATTCTTACAAAAAATCCCATCTTCGCATGCAATCAATTAATGAAAGCTGCACTGGCAAGGGAATCATTTAAGAATCCCTAGTACCAAAATAGGCAAGCATCTTAATAATTACGCGGTGGCTGCGGTGGATATTGCGCGCGTATGGCACCAGGTTGCGGCAGTTGGATCGGCATCTGTTCGTCGAGCTTGATCGGAAGCGCAGTGCCTGCTGTAATTTTCAATTCGGATCCTTTTCGAACAATTGCACCGACCCCACCGACACCCGCACCAAGAGCGGTGCCAAAAACTGCACCCATGCCGGTAGAGGCGCCAACGTTTCCATGAGTTGTTCCGCCGACGATTGCACCAAGGGCGGTGCCTAGCGCAGCACCACCAGCTGCACCCACTCCAGTTGTAACAAGACCTTTTCCAATACGGCCGGCGGTCGTTCCACCAGACATGCGTTGCTCTGATTCATCTATGCTGGCGGAAAGTGGAATCGTCCGTCCATCTGGTGTTTCACAACTGGTAAATTTAATTTCCATTTTGCCGTTAGCACCAGCTTTAAATCTTTTCGCAGGAGTCACAGAACTGCAGCTTCCAACGAGGCGGCTTCCTGCCGGTATCACTTCAGTACCGTTTGCATAAATAGGCTCATTGATTATCGCTCGAATTTCCTCACCCGTTTGTGTCGCTGCAGAATCAATACTATTTTTGAGTTGTGCTTTGAATTTAGTTCCAGCAGCAAGAACAATTACACCGCCCTGCAATGCATTGCCGGGACTTCCAGGGCCTCCCTGGGCTTGACCATATTGCGGATTTGGAGCTGCTCCATACTGTGGATTGCCAGCAGCTCCATATTGTGGCGGCGGACCTGAATAAGGACTTTGCGCGCCAAAGTAATCGCCTTTTGCAACCTGACCCTGATAATTTTGCCCGCCCGGTTGCACCATCTGATTTTGAGGCGCAGAACCGTTCCACCCCTGATTATAAGCAGTGTTCGGAGGCGGCTGGTTTTGGCGAGCAGTTCGTCGTAACGCATCGCTTTCATCACGTCGCGCCAGAAACTCATCGAGTTTATAAAGCAATGCGATGGTATCAGCACGCGTGGCAAGTTTATCTGCACCAATGCTCAACGAATCCGGACCGGTCAATAAAATTCCAGCAAGCGATGCTTCCGCAATTCCAGTCCTGGCCCATGACGGAACCTTCGATGCATCCTTATATTTTGCAAGTTCATCTTCAATCTGTGTTTCATCTGGCGCTGGTTTATTCAATGCACGCGCCACAATGGATATAACTTCACCCTTCTGAATAAATTGGTTTGGACGAAAACCATCCGCATAGCCAGAAATAAAATTGTTCTGCCTGATAATCTCAACGTCTCGATAAAACCAATCACTAGCTTTTACGTCTGCAAAACTTGGAGTCTGAGGCACCGGCTGGTCTTGCAAGTTGAGGACCTTCACCATCCATGAAGCTAGGACAGCACGCGTAACAGGCTCATTCGGCTTGAAATTGCCATCAGACGCAGCAGGAATGATTCCCTTGTCTGAAAGAATATTGACGTAGGTTTCAGCCCAGTTGCCGCTCGTGTCCAGAAAACGCGCAGCATATGCGCTTTGCGTTGAGAAAAGCAACGCAAAAAAGAGAGAACAGATTCTTTGCCTTAATCCTGGAAGCATCTAACTGGCATGTAAAACTATTACCTCATGTCTATACCCAGTGCCTGGCTATTCGAAGCACCCAGGGTCCCTGCCCCAGGAAGCTCCGCACCCCCAGCAAGCAGGCGCCCGCGTCTTCAGGCTCGACGTAGTCAAATACAAACTTGAATACCAGAAAGGGCGGTACTTGCCCGCCCCTGTCCTCGTTTGGATTCTGGAGATTTTTAGTCCAACATCGGCTTGAGAGCGCCGAGCTGCTCTTCAACAGAACGAATCAAACCTTCGAGATTGATTTTGCTACCTTTGGCAGTTAGTGCCACAAGGTAGTGCCCATCAACCTGGCAAAAATGAAGAATGCCCTGATCAGTTAGTAATGTCATTTGGCTGAGAGCGCCTCTATTCATGCGCTGCAGCGAAACGTCGTTGTTCGAAAAGAGAGTAGCACTGAGTGTGCCCAGCGTTGACGTGTCAATGTCTTCTGGCAAGGTGCTGTCGACGATTGAACCATCGCCCCCTACCAGTAAGCAACCGAGAATTCCATGTTTACCGTTCAATGACGATAGGAGCGCATGTATATCGCTATCTGCCATCGCTGTCTCCTTAACAACCCAAAAAACTATCTGCAGCAATTATGCACTGTAGAAGCTTTCCTGTCATGCAGGCAAGTTCAAAATTTTGAACTTAGTGGGGTGATTTTGGAGAATTCTCTGACTTGCCACTGCCGCTCTTGTCAGATTTGGCGTCGGTTTTCGCATCATTTGACTTTGTGTCATTTGATTTAGTTTTGCTTGAAGCATCAGCCTTCTTGTCATCGTCTTTTGAGCCACCAATTTTCTTCAGACGGAGAATTTCCACCCATGGATCGTCAAGAGCTGTGCTAAAAACTTTTCCTGTGATCTCAACTGAATCACCCTCTTTCAACGTTGCCAGAAGTTGGGTTTCAGGATCTTTTTCTTTAGGTGTCATCATCGCCAGCTTCAATTCAGACAAAGGCAATTTTTTCTTGCTTGCAGAAACAAGCAAAGATATATGGGTCTTAGACGATCGATATGCCGGCTTGTAATCAAGTGCAAGATTGCTGAAGGCAAAGAACGGCGCAGTAAATTTGACGTTCTTGCCAAGATATTCGTGTGGTTTGTTGACTAAATCTTCAGGAACCACATTGACGACATTTTCAATAACTGGCTCAGGAGTCTTAGCGGCTGGCTCCTCCTTCTTAGCTGCAGTTTTTTCGTCTTTCTTGTCAGCTTCTTTCTCGTTTTTCTCGTTTTTCTCAGTCTTTTCTGACTTCTTGTTTGGGGTATCAGCACAACTCGCGCCTAAATTGATCGAAGGCAGAGAAAGGCTCAGAAGGCAAGAGAGAAAAATCAAAGCTTTTCTCACGCTTGAGCCAGTAGAACGCTGATTGGCAGGCGCATTTGCATGGGAAAGAGAAAAATCTGCTGGATAATTGAAAATATTTTCGCTGTTCATCGAATATCGCTTTTGTATTTAGTGGAGTAGCTCAGGCAATCATATTACCAGATGCTCATCATCGGCGCTTGTTCCCGCGGATATCATTGAGGCATTGAAACACCAATTATCCCGGCGCATATTCATTTGCTATGTCGGGCTTGCAATACATTAGATTGATAATCGGGTGAAATTAAATGGCAGGCATCCAGACAGAGTCGGCAAGCATGGTTCCCACAGATACAGAGACAGAGCCAATTACAGGCAAAGGCAATGGCGGCGCGGCTCAATCCGGGCTGATGCAACAATATTGGGATCTCAAGTCTCAAAATCCAGACGCTATCCTTTTCATGAGAGTTGGTGATTTTTATGAACTGTTTGACGAAGACGCACACGTAGGCGCGCGTGAGCTCGATATCACGCTGACAGGAAAGCCGGACCCGAAATATCCGGGCGGGCGGACGCCAATGGCCGGCGTGCCGGTAAAATCCTATGAGACCTATGTATCAAAGCTGCTACTGAAAGGATATTCAGTGGCTGTGGCTGAGCAAGTAGGTGTCGTCGGGGCACAGAAGGGCCCGGTAGAACGGCAGATTGTGCGTATCCTCACACCGGGCACGGTGCTTGAATCTAATTTACTTCCAGCTCGCGAGAATAATTTTCTTGTGGCCATTATGAAAGGCGGCACGATTGAAAAGAACGGCAAGACGGATCAGCTCTGGGGACTGGCCGCAGTTGATGCGTCATGCGGTGAATTTGTCGTCACACAATTAACGGAAGAACGGCTACTTCTTGAGCTTGGACGATTTTCTCCACGCGAAATACTTGTGGCGAAGAAAACTATGCGCAATGGTCCGCATGGTATTCCGGTGGATACGCTTGAGGCACCGCAGGCAGTGTCAGATCGTTACCGGCTGACTGGCCGTCCGGCAATGTTCTTTCAATTGGAACCGAGCAAAAGACGCATACTAAGCACATTCGACGTAAGCACGCTTGAAGGTTTCGGCTGCCATGAAATGCCTCTGGCAATTGGTGCAGCAGGCGCAGTGCTCGAATATCTGGAGAAAACCCAGTCAGTGTTAATGCCGAAATTCTCCGGCATCGGCACTTATTCTGCCGACGAACATCTTGTAATTGATGAAAACTCACGCAAGAATCTTGAGCTGAGCGAAACTTCTCGTGACCGCAGCTTCCAGGGCAGTTTGCTTAGCTGCATGGACAGATGCAAAACCGCGATGGGGTCGCGCCAACTGAGAAGCTGGCTACTGAAGCCTTTGCTCTCAGTAGATACTATTAATGATCGCCTTGATACCGTCGAAGAACTCATGAGCGATATCAGTCGACGCAAGAGATTAGAGAATACGCTTGCGGACTTTTCCGATCTCGAGCGGCTTGGAGTAAAACTCAGCTCAGGCAGTCTATCGCCCAAGGATTTTGCGGCTATTAAAGAATCGCTTGGACTGCTTCCGCAAATTTGCGAAGAACTTGCTGAAACAAGCAGTGTGAATTTGAAATCCCTGCGCAGCATGTCACCCGAGCTGGACCTTCTTCGTGAAAAAATCGCAGCCGCGATAGCAGACGATCCTCCGCGCGAACTTACACTTGGCGGCATCTTCAGAGAAGGCTACAACGCCGAGTTAGACGAAATACGTTTCTTGCTTGGTGGTGGCAAACAATGGATTGAAGACTTCCAGAAGCAAGAAGTCGAACGTACGCAAATCAAATCACTGAAAGTTTCTTACAACAGCAACTTCGGTTATTTCATCGAAGTTACACACGCTAACAAGAATGCAGTTCCGGCAGATTACATCAGAAAGCAAACGCTCACTAATGCGGAGCGATACATCACACCGGAATTGAAAGAATACGAAAGCAAAATTCTCAACGCAGAAAAGAATCAATCGAATCTCGAATACAAATTGTTTGTCGATTTTCGCTTGCAGCTAGCTCCGTTCGGAAACGTTCTGAGAGAAACCGCTCGACATATTGCCGCACTTGATGCTTATGTATCGCTTGCTTCAGTTGCAGCGGAGCATAAATATGTTCGTCCCCTGGTTGATGATTCATTGAGCCTTGAGATCAAGGCGGGCAGACATCCAGTGCTGGAGCAGATTCTTCCCATGGGAGTCTTTGTTCCAAACGACACGTCGATTTATGGTAATGCCGAGAAAGATCAAATGATCATTCTTACTGGTCCCAACATGGCTGGTAAATCGAGCCTGCTTCGACAGATCGCGCAGATAGTAATAATGTCGCAAATGGGCAGTTTTGTGCCGGCAGAGTCAGCCCATGTAGGTCTGGTAGATCGCATCTTCACTCGAATAGGAGCAGTTGATGATCTTACTCAGGGGCAGTCTACGTTTCTTGTAGAAATGAGTGAAACAACGCAATGCTGCTTGTCGGCGAGCACGCGATCTTTGATTTTGCTGGACGAAGTCGGTCGCGGAACAAGCACTTATGACGGTGTCGCAATCGCCTGGTCTGTTTCAGAATACCTGGCAAATGTTGTTCGAGCGCGCACGATTTTCGCAACGCACTATCACGAATTGAACGCTCTTTCTAATTTCATTAGTCAAGTGTCAAATTTCAGCGTGCAGGTTGCTGAGTTCGAAGGCCGTGTAGAGTTTCTGCACAAGGTGATTCCCGGCGGAGCAAGCCGCTCTTTCGGAATTCACGTTGCCAGCATGGCCGGCTTGCCAAAACAAATCATCGATCGCGCTCACTACTTGATGGGCCAGATGGAACGCCGCAGCGCCGCCAGCAAGATTCTCGACGGCGGACCAAAACTCCGTAACATTCCCATTGAAGAAGTCATGCAACTCTCAGTCTTCGAAGGTCCGGAAAAAAAGAAATAGAGTTCCGCGATTTTAAAATGCAGATCCTTACTGCTCGATCCCGGGAGCGCCGGCGGCTCGCCGGCTTCTGAATTATTCGATCGATTGCTTATAAGCCGGCGAGCCGCCGGCGCTCCCGGGATCGAGCACACCGCTTGATTACCGAGAAAAAGTCGCACTGACACTTAATAATTGCTACTATAAGAGGCAAACTTGCCTTCAGGATTCATCGCGACTAATTGGAATCAGCATGTCAAAACAAAAGACGACGTTTATTGCATTAGCATCTTTAGCTCTAAGCACTTACGGCTCATTTGATTGCAGCCTCACTGGTCCGGCGGCCGTACACGCAGCCAGCAAAAAGAAAGCAGTGGCTGTTGATAACGATGGCATAGACCCTTCGGTGCGCGATTATGTCAACACTGGCAAGTGGACAGAAGCTATCGAAAAATTGCAAAACTTGACCGCAAGCGACAGCACTTGCGGGCGCAACGAAGCATGGCTCGCATTTGCGTACCTTTACACAGGCAAACACGACGCTCTATTGGAACTGGATCGCAAAGTTCAAGGAATGAGCGCCAACGATCAAGATCCAAACTGCGCAGCGATTGTGCACGCATTTGCGCTTACTCAATCGACAACAGGCAAAGACGGTGCCACTATTCCACCAAAGTTCGATGACGCAGAGAAATTGCTTGCTGGCTTGAAAGAAAGCGAAAAAGGCGATGCATTGCTCGACTTCGCGCAAGCCTGCGTCGCCCTGAAAAAAGGCAATCCGACAAAAGCTGCTGAATTTTGCGAAAAGGTTGTCGGAATCTGCCCGAATTTTGCCTGGGGCTATCGCACTCTTGGTTTCATTCAAGAGAAATCTCTGAAGAATCCACTGCTGGCAGAACGCGCTTACGAAAAGGCTCTTGCCGCATCGCCGGATTTCAAGGAAGTACGCAATTTACTGGTAGATCTGCGCCTGGGCAAAAATGATTTCGACGGCGCAATAGCAGCCACCAGTGAAGCTATCAAATTATATCCAAAAGATTCTGCCAACTATTACAAGCTGGCGCAAATTTATCAGCAACAATGGCGTTTGTTGGAAGCGCTGGATCAGCTGAAAAAAGCACAACTGCTCAGCAAAGATGACCCTCGCTTTTATCGTGCCATGGCAACTATATATAGATATCAGGGCAAGCTCAGCGATGCAGTCGCCGAACAGCAAAAAGCTGTTGATCTCAGCAAAGACAAAGCTTTCGAACTGATTGAGCTGGCCTCACTAAACGAAGCAAACAATAATCTCGCCGCTGCGATAGACAATTTGAACACCGCAATCAAAGAATCGCCATCAAATACGGTGGCTCATCAAAAACTCGTCCAGTTATTGAAAAAAGATAATCGCACAGACGAGTTGATTGCAGAATACAAGCGTGAAATCGAAATTCAGCCGAAAGTTGCACCGCTACGAATGAGTCTTGCTGAGACGTACAAGCAAAACGGAAAACTCGATGAGGCGGTCGAGCAGCTGAAGGAAGCAGCAAATCTTGACCAGCAAAATCCAAAACCACACCGTGAAATTGGAAAGATTGAGATCAAGAAAAAACAATTTGCAGCGGCAGCCAAATCATTCACACGTGCGTTGAACATCAGTCTTGGTTCGCGCTCAGCCGATGCAGGCACCGTTGAGGATCTCGTAGCACTCGGTTACTGTTATGCACAAAACAATGATTATATGCAAGCGGAAACAGCATTCACCACGGGGTTTGCCATGCTGCAACTCGGGGCGACAACCGGCATACAATCTACAGTAAATCCAGTAGACATTTTGCGATCGCTGGGAAGCGTTCTCTTGACTGAAGGGCGGTATCGAGAAGCCGTGCTTAACTTCGAACAAGTAGTCGCATCCGATAAAGATGGCGATCAGAAAAAGCTCGACCAGTTTTCTCTTGCTCAATCTAAATCTTTGCGCGATCGCACCTCTGATTCACTCAAGGATTTGCAGACAAGTTTCAACGCGCTAGATCACGATGCTCAATTGAGCAACCTGAGCGACCTTGTAGAAACTTATGTGGACCTTGGCAAGAAGGACCTTGTTCTTGAATCAGTCAAAAAATTTCCTGAACCTGAACTGAAAGACAAGGCGCCTCTGGCCCTGAGCAATGCATGGTTGATGGAAGATCGCTTTAAAGAAGCAAAAGAGCTGCTTCACAAAGTAATCGACCAGACAAAGGACGATCAAGAAACTGTCGCATCTGCTTACGTTCAACTTGCAAAGGCAATGATACGAGAAGGCGATCGCCAGTCCGCAGTTGACGCCTTGCAAAAAGCAAGCGAAAACAATCCAAAAGATTTCGACGCTCTGGTGCAGCTAGGTAAGCTTTACCTTACAGAGAAGAAGAATAATGAGTCACAGCAGTCAGCGCAAAAAGCACTGGAAGTAAATCCTTACTGCGTGCCGGCCTTCTTGCTTATCGGTGAGAATTATGCCGCGATGAACAAACTAAAAGATGCAGAAACAAATTTCCAAAAAGCCGCCGAGCTATATCCAACGTCTCTGGAGGTGCACAAAGCCCTCTTGTCTGTATTCCAGAAACAATCAAAATCGACGGAAGCTCAACGAGAACAAGAAATAATCAGCAACCTCTCCAAAAACGGCTAGTTCAACGACATGAATCTGCGTTTCTACAAAGTATTGGCAATCGCAGTGTGCTTGTGTTTCTCAGCGACTGAAGCGATCGCCACACCTTACATCGCAGAGAAATCTAATTCTGATCGTTTAAAAGAAGAAGCTGTCGCTCAAGCCCCAGAGCAATCAATGCTTGATGAAATAAGCAGGCGAGGCAAGTTGCTTTTTGACTACGACAAATACTGTGCAGTGTGCACCGATGTATTGTTGGCGAAGGCAAAACCTGAGCCCGGGCGCGCACCAATGTACATTGGAATGCAATTACCGAGCGGCGATTGGAATTTTGCTTTCGGCAAATTAAACGAGGGCAAAACGGAATTCGAAATCGCCTATTCAGTTAGCATGGGTCCTGAAAAACTACCAGTATTGAAAACACATGAGAAACCCGTCGTCGATACCGATGCATTTTTGAAACGCGCTCGCGCAATTGATAGCTGTGCAGTGAAAACAAAACGCACCGCAGCATCCATGAACTACGCTGTCTTGCCTGCAAGCGAGGGTTCGTTCTGGGTTTACTTCTATCCCGCGACCAGCGAGCCTCACGTATATTTGCTCGGCGGCGACGTGAGATATCTTGTTTCCCCGGACGGGAAACAAGTGACTGAAACCAGACAAATGCACAAATCAATTCTTTCCTGGCCCAATCGTGGAGACAATGCGGCAGCTTCAGCGCCGCAGGAGCTTAAGGCTGGAGTACACAGCGCAATTGTGGACGATAGACCAGAGGACACAGATGTAATGCATGTTTTAATGCGAGTGCCTAGAGTCCCCGAATTTGTTGGCACAAAAAACTGGATCTATGTAATTGAAACCAATGGCTCAATTAAACTCTTCAGCACTGCAAATCCAAAACAAAATGAGCCACCGACGGTGTCACCAGCTCCTTAACGAAAGCGGGAACTCTGCTCGAGACAAGCAATGTTCAAAATGAAAATAGTTCACAAAGGTCTCATGCTTGTAGCAGTTCCGCTGCTAACGGGTACAGTTTTCATTTCGCTGCTTTTGTATGGGTTATCCGAAACGAATCGTCTAATCGAAAGAGAGCTGATGCTGAAAGACGCGACTATCAGCTATATCACAGTGAGCACATCAAGTATCGCCTCGAGAAGATCTGCAGTTTGCTACAGAAAATATCACGACCCATTTTTTAAGAAGTTCTACAAAATAAATAAAGAACAAGCGGAAGCTGCGAACAAGCATCTCCGTTCACTTTTGAAAAGTGAGAAATGGGCACAAATACCACCGTTGCAGTTGGCATCCGGCATTCATGATGCCGAGATGACAGACAAGAACGCTCTGTCAGATCCATTCCTAAAACAATTGCAAGACATGAGCGACCGGCAGACAAGGTTAGCAATGAACGCAATGAGCATGTTGGAAATTACGCTTGTTGCAGGGCTGCTGCTAACGGCGTCTATTTCCATAGCATTGACCATCTTCTTTTGCGTTAACATAACCAACAGACTTTTGATTATTTTGAACAACACTGTCAATCTATCCAGAGGCAGCGTTCTGGCCCAGCCGTTAAAGGGCACTGACGAGATTGCTGAATTGGATCAATTCCTCTTCAAATCGGCAACCGAAATCGAAGCGCTCGAACGCTTTAAAAAAGAAATGATCGGAGTGGTGAGTCATGAACTGAAGAGCCCGCTGTCTTCAGTTGGTGCGTTTCTATCGTCTCTAAGTAGCGGTGTATTTGGTGAAATAAGCGCAAAATCAAAGGACAAGGTTGAGCGAACCAACAACAGTGTAAAAAGGCTGATGGGGCTGGTGAAAGAACTTCTCTACCTCGATCGCCTTGCACTTGAGATGAAGAGAGAAGACATCGAGATCGAACAGGTTGTTAACGCGTCAATTGATTCCGTCAAAGAATTATCCGAAAAATCTGGAATTGAGATAGTAGTAAAAAACAATGGAGCAAGAATTTTTGCAGATAAAGATCGCCTTGTCCAGGTAATGGTGAACTTGCTTTCCAATGCAATGAAATTCTCCCCAGAGCGTGGAAAGGTTACTGTAGAGATAGGCAAGAATGAAGGTTTCCTTGAGTGCAGAGTCAGCGACCAGGGTTGCGGTATTCCTGAGAATTTTCGCAAACAAATTTTTGAGCCATTCAAGCAAGTAGATAGCAAAGATGCAAGAAGCAAGAAAGGAACAGGTCTTGGACTGACTATTTCGCGTTCAATAGTTGAGCAGCATGGAGGGAGCATAGGAGTTGACTCTATAGAAGGAGAAGGAAGTACATTTTGGTTCAAAATCCCAACGAGCTCTCCAGCGCAAGCAGGTCAAAATTCCCTGCAAGCAAACGGTTCAGCAGCTTTGCAGCTCGATAAAGCAAAAGGAAGTGGAGCCAGAAAATTTGGCGTTCTACAGCAAGGCCTCGTGATAATCGCAGTGCCTCTTTTATTCCAGCTTGCTTTTGCCACTGTTATCGGCTGCATGCTTTATGACGTAAAAGAACAAACGAAGCGTGAGCAAGATTCAAGAGAAATTCTGGACACATTGAATAAGGGAGTACAGGCGCTGGTTACTTCGACGGGTCCTATAGTCATGTATGCACTCACTAAGAAGCCGGAGCACAAAAAGCAAGTTGATGAGTATGAACGGGAGACTTTGAACATCTTCGATCACACAGGCGAACTTTTGAAAGATGATCCGAAGCAAGTCGCGGATCTTAAGAAAGCCCGAAGCACAACTGAAAAATACTTTGGAGATCTTGAGAAAGAGGCGGCTCGAAATGCGAGCAATGTGCAGCTGCAGAAAGTGATGGATGCCATGGGCGGTTACAAATTCATGCTGAGTTCCAACCCTTCAATGATGAACTCATTACCCAGCATCGAGGGAACAAGCACTCTGCAAATTTTGACTGAGCTCAACACTACATTTAACAGAATCATGAATATGGGCAAACCTGGCATCGAGATCAAGATGCTGTCAGATCGCGTTATGAGCAGAGAAAAAGCACTTGGTGAAAAGTTCGCGGAAAAGCGAGAGAAAAGTATCAGAACTCTCCAACTGGCTCTTTCGACAGGAATTGTTTTGAATATTGTTCTTTCCACACTGCTTGCATTCACCCTGATGCGCAGCCTCACAAGCAGATTGCAGCATGTTATGGAAAACACTGCCAGACTGGTAAAACGAGAAGAGCTTGAAGCACCGATAAATGGTAACGATGAAATTGCATATCTTGATCGAACACTATATGAAACTGGAATGCATCTCATCGAACTCGAGAAGTTCAAACAAGAACTCATTTCAATTGTCAGTCATGAGTTGAGGACACCGTTATTGTCGGTTTCCTCTGCACTTGAACTCTTCAGTGCTGGTGTACTTGGAGAGCTCTCGGAGAAGGGCCTGAGCAGATTGAAATTTGCACAAGACGAGGCAAACCGACTAATTCGTCTTATCAACGATCTACTCGATATTGAGAAAATGGAAGCGGGCAAATTCATTCTGGACAAATCAGATTTTCAAATTTCCGAGCTGGTTCAGAATTCAATTGCTGCTACTGCCCAGCTTGCAGAACAAAAGGGGATCAAAATTGAAACTTCGTTTGCCGAGCAAACAATAAACGCAGATCGTGATCGTACCTTCCAGGTAATAATCAACTTACTGTCGAATGCGATTAAGTTCTCTCCAGAATCAGGTCTTATTAAACTATGCGTTGAAGCTAGCAACGATCAGATCGAATTCAAAGTAATTGATCAGGGTCGCGGCATTCCGGAAGAAGCCAGAAAGAAGATATTCGACCGTTTTGTACAGGTCGAGAAAAGCGATGAAACAGTTCGTGGTGGATCGGGTCTGGGGCTAGCGATATCCAGGGCCATTGTAGAACAACATGGTGGCACCATCGGAGTCGAGTCTGAACCAAGTCAAGGCAGCACCTTCTGGTTCAGACTGCCTGTCTCCAGAGAACTTGCCGTCGTTAATGCCCCATCTTGAGTGCTAACTCGGGAATAATACGTCCGTCCTTTAGAGACAAGTTGAGAAAAATGATGAAACAGTTCGCGGTGCTCTGCTGGAGCTAGCCATTTCCAAAACTATTGTTGCAACACATGGTGGCACCGTGGGTATAGATAGTGTCCAAGGCGGGCAAGGCAGAGTATTCTGCTTGGACTTCCCTTCAGATTAGCTTTCATTAATGGTCGACAAAGCTCCGTTAAATGACGGACTGACAGTCACCAAATGTACGGAGTAGGATGAAATTACTTCCCACTTGACATTTTTCATTCCAGGGCGTGGCGGGGTCTGGCGTTATTTTGGCGCGCCAGTTGAACGGGGGCGAGTAACTATGAAATTGAATATCCTTTTGCGTCCGCACCAAGTGCGGTGGCTTTGTGCCGGGCTTGTAATCTGTACATATTATTGTTCCAGCTCGAACATCAACCTGCCAGCGAGGGCAGTGTCGAATTCTGCTAATTCCAAGCAAAACTTTCAAGAAGAATGCGGAGCAGGAACTTTAGTAGCCTTTTCCAGAGATAACCGTAGCAGTTTGGGAATCTGTCCACTTAAGCACACAGATGTAAATGCAAAAGTATCAGGCTTTGCAGCGCGAGTGACAGTGCGACAGCAATTTCACAATCCCTACCAGCACAATATTGAGGCAGTCTACACATTCCCATTGCCAGAAAACGCGGCAGTGGATCAAATGCTTATGAAGATAGGCACAAGAATAATAAAAGGCTCGGTTCAAAAACGCGAAGAAGCAAGAAGAATATATGAAAAGGCGAAAAGCGAAGGGCACTTGAGCTCTCTGCTTGATCAGGAGCGCCCGAATATTTTTACCCAAGCTGTGGCTAATATTCAACCGGGCGAATCCGTCGACATAGAAATCTCATATATTGAACTTCTCAAATACGAGAAAGGCGAGTTTACATTCACATTTCCGACGGTTGTGGGACCGCGCTTTATACCTGGTGAAAGAATCGCTCATGAAGCCGGCAGGCGGAACGGAACTGTTCCGGATACGAATCAAGTACCTGATGCTTCGAGGATCACACCACCTATCGCCAAACCAGAGCTGCGTTCTGGACACGACATCTCGATTGCAGTAAACATAAATGCGGGTCTTGTTTTGAGTAAGATCCATTCCGCACTACATGAGCTCGACATCAAGCAAGAGAGCCCGGATAGAGCCAGAGTCATGCTAGGCGCTAAAGATAGAATTCCCAATCGAGATTTCGTTTTATCCTGGAGCGTGGTCTCAGATAAAATCGCCAGTGGTTATGTTTGCCACAACGAAAATAGAGATGGCTTCATAAGTTTTATGATGATACCGCCCAGGCAAGTCTTGCCTGAATCAATTTCGCCAAAGGAAATGATTTTTTTGATTGACTGCTCTGGCTCACAGACAGGAGAACCAATAAGAAAAGCGAAACAGACCATCGCCTATATCCTGTCGCACATGAATCCAAATGATAGCTTTCGCATTCTGGCGTTCAACAATGGCGTTACGGAATTCTCGAAAAATGCGGAAAGGAATTCAGCAAGTGCAAAAAAACAAGCATTGGAATTCCTTCGTGGGCTGAATGCGCAGGGCGGAACATGGATGGCACCTGCCGTAGAGAAGGTATGCGCATTACCCCGACAAGAGCATCAGATGCGCGTGGTCGTTTTCATGACTGATGGATTTGTAGGCAACGATTTTGAAATCCTCAGCCTGGTGAAAAAATATCGTTCGGACACGCGCTGGTTTCCGTTTGGCACGGGGAACTCGGTAAATAGGTTCCTAATAGACCAGATCGCATCAGAAGGCGGCGGTGAGCCAGAATACGTTTTGCTCAATTCAAGTGCAAGCGAAGTAGGCAAAAAGTTCTACGATCGAATCAGTACACCAATTCTTACCGACATAAAAATTGAAACCAGAGGTATCGAGGTCAATGAAATTTTCCCAAAGGGTCCAAGTGACCTCTGGGCACAACGACCATTGTTTTTCACCGGAAGATACAAATCGGCAGGTAAGGGCAAATTCATTTTGAGCGCGTTTTGCGCCGGTAAACCTTACAAGCAGGAAATGGACTTTATTGCTCCAGAAAATGAAACAGCCAATGTTTCGTTGCCCTCAGTGTGGGCGAGAATGAAGATTAACAATTTGATGTCGCAAGACTGGAATGGGCTGCAACATGGTTTACCTGAGGGTGACCCCATCCGTGCAGAAATTGAGACGACTGCTTTGAAATATCATGTGATGAGTCAATACACATCGTTTGTAGCTGTTGATCAGTCTATAAACAATGAAGGGAAGACTGTTCCTGTAGCTATTCCAGTAGAGCTTCCTGACGGCGTTTCTCCGAATATGGCAACGTCGCCGTCAGCGGGCTCGACGATCGCAAGCACAGGAACTAGCGGTATGCTAAGCAACTTCGCAACAATAACAACAGGGTCCGCGGGAAGCAGCGGAAATATAACACTTAATGCATCCCCTCCTGCGGGAACCTTAACTTTGACGAGTGGTTTTGAACAGCCGACTGGTCCACGGCTATTTCTTAGAAAACTGGCGAATGCTTTCTCAGCAAACAATTTATCAGGAGAATTCATGCTCGATAATTCGAGATTGAAGAAAGAAACGGAATCTAATACCAATGCTTATTATATTTCTGGAGGAGCGTGCCAACCATTTTTCCTGGAGGATGATCCGCACACTTTGATGGTGGGCGAAAAAGGCACGGCCTTTAAAGCAGATGGTCGAACGGTGAATCTCCAGCAAGGGAAGATATGCGCCATGGTGCACAAGAAACCACTGAGAGTACTCACGCCCTCGGGCCAAATTGAATTGACTGCAGAATCGGATTCAATAGTTCAAGTAGCGAGTACCGGTTTAACTCGGTTGGCAAACTTGCATTCTAAGGAGAATTGCAAAATAAGCTGGACTCACAAAGGCGTTATGCACAGGTTCGATCTTGCTCCAGGAGAAGAGATTTGTCTATCAGTAACAGAGGCTGAGACCGAACAGATTCTGCCAGTAGATGGCGTCAGCAGAACTGAAATCAAATCAGAAATTGTGGACGGCATAACCGTCGTAAGATGTAAGTTCAACAAGGTGGAAATGGTGCAGAAAGAGAAATTGCTTGTGTGTAATGCCGGTAGCTTCTATCAAGCACGCAGGGAAATTAATAGACTGAAAGATCTGATTCTAAAAGAAAGCGAGAGTGAGGCAAAATAAGCTGGAGAATGCAAAGAATGAAATTTGAAAGCCTCATTCCAGGTTTGCTTATGTCATTTTACCTGTGTACTGTAGCGCCGGTCGACGCAGCAAACATACCCAACACAAGCTTTTTACCGCCGCTCAGTGAAACTCAGGATGCAACAAGGCCGGCTGTAAAAATACAAATAAATCAAAGCTGTTGTAGTAGCCGCAGTTATGGAATTCATGTGGAAAAACCGAGCTACTCATCTCACAAAATGCAAGGTCAATATTTCTTTGGGCAAGACTCCTGCAACCTGCTCGAGAACCCCTTCGAAAAAGACTCAATTATATTTGCACGAACGGGGTCATACTGGAGCTGGCGTGCGCGAACAAATCCCGAATATACGGTTGAGGCAGGCAAGTTTGTATTTATCACCGGTTCCACACCATTGCACGTCTCCGTCAGCACAGGAACATTATCGATAAGCAAGGATACGGTTGCGATTATTGAGCTGTCACGCGGAGAGATTCGCGTGAGCAATCTCAGCGGAGGAAAAATAGAGTGCGATTCAAAAAACGATTCGTTAAGATGTGCAATCGAGAGCGGTAAAGAGATGTTCTTTCTCTCTGGGGAACGAGACGCTGAAGATTTGGCGGAGCAAATCGGTTTGCCTGAGCAATCTAGACTGAGCTCGGAACCACAAAAATGGAAAGTTACTGAAATAAATAATCCAGCAGAAGTATTCCAGGCAGAAGTAATTGACTGCTGCTCTGCAGGAGCATTACCTGATATTGCAGCAAAGCTCCAGAATCTTTCGCAGCGGTTGAAGGGGAGCTCTCTGCCGGGAGCATGAACAAAATAAATTGATGAGATGTTAACCATGAGTAAACTGAGGCAAAAGATGGAATTAGAAATTCAATTGCATCCACACTGCGTGCGGTGGTTTTTCGTCCATTTTATAATCGCAGCAATTGTGTTGACGGCTTTTGGCAAAAATTGCCTCAACGTATGCGCTACAGCCATGACTGGAACTCAATATTTCAACCTCAAGCAGGACAATGACTGCGAAAGTGGTATTTTGATAGCTCGAGATAAAACAGGCAACAAATCGCTGGGACGATGCCCACTTAAACTCACAGAGGTGGATGCAAAAATAGCTGGGTTTGTTGGCAGAGTAATAGTAAAACAACATTTCCAAAATTACTTTAACAAACCGATTGAAGCCGTGTACACATTTCCATTGCCTAACAATGCGGCAGTTGATCGAATGACCATGCGCATAGGCAAGCGCACGATAACAGGAGTAATTAGGCGCAGGCAAGACGCAAGGTCCCTATACGAAAGAGCAAAGCAAGAAGGAAGATCCGCATCTCTTTTAGACGAGGAACGCCCAAATGTCTTTACTCAGTCGGTAGCGAACATCAATCCAGGAGAAAACATTGAAGTAGAAATTGCTTACGTAAATCAACTAAAGTTTTCAGATGGCAAATTTGAATTTTCTTTTCCAACAGTAGTTGGTCCCAGATTTTTTCCAGATGAGATGCTCAATGCGGCAAAAGCAAAAGAACATCGTTCATCTCCAGACTATCAACTCTTGAACATTTCGAGAGTTAATCCACCAGTAAATCAAAGTACACGGAGCGGACATGACATTGCAATCCACGTCTCCATTAATTCCGGTGCTCCCATCACGGAGATTTCCTCAGAACTTCATGACGTTGATGTTCGCAGAGTAGAGCCGAACAAAGTGGAGGTGAGGCTAAATCCAGGAGACAAGATCCCAAATCGAGACTTTGTCCTCTCATGGGGAGTTGCACAAGATAAGATTGGCAGTGGGTATCTAACTCATTGCGAGCAGGGTGACGGCGTTTTCACTGCATTTCTTATTCCCCCAAAGCGAGTGAATGTCGAGAGTCTTGTGCCTAAAGAGATTATATTTCTACTTGATTGTTCTGGTTCACAGCGCGGGGAACCTTTAGCCAAAGCCAAAGAAACTATTCAATATATTTTAGAGAAGCTTGGTCCAAATGATCGTTTTAGAATATTGGCTTTCAATAATACGTTAATGGAATATTCTAATTATCCATGTAAAAGCACGGAAGAGGAAAGAAACTCAGTCAGCCGTTATCTGAGTCATTTGGATGCTGAAGGTGGGACATGGTTATCTAGTGCTGTAGATCGAGTATGTCAGCTTCCCAGAAATAACCAGCAGTTGCGAATCGTAGTGTTTATGTCAGACGGTTATGTCGCAAACGATGTCGAGATAATTGAAACGGTAAAAAAATACCGTGCAGACACCAGATGGTTTCCGTTTGGAACAGGCAACGCGGTGAACCGTTTTCTCCTCGATGAAATTGCTCGTGTAGGGGGTGGAGAAGCAGAATATGTCTTGCTTCCAAGTCGAACAATCGACTTCGCGCAGAGATTTTATGAGCGAATTAGCTCGCCAATTTTGAGCGATGTCAAAGTGAGTTTTGAAGGAGTAAAGCTCGATCAAATATTCCCGAGAGAACAAACTGATTTGTGGGCTCAGCGCCCCCTCATTGTCACTGGAAAGTACAAGAAGCCAGGCACAGGCTGTATTGTTTTCTCTGGCATTGCAGCAGGAAGGACTTACCGACATGTTATGCCAATCACACTCCCTTTGGAAAATAAAGAAAATGATGCACTCAATTCAATTTGGGCGAGGTCGAAAATTGACTCGTTGATGTCCAGCAACTATCGAGAAGTCCAAAACCAAGCAACGCAAAAACTGGAGTACAAAAGCCAGGTCGAAAAAATTGCACTAAAGTATCATCTTATGAGCCGATATACTTCTTTTGTCGCCCTAGACAAATCGGAGAAAAAACATCATGGCTCTAGCACTGTGAACATTCCACTGGAAGCGCCTGATGGTGTTTGTTTATGCCCTAGCCCGAAGGAAGAAAAGGGCTCAGAAGGAGCCGCATTCTACTGCAGTGGCTCAAGTCAACCTACATTCTCGGACGAAGATGGAAAAGACATCTACGTCGCAACAAAGGGCACTGTTCAAAGTTTTGATGGCAATGTCCTAACCCTTGAGAGAGGCAAGGTGTTAGCATTGATGGACAAGAAGGCCGGCTCAATTCAAACTAAGCAAGGCAGAATAGAATTACCGCCTGGCTGCACGGCTTTAATTGAAGTTTGCCAAAACAACGCAATAAGAATTGCTGTGCTAAGTTCCAAACTACCAGCAAAATATAATTTCTGTTCGGAATCAGAGAGCTTCAAGAGCCTTTTCATGATTCCCTCGGGACAGGAGCTGTGCCTTGGGGCTGCAGAAATTGGAGCTGAGAAACTCATACCAATCGATGGTGTCGACAGGGAGGAGAACAGCACGAAGCAATTTGGCAATTTCATTTTCATCGACAACAAGTTCGATCAAAAAATGATGATGGAAGCTAATAAGTCGCTATTCACCATCCCAGGTGATGTTAACATCGCCAGGGTTCGCATATCTAAAGTCAAGGCAACTCTTTCTCGTAATCATAAGCGTCCAGAAACAGAAGAATTGGAATCTGACTGAAGCTTGCTCTAGCCGTTAGTTCCGGGTAAACCTGCCTGGCCACTGAACGAGACTGGAGAGCCTTCGGCTTTCTTAACTGCAGTCTCACTCTTAAGCGTCCAGTGAATCGCTAATCCGGGAACCAGGAGAAAGAAGATTGCGAAGAACTTGGCCACGGAAAGGAAATCAATCACAAGGTTGTTTACTTTCTCTGGCGTGACGTGATACCACGTTGTAGTAATTCCTATCCAGGTATTAGAAAACGGATACCAGATAAGTGCCGATAGCAAAAGAATTACATAACTAATAAGCGCGGCTCGGAGCAGGATATTGCGCGTTAATCGGAGAGTTTCAGTATTCATTTTTCGTCCTCCAACACAGTGTGTGTGACGACGAAGATCGGCGACTGTTCCGTAGCATTTACGAATCAGCCATTCGGATGATGAAACGGGCTGCTCAGGTCGAAGGACTCTTCAATGCATGAGCCAGCGTCTGAGTGCTGGCTGCCTGATTCCAGAGTTCCAGAGATTGCCCGCCACCGCTGCTTGCGACTGTACTCATCTGCTCAATGCTCTTTCTCCAGGTTTCCTCGGCTAATGCTTCTGCGGCTCTAGCTAATTCTGCAAGCGCGTGACAAACGCCTTCGGCAATTGAAGAAAAAACCTGGAAGATAAAACCGATCAACGAGCCTATGATGCCAGCAGGTCCAGAAAACGCATTCTGCATAAACTGACCTAAATTGGACAACAATTGATCAACCCCATGGCCCGATTCAAGAAGCGAGGAAGCAAGATCCGGCTTAGCAGCCGCTGCTTGTGCTGTCTGCTCCAGATCGACTTGAGGAAATTCTTGTGGAACATTCCCATGATGAAAAAGCGCTTCTTCGGCTGAAACCGCCCCACTCTGAGCGTCCATGAACGCAGCCGCGGCTGCTCTTCCCGAAGCGTGCATGTCGAACTCGGGGAAAAGATGTAGTTCGCCAGCAAGATTTTTGAGGTTCTTAAACACACCCTGGGCGCCATCATAGCCATCACTGGATACGCCTCTCCCGGAGGGTCCCGCGCCACTGCTTGGATTGTATAACGGCATAGTTCAATACCCTTCACAAGTGAAGATTTGACAACGTTTCACCAGAAAGAATGGACCTTTGTACTTTTCCGGCTTTATGAAGGCATCTTAATGGATTGTAGATAAACAAATCCGGGCAAATCTGTGAATGTTTTGTGCAATTCATTCGTTTCTTCAAAAATACAAGAAAAGAAAAGGAGCGGCGCCTGTGCACCGCCCCTCGCTTTTATCGAACTTGCTTTAGCTAAACAAATTCACGTCACGCGAACTGGCAACAAGCCAGTTAATGCATCCAGGTACGGACAAACCACCGGCGCAACTGGCAGCGCCCCAGAGCACACGTTTCATGGCAGCTTGCGAGTTGCCGGCCATTCCCATGAAACCCATTATCATCGTAGGTCCGCCCCAGGCGATACCGAAGACTTCCAAACCATTTGAGAGAAGATTCAGCATTGCTTCCATATTTGCAAGATTGTTTATTCTTACAGTGCCTGCAGTGTTGACGCCACTAACTGTTGTAGCGTCTGACACCTGTGCGCTTGTCGAATCGAACGAGTCCGGACCAGTTGCCCTCGTGCTAGCGGTGGCACTAAAACTAGCAAGCGGCGCGTTGCTGGGCTCAGCAGCAGATGCGTAAGAGATGGTTTGATACCGATTGCGGTGCAAGTTATTTAACTTGTAGTCATTTTCAGTCTCGAGAACAGTGGCTCCTGTCACTGGTGAAACGACCCTATAGGCGGTGCCTAGAGATACAGCGGTATTTCGGTCTTCCTTGTAGATTCTCGAAATTTCCTGTCCTGCCCACAACGAAGCAATACGATGAGCGGCTGCCTCAGATTTGACTATGTCGCATTCAGGCTTGCTCAGCGTTTTCTCCAGTATCAGTTTTGGTGCTTCGGCTCCTTCCTCATCTCGAAGAGACGCCAGTATATAAGTGCCTGCATCTGAATGAGTTGCACGGGTAGCAAACTGCACTGGTAAGTCTTTCGGTCTTGCTGCTTGTAACTGCAAGTTATTGAGTTCAGCATTGCTCACGTTGCCCTTGAAAATGAAATGTCCTGCCGTTCCTGAATTTTTGAACTTGGCGCTGTTTGCAAAGATTTGAACAGGAGATTCGACGTGCACATCTTGCTTCTCGACAGTGAAATTTGAGGCAAGCATCTTAGGCATCGGGAACTTCAATGTATTCGCATTCTTTACCGCAACAGGCGCGGTGATGCCAATTTGCAATCTGGCTTCTTTCTTATCTCTCGGCACAGGTGACATCCGAACTATAATGTGCCCATCCGCTTGTTGTGTGACAAGCAACGGATCTCTGTGCTGCACGGTAATCCAATTGTATCCATGCTCCACAGCTGCGGTCGAGTTAAATGCAGCTTCCTGAGGATGTCCGTCAATCCATAATGTTGCTCGTGATACCACAGCTCCTTCAGGCAATCGAATTTCCATTTTAGCTTCTTTATCAGTTCGAGAATCGGAACTGTTGGCCAGAGTCATGCTCCAATAATATGAAGCGGACAGAGTGCGAGGATCTACAACACCGCTCAGCGTGGAATGTGTAGCTGACAGACCAGCTTCTCCGGTGATACCTGCAGTTGGTGTTGACGGATTTGATGCCGCTGAGACGTTCGACGGCGCACTCGGGATCGATTCCACGGCTGCGGAGGACGTGCCAATGCCGATGTAAGGGGCAGGAGGAGGCGAAAACATCGCTCCCAGGGTGCTGCAAACAAGCGGAACGCTGACACCCAGACCGAATGCCAACCATACGTGTTTAGAAACACGCGGAAGGCGCCACGGTTTGTCATTCTGCCTGGTATTATCGCTAGCATCTTTCGGCGATTCTGTACCTGGAATTTCTTTCGATTGAAGCTGCTCATCAATAGATTTAGATAGGGCAGAAGGTTTAGGGTCCCCGTAATCCAGATGAAAGAGGTGTTCAAGTTTCTCTCGTATACCTGTATGTTTTTTTTCTAATTCATGCATAAAATAACTCCATTTTACGGAAGGTGAATCCCCAAAAAGCTCCCCAGGTTTCCGCGCAGCACAGAACTGAGCAATCAGGAAAGACGCCCGAGCGAAAAGCTCTCAGTCAAGATGATTGCTGAAACCATATTAGTAAGTTGCACGGTGCGCAAAGGCGCATTACCAAAGTACAGCACTTCGCGCCGTGGCACATCCGTCCGAAGTAATCGAGCACTGTGACCATCGTCACAAAGGCACAGAGCAGATTCGCAAGCCTGATCGGTGTTGTTCTATTAAAGAGGGGTTTGCTTGGAAGCACTGGCGCTACTGGTCTGATCATTCAGCCCCTCAATGAAGCAGATGAATGGGATTGAGGCGATAGGCCCCTTAAAGAGACAATTCCTTAAATGATCGGACCCTTAAGACAGCTGAGCTTCCAAACGGTAAAACAGTAATATCCCAGAACGCAGTCTTTCTAGAGGTCCAGATTATGGAAAGTAAGTCATCTGCTACAAAAGCAGAGCAAAGCAACGCGGAAGAAAAGCTCATCGAGAACAAAGACAAATGGTCGATATTGAAATTTGCAAAACAATATCGTCATTCGAAACGTTTGGCTAAATACACTGGTGCTACGGTTCTCGTAGCAGGTGGCACTGCACTGGCATTACCATTTCTTGGAGTGGTGATGTTATTTGGAATGGCTCTCGGAGCCATCGCATTTATGGCGACGATTGCAATGACGATCAAACACGTGAAATCATCAGAGAGCGCCCAGGGTGTTCTCAGCGCATTCTCCAGAGCAGCAAGCTCTGTTTCCGAGAAAACTCCGGTTTCCTCTAGTGAAGCAGAGTCTGCAAAAGCTAGCGCTGATAAGCATGTCATTCTATGGGATATGAACGGTACAGTCTGTGTGTTTGGCATTGAGCCAACAATCCAGGAATTGCTTCTTGCAAATAACAAGAATAAGAATATTCCTGGTTTGCTGCGCGTTCCAAATAATCAGAAAGCAAGCATTCTCATGAGCGACAGCAAAGATGCAGTGAAAATCAAGCTGCTGGGCGGAGACAACGATGGTCACGTTGGCTGGGTCGGCAAAGCAAATACGATCGACAAAATGAAGCAAGCAGTCTAAATCATCATTTCAAACGAGGAATTTCACAATGACAGACGAAGCACACTCTGCAGCGCGCGAGCACAAAGAAAACGAGAAAACAGCAGGCATCGCAGGTGCCGGAGCAGGAGTTGTAGCCGGCGCTCAACTCGGAACTGTAATTCTTCCTATTCCGATAGTTGGCACTTTTACCGGCGCACTCGTCGGTGGAATTGTCGGAAGCAAGATCGGCAAGAAAGTTGGAACTGCTTTCATGGACAAATTTAGCTGCACAGCAGAGAAAGCAAGTTCTCCTAAAGCAAAAGCTGATGTTTCAGCTGAACTTGAAAAGCTTGCCAAATTGCACGAACAGGGACTGATTAACGAGCACGAGTATAAAGCTGCGAAAGCAAAAATTCTTGGACTCTAACGATTAATGGTAGGGACGCGCCTTGCGCGTCCGTTACGAACCGGTGAGCCGATTTTTGCTCCGACGATCATGATTTTATGAATTGTGGATCGGGGGATTATAAGCCGGCGAGCCGCCGGCGCTCCCGGGTTGGAGAGGCGACAAGGGCGCCCCCGGGTTAGCCAATGATCCTATCCGAGATTTGGGTACAAGTCTGGATATGGAAAAGACTAAGGTTACAACAGGCGCTACAGGCAAGAAGCTACTCGGCGGTTATCCTAAGATGATGGCCAGGTTGAGGTTCTCCGCACGCATAGTGAACGGAGTCTCAGCCTGTCTCATTTTTGGAGCATATTCAATTCTCTGCGGTGGCGTTCATGCAATTAAAGCCTGGTCGATTCTTGCAGGGTGTCTGATAGTATTCATGCCCTTGATTAGCTGGGTGCACGATTTGATTGAACGGCGTTTCAACCCAAAGATGGTGGCACTTCTGGATGGGATGCTCGAACCAACACCAGATGTACTTGAATCTGCACGCAGAAGTATTTTGACTGTACCGTGGATAACGGCGGGAATGAATCTAATCATTGCAAGCGTTTTGATCATTTCCGCAAAATCAATGTTCGTTGTCTCACAGGCTCTGGGCAATGCGAAATTTGATCCGCTCATTGCCGGGTTTGCGTCTGTTCCAGCCATCATGACATTAACGCTGCTTGCTGTGCACAACGCCTGCCAGCCCTATCGAACAACTCTATTTGTGGGAGTCGATATGAGCGAGTTCAATTCCCCGCTTGTGCTCGACATATCAAAGCGCTTTGTTCTTTGCATATTTCTCGCACTCTGGTCCATTTTTCTTTGCGGAGTTTTCGTGATGCAAGTCGCTGATTCAGCGACGCAGCAAACGCTGAACGGAGCGTTGCTCACATTCTTGCTTTGCTATTGCTCTGTAGCTACACTATCAGTGGTGGCAGCATCTATTCTTGCATTGAACCGCGATCCTCTTGAGGCACCCAGCTCACGCGACCCTGATGCGGCTGGGGCATTGCATCCAGCATACGAGATTATCGAGGAGTTGGGTCGTGGCGGAATGGGAGTAATCTACAAAGCGCGCCACAGACTTTGGGACAGCCTGGTAACAGTAAAGATGCTGAATCCAAATTTAATCGGAAGCATGGAAGCACTAAAGCGTTTTCGCATGGAAGCCAGAGCCGCAAGCAAATTGAACCATGAAAATGTAGTTAGCGTTCTGGACTTCGGTGTGCTACCTGGTGGACGCTGCTATATGGTCATGGAACTTGTGGATGGCGCATCGATGGAGGCACTCATCGACATCGGCGGGCACATGACATACACGGAAGCGGTGCCAGTATTTATTCAAATCTGTCTCGCGCTCGATCACGCACATAAAGCTGGAGTATTGCATCGCGATCTAAAGCCAGGCAACGTCATGGTCAGCGGAGCACATCCTGGAAAAGCAAAATTACTTGATTTTGGCATTGCAAAACTAATTGACGACCCAGATGCCGTTAAGCTGACTAAAACAGGAGAGGTCTACGGAACACCTTCCTACATGAGCCCCGAGCAGTGCAGTGGAGGGGAACTCGACGCTCGATCTGATATTTACTCCATGGGTTGTCTAATGCACGAGGCACTATGCGGCATGCGACCTTACATCGCCAAGACCTCCGCGGAAGTTATGACTATGCACTTAAACGATCCTGTTCCAACGCTACCCCCCGACATTGAGATCCCAGAGTACCTTCGCCAGATCATCAAGCGTTGCCTAGCGAAAGAAAAAGAACAGAGATTCTCCTCCATGAAAGAGCTCGCCGACGAACTCGCAAAAGTGCCGGTTCTTGTTTAGCACCTGCCGGGAGCGCCGGCGGCTCGCCGGCTTATACTCCGGCCAGATCGATCCGATTTTTCAGAAGCCGGCAGGCTGCCGGCGCTCCCGGGATAGCTGCAGAGCTCCAGGCTGGCGGCTTCTGATCGAATCGGTCTATTTCTTTTGTTCCGCGTTACGCATAGCTTGTTTTAGAAAAGCCCATTTATTTGCGTATTCTTCGATCAACTCACGCGTGTATTTTTCCGGACCGTGACCACAGCCCTGTCCCACATAGAGCAAGACTGGATTCTTCTCATTCCCCTGCGCGCGCTGCGCGGCGGCAACGAATTTAAAACTGTGCGAAGGAATTACTCGGTCATCGTTTACATTTGTCATTGTCAGCACCGCAGGGTAGCCGATGCCTCGTTTGAGATTATGTAATGGCGAATACTTCATGAATGTCTTGAAGTCATCAGGATTGGATGGATAGCCGTATTCCGACTCCCACCAGGCACCGGGACCGATTTTTGGAAAACGCAGCATGTCGAACAATCCGACTTCCGGAATTGCAGCCGCAAAAAGATCAGGTCTTTGCACAAGAGTCGCGCCGACAAGCAAGCCGCCATTACTGCGCCCGCCAATCGCGAGTTTCGATCCATTCGTATAATGATTGTCAACAAGATATTGCGCTGATGCGATGAAATCATCGAAAACATTCTGCTTCTTGTCTTTCATTCCTGCCTCGTGCCACTTCGCACCGTATTCATTGCCACCGCGCAAATTAGCCACGCAAAGTACTCCACCATCTTGCAACCAGGGAATGTTGCCGTTATCAAATTGCGGAGTACGATTTATTTTAAAACCACCATAACCGTGCAGATATGTAGGGTTGTTTCCATCTAATTGCATTCCTTTTTTGTGCACTATGAAAAGATGCACCGGAGTGCCATCCTTGCTTTTACAGACCTTCTCTTCGGTCTCAAAATCTTTTGGATTGAACGGAGTCCTGGGCGTGAACTGCGCTTCGATTTTACCCGTTTCGAGATTGCAGCGATAAGGAGTGCTCGGGGTGGTGAAATCTGTATAGGTGAACAATAACTCTTTGTCTGATGCACTTCCATTGATGGCTTTCACGGTGCCACGCCCTGGTAATTCGATGTCCCTCAGATGTTTGCCATCCAGATCGAAGACCTTCAGCTGGCTGCACGCATCGTTTAAATAATGTGCAACTATCTTGTTTCCTACAATCTGGGCAGCGAGTAGCTCATCTTTTCCTTCTGGAATTACATCAACATCTTTTTTTGTTTTTGCATCGTGGTAAACAAGCTTATTTTTCGCCACTCCATCGTCAGTAAGACTATAGGTGCGCTCCGTGCCATCCGGCATTTTAGCTTGCTTGATGATTCAGGTCCGAATAACTTAATATCCTTCGGAAGTTCCTTTATTTCTTTCTGGCTGTTCAAATCAAAAAACACATGCCGAGTGGCATCTTGCCCACCGTCAGAGAAATCGAACGACGCAAATTTTCCGTCTTCACTCAGGCGAACATTTTTGACTATTCCATGTCCGTCTGCAGAAAGCTTGTTTGGATCCAGTATTGTGCGCGGTATCGCATGGAAACTATCAAGAACACAAAGCTCTGGTTGTTGTTTCAGTCCGTCTTGTTTCCATAAATAATAACTGTCGCCATGCTTCCAGATCTCAGATCTCTGTTCATAGTTATAGACCTTCTCGAGCCTTTCCAATAATTTGGCTCGCTCGGGAATCGTAGCGAGGTACTTCTCTGTCAGTTCTGTTTGCTTTTGCACCCAGCTTTTGGTTTCTGGGCTTTTCGTGTCTTCAAGCCAGCGGTAAGGATCGGCAACTTTCTTATCGCCGTATTTATCTTCTGTATCTCCCTTTTTCGACTCAGGATAATTCTCTTCCTTGCCTTGAATTATCAATTTCGGAAGCGGCTCGTTATCATTTTTTTCTTGCCGCTTTCGCCAGGGGCAAAACAATGAGTCGAACTTGTCCAATAGTGGAGAAAACGACGGAGCCTGATTTTGGCGATGGCAGTCAATGGTCCGCATCGGGCGAGTAAGCGGATGATTCAACAAGAAGCGATCAGAATTCCTGCTCTCTCGATCAGTTGGTCCTGAATTCCTGCTTGGAGAACCCAAAGCATTGGTTCTCGAGTCTCCTTCCTTGATGCTGGAAAGGAACTCTAGAATGTCTGAGTATTCAGAATTAGATCTCGGCGCAGGCTGGGGGCTGCGATCTGATTCAGGAGGCACATGAATCTCCGTGAGACGCATAAGCCAGCGTGTATCAACCCTAGCTTTGCATTATCCCCAAAAGGCGTGAAATTTTCGTTGCAACACCTAGGTTTGGTGCAAAGAGTCCGATCACTTGCTTAATTGATCCGATATTGGCATGGATTGTCCCGAAGATGGAATAATGGTTTTATGCAGCTAGACTCCCAGGCAATAAGTTCATTTCTTCAACTTTTGAGCAAAAGCGCATTTATTGCTTTTGTGCTCGTCGCAGTATGCACATACATTTATTTTTGCCCTCCTGTTTTAACCATGACAAACGGAGGCTTCATACTCTTTCCAATGCCACCGGGAGAGGAGTACAAATGCACTTCTGTGAACAACGTTCAGAGAGAAGAGGTTTGGTTCAAAAACGAAGAAGGCAACAAATTGAATGGGTGGTTTTTCCAGTCGCCGAATAAGAATGCCCCGGTAATTCTATTCAGTCATGGCAATGCAGGAAACATCGGACACCGGCTAATGCTCGTAAAAGCTTTAATGGATGCAGGTGCTTCGGTTTTTGTTTATGACTATCGTGCGTATGGATTAAGCGAGGGAAAAAAGAACTTACAGGGACTGAGTAAAGACGCTCATGCCGCATATAACTATCTAGTGGAAGAGAAGAAATTGGCGCCACAAAAAATCATTCTTTACGGAGAGTCAATTGGCGGTGGACCAACATGCATGCTGGCGAGCCAAGTGAAGTGTGGTGGCATTATACTTGACTCTACATTCACTTCCCTTTTGCGCGTAGCGAAGAAGAAAGTAGCTTACTTCAACGTCTATCCAGACTTCCTGCAAACAGTTCCATCAATGGACAACTTCTCGTTTCTGAAAGAGAAGCACGCGCCAGTGCTCATTATCCATGGAGAAAAAGATGAAGTCATTCCTTATTCGGAGGCCCAAGAAAACTTCGCCGCTGCATCAGAGCCAAAACAATTCGTTTCACTGCCACATGCAACACATAACTGGAAAGAACCTGATTGGAACTTATATATAGAGGGGATTCACAAGTTTCTACAAGAAACTCAGAGCAAATGAACTGCACAGCCGGGAGCGCCGGCGGCTCGCCGGCTTTTGCTTGCTGAGAACATTTGGGACCAGTTAAGATCGAAGCCGGCGAGCCGCAGCTAGCCTCGTAATGGGAACCAGTGCGAGCGGAGCGAGTGCGGGTTGGAGAGGCGACGCGGGCGCTCCCGGGTTAATCGTCCGGTGGTCGACTTAACGATGAATCCATACGTTGCAATAAGGTAATCGACGCCAACGGAATGAATAACACAAACATCACTTCAAAAACAGAATATGCACCAACATGTGAGTTTGGCATGAGCAAATAAATAATGCAGAAGAAGATCAACAGAATGATTCGATTGGCTTTGCAAAGCAGCCCACCAACTGCTTCTTCTCTTCCAACAGCGCGACCGAGCTCACCGGCATAACTGACCAGCAACATCGAGACAATGGCAAGTAAAACAAGATGAATGCGCAGAGAATCCCAAAACGCAAAACCAAGCAACATTGACAAATCTGCTAGACGCGCGCAAAGGCGAATCAGAAAGCGATTATAAACCTTGTTCGGATCTGCCTGCGCACAAAGTATTTCTTCAACCGAATCACTCATCAGACGAAGCAAGAGTAAAAGCGCAGCAGGAAGTGCAGCAATTGGATAATACTGAGCCTGTGCGAAGTAGAGAAGAGCGCCTGCACCCGCTGCAAGGGCAAGCGAAACCCAGCTAAAAGTTTCCGGAGGAACTTTCTCCAGACTCTTAGTTACCGGTTTCAGTTGTTTTTGCAGCCAGACACTGACTCCATCGCTGTCCAAAATGCTTCTCCGTCCGGGCGGCTATTAAATTATAGACCGATCCATTTTATAAGAGCCGCCAGGGATGGCGGTGCTCCCAGGGATAGCTGCCTGGTTTAAGGTTGCAGTCCCGCTTTTAATGTACCCAGCCTGTTCGAAACCTAGCCCGCGTCGCGAAACCTAGCCCGGGTCGTCTGATAATGACTGAACCTAAACGCGTTTAGTGGCGTGACTCCCTCGCTTCTTGGGCTCTACTTTCTCAGCCGTGAAATTCCTGGCATTTCTAAGACTCTTCCTACCCTATTTGCTCGGCTTCGGAGTCTTACTAATGTCCTTCACTGAAGCCAGTAACTCATAGAGCACTCCGCGATTCCGCAATTCAGCAAAGGGTTTGAAATTAACCATACGGTAACGAGAACCTTTTGCTACAAGATTGCGATCGAGATCGTCGAACAACTCCTCAGCACGAATGGAATCTCCGACTTGAAGGAAGTTCACTATAACTTCTCCTTGCCTGCTCATTTGTCTGGATGCGTCAATCAAAACATCCTGCAGAGTTGGGCCTGAGTTTTCCAATCCGTCGGTGATTACCAGTATGATGCAAGGCTTGCTGTCCAGTTTCCGCCGTGAAAAATATTCACTGAGAACCATGCGCAATGGTGCAGAAATGCTTTTGTGCTCTCCCTGCGGTTTGATGGTATCGAAGACCTGGTGCAGGTCCCAGAGGGTGACACCGGTTCGTCCTTCGACTCGATCGTTGAATAGATAAATATCAAATCCATTTTCAAGAACGCGATCTGTTGCGAGATAAACATTGTCAATTTGTTCCTTGCACCACATCCATTTGCTGATGTCCCCAGGAACCCCTGCATGCATGTCTTCCATTGACTTTGAGCGGTCCAATAGAATTACAACATTGATGTCGCGCAGCTTTTTCAGTTCATCATCGAACGGGGAATCGCCGAGGGAGAATTTTATTTTTCGCGATTCGAATTCTTCTTTCACACCTCGGACATTGGTGGCAATTTTGGCTTGGTAATGACGTCCCTGACGTTCTATGTCTAAGGTGATTGAATTATCGTCGTACTTTGCTTCTAGAACTTGATCTCCCTGGCGCAATCCGGAATATGCGGCAGCGCTGCCCAGGCTGATTTTGTCAACGCGTCCTGGTATTTTTGCGCCTGATATACGGACGCCGGCAGACGAACAGACGTAGGAGAATTCGTCTACTTGGCCGAAGAGGGTGACTGTAGCGGGTTTGTTTTTTGTTGGAGGTTCTTTCTTCTTAAGATCGGTTGTACTTGCGGGATTGCACAATAATAATGCTGCAATGAGACAAGTTGAAAAACTTAGCGGCAAACGAGAGCTCGCTGCAAAACGAAGCATTTAGTTGGGACCTCGAGAGTTGCTTTTAGAAGCCGGCGAGCCGCAGCTAGCCTCGTAATTGGGACCCGTGCGAGCGGAGCGAGTGCGGGTTGGAGAGGTGACGCGGGCGCTCCCGGGTTTTAGTTTTTTTGCGGCTTCGGCATGCAGCGGGGTGACGGGAATCTTGTTTGCGGCGTTGGCGGCGGGAATCTTGTTTGCGGCGTTGGCGGCGGGAATCTTGTTTGCGGCGTTGGCGGAGGGCATCAGCTCGGGGCGCTCGCCGAAGTTGATGTAGTTGCGAGTGTAGGTATCTGTTCCAAGCGGAACCAGCTGTATCGTTCCACTCGGCTTTTGCATTTGCTTATTCATCTGGCCTATCTGCCCAATCATGCCGCCAAGCTTCTCTTTTCCTCCGGCAAGAATGAGATCGACTTCGTGGTAATAAGTATCTTCGGCATCCTTTATGCGCTTCTTAGAGCGTTCAACAGCCTGCGAGACCTCCTGCTCTTGCGGAGTCAGTTTCTCCTGATCGCTGCGTGGAATTTTAGCACCGCTTATGTAGCTTGCTGCGTTTACCAACTGCTGCGCGTTTCTTGCATTAGTCTGATTGCCGTAATTAATTTTAATTGCCACCACATCATGCAAGAGATTATTTTTGATTTGAGTCAATTGCATATCCAACTGATCTTGTTTCATTTCAATCGAATTCTTTAGTTGCATGAAAACCTGTTTGGCAGCTCGTCGTGCTGACGCCTGATATGTTGATAGTTCTCCGAAAACATCTTTTACGGTCAAAAACTTTGACGTAACATCTGGAGTCAATTCAGTCGCAAATGGATCGAATGGTTTTTCTGGTTTGAAATAATCCAGCAGAGATCCCAATGCGGTTTTTGTATCATCGACTTTTTCAGAAGGCATCTGCGGAATTGCGCGCACATCGACTTTTTCCGGAGCCATCATACGGCTCTCTAAGCGCAGCTCTTTGGTCTGCAATTCTTGAACTTTGATTTCGGCTTCACGCTGTAATTTTTCCAGATCTGCGGCATAGTTAGGATTATTTCGCTGCTGAAGGGCCTGCATCTCGTCCTGCATCTGCAGCCAGATGTGATCAACTCGCGACTTCAGACCTTGCCGGTAACTTTTGATTTTTACTACTGCATCATTGAACTGTTGATCGAGCGCTTTTTCACTCATCAGGGAATCTTTTGTCGCTGCAGCTTGCGCTTTATCCGGAGGTGCCGCCGCGGGATCTGGCGGAGGCGGGTCCGCTTGTTTCGGCATTGTCGAAAGAGTCTCAAGCGCAGTCAATGAATAGCGTCCCGCCTGGCTGGACGGAGAGACTCTGACGCAGGCAGAGAACATGTGCGCAGCCTGATCGTTCTGATTTGTCTTCAAATAGCAATTGCCGAGGTAGTAATATACATTTGCATCCTCAGGCTTCATGTTGGCGCGTGCGGCAAGATAGCGAATTGCAGTCTGAACATCACCCTTTTGAAATGCCGAGATCCCCAATTGCGCCATCTTAGCAGGGTCAGTCTGCGTCACTTCTGATGCGCGCGCGGAGGCGACGCCGAATAGAAATAGGCAAACGGCTGCAAGTACAAGATGTTTGTTTTCGCGCCGGTTCATGCTTCTGGCATGTCCTCACTGTCGGCGAATTTGTGGGTATCCATTTCTTCAGGCGCCCATGAGGCTCCCCTAGCATGGCCTGACCCAGTTCCCGTGACATGGGCGGATGCAGTGCAGGCACCCACCAGTTCAATCCTACCCCAATCGCCTGTATTCTAAGCCTAGCCTAGCCAGGCGGATATATCGCTCCAGAAGCATCGGCAGCGTTCCATTTGTCCAACCATTCTTGCAAAAGTGCGCGTAAAGATGCTTTATAAATGGCGGACTTTTCGAGACTATCCGGGTGATTTTGAATGCCAGAAAGCTCACACGACAGTTCCACAAATGAGCCAAAATCCTCGATGTCTTGCGCGGATAGTGGCTCGTCATTGCCGTTCTCCAGCCAGTCATCGAACAATGTCGCCAGAACTTCCCGTACAGTGAAGTCCCGCAATTCCTTCGATATGTCCAGCGGCAGATAACAAGCCACTCTCCCGCTAACGTCTTTTGAGTGTGATGAAAGAAGTCTGAAAGTAGCCAGCGGAATTCTGCCGAACTGTGAGAGTTCAAGACTTACATTCTCGGCAGGCTTCCGGGTCTTCGTCTTGCGCTTGCCCAGCCTCGCTTTAATCGATTGAATTAGCTTCGAGGCCAGCAAGCAAGCCTCCTATGTCACTATCGCAGCAACCACAATTGCCGCGATCGCAAGCAATGCAGCCGCCATTTTAATCGCAGCCGCTACATTGCCTTTTGCTATTTCAGCATGATAATCGAGAGGGTCGAGTTTGTCGAAAAGCAAAGCACCGAAATAAAAGATGAACACACCAAGCAATGTCCAGCCGATGCAAGAGACAACTTTGATACCCAGGTCGGCTAAATCATGTGGATGCGACATCGTTGTTCTCCTTAACTGAAGCTGTTACTTCGATTTTTGCGCTTGCTTTTCTGAGTTCCAGTTGTATAACCAATCTTCGAGTAGGGCAGAAAGACTGGCTTCATAAACAGCTCGTCCCTGCGCGTTTAGTTGATTGCCGGCGAGAGCTGCAGACATCTGGATAAAGCTGGAAAGGTCTTTCAGATCTTGCGGCGACAGGCTTGTATTGCCATGTTCATTCCAGTCACGAAAAACCGTTTCAAGAATTTTTTCCAGAGTAAACGCACGCAATTTTTCATCGGCTTGCGCTGGCAATGCGACAAGAACATCTGTGCTCACACGCACGATATTGTATTGAAAGAACTCGACGGTTTCAGAAGGTATGCGTCCAAATCCGCTGGCGACCATTCTAATGGATACTCCCCATAGCAATCTTGAAGAGTATATCCTCCTGACTTGCCTCTGGGGTTACTCTTTCAAATTGGCAGGGGCGCGCCACGCCTCGCTAGAAGCACCATACTCGCAGGTTAAGCAATCCCGATTGCCAAATCCAAAAAGCCCAAAGAGGGGACCGCCCGAGTGCGGTTCCCTCTAGCCAGCCCGCTGACAGCTTCTGGGTTCGGGGTATAGGTGTCAGCGATCAAACTTTGTATTTTTCGTCGGTTATTTCACCGGTGATGCTTTCCGCAATTGGTCCGGAGAGCTGATTTCGGAGCCGCAGTCTCTGCACTTGGGCAAATATCCCTGCCATGGTCCTTGAATCACATGACCATAGTATTTGCACATGCTGTTATTGAGACGAACAGCGTTGATAGGAGCATTCACGAGCACTGACAAATCGCGCCAGGCGACATGAAATGCTTGTTTCAATTTGTGAGTCAGAGTCTTCTTTTGAACCGTGATATTGCGCAGCGTTGCTACTTCTTCACGCGTAATACGTTGGCTGTGTGCGCCACTCACACAAGCACTATTCGAACTTCTAGCAAATGTCTTATTCATTTTTGGAACCCACCCGAACCTAAGTACTTTTTCCACCCGCCAGGGCTTTCAGCCTTGCCCTTTACACGAATTAGATTACTCACATGTGATGGCAAAGTCCGGGCAGAAATTTGGCATAAATTTGGCATGCCATGGGATTAACCGCAGTCTGGCAATCCGCTGAGTGTTCAGGGCTGGCTTTCTTCGCTGTTCTGGCTTGCGTTCTGCGGCGGTATGTTCTGGCTGCTGCGGCGCTATATTCTGGCTGTTGCGGCGCTATGTTCTGGCTGTTGCGGTGCTATGTTCTGGCTGTTGCGGTGCTATATTCTGGCTGTTGCGGCGCTATGTTCTGGCTGTTGCGGTGCTATGTTCTGGCTGTTGCGGTGCTATGTTCTGGCTGTTGCGGTGCTATGTTCTGGCTGTTGCGGTGCTATGTTCTGGCTGTTGCGGCGCTATGTTCTGGCTGTTGCGGTGCTATGTTCTGGCTGTTGCGGTGCTATGTTCTGGCTGTTGCGGTGCTATGTTCTGGCGGGCTTTTCGCCGCCTGCCCATCCGTGCGTTCGGACTGCCTCCAGTACACCCGCTCCTCTGGCACACCCAGGGCGAACAGAAACCAGATCTTGCCTTCGTTGTGAGCCACCGAAACGACGGCCGCCTGCCCACCCGTGCGTTCAGACTGCCTCTCGCACACCCGCGCCTCCGGCACACCCGCCTTGCGAACAGAACACCAGACCTTGCCTTATATTGTGCGATACCGAAACGAAGTCCGCCTGCCAAGAAATAATGCATCCGGTTCAAAACCTGCATTTGCGGTTTTATTCATAATAGATCTGAATTGGAGGTGCGATGAATCCGATTCAAAAACGTTATGAAATCTCCCGATTTGCAGATATTCATATCGGATCTATTATTCCTTGAATACTTACTTGTCTGGCTTCTCAAAGTAAACGGAAGGTTGAATCCACCTACCTCCTTCCAAATCGTTGCTTAAATGCCGACTGTGCCAGGAGGTGTCCGGCAGCTAACGAACCGACGTCAACGAACTGACCTCAACGAACCGACGTCAACGAACTGACCTCAACGAACCGAAGTCAACGAACCGACGTCAACGAACTGACCTCAACGAACCGAAGTCAACGAACCGACGCGTCAACGAACTGACCTCAACGAACCGAAGTCAACGAACCGACGTCAAGCATTTGTATAATAGATTTCCCCCGCCACCAGGTGAAATCATGAGCAGTCTCAAAGAGCAAATTTCAGCAGATCTAAAAGAAGCAATGAAAGCACGCGATCAGCTGCGCATTGACACGCTGCGTGGAGCACTTTCTGCTTTCACCTATAAAAGGACGGAAACGGGCAAGGACGAACTCAGCAATGAAGAAGAAGTCGCTGCTGTGCAGAAGCTCGTGAAACAACGCAATGACTCCATTGCCGAATACACAAAAGCAGGACGCGCAGATCTGGCGGACAAAGAATTGAAAGAGCGGGACATCTTGAGTAAATATATGCCCGCGCAAAAGTCTGAGGAAGAGATCCGAAAAATTGTACGCGATATCATCGCAGGCTTGCCGGAGGGCGGGAAGAATCAAGGCGCAGTGATGAAAGCGGTTATGCCTCAGCTAAAGGGTTTGGCTGACGGTAATCTAGTCAAACAAATCGTCTCCGATGAACTTAAATAGCAATATTCAAACAGTGCCGCAGCAAAATAGAATATGAAGACTGTAACTCGATCTCAAGTGACAATTGGTGCTTGTCAGTTCGTGCCATTGCAGCTTTTCGTCTAGTGGTGCTGATTGGATTTTGCATATTTTCGATTAGTGGGACTATTCGCTAATTGGATTTCGAAACGTGGCGCTTATCTCTTTTGAACTGTTTTTGAACGAGAAAAGAGGGGCGATGCTTGTAATAGCATCGCCCAGATTTCTTCCTGCTGTCTTTACTGCCGGCGCGTCCAGGCACTCGGCTACGATCGTTTAGTGGCTCCAGGCATTAGCGGTCGCCACTTTCGGAATTAATGGCTCCAGGCATTAGCGGTAGCCATCTCTCGGAATTTAAAAGATGTGGATTCGCTGGACTTGGCGCGAAGAGCGTCTAGCCCGACAATGTCCATCCGCACAGCGGAACGAGCGAGGTCGACCTTGTGAGTGTGGAGATAGAGATTAACGGAATGGTCTACGACGGAGACGGTTGGTCCGAGCTCCAGACGCACATTTTTCACACCATCTGGAAGATGATCGAGCGACTGGCGCAACCAGAGTGAATTGAAGCAAGTGAGCGGGCCTTCCGCTCGAACGCTGTAAGTTTCATCATTGCGTTGAACGTCCATAACCGGATTCTTGAATATGGATGTGAATGAAAGAGCAAGGCTGCTAACTGAGGATGCTCTCTTTGCGTAAAAGAGAACGATGAGCAACTTCACGCCCATGCCTGCGAAGATGCCGAACATCAGGTCTGTCTTCAGAGTCACAAGAATTGTGACTACAAATATTGCCAGTTGTTCGACCCCGATAGAGCTTACGTATTTCCATTTGTGCGGTCCGGCCAGCTTGTAACCAATGTGTACAAGCACAGCAGAAAGCGCAGCTAGGGGGATGCGATCTATCAGAGATGCACCAAAGACGAGGAATGCAATCAAGAAAAGTGCATTATAGAAATTGACCCAGGCTGTGCGTCCACCGGATACGATGCAGGTAGTGCTTTTGATAATGCCGGGGATAATTGTCAATCCGCCAATCAAGCTAGAACAAATGTTCGAGATGCCCATTGCCATCAAGGTACGGTCCGGGTTGGATTTTCTGTGGAAGGGATCAATTCTGTCGACTGCGTGAATGGTGGCAAGTGATTCAGTACCATCGACAAAGGCAAGCAGTAGAGTACAGCTGAACACCGCCCCCCAGATTGAGCGGTCTGCAAATAAGGCAGCAAAGTCAGGCATCACAAAGCCATGTTCAAATGGGTTTGACGGCGCATGAACCAAGAATCTAGGATCGATGTTGATGGCGGCACCAAACGCAGCCCCGACGACTACAACAATTAATTGTGGTGGAACAATTTTGATCCATTTCGATTTGATGGCGTTTAGGCCGAAGAGCAAGGCCAGGCAACAAGCCGAAAGCGCAAAAACTGTCCAGTTAACTTGTGCGAAGCGTGCGGGTATTTCAGCAAGCATTTCAAAAAATTCGTGACCGTGAAACTTCTGTCCGAAGAAATTTGGCATTTGCTTCATCACAAGCATAAGACCGATTGAAGCAAGCATTCCTTGAATCGCGGCACTTGGGAAAAGATGACTGAACTTTGCAGCCTTTAAGTAAGTAAGCGCGAGTTGCAAGACTCCAACCAGCATAATTACACAAACTATTCGATGATAGCCAAGAGTTGTGTCACCGTGTCCCAGCTGAAGCATCGAACTCAGAATAACGGGCGCCAGCCCGGCAGCGGGTCCGCTGACGGTCATGTATGCACCACCGAGGAATGGAAAAACCAGTCCGGCGATAATTTCAGAAGTAATACCACATATAGGGGGGGCGCCAGATGCGATGGCAATGCCCAGAGACAGCGGCACTGATACCAGGGCTACTACAAGCCCCGCCAGTAAATCTTGCCGCCAGTGTTTTAATCCTTTTAGACCGTTCTCCGGTTTTTCTTCAATATGTTGAACAGGAGAAATTTTTTCTACAACTGAACACTCAGCCATTTTGTTTTTATTGAAACCTCTAGAAAGAGATCAAGGAGGGGTGTCGGAGTTCATAGTTCTCATAACGAATTTCATGCGGGAAAGTTCAATCGTGGAAACTAAAATCCGCTTAACCTACAGAAGAGAGAATCTGGCAAATTTGCGCAGGGATAACGTAACACCGAATTGTGATCAAAAAGTGCGCGCTCATGACAACCCCAAGCGTAGATTCACTTCTTTCACGGCAATTGTCAGCTGAACGTGTCCTCTAGCGCCAGATGAAGCCATTTAACGAAAAACAAGCAGCGCTTGCATTTGCGGATGTGCCGCAGGATAAGCAGCAGCTCTAAAAGGCAAGCCAAAGTATTTGGCGTAAAAATGAGATCAATATTTTTGACCTGCTTATCAAACGAAACAAAAATGCAAATACTTCTGCAGCCCACAGATAGCAAGAAGGGCATTCTCAGCCAGTCTAGAGCTTGAGAAAAAACAGATTAGAGTGCGCCAGAATAATTACACACAGCTACGAACTACTTGGCTGAGCCCTCGTCATTCTTAACTCGGCTTAAGAAGCGATACACAGCGAGCGAGGATGAATTGCCGACAAGAGAGCCTAAGGCTTCACCATCTTCTTTTGTAGCGACAAGAGTGGGGAATGCAAACACTCGATAGCGCTTCTGCAACTCACTCACAAGCTTGTTGTTATGACCGTCTTCGCGCTGTCGATCCACAACTCTAATCGGGCAGAAATTGCCCTCAATATATGTGCGAATCTCAGAGTTAGTCATCACATCTCGTTCAAGTCTTTCACATGGGCTGCACCAGGAGGCATAGAATTCGTAAATGCGGCGCTTATGGTTCGCTGGCTTTGCGCTGGCATTTTCTGATGCACTGTGTGCATTCGAAGGCTCCGGTCCAGGCGCCCGTGAGGCGCCCCTACCATGATCTTTTTCAGATATTGCCTGGTCGTTGTTTCCAGAGACTCCGGCTCTGCTGACTGCCTGGTCGTTGGCTCCGCTTGCTCCAGCTCCACCTGTATTTGGTAGGAGCGCATCATGGGCGCCCGATTGCTTTGCGGGAACCGGGAAACCGTAAAATAGGTTGGCGTCAATCCAGGCGACAGATCGCTGCTTCGCTGCAGGATGTGCGAACTCGTAAGCACTCAATGCTATGCGTGCTACAAGCAAACAGATGCAAACGATCCAGACAATTCGTGGAGTACTTGTGAGGCGGAAGTCTTTAAGTTGTTCCATAGAAGAACTCCCGCTTGTTTGTAGACACGATTGCGCCGGTGAGGTAAACACAGAGCGTCGAAAAATATGCAAGCACAGGCAGTATGTTGTATGACTGGCTGTTTAATAGGTCATACACATTTATACCTGGTAAAACGAGATCGCCCAGCATCCCCGAGCAATCCAACATAATCTTCGTGCATTCAAGTGCAAGCTGATCAATCCCGCTTGCCTGTGGTCCGGCAACACTGACAGGTGGAACCGTCTGCCCCATCATCCAGACATAAAACGCACAAATGGAAATCACCTGAAATACAGGATGTTTGTTCAACATTGTCCATAACATTCCGGCAGCAAGAATTCCTGCATCAAGAAAACGCTCGATCAACATGCTAAAAACGCCCAGCATCGATGTTGTTTCTCCGAAAAACATCCCGCATAGTACAATCAAAATATTTTGAATCGCTGCCAGGGCGCCACCAATGGCGGTGATAGTTATCCATTTTGTAAAAACGTATTCGCTGCGGCTAACAGGTCTGGAGAAGAGCAATGGCAGATATTCTCCACCACGGCCGCTTTGCGTTGTTGAGTTTCCCGCAAGTCCAAGACAAAGGACCATCATGATAAAGGAAACTCCAACCTTTCCCGTGAGCATCTCAAATGTTTGCGAATCTGCAGAGCCGTGATATAACGCAGCAAGCTTCATTCCGATTGGCACAATAAAACCGAGCAAGCCAACATACATCAATTTCATCGGGTCGAGACAAGCAGACATAACGGTGAATTTGAGAATCGCCTTATTGATCCACATGTTCGGCGCCTCCTGAAAGGAACAATTGTTCCAACCTGCTGCGCTCCGGCACAGCTTCCTCAACGATGAAACCCGCATCTATCAGTTCCTTTATAAGCTGCCCGGCAGCACGTCCATCGCGCACGATAAACTTGAAACTGCGATCTTTCTGTTCCTGAAGCTTGCTTTGAGCTGAAGCACAAATTTCTTCAATACGCTTGCGATGATCAGCATAGTTGCCATTTGGCGTAAGTTTAATTGCAAGAACATAATCGGAAAAATCTGCATCTTTCAATTGTTCAATTGCGGCAATCTTCCCACCTTTAATGAACGCTACTCGATCGCACAGTCTCTCGATTTCATCGAGTTGATGCGAGTTTATTATCGCCGTGATGTTCTGCTCGCGCGCTCTTTGAATGAACTTGCGAACAACCGCAACACCGGTAGGGTCAAGGCCAAGAGTGGGTTCATCCATCAGCAGAACGACGGGCTTGCCCAGCATAAGTTGTGCCAGATTTAGACGTTGCAACATGCCACGCGAGTATGTTTTCAGGCGGCGATCCCAGGCGGGCTTATCAAGTTCAACAAATGCCAGGGCTTCTTCAACTTCTGAGGCGCGCGTTTTACAATTTTGCCTTGCAAGTTCGTGATGATATTCGAGAAATTGGCGGCCGGTCATCCAGTGCTCGAACTCCGGTCGCTCTGGCATGTAGCCAATCAAAGTATGCACCGAGAAAAATTCCGGCGATTTTCCATTTATCAAGACGCTGCCAGAGTCGGGGCGTAGTAGCCCGAGCATGCATCCGATCATGGTGGTTTTACCGGCACCATTTGGACCGATCAATCCAAAGATTTCACCCTGTTCAATGCTCAGGCTCACGCCGTTCAGTGCTTGAACACGTCCTTTGGAATAACTCTTAATTAGTTCTTTAAGTTCGACGCATGTGCTCACGCCAGACTAACTCCCTGCCGCTAGCGATAACCGGTTTTATTTAGCGCAACCTTCCTCGACGATAATACGATCGCAGATATCCAATGTAAATATTACTTTGGTCATTACCTTGACTTCGATAGGTGCAGCGGCGAATTAATCTTGCTTTTCATGTCTTTGTTCCAATGAAAGTTCGCTGCACTGTCGCTATCATAATAGGATCGACCCTCTATAGTCACGTCTTCCCTGGTTCCACAACAAATATGAGTTTAGAAAAGCATCCGAAGTCATCGCCACGAAAAATCATCAGCGTCATTGCTATCACATTAAGCATCGCTGCAATCGTACCTGCTGTTACACTCGGTCAGCAGGGCGCTGATTGGGCAAAAGCATATGACGCTGGGACAGCTGCATACAGAAAGGGAGATTTCAACAGCGCTGAGCAGAGCTTTCTTGATGCTCTGAAAACTGCCGACGGCTTTCCTGCCGGCGACGATAGAATTGCAAAGACATGGAACGATCTCGGACTCGTATATGACGCCGAGAAAAAGGACAAAGATTCCGAAGACGCTTACAAGAAAAGTCTCAGTTTAAAACAGGGGCTAGAAAAACCCGACTATGACTCCATCAATGTGACTCTGCGCAATCTGGCATCCTTGTACAAACGGACTCAGCGTTTGCCGGAAGCGGTGGAAATTTATAAGCAAGAGCTGGCAAATTCGGAGAAGGCATTTGGTCCTGAGGACAAGCGAGTTGCCGCTGCATTGAACAACATTGGTGGAGTGCTCATCACACTGCAAAAATATAACGAAGCAGAACCTATTTTTCGGCGCGCGCTGGACGTTACTGAAAAATCACTTGGAAAAGATAGTGCAGAAGTTGCAGTTGCATTGAACAATCTTGCGATAGCACTTCGCGCGCAGGAGAAATACAAAGATGCCGAGGCTCTCTACGAACGGGCACTAACAATAAGAGAAAAAGTGTTTGGACCTAATAACCCTGAAGTGGCGACAGAATTGACGGATCTCGCCAGAGTTTATCGCGAAGAAGGGCGCTTTGAAGATGCCGAGCCGCTTTTGAAAAAAGCCCTCGGTATTGTAGAGAAATCAAATGGTGCTGAGGACAAAAACACTGCAATTGCATTGCACAATCTTGCCATGTGCAGCAGGGAGGAAGGGAAATTTGACGACGCCTCAGATCTATACAAGCGCGCTTTGCAGATTCGAACCAAAGTTTATGGCGAAGACAGCGCAGCAGTCGCTGATACTTTGAACAGCATGGCAGCACTTGCAACAGATCAAGGTAAGTATGAGGAAGCTGAGCCACTTGCTCGGCAGGCGCTTGGGATAATGGAAAAGCGTTCTGGTACTGACAGTCCTGAGCTTGGAGCCTACATTTTCAATCTGGAAGAACTTTGCAGAGTTCAAAATCGCTACAAAGAAGCAGAAGATTTACTGGTTCGTTTGCTCAACATTCGCAGCAAAGGACTGGGCAACGGCCACCCAGACACAATGGCTACCTTGAACGATCTTGGATTGCTATTCAAGCAAGAAGGCAAAACTCAAGAAGCCGAAGATTATCTGGCAAAATGTCTGGAAGCAAGAAAGACGTCGGCATATGGAAATGATGGCGACATTGCCACAAGCATGCAAAATCTTGCGCGAATGTATCGTGAAGAGAAAAAATATGCAGCAGCTGAGCCGCTCTACAAAGGCGCAATTGAAATTCGAGAAAAGCTATATGGTCCAAATGATCTGCGCCTCGATGCCAGCTTGAGAAATTACGCACAGCTTTTGCGTCAAATGAAGCGCGATAAGGATGCAGATGAAGTTGAAGCACGTGCCGATGCGATTGAAGAAAAGGTAGCGCCGGATGATACGCCTGCGCCACCAGCGGCGGATCCTGCACAGAAGACTAACCCGTAAAATCAACAGCGAGCACTGCACGAATATGCAGCTTAGATCTGTTCCCGGTGGGGAAATGCCCATAGTTCGAGCATGTATATATTCTTATGATCGAAAGGCTTGCTTATCGGTCAGTGCCGCGCTATATGTCTTCAGAAATTCAGAGAAAAGAAACGCCGAAGGAACGGCAGGCAGAGCCGGAGCAAACCGAGACTCGCATTCATAGCCTCGCCTTCGAATTAGTGAAATCGGTACAAGAAATAACTGGACGCGTTGCCGATAATTCAGCGCTGCAACGGGATGCTGCTAACAAGAAACCGGCTGAAGCTAATAACGCAGCGGCAGCGACTGGAACAAATTCGAGTATTGAGTTTTCGACGCAGCAACTGTATCTAACAGCCATGAAAGTTGGCCATGCTGGCCATATATTGTCAGACAGCCACGACAGGTACGATCACAGCGATCACAAGGTCGATCCACACAATCCAAACGAAGTCGTAGAGAACAAGAAACTTGAGTGGAATGGAAAAGAAATCCAGCTCAGAACACGCGACGGAGTTCCCGATTATTTCAAGGACGCTGAGGGCAAAGAATGGGTTAGCAACGATGGGGAAGGATGGACAAAAAAGGACGGACCGATAACTGAAACTTTCCGTTCGAAAATTACCTTCGATGAAAATAAACAAGAGCTGAAACTCGAAAACCCATTCGGAAACAGCACTGTATTTAAAACAGATGGAAGCATGAGTACGAGCTTCAAAACACGCGACGGTCAAGAAGTCAGCATGAGCAAAACAGCTGATGGCAAACAATTCATCAACGATGGCAAAAGGAATTGGACAAGCGCTGATGGAAAAAACTGGACAAGCGGCGCCGACCAGAAACAAGGCAATTACGAAATAGACGAAAACAGCCGCCTGCTACTTACTGATGCCAGCGGAAAAGAAAAAGTAGAGAAACAGTCAGAACAGGCTCAGTCTTTAAATGAAAAAATGGACGAGCTCGAAAATCGATTTCATATAAAACTGGGTCGTCCAGGCGACAAACCGGTGTACTCCGAAGATAAGCGAAAAGTCGCCTTCGACGTGCGTCTGCCGACTCAGGAGGAACTCAAAGTCACAGAAGAGGTGTTAAGCAAATTCGCTCACGTGGCCAAAAAGAATGGCAAGGATTTTGAAGGACTGCAGATCAATTTTGCAGCATCAAAAGGTGTCGGACTTACGTTCGACGAACACGGTTGGCACGACGAAGCAAAAGACGGTAAGCCATCAACGATAGGAATTGCGCCAAGAGATTTCGCTCAAACTCGCGGATATGATGGAATGGAAGGAACACTGCTTCATGAAATGACTCATCAGTTGCAAGAGTTAGAATGGATCGACAAAGAACACAACGAAAAAGTACCACCCGATATTGAAAAGTTTTTCGGCTTTCAGCATGTCAAGCCACCAGCTACTAAAGAAGAGGAAGGCACCTACAGGCTCACCGACAGCCAGGGAAGAAAGTGGCAATGGGAAAACAAGGATGGCAAGGTCGACGATGATGCGATGTGGTATCCGGTTGAAAACGGAAAAATAGTGCATGATGACGATCGCGCGTTGAGTGAAAAGGAAATGCGAAAAGAGCTGCCTCCGGAAAAACGCCCAGCTACAGATTATTTCTTCAACCCAGCAGAAACGCATGCCGAGGCAATATCGATGTATCTCTTCGATCGAAGAATGTTGCATGGCATCAACAAACCTCTTTACGAAGCAGTCAAAAAATGGGATCAAAGGGACATCAATTACAGGTATGGCTTCGACAAGAGAGCTGACGGACAGATTGTTGCGAAGATGATTCGCGGAGCTGATGGTAATGTGGTGCCGAACACAAGCGAGAACAGGCGCGCGGTAAAAGAGCTGGAAGATTCCTGGCCAAAGAATGCAAAAGCACCAGTTATGCCATTTGCAATCAACGGGCATCGCTGCCCGCGCTGCTGATTGAGTAGTCCCCTGAAAGTCATTGATCGCTATGACAATGGTCACTTATCAAGCAAATATTCTTGACCTATTTGTTCGGTAGTTCTAAAGTCGAATTAGGTTCAGGGTTACTAATCAAAAAACTTGTAAGGCGAAGCAATGCTTTGCCGGTACTTACTATCGGGGATCAGCAGATCATCCGGGGAAGAGCAACGCGCCTGCGCGTCACACTCGCTCAGTCCCCAAATATTTTATCGCGCCCAGTGAGGAATTCAAATGTCAGTTCTAGAAAAGGAAGAGCTTGAAACAATAGCCAAAGGAAATTCAGCGATCAGGAGTCAGCTGGAAAGATTGCTAGACTCAAAAGATTTTTCGACAATCGAAGCCGACCTGACCGTCCAGGCAGCTGATCGCAAGCGACTGCCCGGAATTCTCACAAGCGTCTGGGGAATTACGATTATTGCTAGCGCGATTGCTGGCGTTTGCGATCTTTTGTTCAAATCCTATGGAGCATTCTCTTGCACAACATTTTTTGCGGTACTCACCTTAAGCTCCCTTTTTAAGCTAGCAGAATCTATCGTTCGGAGAGCTGAAGGCAAGAGGAAAGTTGTCAGGGATGGACTATTTAAGGGCTGGCGAGCGAAATTATTTTTCTGCTCCGCCATACTTCTTCCCATCATTACCGCTCTGATTGCCCTGGTGTTCGGCATGAAAGAAATGCAGGCAACACTGCCGTTGCTGGCATTAGCGCTGGTGCCCATAGCAAACTACAAAGCCTGGGCTGAATTAAAACAAAATTCCACACCCTCGCAGCTAAATCGCTTCCTGTCCGTTCTAGCTGCAATCACGCAAGCCCTCCTTTGCCTGCAGCTTTCTTGCAGCTTTGGAGCCACAAACATAACACTCCTCAGTTTAAGTTTGCTATTTGCGATTATCACAAGCGTCATGTCCATTAAACTGTGCAGACGCAGCAAGATTGATAATGCAAGCATGGCCGCATTATCAGCGGCCAGTATTCTATCAATAATGCCCAGCGCGAACAGCTTGCTCACAAGTGCAAAGTTGTCAGCTCTCCATTCTGATATACCTGTGTTGAAAAACTATGCAATTGCAAATATTAGTGCAGAGGAAATTCTTGAGCAAATGGACACGCAGCCGTTGAGCTTTGCACCTGCGCAGTGGTTGGCAAATGCATATTATAAACTCACTGATACTACTATTTGGGAAGCGCGGCAGGATAAAATGTACAACGATCCATTTTATGCCTCTGCCTCAATTGGAACACCTGCTTTCGCACAGATAAGCGAATCCAAAATTTCTGGCACCGTAGACAGTAGCACCCGCACTGCCCATCTCGCATGGACCATGAATTTAAGCAGAACTGGTGGCATGGGACAAGAAGCCCGTATCCAAATGCAGCTTCCTCCTGGTGCAGTGGTTTCAGATGTACAAATTATTACTCATACTAACGAGATTCCGGCAGAACAAATTGTAAAAAACGCAAAGATCTTACCGAATGCGCTAGCGCGCGAGCAATACGCTAGCCAAGCACTCCTGAAGAGAGATCCGGCTCTGGCATCAATGCTTTCAAATAACAGACTCTTCGTGCAGTGTGCCCCGGTTCTGGCAGACACGCGCGTGAAAGTCTCGATGAGCACTCCTCTTACAATTAAATCCGGAAACGCGGCCGAATTGCAATTGCCTCGCATTATCGCAAGCAACATGAAGGAAATATCCAAGCCGAATGTTGAGATTAAAGACAGCATTTCGGCGAAGGAATTGACAGTTGATTCGCTTTCTCGAGTTCACATAAACTCAGACAAAGGCAGCAATCCAGTAATGCTGCTGAAGGATAAGAAGGGCAAGGTACAAACTGTAATTGCCAATGCTGAACAGATGAAGGCTCCTGAAAGATTGATCGTTGCAATTGACGGTTCATCCTCCAACGAAAAAGCGAAGACAGGGATTGTACATTTCCTTAAAGAACAAAAGAAGCAGATCGCCGACGTGTTCATTGCTGATCCACAAAGCAGCTTGCAAGAACTTAGTGCGGAATCTGCCGCGAAAAAGCTGGAGAACATGTCTTTCAAAGGAGGAGACGACAACTGGAATTTGCTAGAAAGGGCTACAAAGAAGGCTCGCTCAGAACATGCTGATGTCTTGTGGATTCATGCGTCGAAACACTTTCAGGATCTCATTGGAGAAACTGATGGCTGGCGCACATTCGAGGCAAGGTTCAAATCAATACCGGTGGACCTTCCAGCGATCTGCGAAAACTCTGTAAGCGTTTTCGAATACCAAACGGAAGACGGTGGCAATCAAATTCTTGAAAGAATACATGCAGCAGGTGGAAATCTCTCCGCGTTCAAGTCTATCAGCAAAGGCGCAGGAGTGCTCGAGGACCTTCGCGCTTTTGAAAACGGTATACAGACGAGCTCATTCTCTTTCGGGAAGCAGCAAGGAACATTTGCAAGCAAGATTAATAACGCAGACGTATTGCTTCTGGCACAAAAGGATTATCTGTCGAGGCTCATTCAGCAAGGCAAGAGAAAGGAAGCAGAAGATTATGCACTCGATCATCAATTGAGCAGCATTTATACGAGCGCTTTGTTTATGCATGACCTACCTTCGATTTCCGAAGACACCGCAAAAGCAATAAAACAGCAGCAGCAGGCAGCTCAAGCTCAAATGAATCAGACTCAGCCTAACTGGGGTGATGCAACAGTTATTCAAGGTGTTAACACCGCAGGAACGGTCAGAGTAAACAATCTTGCAAATCTGGAAGCGTTATTGAATATACTAGCCAACGGATTTGAAGTCTTCGGTCTCGCATACGGAATCCCATGTATCGCAATCGGCTTGATGCGCTTCTCTTCGCCAGCGGGCACAGTTCGCTTGTTGGTGGGCGGGTCGTCAATTGCACTAGGTCTGGCTACACCAGGAGCGATCAACTGGTTAGTTGCTTCCGCAAGAGATGCAAACTTATTCAGCTAAAACCCTTTCTCAATTTCTAGCCCTTGCTTTTCGGTTTGTGCTTGGACTCGAGCACCGTCACGTCAATGTAAGCAACACCGCGAGGTAATGTGCCTAGCTCGCGAGCTGCTTCGCGTGAAAGATCCATGACCCTCGTTTTGACATAAGGTCCGCGATCGTTCACCTTAACAATTACCGCATTTCCGGTTCGAGGATCTTCCACCAAGCATTTTGTCGGTAACGGCAAATGCAAATGAGCGGCCGAGCATTTATACATATCAAAAATCTCGCCGGATGCAGTCTTCTTTCCATGAAAAGGAATTCCGTACCATGATGCATTTCCGCTGAACGAGACAGGTTTATCAGCAGATTCGGCAGCTTCGATTTCCGTTTTTGCTGCTTCAGCAGGTTTATTGTCATCATCAGCAGCCTGCTCAGACGATGAATCATCTTTGTCTTTTTGCTTTTTCTCTTTGGATGATTTAGCAATTAAGGTGCCAGAGAATTCATCCTGCGCAATACAGCCGAGATTGGTACTCAATGAAAGTGCCAGAAGCAACGAATAGAATTTCAGACCCTTCCTATTTTTTTCCATAAACCGCTTGAAAGTGAGTTTCATGCACCTGATACCAATAGTCTCTTTAGTGTTTTATCGGCAAGTCAAACCAAAAAGTCGAGCCTTGGCCTACTTTGCTATCTACCCCTATTTTGCCATGATGTTGCCCAACTATGGCTTTACAAATTGCAAGTCCTAGGCCGGTGCCTTCCTGGCGTCTGGAATCTGAAGAATCAAGCTGCTTGAACTTCAAGAAAAGCAGGTGATGCTGTTCTGTGGGAATTCCCGGTCCATTATCGGTCACTGTAAATCGAAGTGTTGAAGGACTTTTCTTTTCCGCATTTACAAGAACTGACGCCCCTTTTCCGGAAAACTTCACGGCATTGCCAACGAGGTTCGTCAAGACCTGCACAAGACGATCATGATCGGCATCAAGCACGAAACTTTCGGTGCATTTATTGGAAAGATTCACACCATGATATTCAGCATAGGGAATTAAGCCCTGCAAGACTTCTTCTACTAATTCCTTGCTCTTAACTTTGGAAATATGCAAATCAATTCGCCCGGCTTCTATTTTGCGAAGGTCGAGTATGTCGTTGACCAAGCGAATCAACCGCTCACAGCTCGATAAGGCAATATCAAGAAGTTCACGCGCTTCGTTGGAAATGTGTCCTGCCAATCCCCCTTCAATAAGGCGCAGAGATCCCTTAACGGCGGAGAGTGGCGTCCGCAGTTCGTGCGATACCGTGGAGAAAAACTCGTTTACGTTCTGCTCCGCTTGTTTACGGTCAGTGATATCACGCTGAGAGCCTGCCATTCGGTAAGCCTTTCCGTCTTTATCCCAGATAGCTTGCCCACGTGCAGAAAACCAGGACCATTCGCCGTCTTTATGCCTCATGCGAAACTCGACTTCATAAGGCACTCTGTCTTCCAGATGCAAGCGAACTGATTCCAGGGTAGCCGGCTTGTCATCCGGATGGAGATGCGAAACCCATGACTCCAGGACATTGGGAAACTCGTCGTCACGATAACCCAGCAACTCTTTGTATCGCGGAGAGTAATATACTTCGCTCGTGAGAATGTTCCAGTCGAACACACCATCGTTCGAACCGCGAACAGCGAGGTAATAGCGCTCTTCACTGGCTTCCAGCGCCTTCGCCACGGCTGCCATCAAACTGTCGCTGTGGTCTTTCTGTCGCACAAGCTCAGTAATATCGTGCGCAGTGACAAGCACTCCGTTTGTCTTGTCTCTCGGGTTTATCCACGGAAACTTCGACGTGCTAACCCACTTTTTTTCGCCGCTCTCGGTAAGTATCTGCTCGACAATACCTTCCATAGGCTTGCCGCTTTTAATCACCTTGAGGTCATCTTCGAAGTAACGTGCGGCATCATCCGGATATATTTCAAAGCTTGAATGACCTTCCATTTCTTGCCTGCTCAAGCCTCTAGATTCTGCGGCTTTTTGATTTGCGTAAACAATATTGTTTTTGTCGTCTTTCACAAACACGAATGCAGGCATTACATCAAGTAAGGAGAGAAACAATTCTTTCTCTTCAGTCAATTGCTCTTCTGCTCTAATACGCAATTGCCGCTCGCGTTCTAATTCAGCCTTGAGCGCTTCCAGCTCATCAGAGCTACTGCTTGGTTTGCTTTTTGCTTTCATGATTCAGCACGCGGCTATTTTGTTGGGTCGAACTTATAACCGACACCGTGAACTGTTTTAATGACCGAGGGATGACCCTCCCGGTCTATTTTTTTCCTGATGCGTTTGATACAGGTAGTGATAGCATCTATGGTGGCATCAGAATCGGACGACCAAACGCGATTCAATAAAGTTTCGGCGCTGAATACTTGATCTGCATGGCGCATCAAAAACTCCAGCAATGCGAATTCCTTCGGCAGAAGTTGAATGTCTTCTTCGCCGCGTTTCACGCGGAAACTTGCGGAATCAAGGCGAATTCCTTTGGCTTCGACAACGTTGCTTACGTTGATATGAACACGCCGCATTAGTGCACGCAATCGGGCGGATAATTCCTTCATGTGAAATGGCTTAGTTAGGTAATCATCTGCGCCTGATTCGAAGCCCTGCTCTTTTTCGTTGATTGCAGATTTACCTGTGAGCATCAGAACCGGCGTGCCGCGCCCCTGAGATCTAAACTTCTGCAATATCTCAAGCCCGCTCATTTCGGGTAATTCCCAGTCAAGAACTATGCAGTCGTATTCATAGCTCTGCAATTTCTCGAGACCTTCACGACCGTTTTCAGCATAGTCAACTTCGTTGCGTTCAAACGTGAGCCATTCCCGGATCATCCGGTTCAGCCCCGCATCGTCTTCAATTATGAGAATCTTTGGCATCCCAGCAACTCATGACTTCCCTGCATTGCACGCCATACATTATACATTGGGCTTGAACGACAGACATCGACTGCTTTTCAACCCAGGCTCCGCAGGGCCAATTGGAGCACTAAGAGAGAAGGCAGCTGAATCTCCCGGAATAGCAACGATTATTCATCAAAGCCTTGTCGTATTTACTAGTCAATTCACAGGAAACTGTTCAAGTTGTTCGGCTTCCAGCTTTATCACTTCAGGCTCGCGCTCTGGAATGCGAAACCAAAACGTCGAACCCTTTCCTTCTTCGCTACGAACACCAATTTGCCCGCCATGTTTTTCAATTATAGCTTTACAGATTGCCAGCCCGAGGCCGGTTCCTTTTCTGTTTTTGGAATCAGACTTTTTCACTTGCTTAAATCGTTCAAACACGCTATCGAGGAATTCAGCAGGGATTCCCCTACCCTCATCAATAACTTGCAACTCAATCATATCTTCTACGGGAATAGAAGCCAGAGTCACTTTTGTCCCAGATGCAGAAAATTTGATTGCGTTGGATAACAAATTGACGAGTACCTGGATCAAGCGATCACCGTCTGCGTAAACAGAATCGTGCTCGTGAGATGGCGCTACTACAGTTAGCTTGACTCCTTGCTGGTCAGCAAATGTTTCTACCGCATCAGCCGAACTCTCGAATAAGTGCAGAATTGAACAAGTGCCCAAATTCAGTTCCATTTTCCCTGATTCGAGTCTTTCAGCATCGAGAAGATCGTTCACAAGTTTGATCAATCGAGAAATACTTGAGTCTGCAATTTCAAGACTTTCCATGCCCGAATCGCTGATCTGCCCATAAACTCCGGCATCAAGCAAAGACAAGAATCCCTGTATCGAGGTGAGTGGAGTGCGCAAGTCATGGCTCACCATTGCTATGAACTCGCGCTTCATTCTCTCAATTTGTTTGCGTGCAGTTATGTCATGCGCTACACAAAAATAGCACTCCTCTTCTTTCGACCATTGCACGCTCCACGACATCTCGAGCTCACCCTGATCTTTGCGCATGATGCGAATTTCAAGAGGCATGGAAGATTCGGTTTCACGCATTTTTTCAAATTGCGCTCGGCTGCTTTCAAGTTCATCTTCCGGCAAAATGGTGCTGATACCTTTGCCTATTAATTCTGCCGGTTCGTAGCCCCATGCAGCCAGGGATGCTGGATTCACTGCCGTAAACCTTAATAGAGGATCGAGTGAACAAATAACCTCACTGGTATTTTCGATGATGGCGCGTTCTTTTCTTCTTGCAGCGGCAAGAGCGTCCGCCATTTCGTTGAAAGTCTTATCGAGGTGGGCGATTTCATCCGTTCCTTCTATTGGCGGGTTCAATGCAACACCGCGCGCAAGCCTCCGAGTGTTGTCCATCAGAATAACCATTCGGCTGGAAGTCCCTCGGTTGAAATACATAGCGAGCCCAACAGCAAGAGCAATGTTGAATAACAATCCGCCATACAACCAGCTTGTTATTTGTGCGCGGTGGCGTGCTTGCTCCTTGCCTTTGGCACGCTGAATCAAGCGCTGTTTAGCCATGAGATCTCCCATTGCTCCGGAGAACTTGGGCATCAGTGTTTGCAAGGTCTGAAAATCACGAACAAGTTCAAGCTTATTTGTTTCTTCTGCATCAGACTTCGCATGTCTTAAAACACGGCGAATGTCTTTGTGAATATCTTCTATGTTTCGAACCGCAGATTCTTCATCAGGATGCCCCTTAACCATGTCCAGCAGATCTGCAAATTGATCTTTCAACTTATCGGCATCAGCACTATATTTGGAATGAATCTTTTTGCTGCGAGCATATTCACTTACAACAAGACCAGCACCAGCAGTAATGATGGAACTCAAAATATGATTTAGTTGACTTTGCAAATCACGCGCGTGCGCTTCCTGGGCGCGCTCATGTTCCGCTTGCTGCAACAAATGCGCCAGAATTCCGACAAACGCGATTTCGAATACCAGAGGTACACAGACAAGGACTATGGCCTTTTGCGCGAGTGTCAGATTGATCTTCATCTGAATTGGAGCTCTAAGCTAATTGGACAATGGTCGGAACCCATCACTTCTGAGTGTATATCAGCTGAGAGCAAATTGTCTTTCAAATCTTCAGAAACGAAAAAATAGTCGATTCTCCACCCAGCGTTTCTGCCGCGGGCCGCCGTGCGCAAAGACCACCAGCTATACCGTTTTGGCTCGTCGGGATGGAAATGCCTGAAGGTATCTATGTAACCCTTTTCGATGAATTTATCCATCCACGCGCGTTCTTCAGGGAGAAAGCCTGAGATGCCTACATTTTCCTTTGGCCGGTTCAAATCAATCTCTTTGTGAGCAGTATTGACATCACCGCAAATTACTAGTTTCCTTCCTTCTTTTCTAAGGCTCTCTGCGTGTTTGAGAAATGCTTCGTAGTAGCCCATTTTGTATGCCAATCTTTCCGGGCTGGCTTTTCCATTAGGGAAATATATGTTCAGGAGAGTAAAGTGCTCAAAGTCCAGGCGAATGTAGCGCCCTTCTGTGTCGTATTTCTTGACGCCCATTTCGTGTACGACGGCTGAGGGCTTGTCCTTGCAAAATACAGCCACCCCACTATAACCCTTCTTTTCTGCGCAACTAAAATACGAGGCGAGACCATTTGGTCGTTTTAGTTCATCAGGAATAGAATCTTCACTTATTTTGGCTTCATTTACGCAGAATATGTCGGGACCAAATTTTTCCAGCCACTCGAAGAAACCCTTTTTTGCGACGGAACGCAGACCATTTACGTTCCAACAACCCAACCTGTATTTCTTCATTCCTGTTTCCTTTTTCTTCCGCCGGAAGCGCCCGCGTCGTCTCTCCAACCCAAACTCGCTCCGCTTGCACGGGTCATCATTAAAAGGCTAGCTGCGGCTCGCCGGCTTCTAACTCCATCAGCTTATCTATTATCCACGATTAAAAAGGATCCACGATAATTGTCGAAAGGGCGACGCAGATGCGTCGCCCCTTCCATAAATTGATTGCTCGTTCGTCCGATTTTAGGCAGTTGCCATTTGTGTATTGCAAACTTCGGCAACACCCGGGTGAACGATTTTGCCTTCGTGGATGTTGACGCCGCGGTTGAGCGAAGGATCGTCAAGAACGGCTTGATATCCGAACTTCGCCAGCTTGAGCGCATAAGGCAATGTGGCATTGGTGAGAGCTCTGGTTGAGGTCCACGGTACTGCACCGGGGATGTTTGCGACGCCATAGTGAACGACGCCTTCCCAGACGTAGGTCGGTGCAGAGTGAGTTGTGGAATGAACTGTCTCGATGCAACCACCCTGGTCGACTGATACGTCGACGATGACTGAACCGGGCTTCATCTTCTTAACCATGTCCTTGGTGATGATTCGAGGAGCTTGCTTTCCGGGGAGCAGAACAGCGCCGATCACCAGGTCTGCGCTTGGGAGCAATGTCTCGAGATAGTGTCCAATTGAGAACACTGTACGAACTTGACCCTGGAATACGTCATCGAGATAACGCAGACGCTCGAGCGAGCGATCGAACAAGGTTACGCGGGCACCGAGACCGACAGCGATTTTTGCTGCGTTTGTGCCGACGACTCCGCCACCGAGGATGATGACTTCGCCTGGCTCAACGCCAGGAACACCACCGAGAAGAACACCACGACCGCCCATGGGACGCTCGAGGTAGTTAGCACCAATTTGTGTTGCAAGACGTCCGGCGATTTCGCTCATCGGGGTGAGAAGCGGGAGTTGTCCATTGTCGAGCTGAACTGTTTCGTAGGCGATGCAGGTAGCACCAGTCTTGGCGAGATCCATAGCCAGTTTCGGGTGAGCAGCAAGGTGCAAATAGGTGAAGAGAATTTGACCTTTGTGCAGCATAGGAACTTCGCTTGCCTGAGGTTCCTTGACTTTCAAGATGAGGTCGGATTCATCGAATACGCTCTTTGCGTCCTTGAGAATGGTGGCGCCAGCGGCTTTGAATTCTTCGTCACTGATGCCGCTTCCGACACCAGCATTGGTTTCGATATAGACGGTGTGTCCTTCCGAAACAAGTGCGTTGCAACCAGCAATGGTGAGTGCAACTCTGTATTCATTGTCGAGGATTTCTTTCGGTACTCCAACTTTAGCCAAGGCTTGTGCCCCCCTTACGACAGGTACGTATCCGTGATTGCACAATTCTATATGTATTGGGTCACATAAGTTCAAGATTTCTACTTGTTTTAGATTTGCAGAGCCGGCTGGTGGGAGTTGACAGAATTTTCAGTTCGCTAAATGAATTTTTTCGCATTGATGAGTCGCTGTTAATTGCGCATTCGAACGAGAGCGACGCATTCAAGATTAGACTGATCATAATTTGCCTGTTTGCCATAACTGAAGAGAAGTGAATCTACAGTTGAGTAATCACAAGAATTCAACAAGCTAAAATAGACGGTTGCCTGACATATTTGGAGGATCGGCGTTTTTTATGACTGAGGAAATCGTTATTCTTTCCGGTGCAAGAACAGCTTTCGGCGCTTATGGCGGCGGGCTTGCAGCGAAGACAGCAACAGAGCTTGCAACTGCTGCAACAAAAGGTGCAATGGAAAGAGGAAAAGTAGATCCTCAAACTGTTGACTATGTTGTTGTCGGCAATGTTTTGCAAACCAGCAAAGATGCGATTTACATGGGTCGCCACATCGGATTGCAATCGGGAATGAAAATGGATACGCCTGGCTTGATCATTAATCAGCTTTGTGGCTCTGGTGTTCAAAGTGTCGTGCAAGCAGCTGGTCTGATCAGCTCGGGGCAAGCAAAGACTGTAATTGCAGCAGGCACAGATGCGCTATCCATGACGCCTTACATCTCGTGGGGTGTTCGCTGGGGCGGACGCATGGGCCACATGGAATTGTGGGACGGAATTGATATTCGTGACACCATCTGTGACAGATCCATGGGTGAAACGGCAGAGGAGTTGCAGGCGAAATATCAGATTCCGCGTGAGGAACAAGACGAGTTTGCACTGCGAAGCCAGCAATTGGCTAAGGCCGCTCTTGATGCTGGAAAATTTGCCGAAGAGATTGTGGGTGTAGAGGTCAAAGACAAAAAAGGCAAAGTTGCAATCATTGATAAAGACGAGCACATGCGTCCGGCAAGCACACTTGAAACTCTGGCAAAGCTCCCTGCTGTGTTCAAGAAGGGCGGAACCGTCAGTCCTGGGAACGCTTGCGGTATTGTTGATGGTGCCGCATCACTAGTGGTGACTACCGGCAAACATGCTGAGGAGTTAGGGGTCACACCGCTGAGCAGGGTAGTATCATGGGCAGTGGCTGGAGTCGAACCTTCAATCATGGGAATCGGCCCGGTTGCAGCAGTTCCGCCAGCACTCGCCAAAGCCGGGTTGAAGCTTGATCAGATGGATCTGGTTGAGTTGAACGAGGCATTTGCGGTTCAGTATCTTGCCTGCGAAAGAGAATTGAAGTTCGACCGCGAAAAAGTCAATGTCAATGGCGGAGCGATTGCACTGGGACATCCATTCGGTGCTACAGGCGGACGATTGCTTCTGTCTATTTCGCTTGAATTGAAGCGCCGCCAAGCCCGCTACGGTCTGGTCACACTGTGCATCGGCGGCGGCATGGGCATCGCCATGATTGTGGAACGAGTATAGATCTTCGCTCATTTAAATCTAAAGCACGACTCGGAGATCATACCCGGGAGATTCCCTGATATTTGTCAAGCCAGATCGAAGTATTTGGGATCTTTAGGGAATTGGCTCACACGAGCTAATTCGCCCAATGCTTAAGCTGCAGCCGCTTTCAAGGGTGAAGCTGCAAAAG
>JBIKOL010000261.1:0-6182 GCA_044358055.1 Obscuribacteraceae bacterium (SeqCode)
TGCTTCCTCTGACTTCTCTTCCGCGGGAGCTTCTTCGCTCGCCTCAGCTGCTGGTGCTTCCTCTGATTTTTCTTCAGCGGGTGCTTCTTCGCTCGCCTCAGCTGCTGGTGCTTCCTCTGATTTTTGTTCAGCGGGTGCTTCTTCGCTCGCCTCAGCTGCTGGTGCTTCCTCTGACTTTTCCTCAGCGGGTGCTTCTTCACACTTCTGTTCGCATGCGGCTTCTTCACTCACTTCCGCAGAAGGCGCCTCTTCACACTTCTCTTCGCATGCAGCTTCTTCACTCACTTCCGCAGCAGGTGCTTCTTCACACTTCTCTTCGCAAGCGGCTTCTTCACAAGCTTCCGCAGCAGGCGTTTCTTCACACTTCTCTTCGCATGCAGCTTCTTCACTGGCTTCTGCAGCAGGTGTTTCTTCACACTTCTCTTCGCAAGCGGCTTCTTCACAAGCCTCCGCAGCAGGCGTTTCTTCACTCTTCTCTTCGGACCCGGCTTCTTCACTAGCTTCCGCAGCAGGTGCTTCTTCTTGCTTCTCTTCCGGTGCTGCCTCTTTCTCTCCGGATTCAGTCGCTTGTGCAGCCTCTTCCTTTGAGCTTTCCGCATTATTTTCTGTCGACTTCTCTTTGTCTTCTTCTTCGCTGCACATGGCCGTTTCCTCCAATCGTTTTGTTTCCTCCTTAGGGGTGCTCTTTGGCACTGCTTTCGGTGCCTTCTTCTTTTTCTTAAATGCCATAATCCTGATCCTCCGGGCGCGAAAAGAAGGTCTTCCAAGAAAACCGCTCGGAAGCGCGCGCATAATCAGCAACATACTCCTGTGTATGCGCCGAGTCACTTAGCCTGCTCGCAAGGCAAAGTTCAATTTGTGAGACCTTCTATTACAAGTATACGAAAAAGATCCGCAGTCTGGATGGTCAAAATGCAATCATTTTTGTTAAAACTTCAATTTCTTTTTTCCAGCTATTACGGCACCACATTAAGTGGCGCCGCGAGTCGACTCCGTCCTTAACCAGGCAACCGCTTACGCCTGATCTCTTCACGAACTTCGTGGATTTCGCGGTTGATTTTTTTCGCGGCTCCGAGAGAGATTAGTAGATCTTTTTTCGCGTGCCCAATTTCATTGCTTTGCAGCCGAGATTCGATTACCCTCACAGCGTCACCCAGCAGCACAAGATCTGAGCAAATGCGCGACAACTTTTCGGAAACTTCCGTGTTTAGTTTTTCGCCTAGATATTTTGATTCTTGATCTGCATCGTCGGCTCGAGCCATAAGTTCGCTCAAAGCGTCTCGCAGTCGCGCCGACTTCCGCTGCAAGTCCTCAATTGAAATCGATTCCTTGCGGCTGAGTTTCACGGCAGCAAAAATAAGCGCAAATGCGGCAACTGTGCCGATAACTCCGAGTACTATGCCGTCAATCATACTCTTTCGTACTATCCTTTCTCGCAAGAACTGAGGAATCACAGCGTGGCAGGCATGCCTTTCGGGAATATAATGATAGAAGAGGCTGCACTGTGCAAATGGCTAAGCCTCAAACTCAACAGAGGCAAACGTGCGCTTTTTTGGCTTCCATGCAATTTCACAAATTTTTGAAACCTGCGATTTCTTCAAAGAGTTTGCTATCGCTGCTTTTATTGTTCTGCTGCTCTCAGCAATTGGCTTTGATTTTGGAAAGATGTTCGCCGGTGGAAAAGAGAAAGCTGTAAAACAAGCCGTTCCCGCTCCGACAAATAGCGAGAAAAGCTGGCATGGCAGTGAGCACAAATGATAACGCCTGCTCCCTTGAGAACCGTGTAAATTGCCAGCTTCAAATAAAAATGTCTTTAAGAATTCTCATCTCGTCTCGCGATCCCCTCTCCTCCTTGATAACGCATTTTTTTGGGGTAGTTAGTCGGGAATAGCCTTCAACATTGGGGGTTAAGATGAAGCCGAACCGTGTTACACTGCTGCCATAAAGACCAGAAACTATCTCAATTTTTTCCCATAATTAGCTGGTCATCGGTTTCACGGCGTATCCATCCCCGAGACCCTGGTAGTTTTTATGTCAAATCTAAGCCTCGATTCAGTCGCTACAACGCTTCAAGACTTAAAGGACATTGTTCATCGCAATCATGCCCAGGCAGCAGATGCTTCACGGCTTGTGCAAGATATGGAACGCCTGGTTGCAGAGATGAAGTCGAAAACAATCACTGAAAATGCGTTTTCCAAATTAGTTGATTCAAGCACGACTATTGCATTGCCGAACACGAGTATTGTTCCAGCGCTTTAATTGAATGCAAACGACTGGTCTTTCAGCGCTATTTCTTTATTGCTTTGGATTCTTCATTGCATGGATTTGGACTTAAACGTGGATGCGATCTTCGCTTTTCTTGCGGCGGACCTGGTAGGAAGTGCTAAGCTCTTTTAGCTGGCTTGCGAGATCTCTTGATGCCTGTACTTTGCCTTCAGCTGTCATCGCTTTTCTCATGCTGCGCAAACGTTCGTCATCGCCAAGAATGCCTTTTACTTCCTGGAATAAGCGATCTGCGCTGAGTTCATTTTGAACGATAACAACTGCTGCGCCTTTGCTGGCAGAATATCGTGCATTGTGCGTCTGATGATCTGCAGCGGCATAGGGATATGGAATGAAAATTGCCGGCGTTCCGGTAACGGAGAGTTCGGAAACCGTCATCGCACCCGCACGACACACTGCAAGATCCGACGACGCATAGGCAACAGAGAGGTCGTCGAAATAATCTCGCAAGAAATATCTCGTGTTGCTCAAAACCATAGGGTCGAGCTGTTCTTTTACTTCATACAGATTCTTGCTGCCTACTTGATGAATAATTTGCAGCGGAGGATCAAGCTCGAGCATTCGAGGCAATGCGCCGATCACCGCGTCATTAATTGCCTTTGCACCCTGCGAACCACCAGTAATCAACAGTGTTTTCAAATCCGGGCGCAAACCGAGGATAGCGCAAGCAGCATCGCGGCGCATCGGGTTGATGAAGCTCTTTCCGACAGGATTTCCGTTGACTACAATTCGTCCATGACTTGGCTGCAATCGGTTACTGGCTCCTTGCATGCCGCATGAAACCAGACTGGCACCGCGCGACAACCATCTGTTAACGAGACCAGGATGCGCATCAGGTTCGTGAATCGCATACGGAACACCAAGAACAGAAGCCGCAGCCAGAGCCGGTGCAGACGCGTAACCACCAGTGCCGAGAACCACGGTAGGTTCGAAATCAAGCAAAGCGCGGCGTGCATCAAGGATTGCGAGGGTAAATTGAAAAGGCCAGCTCAACAGTTTTGCAGAAACTCGGCGAGGCAAACCAGAAACATCAATTCCAACAAATTCAAGCTGCCGTTCTCCGGCTAGCTTTTCTTCCATGTGGCCACGCGCGCCTATATATAGAATGGCCTCGACCTCAGGATCATCACGCAATTGTTCTGCAACTGCAAGAGCGGGATAAATATGCCCACCTGTTCCACCACCAGTCAGAACAACCCTGTGTTTCATGTTCTAGTGGCCTTCATCATCTTCCTCAACTTGACCGCGATCGCGGGAAATTGAAAGCAGGATTCCAACCATGGAGAGCGTAATTACAAGCGATGTTCCACCATAACTAATAAATGGCAGAGTGATGCCTGTTACAGGAAGACAGCCCGTGCACACCATTATATTAACGAGTGCCTGCAAGCAAATCTGGCTTGTTATGCCGATTGCAAGGAAACGACCAAAGAGCGTGCGTGCTTGCAACGCCGTCTGGAAGCCATAGTATGCGAACATGCCAAAGAGACAGAGAATGGTGAGGCAACCAAGCAAGCCAAATTCTTCAGCAATGACAGCGAAAATAAAGTCTGCGTGTTGAACCGGCAAGTAATAGAGCTTCTGCAGCGAATGACCGAAGCCTTGCCCCCAGAGCCCACCGGAACCAATGGCAAGCTGAGCTTGAATCATATTCCAGCCCTCGCCCTGCGGATTCAAATCAGGATTCAACCAGCTCATAATCCGCTTCATCTGGTACGGTGTTTTTTCAATGTGACGCCAGGCAAGTGCTCCGCCAACGCCAATCGAACTGAGAATCAGCAAGGTATTTGTGCCACTAACGTAGAGCATGGAAAGCAATGTGCCCATGATCATCATTGCTGTTCCAAGGTCGGGCTGTTTCACAACAATGCCGGCCATCATCAAAACAATTCCCATGCGGATAAATACATTTCTGTGCCACCAGAAATATTTGGAAATTCCAGAAGCCATCAAAATGATTGTCGCGACTTTACACAACTCTGATGGTTGGAACTGAATCGGTCCAACTTGAATCCATCTGGTGGAACCCATCGTTGTCACTGCCAGGTGTGGAACCAGCGTCAAGCCCAACATCAGGAATGCGAATATCGTGAGTGGCCAGGCGATGCGCTTCAATTTACGATAATCGTATTTACTCAAAGTGAACATGCAGAACAGACCGATTGCGCACGCAATCGCTTGCTTTCGCAAATATGCCGTTGAATCCTGGAAGCTCTGCAATGCCTCTGGCGCCGATGCGCTAAATACCGCCATTAAGCCGAAGCCACAAAGCGTGATTACCAGCGTAATCAACGCGCGATTAGGTAAGCCACGAAATTCCTGGCCAATTAGGTTGGGGGCATCCGGCTTCCTTCCAGTGGAATTAGCGCGTTGCGACCCTTTCGACTCGGGAGCGGACAAGATTCTTGAAGACACGACCTCTATCCTCGAAATCCTTGAACATATCGAAACTGGCACACGCCGGGGAAAGAACTACTGGACCACGCCCCATCTCTGCAGCAATTTTGACTGCATCTTCCATCGACTGGGCGATCTGGATATTTTTATAGCCGGCTTCATTCAAAGCTTGCTGGAAACGCTCTTTCGCTTCACCAAGAAGAATGACATCAGAGGCATGCTCCTGAATGCACTGAACAAGTTCATTCAATGGAGTGTGCTTATCTTTGCCGCCGGCAATAAGAACAACTTTTTGTGATTCGAAGGCTTCAAGAGCCTTTATTGTGGAATTTGGATTTGTGCCTTTCGAATCGTTGTAGTATTTGACACCATTAATCGTGTCGACGTATTCGAGACGGTGCTCCAATCCGGGGAAGGTTTTCAAACCATCGATTATTCTTTCTGTTGGGACGTTCAAGACTGCTGCAACGGACACCGCAGCGAGTGCGTTTTCCAGATTGTGCTTTCCGATGATTTTGAGATCGTCTTTGTGACAGAGAATTTGCGTCCGACCATTCACACGATAGACAAGGAAATCGTATTGCATGAAGGCACACTGAATTGAGGCGTCGAGTGTGGTGTTCACGCTGAACTGGAAGATTTCCGAATTAGGTCTGAATTCGCTGACAATAGGATCGTCGGCGTTCAACACTGCATACTGATTTTGTTTTTGATTGGCGAAAAGTTTTTGCTTGGCTTCAATGTATCTGTCCAGATTGCCGTGCCATTCAATGTGGTCTGGAGTCAAATTCGTCCACACAGCAACGAACGGAGAAAGTGTGTTGCAGTAGTGCAGCTGGTATGAACTGACTTCAGCGATCATGTAGTTTGGCTGTTTCTCCAGTTCATCTAGAACTGGAACACCAAAATTGCCGCAAGCAGGAGCTTTGAAGCCGGCTGTACTGAGAATATGGCTAATTAGCGCAGTAGTAGTCGACTTCCCGTTTGTGCCAGTAATGCCGATGATTGGAATTTTGGTTTCTCTGAAGGCGAGCTCAACATCGCAGATTATGTCTTTGCCTTTTTCTTGCAGCTCGATAACTATTTCGCTGTTCGGCGTAATGCCGGGGCTGACGATAACCAGATTGGCGAAATCTTTTGCCTGCTGCGAGTGCCCACCAAGCTCGACTTCGACGCCAGCGGCTTTCAACTTTTCTGCATCGGCAAGTTTCGCGGCATTCGGTGCAGTGCTTTCGGAAAGGAGAACTTTTGCTCCTCGCTTAGCAAGATATTCAGCGGCAGATATGCCGCTGCGTCCAAGACCTAAGACTAAGACTTTTTCACCTGACCAGTCCGCCAAGGAATTTCTCCACTTATAAATTTCGCCTCGACCGTATTCTAACAGTTAGCTTGACAGGTGGGTGATGTTCTAAGAAAAGCTTGATAAGAAAGGCATCTAAGGTTATCAGATCTATATATTTGGGGTATGTTTTAGCCTGGATTTTGAAGCGATGTAGGGGCGC
>JBIKOL010000159.1:0-20447 GCA_044358055.1 Obscuribacteraceae bacterium (SeqCode)
TGCCGAAGTCGCACCAGTGAGTGCCGAAGTCGCACCAGTGAGTGCCGAAGTCGCACCAGTGAGTGCCGAAGTCGCACTAGTGAGTGCCGAAGTCGCACCAGTGAGTGCCGAAGTCGTCGCACCAGTGAGTGCCGAAGTCGCACCAGTGAGTGCCGAAGTCGCACCAGTGAGTGCACCTTTAAGCGCAGAAGCTTCCCCGGCAATTCCATCAAATGTACCAACTGCTCAAGCTTCAGCAAGCACGACAGTCAGTGCGGATAGCACCTCAGGAGACCCCTTCCTTAAAGATGATGATGACCGGCCGCAAAAGAAATTATCATTACAAGCTACCCTGTCCCGCCTGGAAGAACAGTCAAGAAAAGCTCACCAACGCCTTGATGAATTCAAGAAAACTCATGAGCAAGCTTGTGATGTAGACCTTCTTAGCTTAAGAGAAAAACGTGCAGAGTTTGAGAAATTCATTGGCGAAAAACTAAGTGAAATGCGCCTGGGAGTTACCGAACGCTTGCAGGCAATTGCTGATGAGGGTCGCAAGCAGTTAACCGGTTTGCTTGAAGAAGGCGTCAAGAAGATCAAAGATCGAGTGCCTGAAGCAATTTCTGACCTGGAGAAACTTGGCCAAGAATCGGTTGTGAGCCAACTATCAACAGAATTACAAATATCTGCGGAAACCTTTGCAAGCCTATGTAAGGAACGGTTTGATGGACTGGAAAAAGTCCAACAAGAGACTTACGAAGCCGTGATTGCTGAATATGTGCAAAAACTCGAGGACTGGAAACTTGGCCGACTGAAGCATTTCACAGACTCCTTCGAACAAACTCAGAGCCGTGTGGAAAATAATCGTATTGCCAGCTTGAGTGCGCTGGAAAGTTGTGCTCACTCACTGAGCGAAGAACTTCAGCGCTTGAAAGAACTAGATTTACAACGCCTTGCATTACTCAACTCCGAACTGAGCGAGAATCTGGAGCAAGCCTGCACCCTTGCTGAAATGAAATTGACTCGCCATTGTGATATGGCGCTAGCCGAACAAATATTGCCGCTGCTGGCGGAGATCAAAACCTCTCTCGGGACAAAATCCAGGCAACTTCGATTGCAAATCGAGGAGTCCTTATCTGCGATTTCAGATTCATCACTTGCAGATTTCGACCCTGTGCTGAGTCTAGGTAAAGAGGCAGTGACTATCATTGTAGCTAGCGTCAACGAACATAAGACAAAAGTGGAATCAAGCCAAAAGATTGTTTTTGAAGAAAAGCTTTCTGAGTTGAGCAAACATTTCAATCGGAGAACAGAAGAACTCGGCAAAATAATGGACGAAATGAAAGGCAGCTCCAACAGCGGACGGGTGCAATTGGAATCTGAGCTAAACCAGCGCTTTGAAAAGATAGCTGAATCTGCCCAGAGCAAGCTGGAGGAAACGACCAGCACCAATGAAATGGAGCTCGTAAAACAATCTCAAGGATCTCTTGCTTCCTGGGAGGAACGCGCGGCAGATCTTTGTGCCAGCGCGACCAGAGAGATGGGTGTGGAGATTGAAAATGTAAAGACCCACCGAAAAGAATCGCTGCGTAAACTTCAAGACAAGCTGAACAAACTGTCCGATAAAGTCAAAGGATTGCAAAAAGAGCTGGTACTTGAATCCCAATAGTAACAAGAGCAATAGTGATAACTGAATATTCTTGAATTTTTGCGCGTCTCCTCAAAAAATAGGGTACAAAATGCATAAGAGTTATGCATTTAGGATTTTGCACGAATGTCAACTAATTGGGATTCATCCATCCAAAAGCTTGGCGATCAAATAAATGATTTGCAAAAATCGCTGGAGACTAATCAGCAATTGGAACAGGAACAATTGCAACAGCTTGAAGTAGCCAGACAGCGGCTGCGGTTTTTAACGCAGGGCCCTGAAACTGCCGGCTTATCTGAATTGCCAAAGCTGCTGCAAGCGGTAATGACAAACCAGACAATTGGCGTGATCATTCTCGGCCAAGACGGCAAAGTGCTTCTGTTCAATAGTGTCGCAGACAAGATTTTTGGACACTCTCTTGCTGATGCTTCAAGCAATGGAGTGCAGTCCGGATGCGAGATATATCTTGAAGACAGGGTTACTCGCATACCAGGTTTGCCCTGGGATAAGGCGGTAAAAGGGGAAGATGTTCCTCAAATGCAACTCTTTGTTAAACGTCCTGACGTCCTGCTCGATGGGATGTGGATTTCAGTAACTTGCACCGCGATGAAAGGTCTGGCTGGTGGTGCGGTGAGTGGCGCTGTCGTTCTGGCAGTTGACCTGACCGAGTATGTGAAGATAAGCCAGCAATTGAACAACGTTTGTCAGCAGCTTGAAACCCAGATCAGCAATATTGAAACTGCACGCGAAGAAATAAAAGTGCTCGCTGAAAAACTTGGGCAGAAAGGAGTGGTTGAACAGCCCTCTGCAGTTTTATCGCCGTTGCAGCGTCCCCCCTCTGCAGCATCTCCTGCCGCCCCCGCTGCTCTGCCCGACGATGGCAAGCTAAAACTCGCTCTGGTTGTCGATGACATACCAGTGAACCAAAAATTGCTAATCATGCATCTGAAGAAAATGGGATTTCAGGTGGAGTCAGCATTCAATGGAAAAGATGCCGTTTCCATGGTTCAAGAAAAGGACTACCGCGTCATTTTTATGGACTGTGATATGCCTGTTATGAATGGTTATGAAGCTACCATCGCAATTCGGCAAGACGAGTTGAAAACTGGAAAACACGTTCCAATCGTAGCGATGACCTCCTATGATCGGGTTGGCGATAGAGAGCGTTGTCTTTCAGTAGGTATGGATGAGTACTTGACGAAGGGTGTCACGCAAAAACAACTGCAAGAGGTTGTTCAATGGTGTCTCAGTCGTGGTACCGGTGCTCAGGGCGCCGCTGAGACTAGCTCTAAAGCAGATGAAGCTGATCAGATTCTCGACATTGACAATCTAATTAAAACTTTTGGCAAGTTTGAACTGGAAGATATTCTCAAACTGTTCTTGCTGTCCTCTACAACACTGACAAGCTGTCTGCAGTTTGCCATTGAAGATCAAGATCTTGAATCGGTCAGTCACTTTGCCTATTCGTTGAAAGGACCCTGCGCTTCTATTGGATTAACACAGTTAGCTGCAATATCAGCCGACATTTGCAAACAGTGCGAGGAAGGGCGATGGAGCGAAGCACTTAATGATTATCAGCGCCTGCGCAGACTTTATGATCTGGTCCGTAATCAAATTGAAGAAGCCAGTAAAGAATTTCAGTGGGTTCTTGTTTAATCCTTCTTTTTTGTGCCTGATTGGATAAGTGCAAGAACAAGGAGGTTCTCTTGCCAGCAGCAGATCTACAATCTTTAGCAGAAGAACTTGATGAAGAATGCGCCAGAGAACTGGCCGCAGCATTCCTTGAAGATTCCGCCAGTTCTATCACAGGAATTGATGCGGCTCTCTCAAGCCAGAATACGGAGGATTTGAAGGCTCACGCTCACGGTTTAAAGGGGTGCTGCCGCACGATAAAAGCCTCTGGGGCCGAGCAGGCTTGCGCCGACCTAGAAACTGCTGCCATCAACCAGGACTGGGCGCAGGTCGCGGCCGTGCTGCCCCGGCTCGCAGCCGCCTATAAAGAGGTCTGTATTTACATCAAAAGTTACTTAGGAACTTGAGCAACTAAAATCGTTTTGAGCTATCACGCAGTTCCTTGCACCATATCTGATATCAGCTGCTGAGCTTATGCTGCATTGGATCAAGCTCTTTGCCGAGGAGCTGCTTTGACTTAGCACTCTTCCGAGGAGCTGCTTTGACTTAGCACTCTTCCGCGGATCTGCTTGCATTACTAAGCACTCTGCCGTGGATTTGCTTGCATTAAACGAAGCACTCTGCCGTGGATCAGCACGGTGAATTCAGTGTGTTTCAGCTTTCTCCGCTTGAGGAGGGCTCGCTTTATGCAGTTGGAACAGATACATTTCAAATGCGGAGAGCATGAAATCAGCCACTTCCGGACTCAATTTCATGACAATCTCTTCGCCAGCGTAAACACTTTGTGACTTATCTCCATTACGCCTCAGAGCTGCCGTTTTTACGATATCATCCAGCTTAGACAGAAAAGTACTTTCATCAAATGCTTTCAGAATAAAATTATCTGCTCCGCTTTCAAGCATTCTCAAGATCTCAGGCTTTTCCACCGGTGTGGCCAGCAGTATGAAAGGCACCGATTTGTATTCGTTTTTGGCTTTCAATTCTTTGCATAATTGGTAACCATCCATGCCCGGCATGTTAATGTCCGACAAAATTATGCCGAATTGTTCCTTTGCAGACTCCTCTAATGCTGCTTTTCCGCTGCGTGCCAATTTAACTGTGTAGCCCGCTTTTTTCAGCTGGTGTTGCATCAAGAGAGCTTGTGTTAAGGTGTCTTCAACCAGAAGGACGCTTGGCTTGTTAGGCGAATCGGTTTCCATCAATAGTTACTCCTGCTTGGAAAAGCCAAAAATCTGATTTAGTAAGCGTGCGCTCGCCGTTGGTGACAATACATGCTCTGCTGCATTCAATTTCGCTGCTTCGGCTGGCATTCCGTATACCATTGAACTGCTTTGATCTTGGGCGATTGTAAGTGCGCCTTTGTCTCTCATTAGTTTCAGTTCTTGTGCGCCATCATTTCCCATTCCGCTAAGTATAATCCCTATCGCTTTCGGGCCAAAAGCGGAAGCCACCGAAGAGAAAAGATATGATACTGACGGGCAGTGATGTACATCATTGTTGTTTTCTTCTGTTATTGCGATCACTCCGTCCGCACGGACACCCATTTGGTAGCCATTCTCGCAAAGATATACCGTTCCTGGCAGAGCTTTTGTGTTGCTGTTAATCAGCTTTATCTTCCAGGGCGTCGCCATGCTTAGCCATTCCACAAGCCCCGGAGCAAAGCCTGGATAGATATGCTGGACTAGAAGAACAGGCACCGGCAGTCGTGGAGAGAGTTCTTTCAAAAGTGCTTGAATAGCAGGCGGACCTCCTGTTGAAGCACCTATAGCCACCGCACTATAAAGTGATTCCGGTTGCTTCGGTTTGAGAACCGGCAGTTTTGTAAAGGTGTTAATGACCGCTCGTCGTTTTACTACAGGTACAGCCGCCATGTCCTTGACTATTTGCCTTATGTTCGATGCCGTTTTTGAAAATTCCGGATGACTCATAGACGGTGGCTTGGGAACTGCAGCAAGCGCGCCTGCCTCCATTATTTCCATTGCCAATTGTGTGTCATCAGCTCTGCAAGATGAACTGATTACAACAATAGGAACCGGCGCGGTCTGCATGATTGTTCGCGTCAGTGCAAGACCATTGGCACGTTTGATCTGAATGTCCATAGTGATTACATCAGGCTGCAAGTTCTCGACGGCCTCGATTGCACTTTCTGCATTATCCACTCGGCCGACAATTTGAAATTGAGGATCTTGATTCAGAATGTGTGCAAGAAGCTGTTGCATGAAGGGAGAGTCTTCAACAATCAATACTCTAATAATTGACTTTAATCGACTCACGTTAGACCCTCGATTAATTCCAGAATCATGCGGCGATTGATATTGACTCGACTAAAATAGCCGTTGCCTCCAGATTTAGCTGCAAATTGTTCTCCGTCTGCGAAATTGTGAGTACCGAAAAATACTATGGGAAGATTCTTCAAACGTTCGTTCTTGCGCACCCAGCTGGCCAACCCACTTTCTTCTGTTTCAGGCAACTCACTACTTTTCAGCAGCAACATAGGACTGTGCCCCTCTAGACCGGCTAAGGCTGCTTCGTTGCTTTCGAAAGCATGAACATTGTATCCCTCGGATTCAAGCATTCCCTTCAAAATGATCATCGAAGTATTCTGGCAATCGACCAGAAATATTGGAGCCCTTGAAACCTTCTTCGCTTGTTCATGGTCTTTTTGAAGTGCCTGCATGAGTTTTTCATCTGCCCAGCTTGCCTTGGCTGACGTTTCCATCAGGTCTGCAATATTCAATACCGGCACTACCTGTCCAGAACCAAGGATGGTGGCACCGGCCACGTTGGCTACGCGAACAAGAGGATAACTCAGACCTCTAACCAGTACTTCATGCTCATGCATGATTTCATCAACGAGAAAACCCGCTCTCTGCGTGTTGCTTTCGAGAACAAGCAATTGCTGATATTGCCGCAAGCGTGATCTGTTTTCCTCAAGAGGTTTTATCCTTAACACGTCGGCAAGGTTTTGAATACTAACGAGCTGCCCATTGATGGTGGCTATATTCTTGCCTGCGCTTTGTTTGATATCCGTGCGCATGATTCTGCCGGCATAGTGCACATTCAGCGTCGGAATGATGAAAGATTGCTTGCTGGCGGTTACCTGAATACCTCTAAAGGTCGAGAGCTTGGTGGGTAGTTTTATGATGAATGTGGTGCCTTTTTCTAATTTCGATTCGACGATGATTCGCCCGCCGAGTTCATGTATGCGCTCCCTGACGATGGGCATCCCCAGACCGCGCCCGGAAATTTCATTTACGGTTTCGCTTGTTGATACTGATGAACGGTACATTAGCTCGATTGCTTCGTTTTCTGTCATTCGGCTGGCTTCTTCAGCCGTGATGACACCATCTCTTAGAGCCACCGATTTCAGCTTGTCTGCATTTATGCCCTTTCCATCATCCATTATGACCAGTTGTACCTGTCCACTTTCATCCTGGCTAGCGCCTACTCGCAACGAAGCCTTTGCGGCTTTTCCTTTTGCCAGCCGTTGCTCGGGAAGTTCAATTCCATGATCCAGGCTGTTTCGCACCAAATGTATGAGAGGATCTTTTATTTCTTCCAGAATTCTCCGGTCGATTTCAATTTCTGTGCCAAATACTTCCAGGTCTACTTCTTTTTTGAGCTCACGAGAAAGATCGCGCACGAGTTTGGGAACTATCGAAAGCAACGATGAAAAATCTTGCATCAGCATTGACTTTACAGAATCGATAAAGCCGTCAACCATGTTGAAGCATAGTCTTTGTTCTGTCTGCTGCCGGCGCGATTTCGCCACGAGTGCCTGTTCCATCTCAGTGCAGAGCTTGGAGAATTTTTCGGCCAATTCTTGCAGCTCTGTTTTAGCCATGTCTGCATGTTTTTGGTCTTTACTCGTTTTCTCAAGGTGCTGAACCTGTTCCTTCAATTGTTTGCTGAGCGTGCGGAAATCTCTCAGGTCATCCAGATGTTGTTCACTTATTTGTTTGAAGATGAGCATCTCTTCGGATTCTCTGAGCAATTTGTTCAATTTCCAGAGCGCTATTCTGGTACTGGCCGATTTGTCAGTGCCTGTCGCAGGCTGCTGATGTTTGCCTCCCTCTTGTTTCTGATGATTTTGCGCAGGCTTTGTCCCCGGATCTGCCTGCTCGGCAATTCCACTGAGAGGCGCCTCGACGTTCGTTCTGGGCTCAGAATTGACAGCGGCTTTGCTTGAGTTGGCGGCATCCGCCGCCAGCGCTCCCGAACTAAGTGCATTTCTTTCGTCCAGGTATTTGAGGAATTGCAAAATCTCCTGAGTAGAAGCGGGGCTATGTTCCGGATTGCCTGATTCTACGTTGCTGATTAGTTCATCGAGCAAATCTATGGACTTGTGAAAAATGTCAGCGGCATCTGCATTGAGCAATTCTCTTTTCCTGCGCAGGCTCAAAATAGCACTTTCAAACGATTGGCAGACGGCCTCGACAATAAGTGCTCCTGCTGCTCTGCTGTTTCCTTTAAGGCTGTGAAGGTCTCTCAATATATCTTCGGACAAAGACTTCTTCTCTTCATCGTTCGCGCTGTTTTCGAGGCTAATAATGTTTGCCATTATGTTTTGCAGCTGCTCTCGCCCTTCAATGACGAAAGCTTCTTGCAACTGCTTCAAAAACTCAGGATCAATTTCACTCACGATTTCAGTTCCTAAGGATAAGTTTCTATAACCAGGCGCGGATCATTGAAAAGCACATTAACATCCAGCACTGCAAGCATGTCCTCTCTGACCCCTTTCAAGAGCGGAGCCATTGCAGCGCTGACCAGTTGCTTGGGCGATTGCAAACCGGCTTCTGCAATTGAGTTAATTCCTACAATTTCATCTACGATGATTCCAGCCTGGCCTTGCTCTACCTGGATCACTACCACCATCATCTCACTGTTAGATTCTTTTGGCCCTACTTCAAGCAGTTTTCGCAAATCGAGCAGTGGCAAAATTTGCCCGCGAAAATTCATCAAACCAAGCACAAAGTCAGGTGTGTTCGGAAGCGGAGTTAAAGCTCCTCCGGCTTTGCTTGCCTCTCGCACGAAGCGAGCTTCGATGGCAAAGTGTTTTCCGGAAATTACCAGCTCTAAGATATCCAGTTGGTGTTCACGCTGTTTTGTTGCCGTGGATGCCTGAGCAAGAAAGGCCGCGCGCTCATCTAGAATTGCCTTCTTTTGTTCTCTGCTTAATTCATCAATGTCGGTATTTAATACCATCGCGGCAACCCCCTTACTTGTTGCTTGCTTCTTTTAAAAACATATTTGTGGATAATCTCTTCAGTCCCTGGGGCAATGAACTGATAAAACGCGACGAGTCGCTGGCGCTTGTAACGAGCAAACCTCCTGGTACGAGACAGTCACTGAGCCTGTCTGCAATGAATTTACATTTTTGTTGTGTAAAATAAATAAGCACGTTTCTGCAAAAAATGATGTCCATTTCTTCTGTATTGGTTTTTGCAGAAGGATAGAGATCCTCTGCAAGATTGAGATAATCGAACTGTACCAGCTTGCGCACACGCTCTTTCAAAACGTGCTCCTGGACATCTCCCGAAATTCTGCTTTGAAAATATAAGTCAAGAAAATCTTCAGGAGTAGTACGAAATGACCAGCTGCCGTAGCATGCTGCAAGCGCTTTCTCCAGGCTGCGTGTATTAATGTCGGAAGCAAATAATCGCAGGCTCCAGCTATTCAGTTCGGGGATTGCTCTCAAAAGACTGATTGCTATCGAATATGGTTCTTCGCCTGTACTGCAACCGGCACTCCAGATGCGAAGCTCTTTCTTTCCGCGTTTTCTGCGCGCGAGCTCAGGCAAGAACTTTTCTTCCATAGCCATAAAAACAGCTGGGTCTCTAAAAAAGTATGTTTCACCAACTGTGAGATTCTGCACTACAATTTGCAGATCCGCTGAACTCAATTTTCCTGCCAGGATATCCTCTGCGCAGCTGATCACATTCTCGTATCCTAGCTCTGAAGCGCTATTGCGAATACCTCTGGCAAGATCGTGATAACGCATCTGGCTGAAGTACAACCCTGCGCTTTCAGAAAGGTACTCGTTTACAGCATCTAGCATATCATTCAGCAAGGCTGTCATTTATCTGCGGTGCCTCTGATAAAGGCTTTAGCAAGAGCAAGCTCCTCGCTCTGGCTGAAAAAGCGGTCGATGTCGTGGATAAGTACGATGTCCCCGTGTATATGCAGCGCGCCTCTTAAATGTGTAAGTTCAGCCGCACTCGGAAGTTTTGTGATCTCTTTTGTGTGTGTGACATCTTCGACTTCGTCAACGAGAACTCCTATAAGCGCTTCTTCTCGTTTGACTATGATGATTTCATCGGTAGTGTCCATCTCACGCTCATCGAAACCCAGTTTTTTTCTAAGACTGACAACAGGCACTGGTATACCGTTTAGGTTGAGCATTCCCAGTACCGTATCGGGCGATCCTGGAAGAGGCTTGAGAGTGCATGCACGGACGACACGATCAACCTGATCAAGATCAAATGCCAGGCGAACCTTTTCGACGATAAATATCAGTAGTCCTTTGATGTCTGCCATGGCCAATCACACTACCCCGTCCTCACTTACCACGGTGATGGTGCTTTTAAGCGTTGGAACGGAATATTATCCCTTCTGAGAAAAAGAAACTTGAACTCGAGCTTTATCAGTCTGACAGCCATTTTGAAATTACTTAAATTCTTATACCATGTCTGTGGACTTAGCTTCTCCGCGTGGCATTGAGAGAGAGTAAAGACCAATCCAGTTCAACTTTCTCAGACAGTCAATGAGCAATCAAGAGAACAACTTAGCCGCAGAATCTTGCTGTAATCAGCTTCTCGTCTTGATGGGAGCGCAAAGCATCGGACTCGTGCTTTTGGCCGCTCTCAGTCTGCCGACTGCGGCGAAATGGGCCATAGCGTCAGTTGGTGTCGCTGTGTGGATCTGGTCATTTGCCAGATATGGCATCAAAAAAACTTCGTCAGACCTGCTATCAAAAGCTGCTTCGCCGAGTGATGCGAATCCTTCAAATGCAAATTCAAGTCCGGCTTTAAGTTCGAGTCCAGCTCAAGGTTCAAGTCCGGCTCCTGGTTCAAGCGCTGCTCCAGGTGCGAGTGCCGCGCCTCGTCCAAACCAGGGAGCAGTCCCAGCAACAGCACCCGAGAGGGAAAGCAAAGCATCAGGCAACGAAGAAGTGTTGCCAAGCCCTGAGGTCCCACAACTATCTGCAAGGGCTGCCAGGCATGCAGCCCGTCTGGCGCAGTCAGGTGGCATCCCTGCAGTTACAAGTAATAGCGGGCAGATGCAAAACGTTCAACAACAGCCGCAATCAGGCTCCATACCATCGCAAGCAGCGACCCCTAATACCACGTCTTCAGCAAACACTGCCGCTTCGTCTTCTGGCACTTCAGCAGAGTCCGCAGCTCAGACCGAGCAGAGCTCTGCTGATAAAAAACTGGTAAACGACGAACTTGTCAAAGTTGCTTCGGAAGTTAAAACATATGCACTAAAGCTCAATCGAACAATCACAAATTTAGAAGGTTCATTGCGCCGAATGATGCCATCGATTAATGGTGCTAATAGGGGCATGCAGGAAATCAAATCTGAGCTTTCGCGCACGATGGCTTCGGTAATCCAGGTTACTCAAAGTTCGGAAATGCACGCCGCAAAGGCTAAAGACGTGTTTTCCGCAGCTGAGGAGGCTGCCGTCGGTTCTCAGCTGGGTGCGCAATCAACAGAGCAAACTATTCGTAATATGGAGAGAATTCGCGAGCAAATGGATCTAATTGCAACGCGAATGGAAAATTTGCTCAAGAAGAGCCAATTAATGGTGCAGGTTGTTGGTTTCTCTGATGAGCTTGCGCTGCAATCAAAAGTTCTTTCTGTAAATGCCGCAATAGAGGCTGCAAAAGCAGGTGACAGAGGGGAAGGATTTTCTGCTGTTGCTAGAGAAGTAAAAAGCCTGGCAAACCAATCGAAGGAAGCTACAAGACAGGGACGGCAAATCCTCAAGGAAATTCAAAGCTCTATTGCAGAAGTAAGACGTTCCGTTTTGTTGGGAAATGAAACAGTGGATCTGGCAAGCGATCAGTGTCGCAGCACTGTGGATTCAATTAAGGGACTTGATAGTAGTGTCGGCAGCTCGCGCGATGCTGCCGAGGCGATCATGAATTCCAGTAAAGAACAAGTACAAGGCATCATGCTCATATCGCATGCAATGAACGATATTCAAACGGTGTCCGAGCAAAATTCAGGCAGCCTCGGCAATTTGCAAGTAGAGGCTCAAAAACTTAGCGCGATTGCAAAAGAACTGGTCTCAGATATGACTTCTTACCAGAAAATACTTGAACAGTTGATGGATAAGATCGGCAAGCAATAATGGCAGGGATCAACTTAATCCGGAGAGGAGACAGAACATGGAACAGCCAGGAAGCCTGAGAGACAAGCTCATAAGATTTTTCGGGCTTATGATAGGCGCGATGGTTATTATTGTCGCTGCTTTTGTTTACTTCAACTGGCGGGATGAAGCTACGGTCAGGTCGGTTTTTATCTCCTCTTCCTTTATGGTGGCAATAGCAATTCTTATGAGTATCATAACCCTGAACTGGTTGCGAAATGATCTCGTTGACCCTATCAACAATCTAAGCCAGGCACTGAAGAAAGTACTTGCCGGCGAGCTGAATGTTGAACTCCCGAAAGCAAAAAATGATGACGAAGTCGCTGCTTTATTGAGCAGCTTTCAGATACATATTGAAGCTCTGAAAGATGATAGAGCAAAAATTTTGGAAGCCGTAAAAATTTTGAGCGGCTCAGTTGAGCTAATCATTAACTCAACCAGTACATCTGCCACCGGCGCGAAACAGACTGCTGCAACAGTAACCGAAACTACTGTCGCTGCTGAAGAAGTCAGGCAAACCACTATGGTGGCAACTGAAAATAGCCGCTTCGTAGCTGATCTCGCCGAGGAAACCGCTAAGGTTTCGCTTGAAGGGCGCAATGCCACCGAAATTACTGTGGCTCAAATGACAAGAATGCGCGAGCAGATGAAAACAATTGCAGAGGGCATGGATGGTCTGCTCGAGAAGAGTCAGGCTATCGCTGAAATCACAAGCACTGTCGATGACCTTGCTCAACAATCAAATCTGCTGGCTGTCAATGCGGCTGTAGAGGCGGCAAGAGCCGGCGAACTCGGGAAGGGATTCTCTGTTGTCGCTCAAGAGGTGAAGGCTCTGGCGGCTCTATCTAAGGAGGCCACCGCTGAAGTTCGCCGTATTCTGGAAGACATTCAAAAAGCGACTGCTGCTGCCGCTCATTCTATCGAACAGGGCAGCGGAATGGTTGAAGCAGCGGTTAAGCAATCATCTGAGGCAGGTAATGCCATTGAGGCGTTAACCAGAAGTGTTTCTGAGGCTGCCAGTGCCGCCTCCCAGATCGCCGCAGCAAATCAGGAGCAATTGATTGGTATCGATCAGGTGGTGACTGCCATGCAAGGCATCCAGGGGGCCATGCGGCATCATGCTGAGGAGAGCCGTAATATAGATGGGGCAGCTCGCGAACTCTTTCTTGTCAAAAATCATTTGCAAATGCTTCTGAACAGGTACAGAGAATAGTCGGCTGCTTCAGCCGGGATCGCGGGCGGGACATTCGCTGTTTTTTTGCATGTCCTTGACAAGCCGGCGGGCAAGGCTTAGTCTTAGAACCAGTTTCTCGGTGAATTTTTCATCAGGGGCTGGAATTGTTTTACTAAAGCGAATGACTAAGCAATAACGAGGATTGAGATGCAGGCAGTTCTTTTTTTGTGCTCAAATGTAGAAAGCCGACCGAGGACCTTTTTGCTCTGCGTTTTGCTTCTTGCATTTCTAAGCAGTGAAATGCAATTTGCATCCGCTCAGCGAGTAAAGAAAAATCCCGATGGAACCGTTGAAGTCTATGACGAAGATACTGCTAGTGCTCCGCCGGCTCCGGTCAGTACAAGCAAGAAACATTCAGCTGCAAGCAAAGCGGGAGCAGGCAAAGCAAGCACGGGTAAAGTGTCTGCATACACAAAGAAAAGCAACGGAGTTACAGTAACGAGGCATGCAGATGGAACAGTTGACGTTTACGATAGTAGCGTTGACTCAAGCCCACAGCACTCGTCTCATTCGTCATCTTCTCGCGCTGGCACTAGTTATTCAGCCGGACAGAAAGTCACCAGGCATTCTGACGGACGAGTTGATGTTTACGACACAACTATGACGGCTGCGCCTGCGAAAACTCGTGCTGGCAAGCTGGGCTCGTATAAAAAGAATTACGGTGACGTCTCAGTTAAAAGAAATGCTGACGGCACTGTTGAAGTTGTGGATACAAGCAGCACCACAAGACGAAAGAAATAGTTCAATATAACGGAGTTTGCTGCACGTTAGCTAGGGGCATGCCTTGCGTGCCCGTTACGAACCGGTTCTTGTGCGGGCACGCAAGGCGTGCCCCTACCTTGGATTGACAAGCAAGCATTAAAAGCATTGGATCGGCAAGGTAGAATTAAAAGCATTACTGCGCGGTATTCTGACTTTCCGTATTCGAATTACGCTGTGCAGAATCAATCATTTCCACAATCTTGCGCATCTGCCCTTTTGCAGCTTGCGGCGCGTCGAGATTGAGAGCGTTTGAAACTGCTTCGCGCGCCTCGTCATATCGCTTCTGAACATACAGATTGTTCGCTAGCGCTTTCCAGCCTTGCCAGTATTGGTTGTCTAGCGAAACTGATTTACGAAAGGCCTTTTCCGCATCTGAAAACAGTCCACTCTTTGCTTCGATAGCACGACCAATCTGATACCAGGCATGAGGTTGATATTCATAAAGAGCAATGGAAGCTCTAAAGTGGGCAATGGCTTCGTCCCATGAATGCTGTTTCATTTTCGACATGCCGGCTCTAAATTCGGGGACTGAGGTCTTCCATGAATCAATGCTTCCGACTCCAGGAAACTTGTTCAAGTTGACTGGCGCTTCAATGTCGTTTTCTTCTTGCCTTCGGTTGGCATTCTTGCCTTTAGCGCCTGATTTCTGCCCTCGCTTGCTAAAACTCTGTGCCATAGCGGCACTATTGTCACCTGGACAATTGATGTAGCCGCAGAGCAATGCCAGGCAAACAGCTAAGAAGATCCGTTGCATATTCTTTCCTTTTAGATTCTTGTCCCTTTTGATGTTCCACTTTCATCAAGTTTCAATTCATTTTCGCATGGCTTCTTTTCAAGAATGCTTCGTGAGCTTCCAGGGATTTGTTTGAGCAAAATATACAAAGAAAAAACTTTATCGAAGAGAATTCAGTTTAGCTCAATATTGGCTTCCACAAAACTGTTGTAAATTGTTTCCATCAGTTCACTCCGTACCTGCGAGGCATTGAGGTAGTCTTCAGTAGCGACGCGCAGTGTAAGTTTTAGCTTTCCTGAGTCAAAAGACTCAAACAAAATTTCTGGTTTAGGATCTTCAATAACCTTTGAATTGTTCTTTGCCGCCTGTTCAAGCAGTTCCTTTACTCTGGAAAGCTCATTCTCGTCCGTGATTGTGATTGGCAGTGTCAAAATTACTTTCCTCGAAGAATAGGTCCAGTTGATAATTTTTTGGTCCATAAACTCGAAGTTGGGAACGATGATGTCTATGTGATCATCTGTATGAACTGTTGTAGATCTCAGCGCGATTCGGATGACATCACCCGTGGTGCTACCTATCTGTATGCGATCGCCAATTCTAATGGGACGTTCTATCAGAATCATGACACCACCGGCGACACTCTTTGCGATGGTCTGCAAACCAAGGCTCAAGCCCAAACCTAATGCTCCTGCCACTACCGTTAGCGCAGTCATTTCGATGCCTGCGGTGTTCAGAATAATTATGCTTCCGATGCCGATAAAGCTATATTGCAAAAACATGGCAAGCGCGTTTTGCATGCTCATGTCCAGCTTGCTTTTCTCGAGAACCTTATCTACTACTTTTCGGCGGCAATATCTCGCGCTGGCAACCAGCAAGGTAAACAGCAGAATTATGTAAAGCAACATAGCCAGAGTTACTATTGTTTTGCCTACCGGGATTAACGGTAAGTTCAAAACATAAAGGACAAATTTCCATGCTTTACTCATGTTTTGCGCCTGGTGGTTTAATTTTCACTTGGTTTCGGCAGTACAATTCTTCATTGGCTTCGATGTGCTGGATGCCGCCCTTGTCAAGAAAGAAAGTGCGGCGAACGCCGATTTTATCACTTTGGCAGATCTGAGAGAATGTAAGGCGGAGTTTGAAATGCAAGCAAGTATTAGCCAGCTAAACGTCTTCCCTGTAAAAGCCTGCCGGGGACTTTCTCTTGACCAGGCGCTCGTCACAAAGAGAGGTTTTGAGCATGACCGCTCTTTGCTGCTGATCGCTCCAGACGGCACGGCCATTACCCAGCGAGATTTTCCCGCACTTTGCCTGGTATCCGCGCAGGTATTGGATTCTCAGACTGTAAAGCTTTGTGCACCAGGAAAAAGCGAGCTCGTTGTGAGAAGGATTAACTCAGGCATCACTCGTTATGCCACGGTCTGGAGTGATGAATGCGAAGCAGTTGATCAGGGAGAAGAAGCCGCTCTGTGGTTTTCTGACCTTATTGGCAATGACTGTCGTCTTGTCGCCATGAAAGATGATTTCGTTCGTCCGGTTGATCCAGAATATGCCACTGGAATGCAGGAAGTCGGTTTTGCTGACGGATTTCCTTTTCTCATGATTTCCGAAGCATCACTTGCTGACCTCAACAGCAAACTTGAAATTCCAGTGCCGATGGATAGATTTCGCCCTAACCTCGTTGTGCGAGACTGTGAAGCCTTCGCGGAAGATCGCTGGAAAAAAATCAGAATTGCAGGAATTGAGTTTGACGTAGTCAAACCTTGTGCAAGGTGCGTTGTAACCACAATCGATCAAGATCATGCGGTAAAAGGGCGCGAACCTCTGCGTACGCTTGCTGCTTACCGCAGTGTCGATAATAAAGTGATGTTCGGGCAAAATCTCGTTCACCACGGACTAGGTCCAATCAAAGTAGGGGACCTGGTCGAAGTTATTGAATAGAGATGATACTGTATATAGTATCATCTCTATTTGGCGCGGATTAGTAATCGCTTGCCTGGCGCTTGGCTTTTGCTGTCGATTTAGGAGGGATCAACGTAGCGCAAAGAAGCGGTCGACATTTTTTTATTGCACTTTAAAGATCTGCAAATTCTTCTGGACTAATTTCTGCCTGTTTCAAGATGCTCCTGAGCGTGCTGGCAGATATCTCAGTATAATGCGGAAGAATCGCGGTGCGAATTTTTCCTTGCTCCCGCTTGATAAACTTGGCATGGTTGCCGAGCTGTTTTACCTCATCAAAACCTGCTGCCTCCAGCTTGAAACGGATTCTTCTAAAGCTCATGTTTTGCAGGTCTTTACTCAAGACTCCAGGTCCTTACGATGCCTTCCGGCAGAAGTGATTTTGCAATTTCAATCGAATTGGCAAAGCTCTTGCTTTCAACTGGCCTCGGGTTCTGAAAATAGAGTCTTGAGGCTTCTTGTAAATTGAGAAACGCTTCCTCTTCAGTGTTGCCCTGGCTCGCAAGTTCCAGTTCAACGCATTGAGCTACCTGCCAACCGTTTTCAAAGAAAATGATTGCAGATAGCTCGATGCTCATTATTAGCTGTGTCTTTTAGCGCGTTGACGTTGTTTGCTTGAAGGTCTTCTTAAATACGTCTTCGTTGAAACCGACCAGCAGCCTGTTATCAACCTTGATGCTCGGTGCGCGAAGGTTTCCACTTGGACCAAGTAGCGCTCCTAGCAATTCGTCATCGGATGGCTTATCAACAGAAAGATCGAAGTGAATTATCTTAGAGCCTTTGCAGCTGTAAATCTCTTTCACCGTCTTGGCCAGCGCGAGAGCCTCATCCGCTCCCATCTGTTCTTTTCTGGCATCCACCGAACTCTCCGGTTCAATTTTGTTATGCACAAGAAACTCTTGTGCTCTGGTGCAGGTCGTTCAACCCTTGCGATGATAAAGCCACTTTATCTTGGTCATTCTTCAGGCCCTCCGTCCTTTACAGGCATAATGATCATACGCCAAGCTTCGCATAGAGCCCATGGAAATCGGCTTAAGGCTATAATGTGCCCACTGCTCTTGAGGTGTCCTTATCATGAAACTTTTCGCATCCACACTGCTGATTTCGGCGCTTGCCATGGGTATTTCTACCCCGGCTTTCGCGCAAGTTCAGCAGGCTCCGGCGGCAGCTGCAGCTGGTGGAGAGCTCAGACCTTCAATTACAAGCACGGCAACCCAGCCTGCCGACAACCTGCCAGCAACAGGCAGCAACGCTGCAAGCCCCTTAGCAAGCAGAACACCTGCAGATGCATTTAAACCTAGTTCAGCAAATACATTGAATCCTGTAAGCACTACCGGCATTCTTTCTGATTCGCAGAGCGGGCACAAAAAGCACGGCATCATCCGCAAAGTGCTTGAGGGCGCAGTTACAGAACCCGCCAATGCCGCCGTTTCGTTCCTTTTTATGGGCACCGATCTTCCTCCTGATGACGCTACAAACCCTGAATGGCCGTTCATGAATCCCCACAGAAAGACACTGGCAACTGTTACATGGACGGATGGTTCCAGTGCAAAAATGAGCCGCTTACCCGATGGCAGCTATCAAATTCTCGGCAGTGGCAAGCGATTTGTCATGCAACCTGAGAGTGAAGGCTCTTATGCCTTGATGGGCGACTATGGCTCTATGGCAACGATGACCCGCCGCCCAGGTGGTGGGTTTGTCATCATCAAAGCCGATGGACATGTGGAGCAGGTTGTGCCGCGCCAGGGTGGCGGATACATCATCGAAGATACAAACGGTGTCATAGCGACCATCCTTCCGGGCGCAGATAGCGCCCATGTGATGCGCGGTGGAAGCACGGGCTCTTTGTTTTAGAGTAATATAATCGCTGTGCCGGAGCTGGAGACATTGGTGGCGTGAATCGGCGAAGAAAAATACTGATTGCTCTAGGAATTTTGCTCTTCATCGGCATTGCCGGAATAAAAATCTGGCGCACTTTCAGTAAAGCCAGCAAGCCGGTCAAGCTTCTTTCCGATGTGGAATACGTGCCTGGCAGCAATAATCCATTTCAGACTTTCGATCTTTATGTGCCGCGCAAAGCGAAGCATCAACCCTTTCCAGTTATAGTCTGGATTCATGGTGGAGCCTGGATGTCCGGCGACAAGAATCATCCGCCGGTAAAAGTAATTCTGGAGCACGGCTACGCGCTGGTCAGCTTGAACTACAGATTGACTACTCACGAAATTTTTCCGGCACAAATTTACGACTGCAAGGCAGCTATTCGCTTTCTCAGAGCTCATGCCAGTGAGTATAAGCTTGATCCGGACAGAATTGGAGTCTGGGGTGGAAGCGCAGGAGGGCACCTGGCCGCGCTGCTGGGCACCAGTGGTGATGTCAAAGCACTCGAAGGCGATCTCGGCAATAACCACGTATCAAGCCGTGTACAGGCGGTGGTCGATTGGGCTGGGCCGAGCGATTTGGCCACAATCGCTTCTCAGGCACCAAAGAACTGCAAAGTCAATTTCAAGTCGGAAAGCAGCCCGATAGCGGCATTGATGGGCAAGGAACATCAGAGCCAGGAGGATTATCTATCCGCAAGCCCTGTTCATTATGTAAGCGCAGACGATCCGCCTTTCTTTATTGCTCATGCTGAGGACGACGACGTAGTGCCGGTTGGGCAGGCCAGAGAGTTGGAAGCTGCACTTAGCAAGGCGCATGTTCCTGTGCAGAGCCGAATAACACGGAACGGCGGCCATTCGCTGTCCAAGCCGGAGTTCGTCGTCGAAACGATGAACTTTTTCGATAAGTATTTGCGAAAAAAGTGAGCCACTGAATGTGGTGAGCAGGGCAATGTTTGGCCTGGCAAGGGATTTCGCTGTCGAATTCTTGACATGCACCGTAATTGGTACTAAAATAAATTTAACTATGCTGAACGTACGGGCTTTTGTAACAGCCTGCTAGCTAGTTTTTGAAAAACACGGGTACACTGCAATGAAAAACTTAGATCTGATCGCCATGGTATTGCTTATGATCGGCGGACTTAACTGGGGCTTGGTAGGCGCGTTTAACTACAATCTGGTTACCAATTTGCTTGGTGATGCTAGCATGATGTCGCGCGTTGTTTATGGTCTTGTAGGACTGTGCGCCATTTACGAAGCGTACAAGTTCATGCAAAAGAAAGCCGCCTGATCGCAAATCAATTTCTAATACCTTACTTAGAGCAGCCAATCTAGCTGTTCCAGGAAGGAATTGGAGTCACAAATTTTGTGTTCTCTGCAAATTCGTTCGCTCCCTCCATCATCGGAATCACAATCTAGATGGAGTAGGGATCTCATGGAGTGGCGATCTCGATAGAGTAGGGATCTCATGGAGTGGCGATCTCGATAGAGTAGGGATCTCAACATTAGCGATCTCGATCCGTTTAGAAAAAGGGAATCGATAGGTTAGCGAGCGCCCGGGAGCACGCGTCGCCTCTTCAACCCGCACTCGCTGCGCTCGCACGGGTCCCCATTCAGAGGCTAGCTGGCAGCCTGCCGGCTTTTACTCCGGCAAATGCGATCCGTATATATCTTTCGAGGACACTGAATCTCCCCAAAGGCTCTTGCCGGCGCAACCCGTCACCGGCAGGAGTCTTGCGCTTTCGCGGATCCCCAAAGCATGTGCTCAGAGCTCATTCTGGATTCCTGGTGCCGAAACGGTAAACGAACTTGCAGCTATCCCTGGGAGCGCCGCCATCCTGGCGGCTTCAAAAGGATCGGATCGATCTTACCGGAGTAGGAGCCGGCAGGCTGCCGGCGCTCCCGGGGCTCTGCTCTCTTTTTGTGGATCAGAACATGCCAAATCTATGCCATAAGTTTGACCGTACTTTGCCAGCAAGCTTGGAATACACTAATTTCATCGGGGAAAGGTTTGGGTTCGAGGTGATTTACTATGTGCGGATACAACGAAGGTTGCAACGATCAGTACGCTTATCGTGAAGCTCATCATGTCGCTGAAATGCTCGACAGAGGAAACATTGGCGTTGCAGATCAGATGCTGCGCAACGACCTCTACCAAATGAATCCGCGCGATCAGCACTTCTTCTTGCAGATGATCAATTCAATGGAGCGCAAAGGATTCGGCGCCGACCTGCAAGTCATAATGCTCCCAG
>JBIKOL010000267.1:0-4361 GCA_044358055.1 Obscuribacteraceae bacterium (SeqCode)
CGCTTCCTCAAGCAGTGTATCCATAAGGGCTGCGGGTGTCTTGCTCATTTGCTCGGCCTTTGATTTGGTGACTACGATTAGTCTACCCAATCAGCTTGCTCTCAGTACGCCTATATATATGTATGGCTGTATCTCATAAGATTCAGCCGAGCGCGCGGAGCGGATCTCAGCCGAGCGCGCGGAGCGGATCTCAGCCGAGCGCGCGAAGCGGATCTCAGCCGGGCGCGCGGAGCGGAGCCGATCTCAGCCACCCCCTTGCTCCTGCATTTCAGCTATTTTTGCTACTAAAATGATAGCACTGAGCAGCGAAACCACAGCCGAAAACCTTTGCTGCGTAAGCAAAAACGGGTCTACCCTTTCTGCGTTCACAAGTGCTCAAAAATGCGTTTTTGCGCTCAGAAAGGAAGCAGCGAAGCGAGAAATTTAGGCATTAACTGAGCGCAAAATGCATCTTGTGAACGCAGAAAGGACTCAAGCGGTTTCAGGAGGAAGCCGTTTCAGAAAAATAATCGTAGTACAAATGACGCCAACCAAGCGCACAAAGCATAAAAATTATGAGGAAGCCTGCTATTGGAGAAAGCTTGCTATTTGAGGATGCTTTCTATTGATTAAATGGTAGGGGCGTTTCACGGGCGCCTTCTGAGGACGAAGCCCATTTCAGAGGCTGTTACTGCGGAAGTTTTCCGTTGAACACGTTGTAGTCGAACGTGAACTTGATGTCGATGTCGTCTCCCGCTGATTTAGGCAAAGACGGGAATGGAGCACCATTCATGATGGCAGTTTTGGCAGCTTCGTCCGCTGCAGCGACACCAGATGATTTAACCAGGCGGATGGAGGTTGCGCTGCCATCTTTCAAAACTTTGAACTTGAGCACCACAGTAAGCGATTCTGCACCTCTGGGTGGGAACCAGTTCTTCTTGATCTTCTTCTGGACCTCACCGAGATAGGCACCAAAATCGAAGTCGTCGCCGTCGCCGCCACCAGCATCAGCGCTCGATGGACCAGGCGCGCCGGTACCATTAGGGCTACCAGTTTCTGAAGGCTGCGTCGCCGGAGGAGCCGGCTCGTTGCTGACCACAACAGGGTCGGCAACTGGTTCTTTAGTTGGCACAGCGAAAGCCACTGGTGTTGGCTTCGGAGGGGTTGGAGCAACCTTTTTCGGCTCGGGCTTTTTGATTTCCTGCTTAGGTTCTTGCTTAGGCTTTGGCGGCTCGGGAGCTTTCTTCGGCGGCGGCGGATCTTCATCGCGCATAAGTTCAATATCGGTAGCTTGAACCTGCGGCTTCGGCGGTGCCATGAAGAAAATAATCAGCAGAACCATCGTGCAAATGATCGAGAAGTGAGCCAGGTAAGAGCCACTGGTCGCTTCGGGCATCGTCAAAGCGAAACGCGGAATCACTTTTCCGCGACGCTTCTCCACCGCCCGGTCGTACGCGTCACGAGCCGCATACAGAGCAAACGAGAGAATGAGTCCGAGATACACGAGCGTTACCGAACGCCCAGTGTGAACTATTTCGAGAGCTTGCTCGACATTTACTTTCGGAGCAGCATGAAAGATAGACGCCAGACCCATAAGCGAATTCAGCAGCGGTCCGGTGAAGAATAGTAATGAAAGCAAAAGAAGATTGGCTGCAGTAACGCCTATGAAAAGAACGCCTTTAACACGCTCGCCATTATAGAATTGCCCCAATCCAGGCAGAATGGAAAGAGTCAGTGCGCGTCTTGCTTCAATCGGCTGCAGCGAAGATAGGTCGGCGCTGATATCCGCAGCGGACGTGTCTGACTGGCGCTCTTCTAAACTTTGAGTGGACTTCATCGCTACAGCTGTTTTGCCTTTCCTGTTGCCACGCATTGAGAGTACTATTCTCCGATATTCCGAGAGGATGTCATGCAATTCTTACGAACAACTTAACTGAACAGAGACGTTGAAGATGTCAAACAGTTCCGCTGGTGGGCAGCACAGGCAAAATTAGAATAATCATAGATTGCGTTTTATCCAAAACAAGATGTCAGCAAATTAATGAATAATGCAGTGCGCGAGTCTGCTTATTCGCTATCCAGCAACACACAAAAATGGTATCAAATCTGGTGCCTTATTCCAAGCCCAGAATTTCCTTGATTTTTTCTGCTGGTCCCATTTTCGGTTTAAAGAAAGCCGCAGACCAATTTTTGTCGAACGCCGTTGCTGAGTTTATTGTTTGACTGCTTGCAGCCATTTCCTGAACAGCCGAAATAACCGCAGCGCATTCACTGAGAGTGCTGATGCCAGGAGAGCTGCAATCATTTTCGTCTGGCAGGCTCTGCAGCTTATAACCAGACTTCAGTGAGCTCTGCCCGACAAAGCGGCTATATTCTTGCTGCACATCAATGAATTCAGCATGCAATGCCGGCAGTTTCTCCTGGCGGCAAAGCTGATTCAATTCTTCTTGAACAGCCTCGACCTTATAGCAGAGAACGCGAGATCTAGAGAAGCCGGCTTTCAAAATTTTGTAGACTTCAGGAAATGTAGGAGCATTGAAGGCATGGGCCGGATCACATCCATGCAATTTGAGCAAATCAGAGTTGACGGCACCATCTGGTCTGACCAGAACATCTAGAAGTATTCTCTGATTTGCGGCCATAACACCAACGGAAATCAGCTCTCTTGCATCTCCGGGAATTACCCGTGCATCTTTGATAGAGCTGCGTTTTATTGCAAGAGCAACCCAGTCTTTCATCTGAAGCAAATCTCTCGACAAAAGTATCGAGCGGTTTCTATCTAATGGATTGGGATGTTCAAATAAGCCGACAGTCTGATTTTTCATCGCGCTTCTCTCGAAAATGAAGGTCCATACATTTTATGCTCAGGCGCTTTACTTGTAATTAAGCAATGCACATGGTTTCAGCAGGCTTTCGACAGACATTTTGCACCGAGATGCGCTTGAATAGCTCCTCGGCGCTGGACAGGAAAGAGCAAGCCGAGCCCGAGTTTTAATGCAAACTTATTAAAGAAGCCAATTTGCGGGTAAGAGTTGAACAGAGTCGCGGGAACGCTTGCATGGAAGGTCAACAGGTTCAGGAAAGCGAGAGCAAAAGCCCATCTGATTGCAGCATCTGTGGAAAAGCCACCGTTGAATGCTCATGTTCCCGCGCTTGCACTGCTGATCCTTGGATTGGAAAGCGCATAAACGATCAGTACGAGATTGTCTCTCTAATAGCCAGAGGCGGCATGGGTGCTGTTTACCGCGCGAGACATCTGTTTCTGGGAAGCTTCCGAGCGATAAAAATTATCAGATCAGATTTGCATGTCGATGAGCTGGTCTATCAGCGCTTCTATCAGGAAGCCAAAGCCGTAAGTGGACTATCTCACCCCGGAATTGTCTCCTTTCACGATATGGGAATTTTCGATTCAGTCCCCTTCGTCATGATGGATCTTATTGAGGGACGTGGGCTTGATGAAGAGTTACGCAAAAACGGACCCATGGAAATAAAAGAAGCCCTGGGAATCTTCCTGCAAGCGGCCGAAGCGCTCAGCTATGCGCACAGTAAGGGAATCTTCCACAGAGACATCAAGCCCAGTAACATCATGCTGGTCGACGAGGAGAATAATCACACTGGTGTTCGCATTCTTGATTTTGGCATTGCGAAAATTAGCTCCGAGGGTGATCAGAAGCTTACCAGCACCGGTGAAATTTTCGGCAGCCCGGTTTATATGAGTCCCGAACAGGGGCGTGGTGGACAGGTAGACGCGAGATCCGATATTTATTCTTTGGGCTGCCTTATGTATGAAACATTGATGGGGCAGCCGCCATTTAAAGGTTCTACTGCGCTTGAAACCATTATGAAGCATGTATCAGAGCAGGCACCGCCTATAGTGCAAACTCGAAATAAGGAAAGCACTGGCGCAGCAAATAAATTTAGTTACTGGATCAAACAAATAAAAGCAACATTCTTCAGTGGAGGGGGCAATGACTCTCTATTTGAAGACATGAAAGCTATCATCAGTCGATGCCTGGAGAAGGATCCACAAAAGCGCTATCAGAGCATGTCTGCACTGGCTGGCGACCTTCAGAAACTTAATTACGGCGAACGATTACTACAACTTCAAAACGAGATCGCCCGCACGCGCACGTTAGAAATGTTGGGCAAAACGTATAACTGGTCTCTGTTCGCATGCTTGCTGCTCCTTGTTCCATTTGCAATTGTCTGGACGAATATGGATGACTCATTATGGACGAAGGAGGTTTTCAGATCTTTGCTTGACCCTGATGACGGCTACAAAACAATTCAACAACTAATAATGAGCGATCAAAAAGGAACCGACGGAGGGGTGAATAAAGCTTACCTGCTGTGGATCAAAGGGCAAGTAATTCGCGGACAGG
>JBIKOL010000074.1:0-41159 GCA_044358055.1 Obscuribacteraceae bacterium (SeqCode)
AGGGAGCAAAAGACCCGGAAGCTTTAAAAAAGGCAATTAAAAGCTACCTGGCTTGCCTGCAACAATTAGTAAGTACAGGCGGTACCGGCGGCATGAGAATGGAGCTTACGGCCTGCGCAAGCGAGGGAATTGTCACCTGCGATCTGGCGCTTGCAGCTTTAAGCCCCGATAAAGAAACTCAAGCTGCGCATCTGCGAAAAATCAATGACTCCACTGCACCCGAACTGAGGGGGAATTATTTTGCCGACGCACTTAATTATGCTAACCAGGCTATCATCATCAGGCGTACACTTTATAAGAATGGGGTCAGCACAGGACAGGCTAAAACTCCCGCATTAAGTCTTGCGCTTTCGCTCGAAGACCTTGCAGACGCCGAAGCGGTCTGGGGAGATCCTAAACTGTGCCGCAAACGCTTGCTAGAGGCAAAAGACCTGATCAAGAAATACGCTGCAGATAATTCTTGGTTGCTTGCTGATGTTCTGGAAAGATTGGCAATTAATTCGATCAAAGAGGATAACCTGCTTGAAGCTCATAGGCTGTATCTGCGTTCGAAAACACAATGGGCGGCATTATTTGGCATGAATTCAGACGAAGTAAAGCTGCTTGATGAAAAAATCAAGCAAGAACTTGCCCTGCATAAAACCAAGCAGAAATCTAATACTCAATAATTGAGCCGAATCTTTCTAAAATCAAATCAGCAAGATCATCATCATCAATCAACTCGACACCAGGCATAAGGTACTGCAAGGAATCTCCGCGTTTAGCCCAGCGCTCACTGGCTTGTACTGCTGCGCCATTCTTTATTAGTTGCTGAACCATTCCTTGCATTTTTGTCAGGCGTTCAACAATTGACGCATCAAGATTGAAGCGCGATGCGACAATTTCAGGCTTCAAGACGAGGCAGACTGATTCCAGATCAAACAGCACACAAATATTGGCTTCTCGTTCCTGCAGATTTTTAGCCAGGTTCAATCCTTCCCACAAAACTTCCAGTTCAAAGGGGCTGCGGAAACGCTTGAATCTGATCGTAATTATTTTCTGCAGACGCTCGAGCTGCGAGGAAATGGAGGCAGGCATTGGAATAGACCCGGTCATGGGTCTGTCGTCCCAAGCCGATTGAGATCCGCCGTAACCAGGTATGCTCGGCATTGGGGGAACTGCCACTGGTCCCATCGGGGATGTGTTATGAGAACGCATCGAAGCCGGAGGGATAGTGTCAAGCTTGTACAACATTTCACCTGCAGCGGCTACTTCTTTTTGAAGCGGCGCTGCGCTGCCTTCCGCAACAGGGTCAGGAATAATTCCACGCTGTCCGGTTGCCGCAAATGTCCAGAGTTCTGCACCAAGCTCGGAAGCATTTTGATAACGCGCAGCAGGATCCTTTTCCAGACAACGCATCATGATCGTTTCAAGTTCAAGTGGGAACTCAGCATCAGGGCATGCGACTCTAAGAGGCTTTGGCTGCTCGCTCAGCTGCATAAGCAAAACTTTGATCGCGCTGTCATGCACAAACGGAGGAGCTCCGGTTAGAGCTTCGTACATAACACAGCCCAATGAATAAATATCGGAGCGCGGATCGGCTTCAGCCCCCGCGCACTGCTCAGGTGCGATATAAGCAGGGCTACCCAGCACGTTTCCGGTTGGAGTCAGGTTGTCCTTATTTCCTTCGATGTGTCTTTTCGCAATACCGAAGTCCAGAATCTTTGCGATATCCATACCGCTGTCAGATTTGATGATCATGACGTTACTCGGTTTAACGTCACGGTGCACGACACCTTTCGAGTGCGCGTGGTTCAGACCATCACAAATTTGAGTGAATACATTGATGAACTTGCGAACATCGAGACGACCTTTTTTCTCAATCACATCAGTCAGCTGTTTGCCTTCCAGGTATTCCATGGTCATGTAAGGCTGTCCATGTGCGGAGAATCCGAACTCGAGCATTTTGATGATGTTGCGGTGGTTCAGATCGCGGCAAGCAGCAGCTTCGGCTTCGAAGCGCTTCTTGCTTTCCATATCGTTCAACAGGTGAGAGTGCAAGCTTTTTAGTGCAACAATCATTCCATCTTCTTTGCGTTTGGCTTTGAAGATGACGCCCATACCGCCATGTCCAAGCCTGGACAGCAATTCATATTTATCGGCGAACTCTTCGTGAGGGAGAGGCTGTTTGGCTGCCTCTTCCTCTTCCAGCTGCTTTTCAGTTTTATTGGAACCAGTCTGAGTAATAATTTCTGGAACTGTGGCAATCTTCGGCATTTCATTCTGGCCGATAGTGCCGATCATGCTGTGAATCAGAGCTGTGTCAGCCGTGGTGTAAATCCAGACAATCGCCGAGTCTTCTTCCTTTCCGACGTGCAAAATCCAGGTCGGATCTTTTGCACCTTCAGCCATGGTGCAGGTCAGGAGAAAAGTGTCATCTTCTGGGTCTTTCCAGCTGAGGATTATCGGACGCCCGACTTCGCGCTGAGCCTTAAGCATGCTGAAGCGCAAGTCTTCCGGTGAGGGCGCCTCTTTCAGAGGTTTCGCCTCGTTTATTTCTTTAGTCTTTTTCTTAAAAGGATCCGCAAGAGGCATACTTAAAAGTCCGCTCTCCCTCGTGAGATGATATGCATATAATAATCATTCCCCATTAATTAGAAATATCTCACAGAATTGAAAGTTAAATGCTGAAAGCTGGGCAAATAATTTGAAGATATTAGCTTGTTTAAGAGCGGGGGAAACACTTGAGTTCTGCGGCAAAAAGCCAGTACCACAATGAAGCTCAATCGGCACTTTCCGAGCTGGATGCCGAAAAGGCAGACCAGCTTTTCAGTGAGCTCGTCGAGTCGATAGAAGCAGCCTACAACAAAAATCAAAAAGATGTGGCAGCCGAATTACAAAGGATTGCCAAAGAGATTGAAGCTGACGGTCAGATAGACGAGTCATTGAGGTTCAAACAACGAACCTGTGAAATCATGCTTCGCCGAAGCATGGCCGAGAGAAGGCGGAATCAATCTCCGCCGAATCCAGGAAAAGACACGAAAGCACTGAATCAGATCATCTTCGCTTGCTTCACTCAGGACCCGGCGTCCTATGCGTCCTTTTTGCAGAAGACCGGGCTCACGCAAGAATTGAGAATGCTACCCGATGGCGCACGCTGGATGCGAAGCAAAGATTCGCAGCTGCTGCTCATCTGCAGACAGGGGCGACTGAGTGGCTACTTTCCACTATTCGTGGCTCCGTCTCGTGAGGATGCGGCCAGGCATTTGCAAGGCAACGGGAATTTTCTCGACGGCGATGAAGTCGATATCTGCGGCATGAAGCTACTCGTGATGAAAGATAAACAAGGACAGCGCTTCTTACTGGGAGGAGCAGAGATTTTGTCATTCTAGATATCCTCATATCCCCATATCCCCGGGAGCGCGGAGAGCGCCGAGTGCCCGGGAGCGCCGGCGGCTCGCCGGCTTTTTATCCGGCCGGATCGATCCAATTATTGATCCAACAAGGTATCCACAAAACTCACATCATCTGGAGAACTGATCATGGGCTTTTTTGACAAGGTGAAGAAGGAAGTGGGCGATAAGCTCGACTGGCGGAAACTCAAAGTCATCGCTGGTGATTTGCATGCATGTGAATGGAACTTCAATGGTGGCATGCTCACCCCAGATCCAGAAACAGGAAGAAGCGACTGTGTTCCGCTGATGGGAGAAATAGAATCGCTTGAAATTCAAACTCAAGAATCAGTAAAAGACCTCGCCAAAACACTTGGATTAACCGTTGCCGGCGGCGTTCTGCTGGGACCACTCGGTGCAATCGCCGGCTATTTTGCGGGTGGTAATCGCAAAGAAGTCTGCGTCTTGATTCGACTAAAAGACGGACGCAAATTCCTCGCCGTAATGGATCAACGCATTTATCAACAAGTAGTCGCCCTCAGCCTGATGTAATCCCGTTCCCGAAACTACCTTCAATGCTATGTGCCGTTTTGCCACTAAGGTTGTTTGGTGTTTTTCGGTACGCTGAACGCTGTTTTTCGGTACGCTGTTCTTTTTGTAGGGACGCCTCATCAGAGAACAATTCGGCTGCGGAACATCAGGCGACGGTTGTCTTGTGTTCACATAATGTACAAGTCAAGAAATAATGACCATTATGTGAACAAAATCTGAGGTCTCTTCTGGCCATAAATGAACAAAAGCGTTCAACCAGCCAAGTTTTGTTCATATATGAACAATCAATTTCAAAATTTATGGCAACGCTGGTTTGCAAAAAAGAATCAAAGGCTTGAGTTCATACCCTGAACCAAAAATTCGGGGCTCAAATCGAAGGAAACGAGAACAGAGTAGCCAGAGTTGGGCGTCCAGCTGAAATGAATCCCCTAAAATAATCCACCCATGCAATTTTGCTAAAATAGCCCTGCACTCGTGAGGCTATTCGTATGCGCATACTCCCAGTAATCATCAGCATTTCACTGCTTGCGGTATTGGCTCCATTCTCCTTCTCCGCCGCCGAGATCAATCAAAACATCGCAGCACCGCGCGCGCTAAAAAGACCTGGCGTAAAACTCCCCGCAAATTTGATCAGACTACCACTAGTGCGCCAGGCAACCGATTACACCTGTGGTGTAGCCGCATTACAGAGTGTTCTTGCCTATTACGGCGAAGACTTCCGCGAAGAATATCTAAGCAAAAAACTAAAAGCGAATTTCCACGACGGCACTGCTTATTCGGAGATGGCAAACTTCTCGCGCAAGCAAGGATTCCATGTCGACATAAACAAGAAAATGTCGCTTGCTGATCTCAAAGCCACCATAGACAAAAAGCTGCCTGTTATTTTGTGCATCCAGGCCTGGGGCGATGGCCCAGGAACAAACAATTACAGAGACGAATGGAACGACGGTCACTACGTTGTGGCCGCAGGTTATGACGAAGAGAATATTTATTTTATGGATCCGTCAACCATAGGCAACTACGCCTACATTCCTGCAAAGGAGCTTCTTGAGCGCTGGCACGACACCGATGGAAAAGAACGCCTGTGCAACTTCGGCATGATCATTTCCAGAGATAAGTCGAACTACACTCCTGATATTGCATTATTTATGGAGTAAAATGGCGTTCAAACTTAGGCTGGCAAAATTAGACCAGCTTAAATATGACGCTCTGGCGGAGAACTTTTCCATGCACTCTACAGAAGAATGCGATTTTGAACAACTAATCGACGAAGAGCCCGCCGTATCTGACGAGCCAAAGAAGCTGCCACCATGGGTAATACCAGTTGCCGTCTTAGCCTTCCTGGTCTTCAACGCATTTTTTCTCTGCTTCGCCATGCAAATGGGCACCGGCACTCCAGACTAGAGTATTCTGCATTCACAGATTATTGCGAACTTCATTGCTTGCCTTGAGCTCGCTCAATGGCGTTTTTAGCGAAACCCACCAAATATCGGATGCAACAAAGCCATCCCTTGATGCTGCCCTACAACCTTCACCAGAATTTCCTTATTCATTGAAAGATCGTTGGGCTCCGGAACAAACCCTCTACCATTCGGCAAATTCTTCGCTTGAATAATATATCCACCTGGCACTTTAGCAACAGCTTTGCCTGGCATAACCTGACCCATGACGTTCTTTACGCTTGACGAACTCAACATTTTACTCTCCCCTTGGACCAGAAAATTTCTGCATCCTCTCACTTCCGAGCTAACGGGAGTTTCTCAGAAATTAGGGAGAAAATAAGGAGAGCCCTTATATGAATTTGTATAAATAAGATCAGAAGCCTTCGTCAAACGCTGAACGCCGTGCACGAGGCATCATTCGATCGAACCTCGCCCAACGCATTGCAGGTGGTCCAGGAAGCGTGGGTGAAAATGAGGCGGGAGCGAGGGTGCTGATTTGCCCGTTTGTTTGGCTTTGATACGCCGGCTGCACTTGCAAATTGCCTGTGGCACTGCCTCCGTTCGGCTGCTGAATTACATTTGTTGAAGGAGCCAGGGCCGTCTGAGCCTGCGATTGAGCAGCATTCTGCAGCTGGACCTGAGGGGTCTGCAGCTGGACCTGAGGAGTATTATTCTGCAGCTGGACCTGAGGAGTATTCTGCAGCTGGACCTGAAGGTTCTGCGGCTGAAGCTGAGGAGCATTCTGCGGCTGGACCTGAGAGGCATTCTGCCCTTGTTGGTTCGAACTTTCTGCCGGAGCTGAACTTTGCTCAACTATGCTTCCCACCGGATCTTTTCTGTTCGAAACTGCTTTTACAGGTTCATCCAGGTCTATGGCAGTTTTTCCTGGAAGCTTCTCTTCCACCTCCAGCTCCAGAGTATTCGGAATTCCAATTGCCACAGTCTTATTCGCAAAAACTATCACGTCTTGCGAAGCAGTCCGAAATCCTACATGGCTGACAGAGACCTCATATGTGCCTGGTTTCATGCCACTCAACTTCAAGTCGCCTTTGTCATCGATGAATCCAGTTTTGAGCACACAACCGCTCTTATCCTCGATGGTTACTTCCGAACCGACCGGCGAAGCATGCACCAAGACTCCAGTGTTCTCAGCGAGCTGATACTGGCACAGCGCATAAACAGCCGCAATTATCGTTCCAATAAAAATGGCTGCCACACCCAGCTCTTGCCCGCCCCTGGATTTCTTTTTCCTGGAAGACGTATTGCGCGGACGAGGCAAAGCTGGGTTTGAAACCGGAGTATCAGACAAAATAGAGTTAGCCTGGTCCAGAACAGTCATACCAGCTCCGCAATGAATGCAGAACTGCTGGCTCAATGGATCAATAATGCTGCAAACCTTGCAAGCCCGCGGAACAGCCTGCTTCTTTTCCGAATTACCTTCGATATTAGCGCCGCAGAACAAGCAAAACGGAAGCCCGTGATTGTTTAAGCCGGAGCAACAGTAACATCTGACGATGATTTCCGTTTGAGACATGTAAATACCAGCTAGCTATAAGTTCCTTACCCGGTCGCTGCCAGTGAGTTGCATTCCATTGCGCTTTGTTGCGAGCAGGTTTCGCCGACTATTGGCTTAATTGAACGTGCCGTCGAGTTAATCTAGCCCGCTGGACCCGCAAATGCTTTATAATCGAACAGCTGGTTTGATAAGCGCCCATAGCTCAGCTGGATAGAGCGCATGGCTTCGAACCATAAGGTCGGGAGTTCGAATCTCTCTGGGCGCGATTTTTATTCCTCCTGAGTTTCGGGAGGAATTTTTGCTTTTTGTGGGGGAGGCAATTCGCCTCCGGTGATCGTATGGTGATCGAATGCGCGAGAAGAAGTTTCTTTCCCGATTGATCGAACTAACACCACAATCGGTGACGCGGTCAGCCGCGACTCAAATTACAGCAGGCGCCGATGATCGGTCCATATCGGTGCAAAAAATCCAAAATGAACTGAGCTTTGATCCCATTGAGTCAGATGAGCAGGACCTTCTGGGCAGAAGCCGTTTTGCCGAAATGCTTGCAAATACATTAGCAACAGACGATGCTCCGGATGGAGAAGTGGTAGCAATTTATGGCTCTTGGGGTTCCGGAAAATCATCGATCAAAAACATGTGCTTGTCTTATTTGAACAAAATCGAGGGACGCCCAGAATACAAGGAATTTAGAACATGGGATTATTCAAAACAAGACCAACTTGCAAATTGTCTGTTTGAAGTTATTGGTGGCGCCCTTGGTAGAAGTAGTTCTTCAGAACTACGGCAAGCAGCAAAACAACTAAGCGTCTACCAAGCTACCTGCAATAATGAAAAATTTGTCGCGGCTACTTTCGCACAAAACACGGCCTTGATAATTTCATTAGCTGGAATGATTTTTGGAGCATTCGTTCCGCAATTACAAGGGTTTGTGTGCGCACTTTTGGGAATCGTAGTAATCGTCTACCGATTCCGAGAAAGAATTTTTGAATGGCTTGCCAAAGACACAGGAAACCAAATTGAGTTATTTAAGAAAATGGCTGAGTCTTTGGAATGTAATACTGATGAAGCTAGGGCAGAGCTTGAAAATTTGCTGAAGAAAAGCAAAAAATCGCTATTGATTATTATTGATGATCTGGACCGATTAGACAAAGATGAACTTAAAAACCTTATGCGCGTCGTGAAAGCGAATTTGAACCTTCCCAAACTAAAATTCTTGCTTCTTTTCGATCAGACGATAGTATCAAAAGCGTTATCGTCAACCGGGCAGGAAGAGGAAGGACGAAAATACCTTGAAAAAATTGTTAGAACAGGCTTTGAGGTTCCCCAATTAAATAAAGCGGAGCTGGCTCGCCTCTTCGATCGTGAACTGCGCAGCCTCGCCGCACGCAGAAACGTTGTTATTGATGAAATCAGATGGAAGGAGTGCAGAGCTGCAATTCTTTCGTTCATAAGCAATCTGCGCGAACTCATCAGGTTTATATTAACATTGGATTTTACTCTGCGGATGCTCCACGTTGATGGAGTTCTCACCGTTGATTTAATCGACGTCATCTGCCTCGAAACGCTTAGAATGTTCAATAAAGATTTTTTTTCGCAGATAGTACGAGAGAAAGCGGTGTTCACTTTTTCCAAAGACATGAAGCTTCAAACTGTGTCGGAAACGCAGGTCTCCGACATGCTAGACAAATTGGTAGCCACCGTGGGAATTCATGCAACTGCAACTGCAAGAATAATCAGCACCGTCTTTCCGAACTTGGCATTTTGCTTTGGCCCTGATTTTAGAGCAGATACGGAGCGCCAAAAGGATCGCAAGGGATGGTTCCAACATCATCGCGTTTGTCATCCTCGCATTTTTGATAGGTATTTTTCGCTAAGCCTGGCTCCTGATGATATTCTGGAGGTCCATATCAGGGCAGCATTTAGACCCAATGATAGGTTTGAAATTGTCAACAATCTTGTCAAATACGCCAAACAATCCATGCTTGGTCAATTTCTCAACAGGATGGATTTTTTTGAGATCACGGCCGAAGACGAAGAACTTGCCTTGCCTATAATAATTTCTTTAATGGATACATTTGATCTGGTGTTGGAGGAAGACGATACACAAGACTCAAGCGACGCTATCAACAAGGATTTGTATTTAGATCTTGTTCTGCCAGACATACATGCACTACGGATCATCCGAAGAGTTCTGGATGATCTTGATTCTTCCAAGCGATATGCAGTATTGAAAGAGGCGCTCGAGAAAACTCATGGATTGTATTTGCCCTGTGCGATCACAACCTTACGGGGTTCGAAAAAGGAAAACCTAATTGACATCACGGATGACCAACAGGCTGAATTGAGAAACATCGCGTTGCAGAAAATATTGGATGCATCTGAAACCATCCTGCAAGAACATCCAGATGTGTGCGCGATGTTAGAACAATGGCGCATTCTTGATGGACCGACGACACCCAAGAATTGGTTCTTGCGGAAGCTTTCAAATTCCAACACGAAAGAGAGCCTGCTTAGCAAGGGATTTCTTAAACCATCTCAGAATGGAAAAATGCTGCTAGATAGGAATAAGCTGTTGGAAATTGCATCTGAAGAAGAGTTCAAAAAAATTGGAATAACATTGCCTGAAGAAGAATTGTCAGCCGCGCTCAGAGAGATACACGACGACAGCTAGAAAAAGCGGTTGTCGCTCAATGCTGAGCACTCTTGACTCACGTGTTTCGATTTACAGCCAGGCGGAGAAGTGCTTTATTCATAATGACTCCTCGTCCTCAAATTGTTGCGTCTCTTTGTGTTGAAGACTTTGTTCAGAAGACTGTGTTAGGTTGCTTGTCGTTTCAAGTCCGGCTTCAACAAGCGCATTGCCTAGATCAGTCTTACTCCATAATTGCACTAGTTCTTGCATGCGCTGCTCCTTTAAGGAAGCTAAATTTGTGGCACGTTTATAATCGGCTTCTGACTCTGAGAGTTTACCGATTTCTTTGTAGAGATCACCACGACACCTAAAATTCTCCGCATCATCCGAGTCAATCTGTATTGCTTTGGACAAAGCCTCTGAAGCATGATCATGTCTTTTCAACTTACCTAAACAGAATGCCAAGCAGCGATGAATTTCAGTCCGCGGTGCAGCGATTTTACTTCAGTTATGCGTTTTACTTTTCGTTTCATGAAACTCCTACGTTTCTTTGCTCACGATTATGGTCACTGGATCTTCGCAGCACAACGATTCCTCAGCATTTTACGAGTACCAATGAACCGCGCTTTCTTCAAAGCGTCTTTTTCGATAGACCTGCAGGTCGCTAGAGGATACCTTCAGCCGGGTTTGGATAAACATAGTCTTTGGAATAAATCAAAAGGAACTGCTGGAGAGAACTTGTCTTGGAGCATTTTCGAAGGACTTATTGCAGCCCAGTGCAAGTGATCCATAGATCGCGTGCTAAGCTTGCGATGGATTTACTTCGCCTTATGAAAGACCTTCCTGGCGGTCTCTTTCCACCAGATGTTCTTATCTCCCAAATTTGCAGCTTTTTTCCTCCAGAATATGAAGATGCGCTCACAGATTCCGTTTCTGCAGCAATTATTTACTTGCAGAAAAATAACTTAGTGTATTCCGACCCAGACTCAACTTATCCAGATGATTTGATTCTTACTCCAACAGCACAGTTGAAAAAACTCTGCACTTCCGAAGACAGTCTTGTGACAAAGACACGCCATTTGTCAAATGCAGTGGCAGCTTTACGAAATAAATTAATTGAATTGCAAAGTCAGCTTGATCCGAAGGAATTTTGCGGTGGGCTATTGGAGTGGCGTGATCGCGCCGCGCAAATAATTTCGTTATACGCGGGACCAAAAAGGTGTGCGCCTCTATCTCGGTACCAACCGATGTGCTCGCGACAAGATAGCTTGATATTGTTTTTTGATGACCTTGAGCAACTGCAACACATTCTCACTGATATCCACAGAGAATACTCGTGCGCTCCGCCTCACCAATTTGCCCCACCAAAGTCTAAACAGGAATTTGACAAGAGACTAGTATCTGTTGCTTTACGTTGGGATCGTTTCACCTACCAGGGTCGACCGGTTTCTGCACCATCAATCTCAGCATGGATAAATCAATTTGAAAGCGACGAAAGATCTTTTATGCTTCGACTCGTAGAAAAATTCGAGCCAATATCACATTCTTCGGCACGCAGCCGAATGGGGTTTATGAATTGGACCATTGCTCAAAAACTAAACAAAAAGCGTCCGTATTTGCTGATTAGCGCATTCGGACACCCAGGTAAGAGCGGGTCTGGCTACGCACGAATGTTTGCACAAGAGCGCTGGGCCGACGTTGAAACATGCACATTTGATGAAATAAGCGACTATCTCGAATCTAGCAAGTTTGATGCACTTGTGTTCTTTGATGATGTAATTGGCAGCGGTGATAATGCTGAAGAACTTCTTGGACGTCTTAGTGAAAAATACGACGTTGTTTTAACTCAAACAAAGATAAAAGTGATTATTTGTTCTATGTTTGCCTCAGTGGTCGGACTTCAGAAGGCACGGATACTGGCGCAAAAAGCTAATTTTGCCGTTGATATAGAAGCATTGTTTAAAGTGGAAAAGTGCTTCGAAAGTGACTGCGGCGTTTTTGATAGCAAGGATGACTATGCAAAAGCAAAGGACATCGCATTAAAGAAAGGCCTGGGGTTGCGTTCTAAACACCCGCTGGGACACAAAGGCGGTCAAATGCTTCTTGCATTTCCCGATAATTGTCCAGACAATACGCTTCCCATTTTTAATGCCATTCCAAGTGAATCCTCTGAGCTCAAAGACTGGATTCCGCTGTTTCCAAGGCACGAATAATAAACATCTCCTTGCATTCTAACTTATGGGTTGGCATCTAATACTCCGAATTTTGTATTTCCATGCGAGAAACCGTATTGCATACAGGCTTGTGGGATGCAATGCTATTTTCTATGAACACCCTAAAATCTTTGGAACTGATTAATTTGGCGTGCGCAGCGGCATTGGTTCTCGTGAGTCCAGCCCACGCGCAGAATATAACGGGCGTGCCCAGAGAAATGAAAGGAGGGCAAGCTCCAAGCATGTTGCGCGGTAACACTGATGCCGATCGCTGGAATACATTAAAAGAGATTCTTCCCACGATTATCGGAATGAGTTACAAGCAGGTCGAGACTGCGCTCGGTAAATGTACAATGGGAGCCCCTGAAGGCGACACTGGTAATTCTTGGATATACCAAATTACTGAAGATGCAAAAAATCCAGCAAAAGCACAGTATCTCTGCATCCTACTCTCTCTTTCCTTCGAAAACGGAAAAGTCGTTAAGTGCACAATAGAGCCACTCTGGGGCAACAAACAGCATTAGTAGTTAATCGCGTCCGGTCTTCCATTGAGATATTGCTGAACTGTGGAGCGCCCGTTATCATAGGACGCTTCGTATTTCGGATAAGAAATCTGCTGCCAATATTCGCGGTAGGTTAAGAGCTGATAACCGTCATCAGTCATCATCCTTGTTCTTGCCTCATCCAGAATGAAAGCCTTCAATCCTTTGAAGCCGCCATTATTGTACAAATCACACAGATCCTTGTTTGGTTGCGGTGTTCTGTCGAGTGTCGCCCACGCGTACATTGGGCTTGGCATTGAAGGGTCGAGCTTTCTCAACTCATCAGTTACCTTCACTTCGGATTCGAAGCAATGAGCTTCGATGTCACCCTTGAGGTTGCCGTAGTCATTTGAAGAGAGTTTTCCGCTTGGTGAGTACAGCTCAGCAATTTTTTGATGGCTTGCATGATAGGACTCATGCGTAAAGTCTTGCAACTGCTTTGTTGCTGAGTCCTTTGGATTGATTGTGATGGTGCTTTCCCTTGGATCGTATTCAGGATTCGGCACGCTAGCATCAAACTTTACCCGGATTTTGTCCGCCCATGGACAAGCCTGCAATCGATCGACTAGCGTCTCTAATGTTTGCGATTTACCCGGTGCACCATCGGACAATTGCTTTGACCTATGGTAAGCATCAATGAATGGTGTCTTGTAATCAGTCAATATTTGCTTGAGCGAAAGATTGTCGCCATCTTTTGGCGTTTGTAATTCGTCCATCATTCCGTGCTTGATTGCATCCTTGATATGAGCAGCGATATCGCGATGATAATTCTTATCCTGGTCCGCAATACGCTTTGCCCAAATATCGTCAGCTTTGCTGAAATCGATGAAGCCTTGCTGATGCATTTGTTTTGACTGAACATTTTGCAAGTCTGAAGTATTAGGTTTTGCTTCTGACCACAACTCAAGTGAACGCAGCTGATTAGCTGGTTCCTTAGAGCTAAAATTCTCTCGATGCAATATTTTGTCAGCCATGCTTCATCAGCCTCCAGGACGAGCATAGTCGGGTATTCTGAAATTTACCTGAGAATTGCATATCGAATCGGACATATTGACAATGCTACTTTTTCTTTAAGACAGGTTTGATTCCCGGAGACGGATGGTATATTTACTGTACATACGCCGAGTTGCGCGCTCCGAAACATCTAATTTACTTAGATGGCACCTGCAAAGGTGGTCCAAAAGACCTAGGACACGAGGCTCGGCTCATTCCTTTTTTGCGTTTTTAAGTGGATCACGCAGCCTGAAGTTCCAAACAGTGAAATGTTTTCTCTGTTTCGGCGTATTCGGTAGCTCATCTGTGAGCCCCGCATGCGCAAATATGTATTCAGAAAGCTCAACTTTGGCTTTTCTGGCATCCAGGCGTTTCTGTTGATTGTTTTTCCGAAAACAAATAGCTCCTAATATGAGATCAGTGATTTGCATGAGCTCATGCTCTTTTGAATCTACGTGCTGGACCGTCCTGAATGGAATGATTCTGTCTGAGTAGTTCTTTTTAAATCCAGAATTCAACATCGATCTAAGTTTGTCCAATGAATAACCTGTAGAACGAAAGTCCAGCAAAACATCAAGGCGGTAACCCTCCATCGAATAACGAGCGGCTATTGAATGAAGCAGAAGTTGGTAAAAAAAACGGTAGAATCCTGCTTCCGAATCTCCGCCGGCATACAGGCTGTAGTTGATTTTGTGTGAATCAAGAATTTTGCAGTGAAATGACAACAGTCCGGGCCTATTCCAAGCAAAAAACAGATCAACATAATGCTGATAATTCTCGAAGTGTTGATTTGAAACTCTCGTCCATTTTAACTCTTTGGTCATCCCCGTTTTGAGCCGTATACGTTTCACTTCATTTGAAAAAATATCCACAAGGCATCTGGGAATGCACACTGCTCCAAGCAACATGTACCGCTGGTTGCTTATTCCACTCTCGTCACCGAAGACAACGATTCCAGATTCTGCACCTCCTCTACGATTGATTTCATTGGACCATCTCGATAGCTGAACTATTATTATTTGCGGAGGGGAATCAGATATTCTTGCCACTGCTGTTTCAAGATGATGGCGCTTGCTTTGCAAAATTGAGTGAACGTTTTCTCCGATCACTGCAATAACAAGAGTGCCGTTTTCATACGCCGCTGGCATCGCATGAACGCTCGCCAAGCTATAAGTGGGTAAATGAATCCTGAGCAGTTCCTGCAGAATCACAGCCCATAGGTTATCGAGATCATCGCTCATAGTTTCCTTCTGTTCTTTCAATATTATGTTAAGCCATCCCCCTGCCTTCTTGATCAGTGAACGTCGCGGATTTTGTATCCAAAACACACAACCGCCCGAATAATTCGGCGATCAGACAGGATTTGGAGCGCTCAATAGTCTTGTCTTAAAATTTAGGAATTCCTTTTGTGCCTGAAATCTGCCTCGCTGTTTCATTCGTAACACCAAAATGCAGTAGCAAACGAAGAAACGGCCGATTAGGGAAATTCATATGTCCGCACTTCTTTGACGCTTTTGAATCAGTTGGGAAAACCCATGGATTGTTCTGTTCGACTGCTATTCTACGCCTAGTTAAAATCTCCACAGCTGAAGGAATTAGCATTACCTTTATTCCCTTTCTAGTTGTCCAGGTGCCGGATACCAAATCTAATTGCTCCCAGCGCATTCGCACGATTTCTGATTTGAGTGCATACCCTATGATTATCCAAAGATGAATGCAGTCTCGAGCAGATGGATAGTGGGCTTGATGTCTCAAAAAAGCATCCAACAATGCAGCTCTCTCTTCCTTGCTCAAAATCGAATTTGAGGACGGCTTTGGTCTCACTGGGCTCGCGTTCAATGCCTCCGCATGCCTTCGCGCCTGCAAAATTCCAACGCCAGGCCATCTGCCAAGATTGACAAATTCGCGCCGATTCCCACGAAGTTCGTGCCTGAACCAAAATGTTTTTGCTCCAAGTCGCGTAACTCGAAGGTAAAGTCCCTGACTGCCCGTATCAGTCCATTGCTCATTCCTCCTGGACGTCGACAATCCTGCAATTATTTCGTCGTTCAGATCTAGACATTTAGAAACTTTCTTCTGCAGATTACTCTGCTTCAGAACTGCTAAATTTTAAGGTCGGGAGTTCGAATCTCTCTGGGCGCGATTTTTATACCTTAACTAGGAAGCGGCTTGCGATGATCGGAGCCGTTTTTTATTGGGGTACAAATTTTTTTCAATGCTACGGGAGTGCTACACTCAGGTTGCTATTACTGGCTAATGAGGTTGTTAATCGTTTTCTCTAAGACCCGCTTGTTCTGTGCGAAGTCCACTGGTGTTTGGAAGTCCAGCGCCGAGTGTGGTCTGGTCTCGTTATGGCCACTTGTCGATTTTTTCCTCAGTATCTTCAAGCGACCAAAACCAGTGCGCATTTAAGCATTCCTCACGGAATCGCGCATTGAAAGACTCTACAAAAACGGTATCAGTAGAACACGTAAAGCAGCTTCCTGGAACTGCGGCGAAGTGCGCATCTCTCAGCGTCCAGCGCTGCGTAATAGTCAATTTTCATCCGAGACTCCGCGCAGCGAATTGCTTGCCTAACGGGTTTAACACCACTTTTGTTTGCTGCCACATTTTCTTAAGTGTCCTCAACTACCAGTGAACCGTAGGTAAACCTGCTCCGTCGAAGGCTGCTTTCGATTGCGTTTCCGCGGCTCGAGCTTGGAAGCCATGGCTATCGATGAGGCTTCAGCGGCACAGTTGAAGAGGCAAATTTATGGATCTAAACAAGAGTGAGTTGCTTGATACCACTAGTCACAAACCGGAATCAACGGCTGCCAGGCTGCTGAATGAGGCGATTGATTATGGAAAGCAAAACCCGCTAATTGTGGGAGCCAGCATCATTTGTCTTGGGACTGCTGCTAAGGTTTTAGGAATGGGTCTGAGAGCAACAACAACACAAATTGGCGCAGATTCAATACGGGCTGCCGAGCAAGCACTGCCACCAAAAATGGAAATGAGACTACCAGTAGGTAAAATAGATGGCGCCGAGGCACATCTACAACATTCTCAACTCTACCTGGATAATTTGGAAACGATGGTCAGGGACAGCAATGGGAAAATCCTAAACAGGTATATGGGCACGCTCGACACATCCAGTATCTCAAGAGCATACAGTGATGCTGCTAAAACAGTGATGGCTTTAGAACCTCAAAATGCGGCGACAGCAGACATCTACTTAAATAGATCACAAACTTATTTGAGTTATGTGGATAATATGGTTCGCGATGGACAAGGCAAGATTTCACCGAGGTATATGGGAACTAAAGATACTTCTACTCTGGCTCTTGCACACATAGAGTATGGCGATGCACTCATGAGCCGATTTGGTCCAAATCAGTCCAAGCAGGTAGATGTCGCCCTCGGCAAGGCTCAGGAGTATTTGCGTTACCTGGACAGTATGATTCGTGACAGCCAGGGAAACATATTACAGCGCTATATGGGCACATACGGTACTTCCACTCTCGCACAAGCATTCAGCTCATTTGGACGAGTAGCTGCACGTAGAGAGCAGCTGTTGATTCCCTAAATTATTGCGCCACGACAGAGTCAATTGGATGCTTGCATTCATTCCTCTACGCGCCTGCAAAGTTTGCAATGTCGTATATGCTTGTACAGTCGAGCATTGCAACCAGTGCAGCGTCTGAAGCTCTTTTCAAAATGCTTTAAAAGCCGCAATTTATCATTGTGGGGCAGAGCATCAAGCTCGCGAAGATAGTCAAGCCCCCCTACCAGCCCGGCCATACTGCTATCAGGATGCCCTGGGTGAGATTGTGCCCATCGGTGCCAGAGACCGCCATCGCATTTGTATTTAATGGCACGATTGGAACCAGTCTTTTGATCGATGAGCAGCAATGTTTGCATTACCAGAGCCTGTTGATTTAGCCTATCCTGATTTAGCTGATCCGATTTCGGCCATTTTTCCAGATATTCGCATAAGCATGCGACACTAAGCTCGTCTGCAAAGGAATAAAGTGCAATAAAGTAGCCCTCGCTCGGAAAATGAGAGCAATCGTCCATTAGCGCGGAGATGATCGTATTCTGGAATTGATTCCACCCTTTTATGGCGCAGTACCAACTCGCCATTAGCTGCGTCCTCCAGCTTTTATCTTGGAAAAGCTGTTCTACATCACTGCAAACAACCAGATCCAACGCCTGAGAAAATTCTGCTTCGAAATCGAGCCTTTCTGCTGAATCAAGGGAGCTTCTCTTATAGCTACAAAAATGGCCATTGAGAAGCTCAAAGCAAAAAGGTTTGACCAATTCGTCGAGCGGGTGCAAACAAGGCTGTTGGCGGAAGACCATTCCACCGTATTCATCTTGAATGTAATCTTGAATGTGCATGCTCTTTTAATACCCCAGTTTTCTATTTGAGTTCTGTTTAGAACTCCGTCATCGAGTGACAATCATTTGACGTATATTCAATCATGAAACCTGTTTGTGCTTAAGCTAGAATACTCCTAAACACGAATTGCGAGTCCTTATTTGAAATGATCCATCTGTCTCGTCTCGACCTTAATAGCCACCGTGCATCATCTTTTCTCAGGCAAGCAAAGCTATGCTTGACTCTCCTGACCATTTTTGCCGCACTTGCTGTTAGCAATTCCCAGGCTCAAGTAAGCACTCCACTGCAAGGTATTGTCCAGCAATACGCCAGTGAAACAAAGCCCCTGCATCCATCACTGTGGCCGGGACGGAATTTTGACAAGGAAGCTGCCCGAAAAATACTGCACAATCCGGAGCAAGAAACAGGCATCTGGCATCGAATTCCAGATTGGCAATCGGGTAATTGGGAAGCAAGTGAAGCGGAAAATATTCGCGCAATCAAATATATCGATGGTGTTCCAAGCGAGCGCCAACCAATCGGAAAACATAAGGCCAGCGGACAGTTCAAGAAAGGATTGCTAGCCGACAAAAAAAAGGAAATTTGGCACATGTATCCTTCGGATTATTGGACAGAAACCGATCATGGAGATCAGATAGTGGAATCATATGTTTTGTATTCCTCCCCTGGAGCTGCTGAATTCCCTGATCTCTACGCTGAATCAGTCGACTTCAACATAGACAAAACCAGCAAGCGAATCTTATCAGTCCGCCATGCTAAGGTCTGGACGAGATATGTAAATGCAGGGCCAGGAGTTATGAGGGAAGAAACCTTGCGGACAAATTTCGACGAGCAGGGACATCCTACTGCTACCAGTCTCAATGTTTGTATGAACAAAAGAACCCAACCGTTTGCATTATATGCAGCAAGCTTTCTCTCGAACAAAGCCATTGTGACTGACTTTTTCAACTATTTGCAAGAACATGACTTGTCTAGCTTGAAACCCACTTTGCATTGAATTGGGGTCCCTTCATCTTTCAAGGAACTGCTGATGAGCAATTCAAAGAAGTACAAACGAACCATTCTCTGGCGAGGCCTGGGGCTCGTTCTTGTTCCTCTGTCGCTTGGCACATTTCTCTTGTGTGGATTAAATATCGCCTGGCAGGAATCAACAAATGCTGCACAAGAAGAAAGCTGGCAGAACAATTTGCTGCGGCAATTTGATCACGTCATGGGATTTTTGGAATGGCGAATGTCTGGGGTGATGTCCGGTGAGTTTGCCCGTGATCCAGAATTCAAGACGGAGGGTGACTTTGATACAAACCTGAATGAAGAACTGGAAACTTTGAAGAGAATTGCAAAAAACAAACCGGAGACGCTCGCTCAGGTCCAGGATATGGCGGACCTTTCGCTGGCTGAAGCTGAAATTCTAAGAAATTTCCCGTCGCTGGATCCGGCAGACGTTAATATGGAAACACAGAAGTCATTGTCAAAAACCGCCATGGGCATCACTGTTAAACACACGGAACTGCGAAAAATCCTGCAGGATGGATTTGAGCAATTGAAATCCATGCGAAGCTCTCAAGATACTTCTTTAGTGAATCTGCTGAATGTCGTCAATACAGCAGCTACTGTAGCTTTGCTAATCTGTGCTGGAATTGTATTTGGATTTTCGCAAACATTCTCCAAACGCCTTGAATCATTGGCACAAAAAGCGAGAAGACTTTCAGAACATCAGCCGCTAACTAATGTGCTAAAAGGCAATGATGAACTTGGCTATCTCGACGAAGTATTGACCAGAACTTCTGAACTTTTGTCTGAAGCTGCTGAGCACAGGCGTTCCATTCTATCGATGGTGGCTCATGATATGCGCTCGCCGCTGATGGCATCAAAAGCATCAATTGAAATTATTGAACAAAGCGACAAGGGATTTGCGCAAAGCTCAAAAGATCTTTTGGACAGAGCATCGACTCGGCTTACGGAGATCCTGAAGCAGCTAAACGAGTTGCTGGAGATTCAAAAAACAGCTGACGATAGCCTTTTTGCTTCACAGTCATTTCAGGCCCTTCAGGATCCAGAACTAGAGAAGAAACAAACCTTCGTTCAAAAATCAAAGGAATTCTTCACAAGACCGGGCATTTTTCAAAAGAGCTTGATGCTTGTAACAGTTCCAATCTTGATACAAGCAAGTCTAATCATTCAGATTCAGCTACAAATTGCGGAGATTCAACGCGTTACGAAAATGGAGCGAATGTTTAGCGACATAAACATAATAAACAACCTATTGCGCAACGACCTTGTACGCGGGAGCAGTCTGTACCTCGTCTATGTTGTTTCCGGCTCAGCAAAGGCAAGAACAAAAGCCAATGATATTTTTGCTCACACCGAAGATCTTTTCCACCAATTATACGAGGCTGCCTCTGGAGACAAGCAGTGGACACTCGCAATCAAGGAAGCCCATGATTGGAGAATGCAACAAATTTCCGACTTACAGACTCTGCGCTCAGGAGACGAACCCGAGAGAATACAGCAAGTATTGATGAGCGCCGACCAGCCGCCAGAAAGCACCGAAACAAGGAAATCTCTCACCGATTCCGAGATTATGTCACGCGGATTCACCAGGGAGATTAAGCAGGCGCAGCTAAATCTTAGAAAAGCCAAAAACAATCTCGATCAAACATTCTTGATTGCCATGCTGCTGAATATTCTTTTGCCAGGACTGGCGTTATTCATATTCAACCGAGATATCAGCGGGCGTCTGAAAATGCTGATGAGTAACGCAGCAAGCTTAAAAGACGGACAAGCCTTGCCAAACACAATTAAAGGAAGCGATGAAATTGCCTACCTCGGTCAAGTGCTTTGGAAATCACAGAAAGAACTTGATCACAGTTCGCGAGAGCGTTCAAAAATCATGAATTCCATTGCAAATGAGATGCGCGCTCCACTTACATTTGCTGAGCAGTGCCTGCAGGAATTTGCCGCAAGCGACGACGGCAGATCTGAAGCCACCGTATCGCGGCAATTGGAACGCGCACAAAGAAACATCACAAGAGTAAGCGCACTGATAGACGATCTCCTGAGCATGGAAACACTTGAGGCGGGAAAAGTAAATCTCGTAAAATCGGAATTCGATTTGCACGGCATGGTAGATTCAGCCCTTGCCGCCGTAGCCAGCTTAGCCAAAAAGAAAGACATTGAATTAGTTAATTCCAGTGCCAGTGTATCAATGGTCGCCGATAAAGACAGATTGATCCAGGTTCTGGTAAATCTCCTTTCTAATGCCTTGAAATTCTCCGCCAACGATACCAAAATCACCATTAGTTCCGAACTCGAGAATGGAGCAATAAAAGTCCTGGTAACCGATCAAGGACCAGGCATGGACAAAGAAACTCGCGAGCGCGTTTTCGAAAAATACTTCCAGGCAGAAACAGCGGCGAAAAAAGAAGGCTTCGGACTTGGCCTTGCAATCTGCAATCTGATCGTTCAATCGCACAAAGGAAACTTGGGAGTAGAAAGCGAACCAGGTAAAGGAAGCACTTTCTGGTTTTCCATTCCTAACTGATAATTTGGGACCCTGCGTCTTTTAGCCGTGCAAAGTTCAATCACCATCAAAAAGCTGGCATTGCTGGTTTGCTCATCAATTTTTCAAGATTTTCTTCCAGACTGCATCAGAGTTTAGCGCTTGAGTCGACGGTAGCCCCCAGCTTATTTGAATACTGCTGCTTTCAGGAGGGGCAGCTAAACGGGATATAGCAGTGGCACGCTCTCTCAGAGCCTGGATAGGATCGAAATCGTCCGGAAGTTTGACTATACCTATATCGTGAGAGCCCAAAGCCGCCACGTCGAGGGTGTTTTCAAAATCGGCGGCAGATTGTTCAGCGGCTCGATCAATGTTTGTAATCGTTAAACGCGCCAAACCATTTTCTCCAAGCGTATGACTCATGCGAGCGAGTTCTTCCGTTGACATTTGAGGTAGCCGCTGGGCAAGTCCATCAAAAGAAGAAGAAGTACCTTTGGCTAAATCAGCTTCCAGCACAGGCGCTTCGGTAAGCGACTTTAGTGCACGGGATTCAAGAACTTTTGCAAGAGAGCCTACCGCGACCGTAGTAGCTCCAACTACAGCTATTCCAGTCTCCACCGGATGGTTTCGCATCCAAGACAAAGACTCATCTAAGAATTTGCTAGAGGCTTGGCTCTGTTTCTCCGGCTGAACCAACTCGTTCTTATTCAAACTCAAATGATCCATACTCATTCTCCGCAGCGAGGCTGCCCAATTTCAACCCATCGTAGGGCGAGCTGTTACAGAAAACAATGCGTTTACATGCAGCCTTGCCCTCAGAAATGCACACATGGACATCCACATCCGATGAAAATGAGCTTGTGCATTCAGCTTGTTTCGAAATCAAGCAATAGCTATAGCTTGGTTTCTGCAACGAAGTTCAAAACGGCAGACAACAGATAGAGAAGCATCGCCTCCCCGACGCCTGGCGATTTATTTTTAAGGTTTTCGGGGTGTGTACCCCGAAGGCATGTTTGAGTCAGCAATAAGTCAGCAGTGAAATTCTGCTCTCTGTTGAGAAAACTGCAAAGCCGCCGCAGCCTGCAATGCAGCAAACTAAATGACTTCACCCACGGCGAGCCGGATACCACGGGAAATGGCAAACATATATTTGTCGGCAAGTGGAATTCCAATTGGACCTTTTCGTAAATCTAGAAAATCTTTGTCTATCGTGCTAACAAGTTCACATCTGGCAAAACCGTCTTTGGGAACGCCTCCCTGCCCTTTCGGTATGTGCACATGCAGGGTTTTATGAGGATTACTCAATCCATGGCTCAGAGGAACCACTATTACTGAATCAAAGAACTTGTTTCTCGAATTTGTTGAGACAATAATGACAGGTCGAGGAATGTGTGGGTCGTTGGGCTGATTAGGAATTTCTCTTGCCCACAAGACTTGTCCTCGTAGAAGCGGACCGGGCGGGGCTTCGTTAATTTTGGGTATCTTCTTGGGCTTCATGCTCGTGTATTTCATTTTCTGTCTGCCCGTCTGAAGGATTCAGATGTTGTTCGCACCCACGACTTTGAGTCTCTGTTCAACTCCGCTGCATTTGCAGCGAAATAAACTTCATCATAGTCCTCTTGTTGTTTGGCAAGCCATAACTTTAGTGCTTCTTCCACAACAGCACTGCGATTACCAGAGCTACTTGCGACCAGCTCGTCGACTTGCTTACAAACATTGGAATCTACGGTAATTGTCCATTTGACCTTACCGGCTCTTGTTGAATTCATGCCATATACTCCTACTTATAAGACATTTTATCATACCTTTAGGAATATAATTATCCTTATCGTTGTCTACTGCTCGAGCAAGGCAAGGCAAGGAAATGGTGCCTGCGAACTGTCTGGCTTTGAAAAACCAGACAGAAAAAGAATGGGAGCCTTATTGAACAGCAAAAAATTTAACGAGGCCGAACTGAGCATAGGACACGCAATCGCAAGACTCCATAAAGTACAGTAAAAGTCGACTACTCATGAGTTCTTCACAAGAATATGTCTTAATTGGCCTGTTCGGTTTCACAAGCAGGCAAGACCAATTTTGTATTAGTCCGAGTATATTTGCTTCACCTCACGGCTGTGGTTGGACTGGTAATCATCCATATCGAAGGGGAAAATGATGAGCAATTTCGGAAAAATTTATTCCATTATCACTGTCCTTCTGTTGATGGCGATACCAATATTAGGCGTGGCGCGACATATGATTGCGGGGACATTGTTTGCTGTAATCTGGGTTGCCTGGAACTTTTATGCGCTTGCAAAATTCCAGCGAGCAAACATTTCTTTGAAGGCGCCAATGTGTTGCGCTTTAATGATAGCGGTGCCCTTTCAATTTGGTGCAATGGGAGCAGTGGCGGGTGAAGGCCTGTCGCAGCTGTTTTACGCACTGGCAACTTTGTTCTTCGTTGTCTTTATTCTGCTCTACTTCTTCTTGCTCAAAGCCGTGTTTTTCATGGACAATTCCGACTCCACGCTTCGACTCTCCGAGAAGCCTGAACCGCGAGAGATCATTAACGAGGACGATCCTGCGCATGCACCTTCCTTTGCAGTTAGATTGGCAGCGGGGCTGATAGATGGAGTATTTCTGGGAATTGCGAGCGCTTTGATTTTATCGCTTGTGGTTTTAATAGGCGGCATGGCTCTTGCTGCGGCTCATCCAGAATTTGATATGTCGAAAATTTCCCTTGGACCCGCCGCCATGGCCGGCTTCGCCGTGGGAATAATTTCTCCTTTCACATGCTTTACGAACCTTCTGGCGTCTCTGTCGGCAATTTCAAAAGCACTTCAAGCAAGTGGAGCAGAAGGATCAGTTATGTTAATAGGCTATCTAGGATTGATAATTGTCAATACCGTCGCGGTGCTGTATTTCACGGTTATGGAAAGCTCCAGGAATCGAGCAAGCTTTGGCAAACTGTTCGTCGGACTTGAAGTTACTAATCTCGCGGGCGAGCCTCTGACGCGGATGCAAGCGCTACGCAGGTGCATATTTCGATCTGTCTGCGTTGGTACTTTTGGCTTGGGTTATTTGTACGCAGCAGTAAGCCCAACTAAACAGGGACTCCATGATTTGCTCGCAAAAACAGTTGTGCGCAAAAAATCACTGTCGGTGACTTGAACTTGAGCAAATTAAATTGCGCCGAAATGAAACTCGAACTTAATTTACAACCCGAGCAGAGCTGTATAAGCTTAGACTTGACTCCATTAGGGAATGGAATATGTCAGTTTGAATCAAGGGTACTGCGGAACGCCAGAATCGTTCTAACTGCGGGGCTGAGATTCCCTAAGTAAACAGAGGAAAACCATGAATGCGGCGAGATATCAGCTTCCTGTCAATTGCATGTGCATGTATGTTTGTGGCAATTCCTTGTAACGCGGCACCAGCAGGGCCAGCCGTGAGAATTTCGAAGGAACAGGCGAAAACGCTCTACCAACAATCAGGTAAAGATTCCATCAGAACAGACTTCAAAGAAACCACGACAGACTATTTGTGGAGCAAGCTGCATACACAGATGTTCTCTCAAACCGGAACAGTAGTTCTGATTAAAAACGAAAAGGTGCTTAAACTCGTCCCTGATGACGGTTTTACCGCAGAACCTCATACTGAAACTCCAGTCCTAATTATTTTCAAAACGGACTCCCATGAGAAACCTGCGCTTGTCTATATCGCACGAACTCATGGTTCTGGCCGACCGATTGTGAATAGCACACTTTTTGTTATCCATGAAGTAGATGGCAATCTAAAGCAAGAGCAAATAATCAGCCAGATCGACGACATGAAACTCACTGAGGAAAACGACCACTCGGTAAGGATCTCGGGCGGGGGCTTCGGCGGATTTGCCGGCGGCAAGTTAATTTTCAACGGAACAAAATTCTTGATAAATTAGCGACGACTGCAATTGAAGTAGAACACTCTTTGAAAGCACTGCAATTCGACAAGTCAAAATAGAGACCCGAGTGTACCAAAACCAATTAAACAGATGACAATGCGGGAAAGAATTGATTCCGCTCGAGTTATTATGCTGGACACAGTAACACTTTCGTTTCAGTGCGCAGGGAGATTTTTTTACTTCCACAATTAACCTAAGCACTCTCAACCGATTTTCAGAATTCGCGAATAAGATTCGAGCATTAATTCGCTTCGCTCCAAAACGCCAGCAATTTCGGGAGAATGATAATGAAACTTACTAAGAGCCTTACACTTTGCTATTTGCTGATTGGCTCCACGGCTGTTAGTGAATTCAACATTCCTGCCCAGGCGGGTGAATTGAGTGATTTGTTCAACAACGCCAAAACACTATTGAAAAATGAAGTCTCAAGAAGGCTTGCAGCACCTTATGCGCAAACATCTGCTTATGGAATTCCAAGCACTGCTCAAGAACAAAGTTATGGACAAACGGCGTACGGCGCCTCTTCGGAATACCAAAGTACAACAGATGCCCCGTATGCACAGAACCCAATTGCACAGATGCAGAACACAGCTACTCCAGCACAGGTGCACGTTGGCCCCGTAATAAATGGTTTCGGGAGCCGAAGGGTATTGTCAGCGCAACAATATGCAGAATTACAGCTGTCTGCGCAGGCCAAAACTCCTCGGCCAAGTTCAACCCCTGTGCCAGGTGAAACTGCACAAGGCTATGCTGTGCCAGCCGATGCCGGTGTACCAATGTACAAACGACATGAAGGAGCGTACCCCGCATATTTTCCCATGCCGGCCTACCCCGGCTCAAAAACATCCGAAGCATACCTAAGAGACGGATATGATCCGGAGCAATGCTTAGGTTTGCTTACGCACGATTCCTGCACTCAAGTTTCTCAATATTACATAAACTGGGCACGACTTAAGGGCTACAGGGTAATGACCGGTGCTTGTCCTGAGGATTGTTCAAACTACACACTAGTATTTAGAGACGCGGCACAGCGCGATATTAGAGTCGAACTATTCCACGATGGATGGACCGAAATTCAACTTTCCTATCCCCGGTAAAGAAACGGTCTCTCAGCCCCTACTTTCGTCGCTCACGAGAGATTGACACGGGAAATTACCAAGGAGATTATTGCCCTTTTTCCAGGTTCACAGATCCCTAACGATTCGAACGATAGGCTAATACCATAATATTCCGCGTTTTCTTGGAGTGAAATTATGAATATCTTTCGTTCAATCGTGAGTGCATTCGGTGGCGCCGTGATCTGTCTTGCTCAGCCCGCCATGGCCGAAACAATGAGCTCACCGCTGCCGGCTTACCAGGGCGGCATTAAACTTGTAGAGACTACTCCTTACTTGAAGAAGGTGAGGAATCAAATCAAGCAAATAGAGCGTGCTGCTGGGCGTATTGACGATGAGACAAATATTCAAATGGTACCCATTCAAATGCATGGTGACCTGATTGGTGCTGAAAAAATAGTTTCAGTTGAATTCCTTAACAGTGCTGTAAATGCTGTTCCAAGAAAAGACGTCGTTGATAAAGAGATGAACGAACTCAGCAGTGTTATTCATGATGTGAGTGCAGACGAAGAGGCTTTTGGTATCGGCGCGCAGCAGCTCGATCTGCCGTTAAGCGTTGAGGCTAAACTGAAATCGATAGGCGACCTTTGGAATGCTTCAATGAATTCGATGCTACAGGAGTTTAAAAATCTTCAGACGGCGACGCAGTGTAGCTTGCAAAATCAAAATGACGCGATTTCGACTTCAGCAAAGAAAGTGAGAGAAGACTGTGCTGCGCTGGAACATGATCTTCACAAAGCAGAGCGCATTATTCATGAACAGAGAAGCAAATTCGGTCAATGATGATCTTGCAGTTTAAATTCGTGGAAATCTTTGCCATACATGAAATTCTGGCAATAGCCTGGTAGCCGGTTCCTTAAAAGCAATAAAGAAAACCTACGTGTTTACACCAAAGACTCGAGCCCAGCTTACTGGCACCATGGAAGCAGCAACGGTGTTTCGGCCGCATGTGTGTGTGATGGGTGGGCAAGACGGGTGTTGACGCTGGGAGAACTTAGACATGAATGCTTTTGCGGAGAACGCGCTTTGGAAACCGGTTCATACAGAGCAAAGCTCCGGGCTTGGCGAGAATAATTCGAACGCCTTTCTTGAAGAAGTTGCAGCAAAAAGCGAGAAGACTGACGCGCCAGCAGCCGAGAAGTCCCAGGCAGCAATAAAAGATGGCACAGCCCTGGGCGAGCTCAAGGGCGCGATGATCGCGCTGCGAACCAACAAAATGGAATTGACTCCGACCATCAAAAAACAGTTCGACGACGCAATTGCATTGTCCGACACACCTTCTCCTCGATTGCCTGAACTCGAGAAACAAGCAAAGCAGCTTGCATCCGAAATGGAAAAGGCTTTTCCGAAGGAAAAACAGGAAGAGACAGGCAAGCTAATGGAGGGCATAAACGCCAAACTGGAAGCAAGCCATCTTTCGGATCAGGAAAAAACAGTTATGGCGATGATGATGCAAGCCAGAGATAAAGCAGATCCTGCAAACAAGAAAGAGATTGATGCAGCAATAAATGAGCGCGTACCAGGATTGGCAAAAGATCTCGATACCGTGAATGAATTGATAAAACCGCTTGGCGCAGTAGAAGGAAAAGCCAAAGAACTGGTCGCAGAGATGAAACAGGAACAGCAACAAGACGTTCTGACTCGCATTGCCTATGCGCAAGTTCTGCACATCCTGGGAGATGATCCACAGGCGCGCAAATTGATACGAGACGCTGCAGCGAAACATCAAGAGTTATTGAAAGACAGTTCATTCATGAGCTTCGCCTCGCAGCTGGATCTCGATGCAAAGGATCTAAGAACCTGGCAAGTTTAAAGTCTGATGACATCAACTTGTGATGCGCCCATCTTCCATATGGATAATGCGATCCGCCACATCGAGTATTCGATTATCGTGGGTCACCATAATAATCGCCGTGCCCTTATCGCGCGCCAAGCGCTGTAATAGATTCACAACATCGCGGCCTGATTTACTGTCAAGCGCAGCGGTGGGCTCGTCTGCCAGTACAAGAGGCGGCTGCGAGACGAGTGCACGAGCAACGGCGACACGTTGTTTTTGACCACCCGACAGTTGATTCGGATAATGTTGGGAATGCTCAGCTAAACCGACTTCTGAAAGCATTTCATTTGCCAGGGAATTCATCAGTGTGGAGGACCTTGCTCCTTGAACTTCTAATCCCATTCGCACATTTTGCAAAGCCGTCAGACTGTTATGTAGATTATGGGATTGAAAAATAAAACCAATACGGCGTCGCAGTCGCATGAGTTGATCCGCTTTTGCATGAACAAGCTCTTGCCCATCAATAATAAGGCTACCGGCTGTAAGCATTCGCAGACAGCCAATAAGCGTGAGCAATGTGGTTTTTCCGGAACCGGAGGGACCGGTTAAAATTACAATTTCTCCAGATTCAAGTGAAATTTTCACATCACTCAGCACTTGTTTACGCATGCCAGCCGAGCCGTAGAAATAATCTATATTCTCTCCAGAAATAAGTAGCTTGCTCATCAGAATATCTCCGCCGGGTCTGCACTGCGCAATTTTTGAGACGCAATAAATGCTGAGCACACACACATCAGTATTGTGAGCACGAAGATAAAAGCCAGACGGTCGATAGTCATGGTTACTGGTAAAGTACCGGCAACTTGTATCACGTGATAAAGCGCCATAGCCACGGCAACCGAAGGTATAAATCCGATGCCGGCAAGGATAGCAATTTCCTCCAGTAATACTCCATACAAAAAACGATCGGAATAACCCATAGCTTTGAACGTAGCGTACTCAGCAAGATGATCGTTCACATCGGTGGAAAGAACCTGGTAAACAAGCACAATACCAACGACAAAACCGATGAAAGTGCCAGCACCGAACACAACGCTAATCGGGCTCGTCGAGTCAATATAGTACCTCTCGAACTCGACAAATCCAGCTTTGCTAAGGACCCGAACATCAGTCGGCAAGCGCTGGCGCAAATCGCGTGCCACCATTTCCGGATCGTAGCCTGGTTTGACTCTAATTAGTCCAAGACTTACCTGTCCCGCGCTTCGACGGGGAAACAGGCGCAGAAAGTTCTGATCACTCGTAAACAGAGCACCGTCGGTAGCAAAGGATGCACCCAGCGTGCACAGGCCATTGAGCTTGATTGTTCGGCCTTCTATTTCTGTTGAAACTTCATGATTGCTTTCAATCGCGCTAATCGTTTTCCTGTAATCTCCCCGCGCACCGCGATCAAAAATGTATTTACTCGGCAGTTTTATTTTTTCAAGTTGTTGATTTAGTTCCGGCAGATCAAATGAATAATCAGCTGGGTCGAACCCCACAAGCAGCATGAACGTCTTTTCTTTGTTATCCGGATTTCGCCAGCCGGAAAACGCCAGATAACAGCTTTTGACTTCCTTTACGCCATCGACGTCTCTCGCTTGTAAAATGCGCCTTCGAGGGAACGTGGACATATTAATCAACTGCTGCGCCTGTTTGCTAATAATCACAATGTCGGCATTAACCGTTTTGTGCAGCATAGTATTTGCGTCGTATAAGCTGGCCATGATTCCGAGCTGCATGAACATCAGAGTATCGGCAAAAAGAATTCCAGCAATCGAAACAAGCATACGAACCGGTTCGTGTTTGAGTTGCAAGAATCCAATCGGGGTGCGGTTCAACAAGATGTGAAAAAATCGAAACATCTCCGCCACTAGATTTGAATTGAAGCAGTAACCTGGCAATTCGAAAGATGTTGCACCTTTCTACTTGCATCAGGTGCAAGCTGAACTCTGACTTCCACAACTCTCTCATCAATGTTTGCTGTCGGATCAGAATTGATTACATTCTGTTTGCGCACCTGCTGCCCGATACGCTTGACCGTCCCATTAAGCTTGCAGCCTGGCAACGAATCGGCTTCCACTAAGACATTCTGTCCCAGACGAACTTTCGCAATATCGCTCTGATAAACCTCCGCAAGTACAAACATCGATTGAGTTCTGCCGAGTTCAGCAAATCCTTCCTCAGCAATTTTTTCGCCTGGGCGCGCATATATTTTGAGAACCTTTCCTGTGAGCGGCGAGCGAATATACGCTTGCTCAAGTGCTGCTCGAGCCTGCGCAAGATTACCTTCGGCTTGTTCTATTTCTGCATTGGCAGCATCAAGGTCAACAGTTCTAACTTCAGCAATCGAATCCAACGTGGCGCGTGCAGCTTCTATTGCCGCTGTCTGGCTGCTCATTATCTCCTGCAATTGCGCCTTTGCCTGTATCAATTCTTGCTGCGAAGTTTCCATCGCAAGTTTTTTCTGGTCAAAATCAAAATTGGAAACGGCCCTCTCTTTATGCAAGAACTCATATCGTTTGTAATCAATGCAGGCTTGTCGAAATGCATTTTCAATTTTCGCTATTACCGCTTTTTGTGCATCGATTCGTGCGCGCATTTGAGATTCAAGGCGTTTCACCTCGCTGCGTTGCGCGTCGATTTGCCCGCGTTTCGCGCCTGCTTTAACGATGGCAAGCTTGCCACGGGCCACGGCAACGTTTCCCTCAGCCTGTTTCAGCCCGGCTCGGAGGCGATTCTCGTTGCCGAGAACAGCCAGAATTTGCCCTTCCTTTATACTGTCGCACTCCTCGCATTTGAGTTGGCCGACGACAGTTTCTTGAGTTGAGGTCGGGGCAGTCAATTTGACGACTTCACCCATTGGTTCCAGATGACCCAGACATGTCACTGATTTCTGCGCCGGCGCTCGTTCTGCTTGCTCCGACGGCGATTGCTCTTGCTTGCTTGGCTGCGGAATAGGCAGCGACTCAAGCGATAAGGGCAAAATAAATCCCTGGGACAGTCCTCTGGGAGGGATGCCAGCCTGGCTAGGCCTGCTAAATTCTCCCGTTCCACCAAGAAATGCCACGACTGCGAGGCAGGCGGCGAGCAGTCCTATGACAACGCTATAAGCCGGCGAGCCGCAGCTAGCCTCGTAATGGGGACCCGTGCGAGCGGAGCGAGTGCGGGTTGGAGAGGCGACGCGGGCGCTCCCGGGGATCGGCGAAGATCCGGCGCTCGCGGGAGCTGGCTTCGCTACAGGCGATTTCGGTTTCTGGGTCATCGTTCTTGTTGCTACTTTGAGGCGCATTTATTTAATGAACTGAACGGTTTAGTTTAGTTTTCCTAATACTAGACTAAACTGTTCAGTTTAATTCGTCAAGTAGCGGGTAAATCGGCTAAAGTGTGAACATCACAGGTAAAGGCTCAGCAATGTCATCTGAAAAAGAGAAAACCGTTGTCGCTGGAACGCGCGCGCATGAGAAGAGACGTCAAATACTCGAAAGCGCATACGAAGAGTTTGCCGCGCATGGTTATTCCGCAGCAAGTATGGATCGCATCACCGAAAAAGCCGGAGTTTCAAAAGCCACCGTATATAGTTACTTTGGTGACAAACAAAAATTGTACGGCGAACTGATGGATCAAAAACTAAGAGAAGCTTGCTTTGTCGATTTGAAGAAGCTCCACAGCCCTGGAACGATGAGTACCGCCGAGCATATCGATCAACTTATAGAAGTCCTGGGCTGTCAATCACAAGAGCCTGAATCAGAGACACTTATCAATTTCATGCGCATGACGATAGCAGAATCGGGCCGTTTTCCTGAGATGGCGCAGATGTTTGTTGAACGAGTGGAAAAGCCGATCAATTACGCACTTGCATGCTACCTGAAAGAGTGTGGCGTAAAGGAAGAAGATGCCGCAACAATGTCATGGATTGTTTCAGGAACGTTTATTTATCACATCATAATTCACCGCGTGCTGAGCAGCGCAGAAATCATGCCGATGAAACTCAGCCAATTGAGCGGTCTTTTAGGCAAACTTATCGAAAGCTATTCGCAGAAATATGCCTGACGAAATTCAGTGTTTGTAGACTCTATGTTCGGGGCGTGCAGACAGAATTTGCTCTCGACCCCAGTTGGTCACATCACGAAATGCATCGCTGCGAATGAAATTTTGAAATTCGCTTTCATCATTCCATTCACTGGTAATAAGATATGAGCCCTCGCCATTCACGTCCTTCCATAACGTCGATTTGACGTGACCTTCAGCCTTGTTAAGAGCACTGACAACATCTGCAAATTTATTTTCAAAATCCCGCTCCTTGCCAGGGATAACTCGATAATTCATACCGACGGTGATCATGAAAACCTCCAGAGTCTTAGAAACCAACAAAATCTTAGAAACCAACAAAAAACTTTCGCGCACAAGCAGAATATATCAGTCAATCTTACACCGCAATGGCCATATATCCAGAGCTTTGCCAACTCCTTCAAGTCAAGCAATATCCTAGATTTGATATGATCGAGGCTACTTGGAAGCTGAATTCCAGCGCGTTCAAAGAACAAGTTCGTTTTCGAAAAGCATTACCGTAAACCAGAAAGTCGAACCTGACCCACGAACACTTTCCACGCCTATTTCACCGCCCATCAGTTCAACAAATGATTTGGATATAGATAAGCCCAGGCCCGTGCCAATGGCAGAAGACTCAGCACTATTGTGCACTTGCACATACGGTAAGAAAAGTTTGCTTAGCTGCTCAGAATCAAGCCCTATACCAGTATCCGTCACAGCAATCTTGACTGTAAACTGGTCTCTTTCCTTCTTCAGCAAACACGCTGCAATTTCAATGCGCCCCTGTCGGGTAAACTTAAGAGCATTGCTGGTCAGATTAGACAAGACTTGCTTGATTTTGGTTTCATCGCCAAACAATACAGCAGGAATATGTTCGTCAATTTGAATTGACACCCGTATACCTTTCGACTCTGCAAGCTTTTCAAATGACGCAACGTGCTCGGTCAAAACTGTATGGATAGAAAAGTTGCGTTGACTTACCGGGAACATTCCAGATTCCAACTTCGAGAAATCGAGAAAATCACATAATGCCTGATACAAACGCTGTGCAGAGATACTTATTTCCGATGCCATGGTTAGTTGATCTTCGCTTAAACCATCTTCAGAGGAAAGCAACTCTGACAGTCCAACAATACCTGCAAGCGGTGTTCTGATTTCGTGGCTTAACCTGGCAAAAAATTCGCTTTTCAACCTGCTTAGCTCCAGAGCTTTCTCTTTGGCAGCTTCCAACTCTTGATTTAGCGAAACGAGCTTTTTGTTTGTGGTATCCAGGTACTGTTGCAAACGCACATGCTCTGTTATATCACGCAAAGACGCCACCATCGCTGATTGTCCATGCCAGCGCAATGGACGAACAAGCATCTCAATTCGCCGAACAGTTCCCTCGCTGCTTATTGTTTCGATTTCCGTGGCTTGACCAATTATCGCGGGCGAGCCGAACAGCCACCCCTTGAGCTCGCCCGAACCCTTGTTCAACAATCCTTCGGCGGCTTGATTGCTGAAGAGAATCATGCCTTGATTATCGAGAACCAGAATTCCGTCAGAGCCTGCATTTAAAAGCGACGAAAGCTCCTCACTAGTTTGAGCTGGCTCAAACTCCGTACCGTTGTTTTTCATCGATTTCTCTGGATTCGACATAACGCAGTATCTTAACTTGAGGAATCAACGGCTTGGTAGGTAACAATCTGTGGGTTTCCAGATAAGACACCAATGATTTGCCTGAATGGCTCTTTTATTTTCAGCCCTTTATCGCTAATTTCAATTTCACGAATGTCCTTATGGTGGGTGGAACCACGCATTTTCAAAATCGCAATTCCACGCCTTACCTGGCCGAATATCTCAACGTAGCGAAGTAAAATAATGGTATCGGTAATGGTGGAAACATGTTCTTCTGTTATTGAAGAACCACCGGACAAGGTTGCCGTGCTGGCCGTGAACAGCCCGGTGATTTCTAATTTCTTTATGTAAGAAGTGATGCCCAGGACGAATTCCCTGAAGCTTCTCGGATTGGCTGCACGCTCCAATGCAGAGAAGCTATCAATTGCCACTCGCTGAGGCTTAAATTTATCAATAGTCTCTCGCATCTCAATATAATGTTCTTCCAACACCTTCTCTTCCGGGTACAAACAAACTACCTTTAGCAACCCGTCTTTTTCTAACTGTTCAAAGTCCATTCCCCATCCATAAGCATTACGGAAAAGTTGCTCACGGCTCTCTTCAAAAGCAAAGAGTAAGCAGCGTTCTCCTCGTTTGGCTGCAGCACCGTTTAGGAATTCACTAACAAGAAGCGTTTTCCCTGTTCCAGTGGGACCAGATACAAGAATAATGGAATCACGGAAGAAGCCTCCGGCACACAATTCGTCAAGTTCCGCATTGCCGGAACTTACCCGAACAGTCGACGACTTTTGCTTTAGCTCAATAGAAGAAATTGGAATAGCGGCAATACCATAATTACTGCTGACGGCAAAAGGATATTCTCCTTTCATATGGACGGCTCCGCGAAGTTTCAAAACTTCAATTGTTCTTCGTCTTCGTTCGTTTTCCATCACGTTGCGCAAAATGATCACGTTGTCTGCGACAAACTCCTCTACCCCGAATCGGCTAACCTGTCCATATTCTTCTAATCGTTCAACAGTTATGAATGCAGTGATGGCAAGATCCTTCAGAGACTCTGTAAGGTGCAAGAGTTCTCTGCGCACAATATCAGTATTTTTATATTGCAGGAATACTGTAGACAAAGAGTCCACCGAAGCTCTTACGGCATTAACCTTTTTTGCCGCATACTCAACGCGAGCGATTAAAGCACCAAAATCAAATTCCCCCGAAACTACGGGTAGCTCTTTGGCCCTCGGAGCAGCATCAACAAATACCCACTTGCCCTCTTGCTCCCATTTGGCTATATCCCATCCGAAATTAAGCATGTTCGTCCGGATGTCTTCCGGCGATTCTTCCAGAGTGACAAATACAGCAGCTTGATCGAATTTAATAATGCCTTGCGCGAGAAATTGAACAGCAAGAACAGTCTTGGCACTACCTGAGGTGCCTGCAACAAGGGTCGCTCTTCCGGCTGTCAAACCACCGCAAAGGATGGCATCTAACCCATCAATGCCAGTTAACATGCGTGTTAAAGCCTTAGTCATCTTTGACCCCCGATGATTCGTAAAGGTTTAGTGTTGAGCGAACTATTTCTGCGTCGGAAAGATCGCCGACAAGAATTCTAAGTGGCAAGGGGTCTTCCTTGACCAACGCAGGTGTTGCGAGTATGCGGTTAAGTTCAGCAATTTGTGGATCTTGCAGAACATCGACGATTTCAAAACGATATTCTGACTGTGCATAAGATGACAGCAAGGCGTTGGCGTTACGTATTGCTCTTTTTGAAATCTCACTACTACCACAAACGTACAATTTTAGTTTCGTATGCGATACCTCAAGGAAACCTTTTTTGGCTCATTGCGGAAAAGTAATTTCGCAGCCAATTCACATATAATACTACTAGTGATATTCGTTAGAGGTCAACATTTTTTCGTAGAAGATCAGCAGTAACTCTGCATTTCAAGAAGATCTGCAGGCGATGTAATTCAACATTTTTGCATCGAATTTAGCATGCAATTTGCAGTTGTGATTGCAGATTGCCTTGAAAACAATTTCGATACAGCCAACTGAAAGGTTCTTATCATGGATAACGACGGTGCTCAAACTGAACAAAAGAATCAGCGAGAGCAAGATGAGGCAAATACTAAGCTGCTATCTCAAACTTTGTCCGATTTGATGAATTCTCTAGAAACACAAACCAGATTTATAGAGACATTGTCTTGCGAATTAAGAGTGCCACTCTCTGGGATTGCGGGGATGTCAGAACTTCTAGCCCTACAAGACTTAGGAGCAGACAATCGAACCGTCGTTGAAAGTATTTGCCAATCCAGTGCACGTTTGCTGCAAATAGTTAACAGCATGACGGAAATCAATCCGGTAACTATCTCATGCAACAAATTTGCAATTCGTGCCACCATGGGTGATGTGCGGCAGCTAGCAAGCCTTCACCTGACTGATAGGAATATATCGATAAGCAGCTTTTGCGATTCGCGATTACCAGAATATTTATTTGGTGATGAATCACGAATAAGACAAATTCTTTTGCAACTAGCATTTAATGCTCTAAGGCACACGCAATCAGGAGAGGTGCGGCTTAGTTGTGTGTTAAATGACGAATCGTCAGAATACTGCAAAATTCAATTCAATGTCGAAGATACTAGAGAAGGTTTGTTCGAGACAGATAAAGATTCTGTCTTTAATGATGTCTTGGACTCATCGGTAGCATCAATCAAACCCATATACGGCACGGGCGTACACTTAAGCACTTGCAAAAAGTTAGTCGAGCTGATGGGCGGCAGTTTGGACTTTCGCAGCGAGCCTGCCAAAGGCACGCATTTTTGGTTCGAAATTCCTCTTCGAAAAAACGAATGCGAGGAATTGTCATGATCCTTATAGTAGATGATGATCCTATTGTGAGAAATTTGACCTCGAGGCAGCTATGCAGATTGGGATTCCAGAGCATCGCAGTTGGCTCCGGGGAGGAAGCAGTAGATGCAGTAAATGGCGAGTTTCAGATGATTTTCATGGATATAGGCCTTCCAGGCATCACCGGGGAGCATGCAGCCTTGCTAATTCGCGAGAAGGAGTTGCAGAAAAGACTGCCCAGAGTTCCAATTGTGGCTCTGACAGCATATGCATCTCACAAGAATTTCACGCTGGCTGGTATGGATGATCACTTGCAGAAACCAGCAATGCTGGCAGACATAGAGCGAATGGTCCAGAAATGGGCGCGAAAGAATGGCAATAAAAGCACTTCTCTAGATATTTAAGCCTGCAGCATGCTAACCTTAGCAGGCAGTTCTGACGTAGAGAAATAGCTTGGAATGAGAAAAAAGACAAAGCATCTAATTGCTCCCATAATGACCTCTCTATTAGCATTTGCTCCAGCAGCATTTTCAAGTATTAGCGAGGCGGATTCCGTGAAACCACCAATTGCCAAAAAGATTCACACCGAAAAGAACATAAACGGAAAAACGCTAATAGATGACTACGCCTGGCTTAGAGATAAGAAAAATCCCGAAGTCATCAACTATTTGAAAGCAGAGAACGCATATACCGATGCAATCATGCAGCCGACTAAGGCGCTTCAAGATAAGCTTTACAAGGAAATGCTTGGTCATATAAAAGAGACTGACGCCACTGTTCCCGCCAAGTTCGACCAATATTACTATTACAGCCGTACAGAGCAAGGCAAGCAATACAGGATACATTGCCGCAAGAAGGGATCTACCGAGGCACCAGAGGAGATAATCCTTGACGTGAACAAGCTTGCCGTCGGGCAGAAATTCATGTCGCTAGGTTCCTTTAGCATCAGCGACGATGGAAATTTACTCGCCTACTCAACAGACAACACTGGTTATCGGCAGTATAAATTGCACATAAGAGATTTACGAACGGGAAAAGACCTGACAGACACTGCAGAAAAAACAGGCTCGATTGTTTGGGCCAACGATAATAAAACGCTTTTCTACACTGTCGAAGACAAAGCTAAGCGCCAATATCAGGTTTACAAGCATACTCTCGGCGGCGAGAGCACTTCCGACCAGCTCGTTTTTGAAGAAAAGGACGAACGTTTTGGAGTTGGTGTTTCAAAAACTCGGGACAAGAAATTCTTATTCCTTTCATCACACAGCCATACGACCACTGAATATCGCTATTTGGCTGCAAATGATACGACAGGGCAGTGGCAATTGTTTATGCCAAGACAACAAGATATTGAATATTATTTGGACCATGGAGCAAATGATTTCTATATTCGCATAAATGATAAAGGCAGAACATTCCGGCTTCTTACTACGCCAGACAAGTCATCAGATAAAAACTCATGGAAAGAAATACAAGCATTGCGGGCTGACACTATGCTTGAAGACGTGGACGTTTTTAAGGACTTCTACGTTCTATCAGAAAGATTTGCCGGCTTACCGCGCTTGACTGTAGTTAAGCTATCGGACGGCTCAAAGGAAACTATCGCAATGCCGGAGCCATCTTATGATGCTTTCGGCGGCACGAACATGGAATACGATACATCGAAATTCCGTTATGCTTATGAATCGATGGTTACACCGGCATCAACCTTCGATTTTGATACCATCACCCATAAGTCAATTCTTTTGAAAACACAAGAGATCCCTGGTGGGTTTGATGCTTCAAAATATAAGCTGGAAAGATTGTATGCGACCGCCAAAGACGGTACGAAAGTACCGATATCAGTTGTCTATCGTAAAGATCTGAAGACTGAAGGAAAGAATCCGTTATACATAAACGGTTATGGTTCCTACGGTTTCCCGATGTCGGTTGATTTCAACTCCAATAATTTGAGCCTGCTCGATCGTGGGGTCGTGGTTGCAATTCCACATATTCGCGGCGGCGGTGACATGGGCAAACCATGGCACGATGATGGGCGTATGATGAAGAAAATGAACACATTCACCGACTTCATTGCTGCCACTGAACATTTGCTCGATACTGGATATGGTGATAAGAACAAAGTTGCAATTGAAGGACGAAGCGCCGGCGGACTGCTCATGGGCGCGGTAGTAAATCTGCATCCTGAATTGTATAGAGCGGTGGTGATGGGCGTTCCGTTTGTTGACGTAATCAACACCATGCTGGATGAAAGCCTTCCATTAACAGTTGGTGAATTTGAGGAATGGGGAAACCCGAAGGAAAAGCCGGCGTTCGATTATATGCTTTCTTATTCGCCTTACGATAACTTGGCTAAGAAAGACTACCCGGCAATATTGGTGAGAACATCGCTTAACGACAGTCAGGTGGGCTACTGGGAACCGGCTAAATACGTTGCAAAATTGCGTACGCTTAAAACTGATAAGCATGTTTTGCTTTTCCAGACTAATATGGAGGCAGGACACGGCGGGTCATCGGGGCGCTATGATCACCTGCATGAGAAGGCGTTTGAGTTTGCGTTCATACTTACTCAGTTGGGGATTGAATAACCCCTTCGCATTAATGGTTGAGCGCTTTTAGTTTGAGCTGTACTTGTGCTGCTTTGTCGGCATATATTTTTGATTCCGCGTAAAGTTTCTGTGCCTTAGCTATTTCTGCAAGCTCATTGTATGCCTTGATCAATTGAAATGGACTGACACCGGCTTGCTCGCAAAGAAGTACGGACTGATGCGCATTCTTATTAGCTTCAGCCAGCTTACCCAATTTATACTCAATTTGCGCTAGCAACCGGAAAACGCTGTAGTTCTTACCCAAGACTTGCGCTCGCTGTGCAAGCTTCATAGCCTGCGTCGAGTCACCTTTCTGATTAAAAATTGTTCCGAGCAAAACAAGATCTGACTGTATCCGAACAGAGTTGCTCCCAAAGAACTTCTCGTCATTTTGCAGCACTTTCTCTGCAAGGTGTTGCGCCTTACTTAGCTCACCCTTTTCCAGATAAGCTCGCGCCAATCCCAATTGAATTTGTTGGCTATCCGCATCAGACTCTTTGTGATTAGAATTCCAGCCATCAACAGCCTTGCCGAAAGTATTTATGGCATCATCTAACTTTCCTTGACTTAAGTAAACCACAGCAAGATTCTTATTTGCTTCAACCGTCAGAGCATTGTCGCTACCACGGTCCTTTTCTATTATAGGAACAGCATTCTTCAGCAAGGTTTCGGATTGTTTGTATTTCCCTTGCATCAGAAGAACCATTGCTCTATTTGATTGCATCAAAGCTGTGTTTAGGTTGGGTGTTTGCCAGACATCCGCAGCCAGAGCAATCGCCTTTTCGCCTGTTTCATCTGCCTTTTTATAATTCTTCTGCTCTCTGTATAACACGGCCAAACTGTCGAGAATTTTAGCCTGGTATTCTTTATTTTGAGATTTCTCAGCAAGCAAGAGCGCTTGCTTAAGAACCTGTTCCTCTTCAGCCTTCCTGTCGAGGTAACCATAAACGATTGCCAGATTGTTCAACGTTGCAGATTTGATCGCAGGGTCGCATTGAGAGTTACTCGATTCGAGATCTGCAGCCCGTCGATAGAATCTTGCTGAATCCTGCAATTTTTGCTGGTTTAGAGAAAGGTTAGCTAATCCCTTCAACGCATTACACATCTGTTCGGTACGTTGATTTCCAGGCGCTTGTGCTTGAGCTTCCTCTAAGGCTTCAGAATAAAGCTTTTCGGCTTCTTCATAATCATGATGGGAATGCACAATAGTAGCCATTCGCAGTTTTTCCTCAACACTAGTTTGCACTTCAGAGCCGCACGGTGAAGTGATTGATATCACTCCAAGAAGCGCAAAGCAAATTTTTGAGATGCATTTTCTTGATCGCATACTTACCCTTTAGTATTGGCTTAGGTCTTCTTTTGGAGCATTCTGTGTTGGGGGCGGAGATGCCGTGGTCATCGGATAAAGCGTTGAAACTAAGTCTGGTGTTAACGGAACTGCTGCCAGGTCAGTGTTATTCGGCCAAGTATATGTAACATTGTATTTATCAATTGCATTCGTCACATGAAAAGTAACCTTTTGTCCAATTTCGCCAAGAGCTTTTCCAGTAGGAACGGGAGGATCAATCGAATATTGACCCTGAACCTCATGGAAATCTCCTGTGTTTTCTGGAGTTATTGTTTTCCCTTGAATAATTGGGCTACCCATCCAAACCAGGGTAATCTTGATTGTCCCGAGATTTGTCCATGACTCAGGTTTGAATAGACATCTTTGTCCGGTCAAAGTTTGATTTTTTCGGCCAATTGTCGCCTGACCTTGTAGCATTTTGTTTGTCTGATCTATGATCTCGGCCTTCGATAGAAGCTTTCCAGGTTCATAAATCGAACCTGGATTATCTTGTTGAACATTCCCCTTCAGAGGTTCCGCACCGGTGTAATTCGCACTGATTGTAGTATCACCCTGAGCAGATGTGGCTCCTCCCGGTTCACTAGCACCACTTGAACTGCCGGCTGTACCACCTCCAGCTATACTTCCCGTTATTCCGCTCGAAGCACCGGATATGCTGCCCTTAGAACCAGTTGAAGTTCCAGATCCCTTACTTGAAGCACCAGACTTCCCAATTGAA
>JBIKOL010000156.1:0-21085 GCA_044358055.1 Obscuribacteraceae bacterium (SeqCode)
ACTCGTGGCGCCACTCGGAGAACCAGTCTGACTTCCCGAGATTCCAGATGGAGCTGCAATTGCACCACCAGAGCTGGCAGGTGCTTTAAAGCTAGAGCTTGAACCAGATGAGCCAGCCGAAATTGTTGATTGCGCGCTAGCGCCTGAGCTAACGATTGAAGAAGGACCTGTGCCAGACGCTACACTTTTTTTTCCTGAATTAACTCCTGCAGCTGCTGTATTGATCGCGCCTGAAGGACTTGGATTGTTTATTGCAGTTAAATTTGTCGGATTGCTTGAAGAACTACTGCTCTTTGTTTGAGTCGTACTACTCAAAGTGGTGCTAGCCTGAGTTGTTTTATTAGCGCTATTCGCACTACTTGCTTGTATCGAACTGCTTGGAATAGCTCCGCTTGATTGCGCTGACACGCTTGAAGCAGTAGCACCCTTTCCTGCACCACTTGATGCTATCGCCGCTGATGCTTTGTTAGTTGAACTTGCTGTTTCTGAAGATAAAGCGTCACTCGAAGATGATGCAGTTTTCTCTTTGGAATCTTTTGTATCAGCAGGGCTGGACATTCCAGTTGATCCGGCGGAATCGCCTGCCGATGATTTTCCAGTCTGGTTTTTCGAATCGTAATTACTCCTAGCCTGAGAATTATTGCTTTGGGTTTGGCTTTTGTCACTCTCTTGAGCTTTTATGCGACCATCGGCACCTACCGTCAAAATCACTGATTTACCGGCCGGCGGCACGATAAATGACTGGTTTGAAATGGTAATAGTCTTGCCAGGCTCAGCGTAAATTACTGACGGGAGGGTTTTGCTTTCTTTATAGAAGACTCGACTGGGATCAAACGGGCTGATTTGAGCTGGATTCGCCACAAATCTATTGTCCCGCAATGGTGTATAAAACGAGGTTCCATAAATCGTCAGCGATTGTCCATTAATCTGCAAATACTTGCTTTCGCCGGCGGCCGGAGCCTGGTATAACTTGTTACCAATCAGCAAAATATCAAAAGCTTTCGCATAAATCACGGTCGGCAAGCTCTTAACACCTCTGCCAAAGATTAAATTAGTTCTGGTCGGATCCTGTGGAAATGCTGGACCCTTGTTATACAAATTTGCGTTTCTGGAAGTTAAATATGGGTTTGGTACAAGCTGACGGAACAAAGTGGACTTATATGGATTGAAGTGAGCCCAATCCGCCGCATCCTTACTCAAGTTCACTTCGCCCAACGCCATGGGCATGCATTGTTGCAACAAGCTCCAAAGCACAGTCATGGAAGTAACTAGTTTGCGCCTGAGCATAATAAACTCCGCGAAATTCGAATACTTTAGGTTTTTTACCCGGTCTATGTCGAATGTAGTATTAAATCTCACATGTGTCGCGGCCAGCGATTTAACTAGGCAGGGGCTCGTTTAAGTACAGCGTTAAAGTGGTCTTCTCATGCAGCTGAGTTTATGGAGAATTGTGCTGCTTATAAGGCCCGTGTTTCATACCGAGAAGACTTAGGATTGCCGCATTCTTTTCGATTACGCCAGACATACGGCGCTGCTCTGTGTTGTCTGAGCGACGGAGTGAATTTAACGGGCGAATAACTGAAAGGGCAACCGGCATTGAGTAATCAGCTACGAATGCAGTCACGCCATTATCCATTTTGTATGAGTTGACTTTCCTTGCGGGAATTAAGGAACCTGGATTCACTTTTGTGAAATCGCTCTTGTCGCGAGTGAATACAGCTTGCTGGCCAGTACAAAGTTCGATCGTTTGTTTGCCTGACCTGAATGTAATGTCACCCGCCTGTTTTTCATGCAAGGCGTAAACTGCGACGTCGTTTCCTGTTTCAATCAAAAACGCAATAGAGCCAGGAGCAACAAAGAGTGTTCCTTCTTTTGTTGTGATCTGCATACCACCATCAACAGTTGCAGCAGGCATAACTAGCAGATTCCCTCTGCTCAGGACCAGATTCCCATCACCGTTGCTAGCGACAGTTATTCCAACCGCTTTAAATGCGTCACTGGGCACACCGACCAAGACTCCATCGATATATGAAGAGGGATTGGATTGAGCGCCGACACGGCGGTGATCTCCTAGCGAAAACATAAATTGAATTTGATCAGTTTTGAGGATTGTACTGCTTGATGACGCACCGGGCAAATTCGACGGTAGCTCAGCCTGCACCGACACCCCACCAATCAATGTTGTAGTGCTGGGCTTATTCGAAGGAGGAAGTGGCTGGGAAACCAAAATCTTATTCGTGACGCCACCCAGTTGGGTAAAGCTGTAATTTCCAAACGGAAAGTCAGAAAGCTGAACCTGGCGAGGATTTTGAACTGCAAGCGTCACAGGATCAAGATTGCCGATACCGACATATTCACCAGCCTTCATTGATCCAGCTCCACTTATTTTCACGCCACCGGTATCACCGACGTTGAATCCTATTCTTCCGCTGTTATTAGCAGTATTCGTCGCTGTGATGACTCCACTATTTTTCATGATTAAATTTGCACTACCTGGCGAAGTAAATTGAATCAAGCCGCCCTGTCCAGCCTGACCATTTGCAGAAATGAGATATGGCGTTTCGAAGCTAAAGCCACTGGTCGAAGCAAGGTTGATGCGACCGCCATTAACAGCTCCGTTGGCTGCAATATTTCCTGCAATAAAGTTGCAAGCACAACCAGAGTTGGATAGCGGATCTGGTCCCGTAGTTGATACAGTGATGAAGCCTCCGCTGCCAAATGTGCTTGAAGCATCCAGAGAATTACCGCTGACGGATGCTTTAGTGAGCGCAAGCTCTACTGCACTCACAGAAATGGTTCCTCCATTGGCACCATTTTTTCCGATTGCGTTTACAGGTCCGTCGATTTCAAGGGAAGATCCCTTCCCATCTAATGTGGCTGTTCCAGCTTTATTGCCGACACCCGAACCATCCACATTGATTTCGCCAGCGACAATGGACGGCAGAAACTTGCTGTTGGCGATGATGGAAACTGTTCCACCGCTTGCAGAGGTGCTGGACGCATCCACGGTTCTAGCAGTGATAGGATCAGATCCAAGAATAGCAAACGCCTTCGCAAGAACTGAAACAGAACCACCGGCTGCCCCATTTTTTCCCGCAGCGTTAATGAACCCGTCAACCTCCAAGAGCGCAATAGGAGCGCTCAAGCTGATCGTTCCACCTTTATTTCCAGCACCGGCTCCTGTGGCGATCAGGTTTCCGAATATTTCATTGGGACATCCGCAGCCACTTCCGGCAGCGCTCAAGCTTACGGTAATGGTCCCACCAGCAGCCTTATCGCTTGAGGCATCGATACTAGCATTGGTGCTTCCATCGACTCCTGGGAGTTTGAGATTCGGTGAAATAATGGTAACAGTGCCACCAGCGGCTCCATTCGAACCGGTAACGTAAAGAGGTCCGTCAAACTCTAATCCAACATTAGATGTCGCAGAAACTGTACCACCATGGTTGCCAGCTCCGATGCCCTTCGCTGAGATGCTTCCTGAGATTATTGCTCCATTCAAAGCTGGTGGAATAGGAACGGGCGCGGTCTGCGTAAGGGTGACGAATCCTCCGTTTCCTCCTCCGCCTGCGACACCGGCATTGGTGGCAGTTCCACCAGCCCCGCTATCGGCAATTAGGGAACCAAAAACATCCAGTGCATCAGTAGAGCTAATCGAAATAGATCCGCCTCCACCGCCGTTGCCACCGTTTGCGGATTTTCCACTAACGCCAAGGTCCGCACCAGCGCTTCCACCGGTGCCGCCAGAAGCATTCACATTGCCAACACAGCAAGCAATTCCGGAAAGAGTAATTATTCCGCCCTTGCCACCATTTGAACCATCTGTCGGAGCACCAGCAGTGACGGCACTCTTTGTATTGCCGCCATTTCCTCCTGTGCCGCCTGTTGCGAAGAAATCACCAGCAAACAAGCCTGTCCCGGCTATCAGGTTCACAGTGCCAGCATCGCCTCCCAGAGAGCTTTGTCCTGCAAGAGCAGTCGGCAGGCTGCCGGCAGCGCCTCCATTCCCACCGGCACCACCCGAGACGTTAACGTCTGCGACCGTTATATTTTGCGATGTCGTAATCTGAACAGAACCACCTGTTCCACCGAAACCTGCAGCGTTTCCTCCGTTTGAGAAACTTCCATTAGCCCCAGAGCTTGCAGCTCCACCCTTGGAATTGATATTTCCACTGGCTTGAAAAGTATTTGCGGTTACGATGAATTTTCCGCCCGAGCCACCGCCACTACCGTCAGCTCCTGCAAATCCGCTGGCTGCGGAACCACCGGCGCCACCATTCATGTTCACATCAATAACGTTAACACTTTGCGAATTTAAAACTGCTACTCCACCCGAGCCGCCGCTTGCGTCGCCTGATGCTGTGGCTGGTCCAACGGTTCCTCCAACTCCACCATCTCCGCCGGATGAAGTAAAAGCTCCAAGTGTTAGTGATGCAGAGGCGTTGCCGAAATAAAATCCACCTGAACCTCCCTTGCCGCCATTTCCTGATAGAAAAACTGTATTTGCACCCAGTCCACCTTTGCCACCACTATTATCGACGACTGAAGTTTGGACATTGGTGCCCTGTGCATATATTGTGCCACCATTGCCACCAGCCCCGGCGGCGCCGAGACCCGCGGCATCAGCGCCACCCTGTCCGCCGCGGGAAAGCAAGCTGGCAATGAAAACATCGCCGGCAGATTTTACTGTAATTGCTCCTCCATTAGCACCATTAGTAGCTTGCGTCAAACCAACTGAATCTAAGCCGATGGCTCCGTCATTTTTTACAATGCCAAGATCGATTCGAGCATTCTGTAATTGACCTGCACTGTACGTGCCGCTGCCAGGCAACGGAGTTCCGTCCAGGACGGTAATAGTGCCTGATCCCGAGATTACGGGTGTCGCAGCAAAAACTCCTATGCTCGCATTTCCGCCACCACCTGTAATATTACCGAAGACGATTGGATTCCCGCTAATTTTACCTGCAATCAGTGTGACGTTGCCGCCAGAAAAACTGGAGTTGACGTTCGATGCATTTATAGACGAACTCTTCATGTCCACAACAATTTGCCCAGAAAGGGCGTTAGTGCCCTGGTAAGCAACCATCGTCACATCGCCAGCTCCATGTGCTGCCGTGCCGCTGGTATCTATAGTGAGTGTATTGATAAAGATGCTGCCACCAGCATCGACCGCGGAGTTTGGACTGGTCCAGCTTACTTTGGTTGCGTTGGAGCTTGGGGGTCCATCAGTTCCACTAGTGGGGTTGATAAATTTGGCGCCAGCAACCATCAAGACATTTCCCGAACTGGCAGCACCACCCGTGCTTATTGCTACGCTCGCTCCTGTTCCAACAATGTCGTTTTTGGCAATGACCGCCAGGTCAAACCCAAGCGTGTTTATATTTGATGGCAGAGATACATTGCCATCCGCACTGTAGTAGGTTGGGTCACCATAAATTTTGATATTTCCAAGAAGCAGATCGCCTCTGTCAACACCTATTTCCGCGGCACTGCCGAGTACATTGATGACTCCACTTGCACTATTCAAATGTGCGCTAATCGCGCCATTAGCATTGTTCAAATTCAAATTCTGAGACAACCAGTCACCGCCAATGATATTAAGAGCAGCGGTGCCGTTGTAGAGAGAGTCGCGTACATTTATGCTGCCTTGCAATGCTTGCATGATGCCACCAACGTTGTTTATTGTCAGTGCACTGCTGGCAGCCGATGCGAGATTGATGTTTCCATTAATTGAGGCAATAGTGCCGGCATTTACTATATTGCCAATTTGGGACATGATGTTTATGTTGTTGATCGCTTGCATGACAGGCGACGGTCCTGTCACACCTTGAGGCAAAGCATTCGTTATTGTTCCGCCTGCATTAATGGCCAGTGAGCCTGCGCTGGCTATCGTTCCGGCATTGGTAAAATTATTGGTGACATTGAATAGCAGGTTTAGCCCAGAAATTGCATTTGCATATCCTGGCAATCCACCGGCTGGTAGAACGGAGGAAATAGTGGCGCCATGTTGGTTGAAAACATTTGCTGCCGAAAAGATAGCCGTAGTAATCGCAGGGTTGGTGGAAATGGCGTAAAGCGTTCCACTGTTTATTAGATCACATTTGAGTACTAGAGTGCCTCCATTTTGTTTGCCAAAGTCAATGACAGTGATGCCGGTGTAATTGGTGGATGCAGCGGTACTTGTAATTGTTGAATGGCTCGACGTATTTGTTGTCGACGATGAGCTATTATGCGGCGACGCAACTTGCGCATAAGAAGGCGAAATCGCGTGGGAAATCAGTCCTGACCACGCTATGAGGGCACCGATGGTTCGGTGCCGCAATAATCTTGCCATCAAAGATTCCCCTCCATAGTTTGCGCTTAGCCTATCCTAGCGCCATTCCTAGATGTTATCTAGACCAGGTTAGGGATTTGGGGGGAACATTTTTTTGTGGAAATACGTAACTTATAAAATCGCAGAAATGCCCGCGCTTGCTCTTACTGGAGTGGTGCCATGGTTGGAAATTCATAAACACTGGGAGCATCCGATTGATGTCCAGTAGTCAAACCTTCTGCTGTTTCGCCATAAAAGCCGCTGGCTACTGGCGAATAATTTTTATTCCTGGTCTGTCCATCCATGCCATAAATATCTTCGCGCATGCCGGAAGCTTTCACGAAACTTTCAAGCCGTGTCTGCGGCAGCGTATTGCGACCTAGTGCACGCAATGAAATGTTGGCAGGAGCAACGTAGGTTCGAGGAGCGGGCATGCTGCTTGCAGTGTGGGGTAGGCTCTGCGCAGCAGGGTTGACCCAAGGAGCATGGTAACTGTAGGGATCACCGCCCACTTGCTGAACAAACTGCTTCTGGGCAACGGGCGAAAAGTCAGGCCAGGGATTAGTCTCAACGTCAGCCTGAACCGCTGCAACAGAATGCATCAAGATAAAGAAACCAAAAACCGCCTTGCCAACCAGTTTCGCATTCATTCTAATCTTATTCATGACCCTGCCCTTCCGTTGCCCCTCACAGAATCATCTTAGATTTCAGTTCTAAACGAGTTCTGAACGAATCTCCTTTTGCTCAACCCGGCAGACTACATGGTTTACGGTGAGAAGTTTGTGAAATACAGAAAAATAGAAAATGAGCCTGTTTCACAACATTCTCACCGAGCATTGTCTAAGTTATATCCACGCAAATGAAACCGCATACATGCAGGGTTGCGGGCAGAAAACGAGATTGCTTACTAATTAGAAGAGTGTGCGGATGCGACAGTGAGCACCGAGAGTCTTGTTTTGTTTGTTTGCTGCTGGAACTCGTGTGATTGGGGTATGGCCACATGGAAAATGAACGTAACGCTGTCAAAAGTAATGATGCCGGAGAGAAAGCGAATGTACGCGATGCTCCCAAAGAAGGATTCCATTCTGAGGTCAGCGAACTTCGCATGCAAACTGGTCAATTCGGCGCACCTCCAGAAACAAACTCCAAGGCTGGTCTACCGAATATTCAATTAGTCGACAACGGGCGAAATATAGCAGGTCAGCAAAATTCTTCCGGTGAAAAACCTCCTGAACCACAAAAGCCAGGACAACAAAATCCTTCCGGTGAAAAACCTCCTGAGCCACAAAAACCAGAGAAGAATCCCCCTGTCGAAAAGCCTGAAAAACCCGGAACTGATCAGCCGAAAAAACCTCAAACTCCTGAAGAACAAATAGCAGCACTAAAACAGCAGCTGGATAAAATGCAGAAGCTTCTGGAGGAGATGAAAAAGAAACTCGACAAACCGCAACGCAGAGGAAAGGGACGAGGCAGAGGCAGAGGTAGAAGAAAAGGAAAGGGTCGCGGCAGAGCACGTGCAAGAACAAAAGGAGGACGCGGCAGAAGCAAAGGAAGGTCCAAAGGACACGGAAAACACCGCAGCCCCGGAAAGAAACATGCACCCAAACCAAACAAGACCTCTAGCACAACTCAGTTGACTGAAATGACAATCGCATAAATCAAACCGAGTAAAGACAAAGCAAGGAGATAAGGTCATGGAACAAGAACATGAAGTACACAATGAACAGCAAAGCGAAAATGAGCATGAGACTGAACATGAAGAATATGATCTCGACTCTGCATTTGGTTCAGAAGAAGGTGAAGAGAGTGACGATGAAACTGAAAGCGAAGAGTACGAGATAGCCTAGGCAGCCTGCTCTTTAGCTAGCGGAATTGTGATCCAAAAAATGCTGGCGCCGGTGGGGCTTCGTTTCATCCCGATAGCCCCACCTTGCAACTCAGAAAGTTTTTTTGCAATGTACAAACCTAAACCTGAACTTGCTGAGTCCTTCTTCGGTAGAAGCGAAGAATTCCATCTTTCAAAAAGTGAATCTACAAGATCCGCAGAAATTCCTGGACCGCGGTCCTCGATTTCGATCACTGCAAACTGGCTATCTGAATGCGCTCGCAATTTCACAGCTGTTCCTGCCGCAGACCATTTGATAGCGTTACTTAGCAAATTGCCCAGGATCCGTATCAAATGAGTCGGATCGGCCTCGACAATGAGTTGAGTGTTCTCGATTTCGAATTTGAGCTCCGACTCTAGACACCAATCTTTATATAGTTCATGCAGCCTCGTAAAACAATCTTGCAAACGTACTTTATTCTTGCAGATTGTCATTTTGTTTGATTCGAGTTTTTCGACTGCCAATAAATTGTCCAGAAGGCTCAAAATTGAACTGATATTTCTCTCTGCATATTTCAGGGAGGATCGGGTATCTTCGCCTAATTCGCCATAATTTCCCGCAAGCATATTGTCAATCCAGAAGCCCAATCCACTGATAGGCGCTCGCAAGTCGTGATTGATCATGGTAGTCATTTCGTCTTTCATACGTTCATTTTCTTTCTGGGCCGTAATTTCTTCTGCCATGCAGAAATACGCATTTGCTGTCGACGACCATTCGCTGCGCCAATGAAAGTCCAAAATCCTTCCGGATTTTTCTTTTATTCTCAACTGAATGTCTTCGGGAGAACCGAGCGTTTTGCAACGTTCTAATGACTGCATCAATTGTGTCTTTCCGGGTGGAAACAGCATTTCACTGATTTCCAGCCCTACTAGCTCCCCCCTGCTGTATCCCAATAAAATCTGGCTCGTCTCATTCACTTCTGTAATTTGGCCCGCTGCTGTCAGTTTGCACAATAAATAAGGGCAAAAGTCAAATATCAAATGCTCTTTTTGAAGCATTAACTCTATCGCGGCAACAGAGCGCATTAGAGTTTGGTTAATTGCTTTGTCGGAAGCTTCCGCTTTGACATTCGACGCAGCCGAATCTGGAACCATTTCAGATTCGGCTAAGAGAGCCTCCAGTTTTCCTCGTGTGTCATCGGAAACCCCATCGCCAGCATGCTCTTTGGAAATGAACATTAAACACAAACTACTCGATATGAGCAAGAGAACCGATAGAAGGATCAACAAAGCTGCGTTGTTAAGGAAAGCAAGAATGATCATTCCAACGGATAAAACCAACGAGACAAATGCAAAAAACTTTGCGCTGCTTTTGCCACTAACCGCCGGCTTTATCTGCACAATAGCCTGATCTTGTTTCTTCCCTTCCTGAGGGGAAATTTGTTTTAGCGCCTCTTCCTCAATCTGTTGCTTCAACAATTCATGGTCCGCTTTTACCAGCCCCATTGGAGTCAGCCGCTTTGTTTCAACCCGGAGTTGAGCATTCTTTCTCAAGAAAGCGAGATACCAGTTAAGCAATTCATTACGTGCTTTATTCATCTGCAATTGATTCGGACATTGCCGAGCTAATGATGTATCCTTCACCACGCTTGTAGTGAATTCCGATTTGGCAATTCGATTGCTGCAGCTTCTCTCTCAGTGTAAAAATCAAATGCTTGATTCGATCGCGCAATCCGTTGTCTTCTTCCTTGCCCATAAGATGAGCGAGTGCTCGATAATCCAGATATCTGCTCTCGTTTTTAACGAAGATAAGCAAACAATCGAACTCGCCAGGCGTTAGAGTTATCATCTGGCCATTGTAATAAGCAGTTCTTGCCTTGAGATTAAGCAAAAGGTCCTCAAACTTCGCTTCATCTTGTTCGCTCTCAGAATGCCTTCGCAAAAGTGCTCTAATACGTGCCGATACTTCCGACAATGCGCACGGTTTAACTAAATAATCAAACGCTCCTGCATCCAGACCTTCTACTTTTTCCATAACTGAATCACGAGAGGTAAGCATCAGAAGCGGAAGATCGCCATTAATTCGCTTCATTCTGCGGCAAATTTCAACGCCATCGAAGTCTGGTAAATTCCAATCAATGATAGCCAGATCGTAGGGAAAGTTTTCCAGTCTGTAGAGACCATCGCTTCCATTTTTCGAAACATCAACGGTATGCTTCTCTTTTGTAAGCCAGGTGTTTAGTTCTCGCGCTATGAAAGGATCATCCTCAACGACGAGAATTTTTGCCATTTCAATTCTTCCTACGGACGACCACTTGAAGAGCCTAGCTATTTGCTAGCATGCTGAGATGATATTGCAAGGACAGTTAAAATGCAAAGCTAGTGGAATGCGACCCAATCGGCTAAAATGATAAGGCTTTGAATCCGCCTGCTGATTGGCTCTGCACTAGCTTGCAAAAGGAGTACCTGCGACTAATGAAATTAACCTCGGCTCTTCTTGTTGCAATGGTACTTATTGGAACCATGCCTCAGGCCAATGCGACTCCTCTTGCGGCTAAAGTCGGATACTTCAATCTTAAATTAATAGAATCCAAAGACCCTGACATGGTGAACTCTAATCCTGCGACAGCAGAAGCGGCACAAAAGCTTCAGGCAGAGCTTGACGATGGCAACAAAGCGTTGCGACAGATGCAGGAGCGCCACGAATCAAAGGAATCAATGGAAAGCTACGCAAAAGTTCTTCAAACAAAAATAAATGAAGACCAAAAAAGACTGATGGCAGCAGTCCAAGCCTTACCTGCCACAGAAAAAATCAAAAAAGCCATCCGAACAGTGGCAGCTTCTCGTGGACTCGATCTTACGGTAGATGCAGGCTTAGTCTTTTTCGGAGGTTCGATTATTGTGCAACGTGGGACTGACTTGACCGACGATATCTGTGCTTCTATGACTGGAAAAAGCCTGAGCACAGCAAAAAGTGTCGATCCGGCGCAATTGAATTTAGGCTACTTTGACGCCTCTCTCATTAGATCCAAGGTTCCTGCTCTAATGCAAATGGACGCTAATACGAGCTATCGAAAAATGGCAGAGAAGGTTCTAGAGGTCGCCAAATCTAGAGGGATAGACTTTGTTATTGAAGCCGCAGGAGTATATGACGGTGGTTCGTTGGTCATCACAAAAGGAGTCGATATAACGAATGATCTCATTAATTTGCTATCGAAAGACAGCAAATAGTTTCAAGTCAGCTCATGGCCTCGGCGCACAAGCGTTAAAAAGGAGTACCTGCGACTTATGAAATTGACCTCGGCTCTTCTTGTTGCAATGGTACTTGTAGTAACCATGCCTCAGGCCAATGCGGCTCCTCTTGCTGCTAAAGTCGGATACTTCAATCTCAAATTAATAGAGGCCAACGACCCTGACTTAACAGCTGCTTATCCTGAAGGTACAGAAGCCATGCGTAAGCTTCAACAACAGGTTGCCGATGGCAACAAAGAGCTGCAAGAAATGACAGAGCGGCACGAATCAAAGGAATCAATTCAAAAGTACGCAATGAATCTCCAACGAAAAGTAAATGAAGATCAAACGAAATTATTGGCAACAGTCCGAACGTTACCTGCCACTGAAAAAATCAAAAAAGCAATTCGAACAGTAGCTGCCTCTCGCGGGTATGATTTTACATTTGATGCAGCCTCAGTCTTTTTCGGAGGGCAGTTAATCGTTTATGGTGGCACAGACATAACCGACGATATCCTTGCTGCTATGACTGGAAAAAGCCTGGGCACTTCAAATAGTGTCAAACCACCCTTGCAACTGAATTTGGGCTTCTTTGATGGCTCTCTCGTAAGAACAAAAGTTCCAGCTCTAACGCAAATGGACTCTGCTACGAGCAATCGAAAAATACAGCAGGGGATTACAGAGGTCGCAAAATCTAAAGGGCTCGACTTTGTTCTTGAAGCCACAGGAGTATATGACGGGGGTTCGTTGGTCATCACAAAAGGAACCGACATAAGCAATGATCTCATTACTTTGCTATCGAAAGACAGCAAATAACAGATGGTTTTGTATTGCAGGACCAGGCCTGGCTCAGCCTAAGAAATGAAATAAGAAACAAAATCGCCTCCTGGAATCCTAAATCAGAGCAAGTGCCCGTAAAATACCTCCTGATCCGGAGGACTATCATGCAAATTTTGCGAGAGCTCCTGGCTTTAGCAGTCATCGCCACACTGTGTACTATGACTCAGGCAGCGCACTCAGCCGAAAGTATGGACGTGGCAAGTTCACAACACTTCGACGGGAAACCGCTTCAAGGTGGCGTTCAACACTCAGAGGTTCTGCCCCAGTTAATCGAAGATTTGCGCCCGGGGAAAGTCTATAGCGACGATATCCTTTTGAAATCCAGCACCGCCGCCAATGATATCTGGTATCACATTCCGTCATGGTACGCGGGCGTAAGACATTGCGAAGACGAAATGATTGTTTATCGATATGACTACAAAACAGACAAAACGACACAGCCGATGCAGAAGCAGTTAAATCGACAGGATTCGACGGGCGGATATCAAAAGGATCGCAATAACGGCATTTGGGACTACAAGCACCTTCCAATGATCCAACACGTCGAAAGTGATCTGGTGAATGCGGTGCTTCTCGTAAAAAGCATCACACCGGTAAAGGAAACCGACGAGCAATTTGTTATCAAATATGAGGAAGTTTCCATAAGCTTTGACAAAAGAACGAACAAGATAGTGCGAGTTGTTCAGCAAGAACAAATCAACACCATAACTTCCCCTGAGCCAGGAATGTTGCGTGTCGATGCATCAGCAAAGAGCTTCGGCTGGGACGGTCAACCGCTTCGAAAAGAACAGTCGATCATATTCTCGAACGTCATTAAGCCATTTGAACAGATTGATAAGCTTGGAGACGTTGATCTAAAGGCTTCGTTCAAAGACTTCCTTATCGCAAATCACAAAGAAAACCTGCTGCCTGATTCGTCAAAATGACATCATAGTTCATGTAGCGCCTGAGCGACTTTATATGCTCCCCAAAAGCTGATAAAATCATGCTCTGTTGTGCGTACAGCGCAACCCTGGCATTGGGCAATTAGGAACAAGAAATGACTATTGGAGAGCATCTAGGTAAAAACGCAGAGCCGGCTGAGTTGCCAAAGGCTTATGACGCCAAGGAAGCTCAGCAAAAATGGCTGGCGTTTTGGGCGGATAAGGGTTACTTCCACAGCGAGCCGGATCCCGGCAGAACTAAGTACCCGCGCGGTCCCTTCACTATTGTAATTCCGCCACCCAACGTGACGGGCGCTTTGCACATGGGTCATGCTCTCAACAACACCCTGCAGGACGTATTGGTTCGCTGGCGCCGAATGCAAGGCTTTAATGCCCTGTGGATGCCGGGTACCGACCATGCCGGAATTGCAACCCAAGCAGTCGTCGAGCGCCTAATTCTGAACCAGGAAAAGAAAACACGCCACGATCTTGGCAGAGAAGAGCTGGTGAAGCGCATTTGGGAATGGAAAGAAAAATACGAAGCGCGCATTTTAGGGCAGTTACGTGAGATTGGCTGTTCCTGCGACTGGAAGCGAACAAGGTTTACCTTAGACGAGCAATGTGCCAAAGCCGTGCGCGAAACATTCTTCAGAATGTTCAAGGACGGATATGTCTACCGCGGCAAGCGCCTGGTTAATTGGGATGCTCAGCTTCAAACCTCAGTCGCCGACGACGAAACCTACACTGATGATACTAATGGCGGATTCTGGACATTTAAATATCCTGTAAAAGGAATGCCAGACACCTTCATTCGTTTCAGCACTACTCGTCCTGAAACGATGCTGGGAGATACAGCGGTTTGCGTTCATCCATCGGACGATCGATATAAGCATCTGATCGGTAAAACTGTGACGGTGCCGTTAATTGGGCGAGATATTCCGGTTATTGCAGACGGACAATTAGCCGACCCAGAGCTGGGAACAGGTTGCGTTAAAGTAACACCAGCACACGATCCCAACGACTATGCTTGCTGGCAGCGCCATCCTGAGATAGACATTATCAACATTCTCAATCCGGATGGCACCATCAATTCTAATGGTGGAAAATTTGCTGGGCTAGACCGATATGCCGCTCGAGATGCCGTTGCTAAAGCAATGGAAGAACTTGGTCTTTTCGAAGGGCGGGAAGATCGCGTTATTCCTTTGAAATACAGCGACCGCAGCAAAACTCCCATCGAGCCTTATCTTTCCGACCAGTGGTTCGTAAAAATGGGCGATCATGAAAACAAAAAACCAGGTCTTGCTCAGATGGCAATGGATGCTGTGAGCGGTGGGCGCATCAAGTTTTTCCCTGAGCGATATTCAAAAACATATCTTGATTGGCTGGGCGAAAAACGCGATTGGTGCATAAGCCGCCAATTGTGGTGGGGACATCAAATACCCGTCTGGTCAAAAACAGAAAAAATAGCTGCAGGAAAGGCTGCTGACGAGTGTTTGTGCGAAGCCGTCAAGTCTCTGCCTGCCGAAAAGCGGGAGTCAATCGCATGCGTTTGTGATACCACACGTGATGACGGAACTGTTACTTATTTGGTCTGCGTTGGACCTGATAATGAAGATACAGAGAAGCATCTTGAAAAAGAGGGATTTGTCCGCGACCCCGACGTGCTCGACACCTGGTTTAGCTCAGCGCTCTGGCCCTTTTCCACTCTTGGATGGCCGGAAAACACGCCTGAGTTGAACTACTATTATCCGACCAGCGTTCTCTGTACAAGCAGAGATATCATCACTCTCTGGGTTGCCCGCATGGTGCTTGCAGGCTTGTACAACCTCAATGAAATACCGTTCTATCATGTCTACGTTCATCCAAAGATGCTCGATGGATTCGGCGAAACCATGAGCAAGACCAAAGGAAATGGCATAGACCCTCTCGATATCGTAGAACTCTATGGCACTGATGCACTGCGTTTTGGCATGGTGAACGTCGCTACTGAAACGCAAGATAGCCGCTTACCCGTGGTCAATGTCTGCCCGGAATGCAACCAGCAAGTTCCAGTGAAGCAAGAACATATGTACATGCGGACGAAAAAAATCACTTGCCCGCAGTGCAAGAAAGCGTTTCGTCCAGGTGGTCCGTGGCCGGCCGACGATCCCGAATTAAAAACCGCACGACAGGCTTCGGAGCGCTTTGAAATCGGGCGGAACTTTGCCAATAAGTTGTGGAACGCAACTCGTTTCATCCTCATGAATTTGAACGACTATACTCCAGCAAAGCTCACGCCTTCAGAGTTGCCGTTAGAAGATCGTTGGATTATCAGCCGTCTTGCCACTACTGCAAGTGCGGTTACAGAAGCGCTGGAAGGGTATCACTTTGCCGATGTAGGCAGGCTCGTATACGACTTCGCCTGGTCTGAATTCTGCGATTGGTACATCGAGATGAGCAAGGCTCGTCGCTCGGATCCAACCTGTCAACGCGTTCTGCTCGGTGTTCTCGACGGCATCCTTCGCCTGATACATCCGGTGATGTCTTTCGTTTCCGAATCTTTGTGGCAGGCATTGAATGCCGCTGTTCCTGAGCGCGGTTTACCGGCACCAACAAAAGCGGAAGAAAGCATAGTTATTGCAAAATGGCCGGAATATCCAGCAGAAATGTCCGACCCTGGCACTGAGCGAAAAATTGCTCGTATGCAGGAACTCATTCGAGGTATAAGAGAAATTCGCAAACGTTATCGTATTGCGGACAAAGACCAGGTTGATCTTGTAGTGAAGTGTTCAGCCACGGTGGCATCTGAGCTTACTGAACTCTCCAAGTTCATAACGCAGCTTGCAAATTTGCGTTCATTCAATTGTGATCCATCAGCTTCCAAGCCGCATCAATCGGCAGCTATCGTGCGTGCAGATTTCGAAGCGTACGTGCCTCTAGCTGGTCTCATCGACGCAGCATCGGAAGTGAAAAAGCTGGACAAGGAAATCGCAGACAAGCGCAAACAACTGGATGGCTTGCAAGCAAAACTAGGCAACGCAGGCTTTGTTGATAAAGCACCTGCTGATGTAGTGCAGAACTTCCGCGATCAGGCAGCTGAGCTTGAGTCTCAAATTGCTTCTCTTGCAACGATTCTCGCTGAGCTTCAAGAAAGCTCTAATTAAGCCAGCTGTATATCGACTAATTATGATTCTTTCTGATCTTCAAGAAAGTTCTAATTGAGTCAGCTATATATCAACTAATTACGACTCTTTCTGAGCTTCAAGAAAGCTCTGATTGAGCCGGCTGGTACATCAAATAATTAAGCGGTTTTTGCTGCCAGGAGTTTTTTGCTCTGCAACGCTGAACGCTTCCAGCCACTGCTCACTTCCAGTAATTTCTTCTGCGGAGCTGAATTAGCAGCTTGCGCTACTGATGTTCCTACTGAATAATAGTGATTTCTCGCCAGAAAGCCAACCGGCTGTGCAGTCACTCCAGTATGATCACCCAGAGAGGCAGCAAGCAAAGCTTCGCGCTCCAGAAAACTGAGTTGATCGACCTGTGTTTTTTGTATGCTCACTTTCTTTGGTTTCATGATTTACATCCAATCGGCTTTGGTTCTATTATTCCTGAACCTCAAAAGCCAACCATAGTGAAAATACGTTAACACAAATGCCCAGACAAAGTTCAGTCCTTCCTTTGGCACGCTGGACAGAGTAATACGGCGCAATGTGCAATGCCACAGTTGCTTGGATTCGAGAATTAACCTTCTAGTTTTTTCGCAAACCAGATCGGCTTCGCTAATGAAAATGCAAAAGTCCCTGCTTCAAAAATCACAACGTTAGCTCTGGCAGCGCTTGAAGCGCCAAGCGAACTGAATTGTGCTTGGGATGCATTTTCAGGTCGTCTGCAATTTCAGCAGAAGCGTCTTGTAGCCACGGTTGATCCACATTGGTTCCGCTAGCAATATTCACGTGTTCCCAGAGAATTCCTCTGCCGGTCATGTCATGCCGAACGACATCAGCAGTGACATACAAAACATCATGATCCGTCTCCCATGTAGTCGGAGACTTTATGCCGTTCCAGACACTGATATCCACTGGCGGGATAGTGTAATGTGGATTCTGGTGATAATAGTCGTATTTAGCTTGCTCATTAGCCAGGTTAATTTGTGATTCCCAATCTTTCATCGGGATTTCCCGAAGTGCGGCATCAGCAGCGATTCCGTCGCCCTTCTCCACTTCGTTCAAAAATTTTCTGCCGGCATCTGATAGCTTGTCCATTTTTCTTCGACTCCAGTTTTATTTGAATAAATTGTCCTCAGCACGTCTAAATAATTCAGGAACAATTTGTGTAAATTTAGTGGAAACGCCGAGTACAGGAAGCTCCCGCCCAGTGATGAGCGGGATTTCCGGACCAGAAACTGATTGTTTCTTTTTGTAAGTCGAGAGCACGCTTGTGTCTAAGTTGTAGAATTCTCATCAGGTTCTGACTGCTTAGCAGGCGAAATCAGATAACGTTTGTGAGTACGCGAGCTCGAAATACAAGCGCTTATCTGGCGCTTTGTGTCAGCAGCTACCCCGGTGAGAATAATCAGTGAAGTACTGCCAATTCCAAGCAATGTATGCACATGAGTCAACTGAGCAATTTGCGTCGGCAATAATGCTATGAATGCAACCGCACATGCACCAGCAAGCGCCAGTTTCTGAATCTTTTTGCGCAGGAAAGAAACAGTAGCTGGGCCTGGCTTTACACCTTGAATGCTACGTTGCGATCTGCGCAAGTTTTCAGCAATGTCCTTTGCTGGAAGAGATATTTCGCTGTAAAAAAGAGCGAAATACAAAATCAGAACCGTGTAGAGCACATAGTATTCCCAGCTTGAATATTGGAAACACGAATTGCACTCACCCCAGAGCCATAAGCTCAAGTTTTGCACCAATGCATCATTGTTGAGCGCAGTCCAGATTTCTTTTGTAGAGCTTTGCTCTAATAAGTACTTGTTGAATTGATAGAATTTCTCGCCAACAAATTGCAATGCAAGTTGCGCAAAAAACAGAATCTGCGACGCAAGGATAATCGGCATTACACCTGCGGGATTCATCGGCAAGAAGAGCTCTGTTTCTGGAACATTCAACTTACCTACTCTCGATTTAGTTCCGCCGAGGACTCTCAAGCGGCTTGTTTTTTGCTGCAAGATAAAAGCCATCGCTCCGGCGGCTAAGAGCACCGTGAGCATAATCGCCAGTTCCCAAACCTGGATGGCTCCAGCCTGCACCGAAACCCAGGTTTCTTGAACCATTCGTGGCAACCTGGCGATAATACCTACACAAATGAGCAGAGAAGAACCATTACCTATTCCTTTCTCGCTGATCAGTTCTGCAATGTACATAGTGAGCATGGATCCTGCAGCCAGACTCACGCACACTACCAGGGCAAGAAAAGGGAAGGGCACAATGCTCGCTATATTTGCAGATGCAATTAACCTTATCAGTCCAATTGACTCGATAACTGAAATTACAAGCGCCAAGTAACGAGTGATTTTCTTCAAGGTCCGTTGCCCATGGGCGCCCTCTTCCTTCAAAATAGTCAGCTGGGGCAGCACGGCCGAAGCCGTCAGAAGCTGCAGCACGATGGACGCGCTGATGTATGGACCAATTCCCAGAGCAAGAATCGAAAGTGTGGCGAGTGAACCTCCCGCGAAAAGGTCATACATGTTAATCAATGTTTGCATCAGTTGCGGATTCGAAGCAAGCAAATTGGCAGGCACCAGTGGCAGTGGTACGAGCGCGGCAAGCCTGAACAGAATAAGAAGTCCTATTGTCCATAAAAGCCGGACTTTTAATTCGTGGCTATCAAATAAACTAGAGAATGCGGATTTTGTTTTCGATATTTTTTTCATTGGCGCACCAAAACAAGCGCTGTTAAAGGCGCTCAAAAGGGTTGTCTGTAGTAATTGGGCCGCTCAATCAGCCCTATAAACGATCGAAGAACTTGAGTCAGTAACTGCCTCTTTATTCCAGCTTATTGCCTGACATCTCCAGTCCCGAAAAAATTAAGCACTGCTTAATGTTGAGCAAAAGACCTGTCTCCATGCTGCTGCAAGTACGTATGCGATATGCCGCTATAATATAGCGACCGAACGCGACCGGACTGCAGGGGGCTGGCAACATGGAAGATGAATCTATTCAGCTGGGAGCTTTGGCGCAACTGGGCACACCGGAGAAGACCATCGCCATGCTCCAGGAAATCGCGGAAGAACACCCTGATGCAGTTGCAATCGTCGTTTCGTTGCTTGGAAACGGATGGACTATTACGCCCAGTGGCGAACATGTAATCTGCGTCACGTTGCGTTCTCCGACAGGTCATATCGAAGTTCTGGGTCACGGTCCGAGTGTTCTTGATGCGTTTGAAGAGATTGAGCGAAAGACAAAAAATTTCACTCAACTGCTTGTTGGTCTGGAGGTTCAGTGACCCGTTCAAATTAGCGGCATCACAAAATAAAGAATGATCGGAATCTTCAAACCAGCCCCATTTATCGAGCGCCTTCCAGCAGATCAAATCCCTGGCGAATACAAGCAATACAGACTGCAAATACTCACTACGATTTTCGTCGGCTACGCGGCGTATTATCTTGTCCGCAGCAATTTCAATGTAGCAAAACCTCTTCTAATTCATGATCTTGGATTGAGCAAAGGCGATGTGGGTTTACTTGCATCGGCATTAACAATTGCGTATGGCATCAGCAAGTTCGTCATGGGCAATGTATCTGATCGTTCGAACCCCAGATATTTTCTCGCAACTGGCTTAATCCTCTCTGGGATTACAAACCTGATATTTGGCTTTTTGCCCAGCTTAACTCTCATGGCTGTTTGTTGGTTTATCAATGGGTGGTTTCAGGGAATGGGCTGGCCTCCGTGTGGGCGAACCATGGTGCATTGGTTTTCCGATAAAGAGCGTGGAACCAAGATGGCAATTTGGAATGTTGCACATAATGTCGGAGGTCTGCTCGCGCCATTGATTGCCGGCGTATTACCGACATTATTGGTGTCAGTGCTTCCAGACAGTTCGTGGCGAGCTGCGTTTTATCTACCGGCCATTTTGGCAATTATCTGTGGCATTCTTGTTTTGATATTCATGCGTGACACGCCACAATCCGTGGGCTTGCCACCAATCGAAGAATACATGGACGATTATCCAGAAACCGGAGTTGATGATCGGGAAAGGGAGCTTTCTGCATCAGAAATCCTGTTCAAACATGTGTTCAAGAATAAATTCTTATGGGTCTTCGCCGCAGCTAACGTGCTTGTATACATTGTCAGATACGGAGTCGTTAACTGGGCACCAACCTATCTCATGGAGGTAAAAGGCTACTCTCTCCAGAATTCTGCGATGCAATCTTCACTCTACGAACTCGCAGGAATACCGGGAATGCTGTTTTCAGGTTGGGCAAGTGACAAGTTTTTCCATGGTCGTCGCTCGCCTGTTATGGTTATATTCATGACACTTGTAATTGCCGCCGTTTTTCTCTACTGGTGGAATCCCGCTGGCAACCAACTTTTAGACTCAATCGCTCTTACAGCAATCGGCTTTCTTATTTATGGCCCAGTAATGCTAATTGGTATTGCTGCAGTAGATCTCGTTCCAAAGAAAGCCGCGGGTACTGCGGCGGGCCTGACAGGCTTATTTGGTTATCTCGGAGCCACCGGTGCCGAACTTGGAATAGGATCAGTTGTGCAGCATTATGGCTGGAACGCTGGCTTTACAGTCATCGTTGGTTCAGGGCTTTTATCAATTTTCTTGCTTGTGCTGACCTGGAACGTTCACGACCGACGCAAAGCTCACGCTTAGTTTGGCCGGCCGATGGAAAGCCAAACTTGTTTCCTCGGATTGCTCGACGTAATCGGAAAACAGATGGTAGTCGACTCACCATTGAGCATAGATGAAAGGCAAACTTGCTTCCTCGGATTGCTCTACGTAATCGGAAAACAGATGGTA
>JBIKOL010000210.1:0-12804 GCA_044358055.1 Obscuribacteraceae bacterium (SeqCode)
ATACATTCCGGGCTCGGAAGCGCGGACGTAGAATCACGCTCCCATTTCATTTTTAAGGGAAATTGTGTAGTTGACAAAAAACCACAGTATCTACACATATTGTTGTCGGGTTCAGTAGCTGTTTCAAGGGCCTCACCGGGGTCCATACACAAAGTCGTGAGCAGTGAAAACTGGCGCTAGTTTAAGTGCTGTTACCGTCTTGTTAGGGTGTCCGGGGGCTGGGGCATAAACCCGAAGGGGGGCTCACCAATTAATCTTGGAGAAGCCAATTGACCGAAATTCAACAGGCGCTAGAAGAAGGCGACCCGCTTGTAGGGCAAACCTTTGAAGGACGTTTCCAGATTATTTCCGTGCTGGGGCAGGGCGGAATGGGAATGGTCTACAAAGCCAGGCATGTTCATATGGACAAGCTTGTCGCCATCAAAACCCTTGTTCCGGCAGCAGTATCAGACGATAAAAGCTTCCTGCGCTTTGAGCAGGAGGCAAAAGCCGCTAGCAACCTGCAGCACCCCAACATTATTTCGATTTTTGATTTCGGAAGAAGCGCCGAGGGCACAGCCTATCTCGTAATGGAGTTTTTGGAAGGAAAAACTCTGGAAGATGAATTGGTCATGCAAATGGAACTTATTAGCTTGGAGCGATTCGAACGCATATTCACTCAGGTGTGCAGTGGCATGCAGCACGCACACAAAAAAGGGGTCATTCATCGCGACATCAAGCCCAGTAACCTGATGCTTGTCGACAATGAAGATGGAAAAGACTTCGTCAAAATTGTAGATTTCGGTTTAGCCAAATTGAACAACAACGAACAAGCGCAGCAGCATTTGACGCAGACTGGAATGGTGATGGGTAGCCCGCCTTTTATGAGCCCGGAACAATGCAGGGGAGAAGAGCTTGATCACCGAACTGACATTTATTCACTTGGGTGTGTAATGTATGCCGCGTTGACTGGGCAGGTTCCGCACATGGGAAATAATTCCATGGCGACAATCTACAAGCATATTACTGACGCACCATTGCCTATTTCCGAAGTTTTTGGTGCTAGCAGTGTGCCGCCGCGGCTGGAAGATCTCGTGATGAAGACTCTCCTAAAGAATCGTGAGGAGCGGCCGCAATCAATGGAGGAACTTGGTAAAGCACTTTCTGATGCCATCAGAAATCCTGGGTTCAATGCAGCGACGAAGCCTAAAAACCTTGTTGGAGCCGACCTTTCGCAGGCTGCGCCAATCAAGCCGATGATTGCGGAGTCTCATTTAGCAAGAGTACAAAATAGCACTCCTGCCGAGCCAGCGCAAGCGCAGCGAGTTCGCACCATGGATGGTGGCGAAACCAAAGGAAGAGCTCCGAAAAAAGGGACCCCGGCGGAGATTGTCTATATTATCGTTGCGGTGTGTTTCCTGTCTCTAATACTTGGCGTTTCCGCGTTGAAACATTCAAGCCAAAAACTTGCTTCCAGGACGATCGAACAGTCTGCGCCTCCGCAAGAAGCTCCGGCAAGTACTCAGGGAACTGCTGCAAGCTCCTCTCCTGTCAATCCATCAACAACAGACGCAGGGAAAGTTGTATCCGGAGAGCAGACTACTGCTGCCACCGCCTCTCCTGTTAATCTATCAACAACGGACGCAGGTAAAGCTGTATCTGGAGAGCAGACTAATGCTGCCAGCTCTTCCGCATCAGCTGTGCCAGCGCAGTCATCCGGTTTGAGTTCGATTCAAATGCCAATACAGAACCACGCGCTGCCTGCTGCATCGAACAAGTCTGCAACAACTCAAAAAGTCCCGTTAAAAAAAGTAGCTGTGCTTGATCTCGTTCAGCAGAAAAAGCATGACGCGCTTAAGAAAGCAAACGATTTCCGTGAACAAGGCCGCCTTGCTTACGATAAGGATGATCTTCCTACTGCAAGACTGTTCTTCGAAAAATACCGAGATGAGTTGAGCACTGCCTATGGTGCTCAAGACTCTCATTTGTTGCATGCGATTGGACGAATCTTATCCTGTACCAAAGGACAAGAAGACGAAGAGTCTTTGAAAGATTTGCAACTCGCGATGAAAATAGTTGGTGACGAACGGAAGGTTGCGTTTGATACCGTAAAAAGTATGCCATCACCGTCAGGCACATGGCGCTCCTTAGCCTGGGCCTGTTTGGCAAGTGCAAGGGCCAAAACGGGAACCGCGAAGCGAAACTTTGCGGAGTGGGCTGAGTATTTTTATGATTATGCTATCCAGACCTGGGATGAGGGAAAGAACGACGTGTACTATAAAGTACTTCGGGGCTGGGCAAATGCCGCCTTGCTATGTGGTGATTTTGATAAGGTGAAGGAGCTCCATCAGCAGTTTGTTGCTGAGGGGCAGCCGTTCATCAAATGGCAGCCACCTGCGGGTCCAGGAGATAAGCCTCAGGAAGGGCAAGCTCTAATACAGCGCGCTAATCGCATGGGAAAACACAGACCGTTTCAAAATTGGTGATCTGACATTCGATTGTCTCAGTGACATTCGATTGGCTCAGTGGCATTCGATTCTGCCAATCGTTTGCTTATGGAACAGAGCTCACAGGCGTAGCCTAGTTCTTGAATGAGGAAATCTTGATGCTGGCACCTTCCAGGTTATCTACGGTGTAAACTACCGTACCAGCTTTGACCAGGGGATAAATCTTCATGATGTCCTTGTTGTCGTGGCGAACGCAACCATGACTTACGAATTTGCCGAGTTGTTGCGGAGCATTTGTGCCATGGAGTCCAAAGTTTGTTCCGTCCGGGTGCTCTTTATCTGCCAGACGAATAAAAGCAAGACCAATTGGATTGTGATGATTTTCTTTGTATGGCGCCACGGGCTCTCCACCGATATCTTTAGGTGGGTACCATACTGGATCGAGCCGTTTATCGTGCACATACCATTCTTGAGAAGGAGTCAACGAGCCATGTTCGCCGACGATTTTTCCAACTGAATTTGTTACGGTGAGTACATCTTCAACCTTGCCGTTTTCCATTTGAAGAATATGAGTTTTGTGCGCGCATTTATCCACAACTACTACTGTGGGTAGATTGGGATCTGCTTCAGCCTTTGGAATGTTATCGTGCAACACAATTTTGTCTGATTGCTGTGTCCAGTCTTTCAAATTCCAAGACTGAATAAGAGAACCGATAGAATCGCCCTTGTCCTGTGCCTGTGTGCGTCCAGCTTGCTGGTCCATAGTAAATACTCCCTGCCTTTTCACCGATCCGAAGTCCCCACCAGGACCGGTTCACCCGATTTCTTAACGGATTGTAATACAGGGTGACGCCGCTGTCAGTGGTGGAATTCCCATACCGGTGCCAGTGCGAGCTCGGCACCGGTATGTTGGCAGGGTTTGGTCTCGGATCGCCTGCCAAAATCTCTTCGCTGCTCACCGGCTTTTCTGGACTTTAGATCATCTATATATAGGATCATGGGCTCAGGCAGATCGTTTGCAGAATCTGCTCCGTAGATCTTTAGTTGATTGCAATCGAGAACCGCGATGCACGCTTTTCGAGTGCGAAGGTTTAGATCAAGAAAACTTTCTTTGATTGTGCAGAGCCCTTTGACGAAACCCAGCGAGTACAAATCATCGCCTTTTACGTCAGGCAATTCGGCTTCTTGTGTGGCTGCAAAATATTTTTGAATATCGCTTCCCATGCATGTTTTTATGCATTCTTTTACTTCTGGATCTTCAATTACTGTCCAGAGACTATCGGCTTTTTTCAGCCGCTGCAGAGTGAATTCTTGGGGAGTTGAGGCGAATTGGCTGTTTTGCAGTTTTTGCTTGGCGTCGCAAATCTGCGCAGAGTTCCAGAACATCGTCAGGATGCTCATTGTTATTACTGTTGCGCTCGTGATTTTGCTTTTCATTTTTTTGCCTCGTATGAGAGCTTCTTGTTATACAAGCATCCTCTCATACGGATGAATCGCTGAAAAGTAGGTTCGACAAGCTTTTACGGGCTTTTGACCGCTGCGGATCATTGCCTTTAACGGGCTTTTACAATTCAAGCAAACTTCTATTCGGGGCGCCCGTGAGGCGCCCCTACCAGCTTATTAGCCGGGTTTCTACCCGGGAGCGCCCGCTTCGCCTCTCCAACCCGCACTCGCTACTCTCGCACGGGTCCCCATTACGAGGCTAGCTGCGGCTCGCCGGCTTTGAATCTTTGGGGAATTCGATATTACCGGAGTATGAGCCGGCGAGCCGCCGGCGCTCCCGGGATATTGGACCGCTTTCTTTGAGAACTACTAGCTCTTTTTTGTTGCTTTCTTTGCGGCACCGCCAGTGGTGGCGCCTGCGCCTGGGGCTGCAGTGTCGTTTCCCTGCAACTTATCGAGCAGCATGATCACGCGGTCATCATTGGGATCAAGCTCGAGCGCTTTAGCCAGAGAAAGCTTTGCCTCGGTTGTTTGACCATCCTCGTTCTGTACGCGGCCAAGATTATAGTGGGCATTCTCATAGTCAGGTTTGAGATGAATAGCGACTTTGTACTCTTGCGCAGCTGCTTTTAGATCTCCGGTTTTGGAATAAGCATTGCCGAGTACGACTCGGAAGATCGCATTATTCGCATCGATCTTCACACCCTTTTGTGCTTCTTCGAGTGATTCTTTGAACTTTCCTTGATCGTAATAAACAACGCTCAAATTGATGTGAGCTTCGCCCATGCCTGATTTTGCTTCTATGGCTTGCTTCAAGTACTTTTCTGCTTCGTCCAGCTTGCCGTTTTGGCGCAGGGCGAAGCCGTAGTCGTTGAGCGCTTCGGCATCTTTCGGATTTTTCTCGACTTTGGCCTGCGCAGCTTTGAGATCGGGTGCGCCTTGTGCTGCCTTTCTCCACGATTTGGCACGGCCTTCTTTATCAGGATTAGTGGTCTCGGCAAAGACACTCTGAGACGAAATAACACCGATGCAAACCGCTAAAAGGCTCAACTTGCGCAACATGCATATATCTCCAGAAGGGCTGATAGATCATAACACCCTTGCATGAGGCAAGCCTGTCACGTAAATATGGATTGAGAATTAGCTTACGATCAGCTGTATTTGAATCAGCCTAAGATTGCCAAAGGCGAAACTGCGAGGGGCCTCTACAGAGAAGCCGGCGAGCCGCCGGCGCTCCCGGGTTTGATCAGCCTTACTGGCCGCCGGGGGGACCGACGAATACGCAAATCAAGAGAAAGAGCCCTGCGCTCACGCCGAGCAGGCCGAATAGCGCAGTCTCAATCATATTTTTAGCGTCAAGTGCGTTTTTGGAAATAAAGCCACCGCCGAGGACAAATGTTATCCCGACTATAAACTGCAAACACTTTTCGGCGATTTCCACCTGGGCCTCCGCTGGCAATACTGCTTTGACTTACAAACCGGCTTTGAGCGCTCTCTTACCGATTAAAGTGCACTGACATTCGTTTGCGTCCCCAGATGCCGTCGAGTTTATCGAAGTGACCTGGAATAACTTCGCCGCAGTGCCCGCAGCAATTGCCATTCATCTTGTACTCCCCAATGTTATACCAATCGCGCTCAATTACAAGGTTTTTGCATGCGTGACAATACGTACTCTGAGTTGCTTTATCGTTAATGTTGCCGGTGTAGACATACTTAATGCCGGCCTCCAGGGCAATGCGCCAGGCCCGCATCAATGTCGGTGGCGGTGTGTTCGGTCTGTCTGTCAGCCTGAAATCCGGGTGGAACGCAGTGAAATGAACTGGTACGTCGGTTCCCAGTTCTTTCACGATCCAGTCGCACATTTTTTTTGTCTCGTCAGCCGAATCGTTTTCGCCGGGAATCATCAAATTCGTAATCTCAAACCAGACATTGCTTTCTTTCTTTAGCCACTTCAGCGTATCAAGCACAGGCTCCAGATGAGAGAGAGTAAGCTTCTTGTAGAACGTTTCGGTGAATGCCTTCAAATCGACGTTCGCCGCATCTATGACGGAATAGAATTCGGGACGAGCCTCTGGCGTGATGTATCCGGCCGTAACGGCCACGGCTTTGATGCCTCGTTCGTGGCATGCCTTTGCTGTGTCGATAGCATATTCGGCCCAAATAACCGGATCGTTATAAGTGAAGGCAACACTCTTACATCCAAGTCTCTCTGCTGCTGCTGCAATCATCTCCGGTGTCGCGTGTTCGCTGAGCAGTTCGATTTGCCTTGCCTTACTAATAGACCAGTTCTGGCAAAATTGACAGCCGAGATTGCAACCCGCAGTTCCAAAGGAAAGGATGCTGGAGCCTGGCAAAAACTGATTCAACGGCTTCTTCTCAATTGGGTCAACGCAAAAGCCTGTGCTCTTTCCATAGGTAGTGAGCACCATTTTATTGCCTTCATTCGCGCGCACGAAACAAAAGCCGCGATCCCCATCCTTTAATACGCAGTTGCGTGGGCAAAGGTCGCACATGATGTGTTCGCCATCTTCAAGTGCGTGCCACCAGCGTCCCGGGTAGTTTTTGTTTGCGTCGTTGCTCATGAAACTCCAGCCATGTTGCCGTTCATTAATAGTATAGCCCTTTACCCGCAGGAGGATATTTCAGCCGTAAAGCCCTGCGAGCAGGCTGTCTCACGCTTCCTTTCCTGAAATGTGAGAAAGACTTATATACGTATTTTCCCCACTGATAACAGCTGTACTGTGGAAAACAACAGTGCATTTAAACTTCTTCGCTGTCCACGGATGTCAGGCGCCGCATAGATACGTTTGGCGGGAGCGGTAAAAATATCAGGGACTGGGGCTATGGCTTTAGAGTGGATCAAAGACACGGCTGAAAAGGCCGCAAAGGTTGTTAGTGATGCGGGCACATCACTTCTCAAAGAAGCTCAAGCAGTAGAGCACAAACTGCTGGGAAGCGAAGAGAAGAAATCTTCAGAGCCGAACAAAACTGACGCGGCTCAGCAGAAGAAAGATGAATCAGCCGGCAAAGATACAGAGAAAAAAGCTGGACCAGCATCTTCCAGCCCAAGCGCTTTGTCGGCAGATCAGCCGGCACTGCACGCAGCTGCGATGCGGGCTGAGATGAAAGACAAGAATATTTCTCAGCAAGCAATTCCGAAATATGACGGCAGCATTCTGGATACGATCAGCCATTTCGCAAGTCAGGCAAAAGAAACCCTGACGAGCTCAACGACCAGCGTTCTTAACTTCATCAGCAACCCCGTTGCGGTAAGCATCGGCGCTGGAGTTTCACTTGGACAACATCTTGTTAAAGTTGCTGAGAATGTTTATGAATCCGCGGACAAACATTTGAAAGTGTCCAAGGTTGTTGGTGAAACAGCTGAAAAAATCAAAGACGAATACAGCAAATTATTCGACGATAGCACGCCAACAAGCAGCAGTAAGCCTGCCGACACGCCGGCTATGACATTGACGAATCTCGAGTTCAGCAATCCCTTTACTGGTGAAGTTGCTCGTGTCAGCAGCGTCGATGATTCCAACTTGCCGAAAGATTTGAAACACTGGCTCTTCAATGAAAACGAGAAACCCAGTGATGGCTCCTTTTCCGACAGCCTTTTTAGCTTTACTAATGATAAAAACCAGAAGACCGAAATTACTGCTCTTCCGGGACATGTGCGTGTTGAGAAGAGAGACGAAAACGGTAATGTCAAAACGATAGTTGATAAATCAACAGGCAAGACGATGGTTTTGCAAGGAAATGAATCAGTCACGATCGAGAATGGCAAAGAAGTAGTTAAAGGTGATGGATATACCGTTAGCTGGGATGAGCAAGGACGCCGCCATATCATGCTGGACAACAACAAAGAACTTATCAGAGATGGCAACAGCGTCAAAATTATCGACAAGACCGGCGCTGCAAATTTGACGTTGCAGAATCACGTTTTGGACAGCAATCATCAATTTGGCTTTACTGATAAGCCAAGCGAAATCGAGCGAATCACAAAAGAAAAGCAGGCAGAATTGAAAGCTGGAGACGTGTATATTCTGGCTATTCCCGGTTCCGGAACAAGGGCGATTTTCAAGGACGCAACTTTTGATGTTCGCGACAACATTGCCCGCCTGGAAACAAACGACCACCAGGTATTCCAACTCGAGATGAAGGATAACCAGGTTTTTCTTCGCAGAGACGGTCAACTGCTTCCAATAAATGATGAGCAGCTGAAAACTCTCATTAAGGCGGAAGATGGTAAGTTCAAAATTGGTAATCTGTTGATTGATCCGGAAAAGCTGAAAGTGCTTGCACCGGGATGCCATCGTGAGGGTGGAGATTCTTGCTCACCATATGAACTCGATTTGCGCAACTGGCACCAGCATGTGCGCAGGCCTGATGGACATGACATCGGTGTAGCTGTGAAACCGGGAACCAACGAAACTACCGTTACGGATGGCAATACAACCTATCAGAACAATAATCACGATAGTGTTGTGGCCGTAACGACTACGCCGGCAACTGATGCTACTGCAGGCGGTACTCCTGCACAGCCTTCAGTTATTAAGGTTGACCTCGACAAGCAAACAATCGATACACCTAAACTAATCGATACACCGGATAAGACCGTTATCAAAGATACAAACACTGTTATCGAAAAGGACCACACGGTCAAGTTCGATGATGGTCCTACCGTGAATCCAGATGGGTCTGTTCGTGTTGACAAAGACACATTCATCGATAAAGACCTCACTGTGCATTCCAAAAATTGGGAATCAAGCGCAGCTCGCGATAATGGCATAGTTAGCACCGCTGCTGCTCAAGGAATTGCCGTTAATATCAGCAATAAAGCCAATAGTGTTTTTGGAATGGCGAGATCTGGCAAAGTAAGATGGACTGAAGTCGCTGCGCTTAACTCTGCTCTCGGCGATGTGTTGAGGGTTATGGGTGCAATTCCGGCGGATCATCCGGCATACTCGCTGCTGGTTAACAGTTATGGCTTGCTCGTTGAAGCAATTAATGTTGCTACACCTAAGGCACAGGTCACAGAATCTGCCATTCAGAAGGGGATAAATGATCCTAGCGCAATCAAGGCACTGGAGCAAGGTCTAGATTCTGAAGAGATGAAACGCAAGAGAATGGCAGCTTGATGGTTCAATTCATCTTGCGGATTACACGAATATTGAACAAAATTCTACGGAAATATTTCGAAGGGAAGCATATACTCATTTAGTGAGCAAGCTGTGAGTATAGATAATGGCCAATAACGAAATCGATAGTAAGACCGATGCGGCAGCTGCGGCTAATCCAGCCATTGCTGCGAACGAGGCTTTTCATAGCGAGCTGCACAATACAACCATTCTATTAATGCGACATGCAGAGAAGCCCGGAGATTCACACAATCCAGACTTGTCTCCGGCAGGTTTTGCTAGAGCCAAAGAACTTGCTAAGTACATTCCTAAGGAATTCGGCAGGCAGCCTGATTTTATTTTTGCTACCTCAGACTCTAAGCATAGCTCTCGTCCCAGAGAGACCGTAGAGCCACTCTCTAAAGAGTCGGGTGTGCCTGTGGAAACGCCTTACGCAGACAAAGATTTTGATAAACTGGCTCATGATATTGAAAACGATCCAAAATATGCCGGGAAATTTATTGTTATCGCCTGGCACCACGGAGAAATTCCGAACCTTGCTGATTCACTTGGAGCACCTGAAGGTACTTACCCCAATCCATGGCCGGATGATAGATTTAACCATATCCTCGAGTTCCAGTACGGAGCACATGGCGGTAAACCGAAGGTCACCGATCTGACCGAGAAGTTTTAGCCATTGCTTCCCTTCTGAGTTTTATGAATTTGCCAACTTAAGTTTGTCCTCCACCTCGGCGGCCTCTTTTTCCATTTTGGCTTGCTTGCAACAATTGAGCCAGGATTCGAGCGCAGACTTGTAGTTTGCGCTGTATTTTGAGCCCAGTTTTTGAAGGAGTTCAGCCGCTTCACGGTGGTATGGCATGGACTTTTGGAAATCCCCATTGCCCTGATAAATTTCGGCAAGTAAGCTGTCCGTGGATGCTGTTTGAAAAATTGAATTCTCGTCGTTGGGCAATGATTTCCCTACTTTCAGCGATTTCTCCAGGTAGGGCATTCCCTTATCCAACTGATTGGCCTGGTAATAATGTGCACCGAGTTCGCGTAGTCTTGCGCAGTAGAGGTAAGAGTTTGCTTTTGACGATGCTTTTGCATAGGCATCAAGGCATTTCTTGAGCGCACTCGAATAATTGTCTGGGTTCTTCTGTAAGAAGCTGACGGCGGATAGCCTGTAATATGTTTCTGGTAGGTCCTCAGCAGTGCAAAGGGGAATCATCTGATGCGTGATTTTTTCACATTCATTGTATTCTTTCTTTTCTCTGTAACAGGTCTCAAGAGTGCCAAGAAAATTCAACGTGGTTTGATCGAGTTTATGCATTTTACAAATGCGAATGGCTCTTTGTAAATTTACAATGGCTGGGTCAACTTTCTTTTGCACCAACTGAGCGTGTATAAGAGCATTAAATTCTGGAATAAGTTGCTCGCTGTTTTCACCAATGGTCTGTGATTTAATCCGAATGGATGTGTTGAACTTCTTTTCCGCTTCTTCCGGTTTGTTATATTTGTCTAGAAGATATCCATAGTTTGCAAGGAAGCCTGCGCCGGCAAGTGTATTGTAATAATTTCCGGAAAGAAGCTCTTTTTCCAGGCTCTGGAATGTTTTGAATGACTCATTTTGCTTGCCCAGTTCTTCTTGTGAATTGCCTTTCTTCTGTAAAAGCTCTAATTTCGTTATTTCTGGAAGTTCAGGCTCTTTGAGTAAGCGGTCGCATAGAGCAATTGCCTCCGTGCGCTTGTTTGCTGCGATCAATACGGCGGTTTGCAAATAGTCACACAAAATAAGATTTTGCTTTATCGCGTCCTTATTCAAGCCTTTGTATTTGTCTGGAGCAAGCTGAGAGAAGAATGCTCTCGCCTGAACAATAATTTTCTCGCCTTTTTCAGCTTGATTCATCAGGCAATATTGTCCTATCAGCTTAAAACGAAGCATGGCGGCAAATGCAGTGTTCTCGTATTTTTTGATCCATTCCAGCAAGAAACTTTCGGCTGCCTTATTTCCTTGCTGCTTTGCGATCAGGTCACAGCTGCTAGTTACGGGTCCTATTAGTATCTGAACATCAGCCTTTTGCATCAGGGCGGGGTCTTTTTTCAACTCTTTTTCGAGCAGAGCAAGTGCTTGTTTGCTATAAACTGCTAAAGAGTCTGTTGCATTTGTCTGCATGGATAAGATGCAGATTTCGTTTAGGATTTTTAGCTTGTAGATCACGTCAGAATTGGTGTGCTGATCCAATATTGTCCGATAAGCCTCAACTGCGGAAGCCTGGTCTCCGTGCTCCTTCAGGACCGCGGCTAGTTCAACCAACGATTGTTCTGCTCGAACATGATCTCCAGCTTTCTTGTATTCTTCAATAGCTAGATTGAAGTATTTTTTGCTCTGTGATAAGTTACCTCGATGCGCAATTTGCTCTGCAACTTCGTTGTAAATACGTGCAGCCTCATCTCTTTTGTATTCAAGCGTTTTTAGTTTCACCCATTTGTTCACAAGTTCGTCTAATTCCTCCTGTCGGTTCTCTGAAACAAGAAGCGGGACCATTCTTGGGTAAAAGATGCTTGGGTCGTCGCATTTGCTTGCTATTTTATTTACCAATTGCAAAGCTTTTTCATTGTCCATTTTGGCCTTTTGTAAATCGCCGACAATCCGGTACAATTCTGCTCTTGCGTCTAGCAACATGCTGTACATCTCCTCGGAAATGTCTGACTTGTTGCTGTTCATTGCACTCGTCATTTTCTGTAGCGCGAGATCGGTTTTTTCCGCCTTTAGCAGGAGTTTACTTTCCACAAGCGCCAATCGGCATCTGTTTTCGGCGGTATTCGCTGTTTTAAGCAAGGCTTCGTAATTCTTTTGCGAATCCTCTAAGAAATTGGCCCGTTCTAGTTCTTCGCTATATCGCAGTCGCATCCAGCAGACAGCGCTGGAATTGCTGTCCTTCGTTTGTCCATATTTCCGGAGCCATTCTTTGAGCAAAAACAGGCGATCATTTGTAAGATGGTATTTCTCGAGTAGTCTGGCCATCTCTTCCTGTGTTGCAGGAACGCGTTGGTCTTTCGCTGATTTGATAATCGATGTCTTTTGATTTGGTGCGAGAACAGCAGCTTTGTTTCTTTTCTGAGTTCCTTGCTGCAAGATATAAGTTGCAGCAAATGTTATAGCGGTGAGCAGGATCACGAGTACACTGATTTTTATCCAGTTCAAATTCTGTTTGGGTGCGCTTGCTCGTTCAAATCGGCGTTTAAGCGTGTCCTGCATTTCCAGGCATTTCTGGAACTCATCTTTGAGATCTGCCGCGCTTTGATATCTCTTTTCCGGGTCTTTCTCCAGGCATTTACGAATAATTTGGCTGAGTTCTGCTGGCAGTTTTTTTAGTGAGCCCAGACTGCTAAGAGACTCGTTGATCTGTTTGTACATGATGTCGAGTTCGCTCGACCCTGCAAAAGGCGATTCACCGAGCAGACTCTCTAACATGACGCAGCCAAGTGAATAGATATCGGCTCGCCTGTCTATTTTTGCGCCACGGCACTGCTCGGGGCTCATGTAAGAGCTGCTTCCGAGCAGTGCACCGGTTCTGGTGGCGTCCTGTCCGCTGGAATCATCCACCGCTTTTGCAATGCCGAAATCCACGAGATGCGCGATCTCATTTCCGCTGTCGGAGCTGACAATTATATTGTCAGGCTTAATATCACGGTGCACAACAGCTTGCTGGTGTGCATAGTCGAGAGCATCTATCAGCTGCTTGAACAAATGCAGAAATCGCCCAAGTTCAAGCTTCTGTTCTGTTTTTAGGATGGCGGCAAGTGATTGG
>JBIKOL010000045.1:0-53557 GCA_044358055.1 Obscuribacteraceae bacterium (SeqCode)
CAGCAAATCCATTACGAGATATAGCCTGCCATCAGGCGCTTTGCCAAAGGCATAGACATGTGCGATATTTGGATGGTCCAGCTTTATCGATATTAGCGCTTCTCGTTTGAAGCGCTCTTCGAAATCGCCTGCGCCAAGCAAATGGCTGTGTATTATCTTGACCGCCACCATCCGTTCGAGCGTACGGTCCATCGCTTTGTAAGCAGTGGAGCTTGCGCCGGTTCCGAGCAGGCTGATGATTTCATATCTATTGTCGAACTTGGTGCCGACTAATGCGTCCGCTGCAATATTGGGATTCCTCTCAGGCTGCTTATTGTGCGCATCACTCATGGCTAGTTTTTCTGCCCTGCCGCAGGCGGCTCAGTTGCTTTATCTGGTTTTCCCAATGGCTTTGCGTGCTGCTCTTTTTCCTTCGCAATCGATGAGGCTTTTTGATATTCAAGAGCGTAAGCCTCCGCTTCAGAATTTTGTCCCAGCAGTGAGTAGCATTCTCTCAATCTATTGAGTGCATGTCTGTAATAGAGATCGTTTTTGTGTTCGTTTTTTGATATTAATACAGATTGTTTGAAAGGCAAAGTTGCCTCTTTGTATTTTTTTTCTGTATAGAACAGCTCTCCGAGAGTATTGTAGTACTCTTGCATTGAAGGATGTAGATGCGTTCGATAATGATTGGACATTCCATGAAGGCACTCGGTAAGCAGTTTTTGTGCTTCTCTGTATTGCTTAGATGTTAAGTAGAAATCGACCACTGCCTTCAGGATGCAGCTGCTCTCCGCACTGTAACCTGGACTTACTCGTCGCCACAGTTGTTGTGCTTCTGAGTAATATTTTTCTGCTTCCGCCATTTGATTGTTTAGCATATAACCGCCACCTGTTCTGAGCAGAGCCCACAGGAAGCGGTTGCTGTTTGCATCGGCATTTGAACGTTTCAACTCTTCCAATGCTTTTTGTGCTGGAGCAATGCTTTCCTTTGGCTTGCTCATGAATTTATAAGAGTCTGATTGGATCATGTAAAAATCTACTTTCCAATCTGAAGGGTTTCTTCCCCAAGCCATTATCGATTTTTCTGCTTCCGGATTGGAAAGAACTTTTAGGGCTTCATCGGCTAATCTTATTGCTTTGTCTGGCATACCAGCATTGGCCAGTCCGTTAGTTTGAGCCAGTAATTGATCCATCGAGAAAGGATTTACACCGTATTTCTTGTTGAAATTCTTGATCCATTTGTCTCTCAACCTGCCCGCTTCATCGGGCTTGCCATCGTCAGCGAGCTTGATGCATATCCGATTGATTGCATAGTTAAACGCCAGCATTCCCTTTGCGGACATAGGAGTATTCTGAGCGAAAAGCTTTTCTGCTAATCCTATTTCGTCAGATGCATAGCGATTGGCGTTCTCTTTGTTGTTTCGGTTTGTGGCATCTACTGCAAGCTGCTCGAATAGAATCACGTTATCCCAGGGGTTTGTCATCTTAAGCATGGCTTGCTTTTCTAACTCTTCGGCTTTCGCCAGATTTCCTTTCCCCTTGTAAATACGAGAAAAAATCAGCAAGTACTGTGTTTCGTCATCTGGTAATTTTGCCTTTTTATAGGCCTGGCGGGCCAACTCAAAATATCTCAGAGCTCGGTCATAGTCATCGCAACTAAGAAGCAGATTGGCTGCTTGATAATACGAGTCTGCGACTGCTTTATCGCGTCCATCTGGAACAGCTTTCGCCGCCTCATCGTTTTGGTCCAGGTAATGCTGAATTTTTTGCCTCTGACCTGTTCTTTCCAAGAGCAACAATAGCTTACTGCGCATATCATTTTCCGTAAGGCGCGGTCCCACTACTTCAACGACCCGGCTATCTGTTTCTTCTAAGATTTGGATAGCTTTTCGAATCTCACCTTTGCTAAGATAGCAGTCTGCTTTCACAGTCTGTAAGCCTGAATAAGTGCCCGTGTTGGTTTCTATTGCTTCTTTGTACTTCTTAAATGCCTCATCGATAATCTCCATCGATTTATCTATGTCACCGCAAAGCAAATAGTATTTGGAACGGTCAATAGCTATTTGACCTGCATGCGATGGCGCCACGGAGCTATTTGCAAGGACTTTGTTTCCGTAGTATTCACACCTTTCAATATTGCCAATCTGCGTGTATAAACTAGCTAGCGCTGTCCAAATGTCGGCAAATTGGTTTTCGTTAGCAACTCCTTTGTATTTCTTGCACCAGTTTTCCAGAACTGTTATTGCGCCCTTTGCGCCCCATGAGCTTTTCGCGTATTCTCTGTAAAGGTCTCCCATTTTTTCCGTGTTGAGCTGAAGTTTGGCTTGCTCAGGCGCTCGCAGTTCTATATCCTTTTTTGAATCGACCTTCTTCTGTTCCAGAAGTACATTATCGTGCTGTTGTTCTCTCATGTTCCATAGAAGCACTGATGCGGGAATCGCGCATGCCAGCAGAAGTATGAGTGCTAAATTTGATTTGCGCTTCAGCTGGCTTTTGTTTAGTTGAAATTGAAGAGTGTCCAGCTTTTCGAAGCATTTTTTGAAGTCTTCATTGAGCTCTCGCATACTCTGATAACGGTTGCTCTTGTCCTTTTGCAAACACCTCTGGATCATTTTCGCCAGTAATTCGGGCAAGGTGCGCACAAACTGGAGATTTCGCAAAGACTCGTTCAGGTGCTTGTACATGCTGCCAAATGCGGTTTCGTCTTTGAAGGGACAGTCACCTGTGAGTGATTCCAGCATGACGCAGCCAAAGGAGTAGATGTCTGAGCGCTGGTCGATCTCTTTTTCGCCCTTGCACTGCTCTGGACTCATGTACGCGGTACTTCCCAGAACTACACCTGTTTTTGTTGCGCCCTGATCGCTGCCTTGATCAATCCATTTTGCTAAGCCGAAGTCTAGTATGTACGCTTTGTTCTTGCCTTCGTGTGTGCTTATGAATATGTTGCCTGGCTTGAAGTCACGATGAACAATGCCTTGTGAGTGTGCATACGAGAGGGCATTTATCAATTGAGCGAAAATCTCGAAGAATACCGCAAGTTCGAGCTTCTTTGTTCTTTGAAGCAGTGATTCAAGGCTCTCGCCTTCAAGGTAGTCCATCACGAGGTATAGTTTGTCATCCTCGGTTTTTCCGTGATTATAGACCCTGGCGATATTCGGATGTGACAATTGCATACTCGCGATACATTCTCTCTTGAATCGCTGCACTGCTTCGTCATCGGAAACTAGTTGGCTGTGCATTATTTTCAGTGCAACGAGCCGATCCAGGGTTGGATCCTTTGCTTTGTAAACAGTGCCTGTTGCACCCGTGCCTACCAAAGCAAGGATCTCGAAGCGCTTATCAAAGACAACGCCAGGCTGCGGGTCGCCAGGCGTGCCCGCTGTTTCATTAACATTATCAGTCTTAAGATTGCCCGCGCCGTCTTGCATGCTTGTGCTCTCAAGCCTTCAAGCTATTCTTACCCAGACAGCGCTCAGTTTCCGCTCTTCAGGCGCTTAAGCCTTTCGGACAATGTGTTCACATCGTTCTCAGACTTAAACTCGCGGGCTCTTGCAAGCCACTCTTCCAGGGTCTCTGATAGTCTGTCGTCCGTCATGAGGCTGCAGGCCTTACTGTATTGGAATGCTGCATGCGGGTAATCATGTTTTTCGATTTCCACTCTAGCTAACTGCCTTATGGCAAGCGCTTCTCTGTTTCTCTGATCGCGCTTGCTTTTGATATCCTTTGAGCTTTCCAGCGCTTGCTGCGCATAGGCGGCCCCTTTTACTGGGTCATGTTTTGTAAGGTAGAGCGACGATAGTTCGATACAAAAGTCTGCGATTTCAGTGGGGGTAGCCGTTTGTTTGTTTGTAATGATCTTCAACCCTTTTTCCATTATGGCAATTCTTTTGTCGGGGTCTGAATAACAGGTCGATAGCTGGTAGTATCCTTGCGCAAGCTGTGCCGGAATACAGGTAGCAAGGAACAGTTTCATATATTTTTCAGCGTCGAGAGTTTTATTCTCAAACATGCAGGCTTCCTGGAGGAGGCAAAGAGTATCACTGAAAATGAGGTCATGTGTATTTGAAGCTTGCGAAATTGCAAGTGACTTTTTAAAATTGCGTTCCGCCTCCGCATATTGCATTTGCCGGGTCTGAGCTCTACCCAGCTCGTTGTAGAACCTTCTCAAGTTCTTGTCGCTCTTGCCGTAATGTTTTTCCAGGCCGGCAACACAATGTGCCAGAGTGTCGGCGGCTTTCCCATATTCTTTGCAAGCGAGATAATATTGCGCTAGTTCAAAGCTGTCCGCATATGCCGCTGACCATTCCTCGCTGGTAAGCAAGTTACTGATTATCTGTTTTAGGTAAGGTTCTCTTAAGCTGTCTTGCTTGGTCGTATGCAGGTCGAAAAGAAGTCTGAGCAGGAGCGGGAATTCTACAACTTTATCGTAGCTTCCATGAGACAGGAATTTCACTGCTTCAATCCCTGTCTTGCATGCGTCCGGCTCTTGTTCGAGCAGCTCGTAATTGAACATTTTCTCTTTATAAGCGTCTATAGTTGCATTGTCAATTGGCACTTTCTCGATTAGCATCTTTTCTCTGAGTAACGGATCTTTGCACAGAGACAGGGCTTTATCCAGGTATTTAAGTGCTTCTTGCTGTTTCTCCTCACAGCGCAAGCGAACAGCATAGTATCTGTATAAGCAGAGCAGCATATAGCTGTGTGGTCCTTGAGACTCTGCACGCGAAATCCATTCTTTTAGCAACTCAGAAGCTGGCTTTGTGTGCGGCGCCGCTTCTAATTTCATTTTTGTTGCGTTAGCTTGAATTTGGTCTAGCATAGACAATGCTGCAATTAGATTTCCGCAACTATTTGAGTCCAACTGTTTTGGGTCACTGTAAAACCTGTCACACTGGCTTAAAGCTTCGTGTATGTATTTCATGGACAAGCTGTTCTGCAGATGATCGCTCAAATAGGCCGCATTTATAAGCTGTTGGATGCGATTTGCTGGTTGCAGAGCTGAAGCTTCGAGAGACTTCTGGCAAATCTGCAGGCATTTTTCATACTGCCCCTTCGCGCAAAGCAGTCTTTGCAAGGCCTCTGCTGGATAAGTGAATTCATTGCTAGCATTGCATTTGATAGCGAGATCTAACGCTTTTTGATACCACATAATGGCGTCATCTATGTGTGATGCTCTTTCGTAACTATCTGCTATATTGCTGTATACTTGTGCTTCAAGTGCACGAGTGTTGTCGAAGAGTCTTGCGGCTTCAATGCATTCGGTTCTGACTGCGGCTATCTCTTTTTGCAGTCCTGCTTTTAGCATGCATGTTATATAAATATAGCGCCAGAAGTTGTATTGCACAGTTTTGTGGCGCAATTCGTCTGTCTGGCTTCTGATGACGTCTTCCGTACGCTCGAATTTTTTGCAGGCGTTCTTGTAATCACCGGCAAAGTAACACGTAATTCCTTCTTCTGCATAGAGGCTGATTAGTTGATCAATAGGGAAACTAGAAGGGTCTTTCTGCTTCACCGTATCTTCGCAAACGTCCAGCGCTTTATCAAACATGCCGTGTTTGCGATACATTTTTGCAAGTATGGCTGTGCAAATGGACTCAGGAACAGTAAATCCATAAGACTTCACACGTTGCCTGTATTTTTCAGCGTTCTTCAGATCATCCATTTCGGAATAAATCTCAACGTACTTTAACATCGCGTTGGCTTTGTCTCTGTCATTTGCGGTTTTGAAGCGTTTCTCCCAATTCGCAAGCAGCTTGAGTCGCTCTTGCGGCCCATAACCATTGCTTCTATACTTCTCGAGAAACCTGCTCAGATCGGGATCGGCCAGTGGACCAGAAGCGGTTTCCGGCGGCGCCAATCGCGGTTTACTTTTGAATGTTTCGCTTTGAATTTCCTTTCTCTCTGCGTCTTTCGTCTTAATGACCGCAATTAATCCTAGCGCCAGCATCAGACTTCCAACAATAGCAAGCAAAGGGGTTTGTGTTTTGCGTTTACCCTCTTGCTTGTTTTCCCATCGTCGTTTGAGCGTGTCCCTCATGTTAGCGCATTTGTCGAAATCGCCGGCTAAGGCTGCTACTGTTTGATATCGCTGCTCAGGATCTTTCTGAAGGCACCTGGAGATCAAGCTGGATAGTTCCGGAGGAAGATCTTTTATTCCATCCAACTTTGTTATTGATTCTTGCAAGTGTTTATACATAATATCGAGTGCAGAGTCGCCCTGAAAAGCGGCTCTTCCAGTAAGCGATTCAAGCATCACGCAGCCAAGCGAATAAATGTCTGACCTGGCATCTATTTTGTCGGAGCCTTTGCATTGCTCCGGGCTCATGTATGCGCTGCTACCGAGAAGCATACCGGTTTTGGTGGCACCCTGTTCTCCGCTTTGATCGATTAACTTGGCCAGACCGAAATCAACAAGTACCGGACGCAGATGATCGTTCTCTTCTGTGACGATTATGTTGCTGGGCTTTATGTCTCGATGAATTACACCTGATTCGTGCGCGTATCTTAGAGCATCGATTATCTGCGCAAATATTTGGAAAAAAACGTCAAGCTTGAGCTTGCCATTGTGGAAACTGCTAAGACTCTGTCCTTCCAGGCAGTCCATCACCATGTATAGTCGCCCGTCGGCAGCTGCACCCTGTGAATAAATTGCTACTATATTTGGGTGCTTGAGCATCTTGTTGGTGGCAGATTCTTGTTTGAACCTTTCTGTTGCAGATTCGTTGGACAAAAGATGGTTGTGGATTACTTTCACAGATACTTCACGCTGAAGTATCTGATCTTTTGCTTTGTAGACCGTTCCTGTGGCGCCGGCTCCCAATTTGGAGATGAGTTCATAGCGCTTCTCAAATAAAGTGCCAACTAAGGAGTCTATTTCAACACCCATAGGGGCTGATTCTATTTCGGCTTTATTTTGTGCGGGCGATGGTTCCATCAAAATTAACGCTAGTCTAGCCTAGCGATCTCCTGCTTCACCTCTTCCTCTTGTTTCTTATCTCCTCCGGCTTCGCAGGCGGCTTTCCACTCTATCAGGTTCGCTCTCTGGTACCACATAGCTGCCGTGCAACCTTTGTAAATGTCATTGGAGGTGCGGAATAATTTGTAGGCCTCAGAATACTTCTTTTGGTTCACCATCATTTGAGCCAATCCATGATAGGCGTCAGCTGCAAGCTTCTTGCGTTCATTTCGCGGCAAGCTATCGGCAATTTTTAGCGCTGCCTGGAAATGCTTGTTCGCTTCGATTTCATCGGCCGGTAAAGATGAACGACACAGTTCAATTTCGATAAACACTCGGCTAAAACGATCGTCAAGTGAGTTGCCACTTGTTGCCGCAAGTGCTTTTTCAAGAGTCATTTTGTATTTGTCGGTCTCTCCAGTGCATTTATAACTTTTCAAAAGTTCGCCGTAGACTGTACCTCTCTCTTCCGGCGCAGATACTCGCAGAAGTTCTTCGAGGATTTGGATCGAGTCATCCCAATGGCCGAGGGCCGAATACGCACATTTTAATCCTTTCAAGATCGCTTTTGAAATGTCGTCCGTGATCTTGAGCTTGCTTGCCAATTCATAAGCTTGCTTGCCTGCTGCTACCGCTTCTTTGTATTTCTTATCCGCATAAAAGGAGTCTTGTAAGCAATGAAGTAGCACGCGTGCGGAGTCTGAGCTACCCATACCCAGCTTTTCGGCTTTTTCAATTGCGAGCTTGCTAATCTGTTCTGCCTTAGCCAGTTCATTCTGGTTGTAATAATATTGAGCAAGTTGACGGTACTGGTCAAGGCTGTCTTCTGGAGAATGGCTGTGAAGAAGCAATTCTTCTGCTTGCTTGCTGATTGAATCTGATTCAGCGATTTTTCCTTGCTTTCTGAGCGCTTCGGCAAGCCGTAGCCAGAGGTTTACTTGGCGAGTAGCGCTGGACTCTAGCTGGCTCAGCACTCCAAGCCCTTGCTCTGCGCATTTTTGTTTTTCTTTAAATTTCTCTGCGTGCCCCAGACAATCAGCTTTGAGGCAAAGCAGGTCGCAGATCAGGTATTTGTCCCAGCGCAAAATTTTCTCTTTATTCGCTATCTTTACCGCTTTGTCTATCAAATCTAATGCTATTTTGTTGTTGTTTGTCCAGACAAAAAGCTCCGCTCGAGACTGATACAGTTTTGCCAGGAGGTATGAATTGGGAAGTTTTGTTTCAGCTAGCTTTATCCATCCATCAAGCATTTGATCCGCTTTCTCAGCTTGATTACTTGCATCAAGCAAATCTCTGTAAGCTACCACAGATGTAAGCAGTTGCAGCTGCGCATCGATCTTCTGAGCCTGGCTGCTGCTCAGATTATCTTTAGCAATCTCAAGCGCCTTTTCAGCGTAGCTCAGACAATTATTTTGCTCGCCGGTTCTCTGGAGGTCTCGTGCAAGATCGCTATATGATCTCATCTGCTCTACCCAGGAAAGATTTCCAGCCAGAAGCTCCTTATCCAATTTCGTTGCGCTAACGAAATCGGCGTTAGCTCTATAGCTCTGCAGCAACAGATGTGTTGCTTCCGCATAGACACTCTTATTGCCCATCTTGATTGCCACTTCTTGAGTTTGCTTTAGCCAGCTGATCGATTCTGTGTATGCTTTACCTATAAAGAAAGAGTTGGCGACGTTGTAGTATGCACTAGGCAAAAAGCGCTGTCTGTCTGAGTCCTGAAATGCTTCGAGACATTCCTCTGCAATAGGTTCGCACTCAGCGATTTTTCTCTGTTTGCAAAGAATTACGATGAGAAATTCTCGTGCAGGGTTTTGATCGGGCCTCAGTCCGGATGTTCGGGCAATTTTCATTGCCTCCTTCATAAGCTCAGTCGCTTTCTGGGTTTGCTCGAGCAAATCATAACAATATGCTTGCCTTGTAAAAATGTCGAATTTGTTGCTTGGTTCGTGCAAAATTGATGGATATTTCTTGAGAATTTCATCGGTGAATTCTAATGCCTCCAGTGGCTCATTTACTCTAAGATAAGCATCGAGCGCGAACGAAACAAGTTCACCCTGCAGTAATTTGTTATCCGTCTGCATCGGGGCATTTTCTTGCGTTAGCTTTTTGACTGAGCTTGCATGGTCAATGGCCGCTTTCTTGTTGCTTAGCGCTTTATACAGGTCAAGTAATCTAATGTGCACCATGACTTTTTCTTTAAGGTCTGCCTGTGCGGAGCGCTCTTTTTGCCAACGGTCGTACAATAGAATGCGTTTATTTAAATCACCGTACTTTTGCGCTATCTCGTCGACGGCCCCGAGAGCTCTTGGAATGCGCTCTTTGTTTGGGTCCAGGTCCTCGCTTTTTGTTGCCGCTAGAATCTCGGAGTCTGGCTCCATTGGGGTGGAATTCTTGAGAAAGTAGAAATAGCTGAATGTGCAGACTACTGCTACTGCTAGAGCGGTAATTCCGGCGATGAGCATTTTGTTGGCGGAAGAATCCTTGCTATTCTTCGTTGACCATTTCCTTTGCAATGTGTCTTTCATTTCAGCACAGGCAAGAAAGTCCTTTTTTAGCTCATCTATGCTCTGAAAGCGCTTCTGCGGGTCTTTCTGAATGCACCTGCTAAGTAATTCCGAGATTGGTCCCGGAATGTCTTTCAAGAATGCGAGTTTGCTCAGTGACTCATTGAGGTGCTGATACATCATGTCCAGAGCGGATTGCCCTTTGAATGGCGATTCGCCCATCAAAGATTCGATCATGACGCAAGCTAGTGAATAAATGTCCGAACGAAAATCTGCATTAGTTCCAGTGCATTGTTCTGGACTCATGTAGGCGCTGCTGCCCAGCAATGCACCCGTTTGTGTTGAGCTTTGCTCGTTGTTCTGGTCAATACATTTTGCAATGCCGAAATCTACGAGGAAAGCTTTGTATCCTTTTTGCTCTTTCACCAGCACAATGTTATTCGGTTTGATATCGCGGTGAATGACTCCCTGTTCGTGTGCGTATTTCAATGCTTCGATTATCTGTGTGAATATCTGGAAGAAAATATCCAATGAGAGCTTGCCATTTTTATCGATCAGCTCGGCGAGGCTCTCTCCTTCCAGGCAGTCCATGACGATATAAAGTCTTCCATCGCTGGCAACGCCTTGTTTGTACACGTGGGCGATATTAGGATGAGAAAGTGCAGTGGTCGTTGCCGCCTCTGTTTTGAACCTTTCGACGGCACGAGGATTTGACAGTAAATGTGCATGTATTATCTTTACCGCGACATCGCGATCCAGTAAATTGTCGTGCGCTTTATAGGCTGTAGCCGTCGCTCCTGAGCCATATTGAGCCAGTATCTGATAACGTTGGTCGAAAAGGCTGCCTATAAGCGGATCCTGGCTGCTCGGTGGATCCGCCTGTTTAGCAATCGTTTCCGGCTTCGGAAGGCTTGCTCCCGGGTCGCTCATTGACTCCGCCCCAGACGCTGTACATCTAGTTTTTACCCAGATTGCTGCGTCTAATGGCGCCCGAAGAAGCGTTCTTGTTTTGCTAGCTGATAAAGCCAGATAGCGAACTGGCGCCGGCTCAAGCTACCTTCGCCTTGTAAATTTGCAGCCTTTAGTTTCTTGTCTTGCCCGATTTTGTTTAGCTCAGCAATTGATACTGGTTCAGCAGCACCCAGCTCATCTTTTTCATTGAGGCTTAGGAGTCCAGCTGAAACGCAAGCAGTGGACGCTGCATAGCATTCGTCGTCTGCAGGAATGTCATTTATAGCCACGGAAGAATCGTCGCTGGCAGTTAAGCGCAAAAGCCTGGCTAGGGACCAGCAAAGCTCTGATCTCGATAGCGAATCGTCCGGGCGAAAGTTAAGGTTCTCGTCCGTGATTTGTATGAGCGAGCAGACCGAGATGAATTGGATCGCGGCGAACCCTTCATCTTCCGGGCAAACGTCGTCGTACCAGAAAAGGGGAGCGCCCAAATTTGCGAGGCGATCCTGAACCGTACGCAGACCACGCTTGCTTTGAAGCAGACGAATAATATCTGTCTTTCGTTCTAGAACCTCTGCGGCGAAAGTCCCGGCGGCTTCTCCTATTGCCCATTCAATTGGGTGAAGTCGATAGGCGCCGTTACTAACGTGAGTGCTGCCGATATTTTTGCATGCAGGCAAGAGGTTTCGCACCTGCTTTTGAACAAGAGCGCCCGCAGGAATTTGAAATGGTGAGCTCGCTTGTCCTGCTCCTGGAATGTCTTGCTTGCCATGAATATCTACGGGGTATAGTCCGATTCCGAGCGAATCTGAAAAAAGCTTTGCTCGGGCACCAGGATTATCGGCCCTTGTAATATCGCTTTCCACTATGGTGTATTTCGCTCTGATGCGTCTAGATTCACGGATGTATGGGTACTTAGAAGCACCATCAGTGGTGCCCAAGATGTCCGCCCGCAAGTTCAATTCCGGGTAACCTTTTCCTCCATCATCTCGCGGCATTTCGGTTTGCATCCAGTATAAGAAGCCCATACTCAGGTGCTTCCCGAGCGCCAGTCGCTCTGCCGCTGTTTGAGCATCTTTGTCTATGATGTTTTCTCCGCGCAAGTCATTGCTTTCCCAATTGATCATCGACAGATCATTTGGATACTTGTTATTGACAAAACGATTTTTATTGATCAGCCTGCGATATTCCCAAAATGGTAAAAACTCGTATTGTCTTCCTGCTTCATTGATCACAACACTGTTTTCGAACATGCGGTAGCCGAATAAAGAAAATTTTCCAGCTTCTTTGAATTCCTCGTAGTGTGGTGGCTGCTCAATGGTGTGATTCGCGCCAGGACAAAATTCCACAACGAATGGATAAGTAAAGTCCTGAACATTCTCCGGATTCGCTGTAAGTGGCGCATGAGCTTCACCTGTCAGTTCTCGGCTTTCTGCGCCGCTGCTGTATTCGATTCCTGCCAGAGGTAAGAGATCTCCCAGTTCTGTTGCATCAATACAAAACTTGCACCTGAACTCAGTTAAGTTCTTCTTGTCCAGATCGACACATTGAATGGCCGCTAATCGACCAGCGCGTTTGCGCACGAATGCGGGCGTATTGCGCATGAATATTTTGAGATTTTTTGAGGCAACAAATGGTTGGAGCAGTTGGTCCAGTAAACTCAAAGCAACCTTGGGCTCAAAGGCCAGCCTGCTTACCCAACAGTCTCCAGGATCAAGATAAGGACTGAAACGCCCTGGACCATCCTTTGCTCCGTTGCTAAGGTAGTAATCTCTGATTGATTGGCGAAAAGCTTTATATAATTTAGTTGTGCCAGTCGTTTCGACAAGGTGGTTCTCATCCAGAGCAGAAACTCCCTGCGAACTCATCTGGCCGCCAAGCCACGAAGTCTGCTCTGTAAGGCAGACGTTCAACCCAGCAGTACAAGCAGCAATTGCCGCCGCGACGCCGCCCATACCGCCGCCAACGATGAGAAGATCACACTCGACGATATCAGGTTTGCGCTTGAACTCGAATTCTTTTATACATGCGGACGGATTATTTGCGTCAAGATTTTCAATGTCGACTGTACGGAATATTCTGCTTCCGCTCGCTTTGCCTGCCTTTGATCTTGCTGCCATTTGCTGATCTGCTGCCAATACAAAATTGCCTGTTATTGAAAGCAGATAGCATATCAGGAGAATTGCAAGCTGGGTATTGAACGATTTGCTAATGGCATCAAACTCCGCTTGAATTCGTCCGGATGACGCTATTACTGCAGGTATGAGTGGAACGTTTATATGGACTACACAAATGCTTGCCAACAAGCCGTGTTACTGAGAGGATAGCTGATCTCTGGTAATTCGTTTAGCCTGACAACCGGCTTTGCTTAAGGTCATTCAATGTCTCAAAAATATTCTGAAGAACAAACACGTCGCGCAAAAAACATCAAGCTGATCCGTATGGATGTAGATGGGGTTCTTACTGAAGGGAAGCTCTATTATTTCCCCGACTCCAGCGGAAAGATGACTGAATTCAAAGGCTTCAATTCGCATGATGGTTTGGGGCTGCATCTTTGTTTTACCGCGGGCATACTCACTGGTGTTATAAGCGGGCGCGTGTCTCCATCGGTTGATGAGAGAGCGAAAATTCTCAATATGAAATACGTCTACCAGGGACACCTGGACAAAATCGCTTCATGGGAAGAGATTTTGAAGGATGCAAAACTGGATGCAAGTGAAGTTGCCTACATAGGTGATGATTTTCCGGATATTCCCTTGTTGCGAAGAGCAGGACTGGCAGTTGCAGTAGCGAATGCACGACTGGAAGTAAAACAAGCCGCTCATTTTGTCACCGAACATGGTGGCGGCAGTGGTGCTGTCAGAGATGCGGTTGAACTGGTGCTTAAAGCAAGCGGCAAGTGGGATGCCGCTGTTGAAAAGTATGAAGTGCAATTGGCCAAGAAGCAACCAATCGGATTTTAGATTAATATAGTTCGTATGGACTTCTACACAGCCGTATGTTGCTGCATCTTTTTTAGAAGCGTTTCAATTCGCGTGGCTAATTCCTGATCTTTGGGATCGAATTTGTTTTGTTTGAAATGCAAAGCTTGCTCATACAGAGGGCGGGCGGCTTCGTAGTCGCCCGTTTCTAGATGACAATTTGCCAGGCCGAGCAGGTTGTCCGAGAGCTCTTCTTCCCTGCTTTCGGGATCTCTCTGGCAAATTTCAAGTGCTTTCGAATACAGGGGTTTCGCATCGTTGTACCGTTGCTGGAGTTGATAACAATATGCCAACCCGGTTAACTTCGTTGCAAATTCCGGATTCTCAGTGCCGTTTGTCTGTTCTGCAATTTTGAGCGAACGTTTGTACAGAGGTACTGCATCATCATAGCGTCGCTGATACGAATAACAGTTTGCCAGATTGAATAGAGTGTCTGCAACAGCCTTGTGTTCCTCACCCAGAAGCTTCTCTGTAATTCCTAATGAACGAGTGAAGTAGTCTTCTGCTTCTTTGAATTGTTCTTGCTCACTATGACAAACAGCTAGCTGGGTCAGCATTGTCGCTATATCGTCATGATCTTCGGCATAACAGCCTTCGTAAATTCCCAACGCCTGCATGTAAAAGGAGATCGCAGAGTCGAGGCGCTTTTGCGAGCGCTGGCATGTAGCTAAGCCGGCCAGTGTGTCGGCAAAATCGATGCCAGTGTGTGCTCCAATCTTTCGCATTATTCTTATCGATTCGTTGAATGTCTTTTCTGCTTCATCATAACGTGATTGCGCCAGAAGCGATGCTGCAAGCTCTGTTTTGCAACGAGCTACTTCCATGCTTTCCTCGCCGGCAAGTTTCTCATGCAGAGGCATAACTCGAATTAGATTCGCCTCCGCCTTTGCAAAGTTCATCATGCGATTCCAAACAATTGCCTGGCATGTCAGCGTGTCAGCCAGCTCAAAAGTTTTTTCTTCCGCTTGATGCTCGAATATCTTCAGGCTGCGTTCAAGCAGTGGTTCGGCCTCTGCAAATCCGCAACGCAGTATTAAACTGCGGGAGCGAATTAAAAGGCACTCGCCAATTTCGTGCTGATTGTCCTTGCCTGCTCTTTCATATAAATGAATGGATTTTACAAGCAAGTCATCAATCTCTTCAGTTTTGCCGGATTCATACAAGCAGCTAGCCAGCTCTTTATGAGCAAATGCAGTGTCATCGAGCTTCGCAGTATCTTTCAGCTTGCTGTGATTGCCCCTGAGTTCAAGAGCTTCTCGCAGTGAGGCTTCAGCTAATTCAAGTTGCTCTTGTGCTCGGTAGCACGCTCCAAGACAAACCAGCGTCGAAAACTTGCGTTGCTCGTTAGCCTTGCTTTGACTTAACTCCGCCAGCGCTTCATTGAAGAACTGTTCTGCATCATCAAAATTACCCTGCTGAAATGTGCGGCAGGCCGCGTCGAACTTCTCGTTCCACTTGTCGCTATTGCCCAGACGGGACCAAAGTTTTCTCAACCAGTCTTTCATAAAAGTACATTGCTCGAGTTGCTCTGCCCGCCAGACTCAAAATAATCAGTACGATAGGTTTCCCCAGAGCGCCTCCAGATCAGTCATCTGCTTCATCAGCATTTGTTGCTCGTGCTTATTTGTTGTGCAATATGCTTGCCAGTACAGTTCCCACCATTTATTGTGAGCGTCATTGCGACCGCGCTGCGATTCTTCGCCAAGCACTTCTTGCCCCACGACTACAGGTTTCATAAAACAAACTCCGCCTTCGCATTCGGCACCTTCGAAGTCAGCCGGCTTTATGAATGCCCCTCTTTCTTCCCAGACGTGTTTGATTATTCCGTGCGTTTTGGGATAGAGCTTGCTTATCTCAATTTCGTTGTAATCATCAAGTCTTTTGCATCCATCTGGATAGAACTCAAGATACCCGTATTCCGGAATTGGGTTCAGAATCTCCATTGGCTGACGGTCTTCGTCGAGAAGGGCGATGCGACCACTAAAATTGGTGATGAGTTTATCAAAAAGTGCTTGATGAAGCCTTTTCCATAGTTGCTTTGTGAACTTGAACTCTTTCATATCTGAAACGGCAAGTGCGAAAGCCAGTGTTTTAACAGCTTTATTGAGACGAAAAATGTCAGCCGTTTCTCCGCTGTCCAGTTTGCGGTAATAGTGATAAGCCTCGTCGAGGGCGGTGCGTTCGCGTCTTTCTGCTCTGCCCATAAATTGTCTCCGCCGGTTAATTGCAAGGTTATATATTCCCCGTTAATGCCCGAAACCACCGGCATTTTAATTAAAAAGCGTAGCCCCGGGAGCGCGGGCGTCCCGCCCGCTTTCAGAAAGCAGGGATCTGCTTAAAGCGCACAGCTCATGTAAGCGGCCAACGAGCTCGGGAGGGACTCTGTGTTGATTGGCATCGTGCTCGGGCCTGCTTTGAAAGATTTGTGCTTAGTTCGCTCGCAAAGAAGATAGACTGGGAGCTGTAGATTCTTCGGCTCAGTGGTTTAAGCTAGCGAGTTGGCTTGCTTAATCGAGATTGCAGGGGGTGGGATGAGCGAGATAAATACAAGCTGTTGCATAGCCGGTGGTGGACCTGCCGGGATGATGCTTGGGCTCTTGCTCTCTCGTGCGGGTGTTAATGTGCATGTTTTGGAAAAGCACAATGATTTCTTGCGCGATTTTCGCGGCGATACAGTTCATCCCTCAACTCTCGAATTGATGAATGAGTTGGGCATGCTGAAAGAGTTTTTGAAACTACCGCACGAGAAGCTCAAGCAAATTCAAGCGCATGTTGGTGATGAGCAAATTATTCTTGGTGATTTTTCAAAAGTGCATGCTGCCTGTCCTTACATCGTCTTTATGCCGCAATGGCATTTCTTGAGTTTCCTTGCGCAACAGGCGGCACGATTTTCTGGTTTTCATCTTGAGATGAACTCTGAAGTGGTCGACCTGATCGAAGAGAATGATCGCGTGCTTGGTGTAATAGCCAGAAGAAAGGACGGAAGCACTCTCAGAATAAAAGCTGATCTGACAGTTGCTGCCGATGGAAGAACTTCCATCGTGCGGCAAAAAGCCGGGTTTGAAATTTGCAATGTAGGCGCACCGATGGATGTGTTGTGGATGCGTATTTCCAGAAAGGAAAGCGACCCCCGTGATTCACTGGGCCGACTTGTCGCAGGCGCGATGATGGTATTACTTAATCGGGGCGAGTATTGGCAGTGTGCTTATCTGATTCCAAAAGGGCGTGTTGAAGAATTCCGGGCTGAGGGAATTGAGAAGTTTCGCGAGCGAATTGCCCAGACTTCTCCATTTTTGGCGGATCGCGTAGCGGAACTCGAGAGCTTTGATGAGATAAAGCTTCTCACTGTTCGTGTGGATTACTTAAACCACTGGTTTAAAGAGGGTCTTCTTTGTATAGGTGATGCTGCACACGCCATGTCGCCTGTTGGCGGCGTTGGCATTAACCTCGCTGTTCAAGATGCGGTGGCTGCCGCCAATATTCTGTATAAACCCTTGCTGGAAGGAAACTGCAGCCTGCACGATCTCCAGAAAGTCCAGAGGCGCCGCATGTACCCCACACGGATGACACAGCGGGCTCAGGTCTTTATTCAAAATCACGTCATAACACCTACGCTTCGTTCATCAGACAAGATTTCCGTGCCCTGGATTATGAGAGCTATTGCCTCCGTGCCATCCCTGCGTGCAATTCCGGCTCAGCTTATTGGTATTGGGTTGAGACCCGAACATATCCATACGCCGGATTATCAGCGCGGCGGGCAGAAGGAGTAGATATGTGTAGGGCGGCGCCATTAGTTGCCCAATTTTGCGGTTCGGAACCAGTCAATAATCATTTTCGCGGCGAGAGTGGGAAAAACCGCCGCATATGAGCGCCGTTAAATTAGCAATTTGAAATAAGGACTCTATTATAGTTTGAAAGGTAGAACTCATTGGCTGGAGTTTGGGAGATATCTGCTTTGTCCCTTAGAATGAGCTAAATCAGACCGTCTTCCTGCATTTTGTTTGCCAAATTTATGCCAAATATTTGCCAGCTACAACTGGCGATTCTCTCTGTTGCGACTTCGGCATTAGGCAGGGCTGTTTATGGAAAGACTCACAGAATCAAGTCTGCTGGCGCAAGAGAAAGATCCTCGCGCCAGTGATTGGCTCACCGATAACGTGTGGCACCCGTTTGTAAACGGCACCGGCGTTAAACAGTTATACAATAATTTTGCCAGTGAAAAGGACAAGGCTGCTCCAGGCTATGTTCCTGAAGCAAAAACACTAAGCTCCGATTGGGTGATTCACAGCCTAGCCACTGCTGGTGGTGCTGTTCTAACATATGCTGTTGCAGGTAAAGTCGCCGGTGCTGGTATGAATGCCATCGGCTCGCGACTGGGTGAAGGCGCGCTGGCCAATGTTTTGACCAATCAAACGGCGGCACAGATAGTAGGTGCCGGTGTTTACGATTTCATCAAAGCTCCAAACCAAGGAGAAACACGTCTCGGCAACATGGCTGGTTCCGTGGCTGCGTTTAGCGTCTTCTCCGGCGGTAATTACTTACTGGGCAGTTCCAAGACAATCGCAGAAAGCGCGTTGTACACAGGTCTTGGCCGAGTTGGTGTAGGTGCTCTCGGCGGCTTGACTTCGCTTGAGACGTCCCATTTTGTTTCGAGCAAGCTAGGTGCTGAATCAAATCCGCTCACCTGGAACGATCGTTATAAGGCCATGGCAAATGGCGGCTTTATCAATGTTGCGTTGCCGCCTATCTCAAGAGCACTGAACAACGTTTACGAAAATGCCAAAGATGCAAAACAGTTTCAGTTTGGCGACGAAAAGCACCTCGGCCTTGCGGAATCTGAAATCGCAAAATCAACTGCACGCGCTGCCGTAGCAAGAAATACCCTTGTAGAAGCTGAAGCGAAGAAGGTTGGCGGAGACAGTGATGCACCGAAGTTGATTTTGTTGAAGCAGCAATTCAATGATGCTCAACGTGAAGCGCAAATGATACGAGTGGCAGGTGAATTATCGTCATTCATCAAGGCTGCTGACAAATCCGTGCATGCTGCTGTCTATGATTTGCGCCTGGAAAATCCAAAAGTTGAGTCTATTGTTCTGGATGCCTTGAACGATCGGGCCGACAATAACGTCGATGTGAAGATAGCTTACTTCCAACCTGAAGCCAAAGGTGTCGCCAGCCCGAAGGCTGAGGCCGGAAAGCCTTTCATTCCGACGGATCCAGAAGCTGAGCCGCTAATCGGCGAACAACCCAAAGGACCGACTGAATCTTTCTTGTCTAAATTGAGTCCAAAAATTCAGACTCAGGGTCTGCGTGAAACAAATCCTTCGGGAGCAACTGAAGGAATTCCTGATTCTTTTAGAGATGCTTCCAGTGTATCCATCTCCATGGGAGGACCATCCGGACCGCATCTTATCGATGTGCAGAGTGGCAAGACCGGCGGTCTCGAAAGAACGGTTGGTATGGAAGGCATCACTGGCGGTGGCAAGTTGATGCACAACAAATATATCGCTCGTGATGCCGGCACAAAGAATGGCGCTGTGTGGACCGGCTCCACAAACTGGACTGATGATGCCTTTGGACGCCAGGACAACAACATTATTCAGATAAAATCTGAAGCTCTGGCCAATGCATACGAAAAGAATTTCAAGGAACTGTGGAAGACAGGTGATTTGCGTGGAACTGGGGTTGATCAGAACACTGTAGTGAAAATCGGTGGCGGATCTGTTACTGTGGCATTTTCACCCGGTGACGGTAAATTCATCGATCAGACTTATGCCGATTTGATCAAGAATGCGGAAAAGAACGTCTACATCGCATCGATGGTTATTTCTTCGCCCGACATATTGAAGGCATTGCGAGAAATCAAAGAATCCGGAATTCCTCTCGATGGAATTTATGATGGACCTCAGATGAGAAATGTAGTGAGAGCCTGGTCTAATTCCAAGTCTCCGGAAAGTGCTGAAAAACTGGCTGACTGGAATGCGATCAAGGATTCACTTGTTTCGAAGAATTCGCATCCCTATTCGCCAGATGGTCCGCATGATTTCATGCATAACAAGACTGTCGCCGTTGACGATGCAAAAGTGGCAACCGGTAGCTTTAACTTCTCTATGAATGCAACTAAGAATGCTGAAAATGTGCTTGTTATCGAAAATGCCGACACGGCTACACAGTACAGAAACTATATTCAAGACCTGGTCAAGACTTACGGTAAGCCAAAGAAATAATTCCGTTAGCCAGGGCTTTAGTTTGAACCTGTCCCACTGATTTCTTAGACACGCCAGGAAACCCAGACAGTAATCGCTATCAAAAGCCCTAATGCAGTCAGAAGAATCACGAAGCTGTTTTCATAAAGGAACGCCTCCACTGAATCAATAAATGATAAGGGTTCGTTTTCCTGGAATTGGATAAGCTGCTTTTGCGGCTTTTCCTCGGTTTTAATCATGATTTTTGGCTCCCATGACGCAAGCAGATCTTTGCGTTTTAACTTAGTTGTCCGCGTGTGAATTCTTCGTGATTAGAACGGGGATAATTACGTGTCAGAGCAATAGGACGCAGTATGAAATTTCTGAAATTTCTCTGGGTATACCGGGTTTTCTCTGGAAGCCTCACAACTTACTCACATCCAACAAGTAGAATCAGAGCATAGCCAAAGGGTGGGTAAGGGACGATCTCCTACAGTTCAACAGGAGTCGGACAATGTCCAGAAAGAAACATGCGCTCGTCGTTTCTGATTCCATTGCGAAGCCGCTTATTGGTCTTTTCTGCATTCTTTCGCTCGTCTGTCCTGCGGCCGCTTATGGCTTCGATGGGCTGGAGAAAGAAGTCGGCAAGATCGAACTTGCGGTACTCGGCAGCAACCGGACGAATAGTTCATTTCTTGACCGAGTTGATTTTCTTGAAAAATCCATTTCAGGAGAAACAAAAACGGGGCCGTTGCAGGCAAGAATTGAAACCTTAGCAAGACTAGCAGGTACCGCCCCGCAGAATGTTGAAACTGGGGAAGCCGCTGCGGTTCCGCCGGTTGATGAATTTTCCGCGGGGATGCTCAAAACCGGAAAAGCTGAATTAAAGGATTCAATCAAAAGCTCGCCGCCGCAAGAAGAAGCAGTTTCTGCTGACGAATTCGGCAAGCAAGAGATCGAAGCAATTAACAGGCAGGCGCAGAATGCAAAACTTTCACCTGTGGCACAAGCTGCAATCCAGACTTCTCATAAACAGCAGCAAAGTCAAGCCTTGAAGCGTAAAGTCACTGCTACCACCGCCGTTATGGCTATGCAGGTCGGTCGCTCAGCGCTCCGTTCCAGTTTGCGAAACGCGATCAGGTGGAGATTCTAATGACGTTCTCGAATTCATAACGAGGTAACTATGAACAGATCAAAAGCCTTTTTTACTAGCGTTTTGCTTCTGGCAGCAACGATTACACCTGCCTATTCGCAAGAATTTTTAAATGGATATGTTTGCTCGTTGCAAGTTCACAAACTAACCAGTGAAATAAACTGGCTTACTGATATCGAGCAAGCCAAGGCATTGGCGAAAGAGCAAGGAAAGCTGGTGCTATGGGTACATCTTGTCGGGAAAATAGATGGAGCGACTTGAAGTGCCGGCAATAGCCTGAGAGCCGTGTCGCTCTCCACTGATCCAACTTTCTCGCTTTTGAAGAGTCAATTTGTTTGTGGATATGAGGATATAGAAAACAAAGGATTCGCCGGCGCATCCGGCAGGCATGAGTGCGATGGAAATGCAGTAAATACATCAAATGGCGCCGGACCGCGCAACGTTCAGATATTTGTTCTGGCACCTGATGGAACTGTGCTTCATTGCTTGCCTGGTTATTGGCACTCAAGAGATCTGGCACAAGAACTTGTTTTTGCTCAGAAACTAAATCGTCTGTGGCTGAGAAGCGACTTCAGTTTGGCTCAGAAGAAGACAATCGCCAGCCAGCTGCAGCTTGCACATATAGGAGATCATTCTCAAGCCGAACACGATAGAAGTCACATGCAACCGTTTGATGTTTCGTATGAAAGCAGTCATAACCCCGGTTCCGATGCATTACTTCCCGGTGGACAAGCTAAAACTATAGATGTATTGATGCATGAACGGATGGCGGTTCGACCATTTGTTCCATATGATCAATTTGACGTGAAGACATTCTCTGCCTACGGTGATCCCATGTACGACAAGCATGAGAATTCCCTTGCATCATCAGGTGGATGGCATGGGAAAGAAGAATTCATCGGGAATGACAAACGCGCTCACCCAATTAAAGCTGAAATCATGAATCAGCTAGGATTAGGGCGATTGAAGTTTTGATGACTAGTGGAGTAGTAATGGAAGGGGCGCCTTTAACGGGCGCCCCTTGTAATTTAATGGCTCAACCGATTCAATGGCCCAACTGATTCAATGGCTCAACCGCAATGGTAGGGGCGCCTCACGGGCGCCCAGCATTAGCTCAATGACTCTATTTTATTTCGCAGCGACAGGATTCGCTTCTGCATCGAGTTCCTGAATTTTGCCCAGATTCAATTTCTGAACTTCAGGCAGAATCTTGGATTTGTCGCCGACGAGAACCACTGTTGTGTTGCTCGGTTTCATGTATTTGGCCACGAAACTGGAAACGTCTGATTGTGTGACCGCATTGATTTTTCCTGGAAGTTGTTGATAGTACTCGAGTGGAAGCCCGAATACAAACAAGCGCGCAATTGAATTTGTCGATACCTGGCATGTTTCGAAATCTGCAGGCAATGAAAGAACAATGTTGTCCTTTGCCGTTTTCATTTCTTCTGCACTTGCAGGCACCTTGTGCATGCTCTCAAGCTCGTTCATTGCTTCTGTAATTGACGGAGCGGTGACGTCGGTTCTTACGTTCGCTTGCGCATAGAAGGGACCAGGAGCCTGTCTGTAATCTATGAATCGTGAAAACGCGCCGTAAGTATAGCCGTGTTTTTCGCGAAGATTCATGTTCAAACGGCTATTGAACATTCCACCAAAGACATTATTTGCAACTTCTGCGATGGGATACTCCGGGCTGTTTCGAATTATGCCAATCGAAGATAAGAGCATCGCGCTTTGCGGCGCTGCATCCTTGTTCACGATGAAAACTGAGCGCGATGGAGAGGGCTTCGCTTCAACAGGATTATGCGCAACAGCAGTTCCCTTCCATGAGCCGAAATATTTTTCTCCCATTTCTCTTGCTTGTGATTCGCTGAGATCACCAACTATTACAAGAGCAGAATTGTCCGGCGTGTAATTATCATGCCAGAATTTTTGGATATCAGATCTCGTGAAAGATTTTACTGATTTTACTGTGCCCTGATTCTCGTATCCGTAGGGATGATTCTCACCGTAGAGCACTCGCAGCGCAATTCTCCTGGATATCTGTGACGGCTCATCCTTTTCCTGATCGATGGCTGTTATGCGAAGTTTTCTGCTGCGTTCGAGTTCCTTCTCAGCAAAAACAGGATGCAATACCAGATCGGACAAAATTTCAAACGCGCCATTCACTGTTTTTGTAAGTGTTTCAACTTTTGCTCCCGAGGAATTCGTTGTAGAGAAAGTAGTCAGGGTTGTCCCGAGCTGTTCGAGATCCTCCGCTATTTTTGTTGCGCTTCTTGAGTCTGTGCCGTACTCCAGCATGTCCGCCGTCAGGGAAGCCAGACCCGGTTTGTCTATGGGGTTGAGATCTTCCCCTCCCTTCAAAACCAAGCATGCAGAAACGAGAGGTAAGTTATGTCTTTCCAGCAGATATACTTTCAGTCCGTTTTTCAACTGCAGGACTTTCGGAACTGGCAGATTCAATTTTATCTCTGCTGTCGGCTTGGGTTGTGTATTGCGCCAGGGTTCATCAGCGATGTTAAGCGCCTTGTCCACTGTGCTTTTATCTTCGGGCGCTCGAGGCACATCATCCACTACTTTTTTGCCAGGCACCGCATATACCACCACTCGTGAATTATTTTGGAGGTATCTGTCTGCAGTGTTTTTGAGATCTGCAATCGTCGCTTTGTCGTAGCGCTGTATATCTTGCGCCAGGTAACCAGGATCTCCAACGAAGTGGTTGTATGAATTCAGGCGATCCGCAACTCCGCCAAAACCACCAAGGTGTTCGAGTCCTTCAATCGTTTTTGCTTCAATATAATTTCTAGCACCGTCAATCTCGGCTTGTGTAGGTCCATCTTTCCTGAATGCGGCAAGCTCCGTATCAATAGCCTTTTGCAGGTCTTCTAGTTTCACACCGGGCTTTGCAGTTGCCTTCAGTACGAAAACAGAGCCGAGCATAAGTGATTGATTACCCACCGCTACGTCTTGCGCAATTTGCATGTCGTAAACAAGCTTTTTGTAGAGACGGCTAGATTTCCCTCCGCCCAGAATGCGCGAAATCAGGTCTGCTTCTGCATCTCCCGGCTTGAATATCTTAGGTCCAATCCATGCCATTGTGATGCGTGGAAGTTCGACCTGGTCAGTTACAGTTATTTTTTTCTCGGAAGTAATCGCTGGTGTTTCAACATCGATTTTTGGAACTGGAGGTCCTGCCGGGAGTGTGCCAAAATATTTTTCCACCAGTGCTTTGACTTGAGTCTTATCGAAGTCTCCAACAATTGACAGACTGGCGTTGTTTGGCGAGTAATATTGTTTGAAGAATTCGCGAAGATCATTCAAGCGGGCCGCTTCAATATCAGCGTGCGATCCGATAACGCTTGCGTAATAAGGGTGACCTTTGGGAAACAGCTCGTGGAAGGTCTCTTCGTCGGCTAATCCATACGGTGCGTTTTCAACGCTCTGTCTGCGCTCATTGCGCACAACATCTCTCTGGTTGGCAAGCTTCTCATGGTCAAGATTATCTTCAAGATAGCCCATGCGATCGCTTTCCAGCCATAAAGCAAGTTCGAGTTGATTTGCAGGCAAAGTTTCAAAGTAATTCGTTCTATCAAAATCGGTAGTTCCGTTTATGTCGCTGGCACCTGCGGCTTCGAGGTATTTGATATGTGCTTTGGGTCCAACGTGTTTTGAACCTTCAAACATCATATGCTCAAACAAATGTGCAAATCCGGTGAGTCCAGGTCGCTCATTTGCAGGACCAACGTGATACCAGATGTTTGTGGAAACCAGCGGCAAGCGGTGGTCTTCCGAAAGAATAACTTCGAGCCCATTTTTTAGCTTGTACTTCTCAAATTGAATGCTTGGCAGGTGCGAACCGGAACCCTCGCTTTTGCCGGCTTCAATTGCCGCGGGCGATGACTGCGCTGCAATAGTTAAGCTGAGCGCCAGAGCAAATTGTGAAGACAAAAATTTTCGCCAGTTGAAGAACATTGACAGGCTCCTTGAAACCGAACACTTGCCGATACAGAGTGCCAATGGTAGCACGTTGGCGCCTGCCAAACATTGAAGCTTATGGTCTCTCAATCAGAAAGGAATCTTTCACTGCTGCGTAAAGTTCCCCGCCAAGCCGCGCCACTGGTTTTAGTTTAGCTACATCGATAATGCCATTTGTGCAAATGGAATCATCCACGTGTATGCACAGAATCTCGCCAAGAACAAGCTGGTTGCTGCCCAGATCAACTATTTTAAAGAGCTTGCATTCCATGTTGATGGGAGACTCGGCCAGGAGAGGTGCTTTCACTTTGTTCGAAGGTAGCGATGTTAGCTGCAACTGGTCGAACTCGCTTGTTTGTGCATCGTAATTGGCGCTTGATTGAACCATTCTCTCGGCGTTTTCCAAATTTACGATGTTCACGACAAATTCTTCTGTTTCCAGGACATTTCGCAAGGTGTCTTTCTGTACTGGTTGATTATCTGGACCTCTCTTTAAGCCAGGCGAGAAGCCGAGAATGGGTGGATTTGCGCTGAAAGCATTGAAAAAGGAAAACGGTGCCAGATTACTGATTCCGTCTTTGCTGATGGTCGAAACCCAGGCGATTGGGCGCGGCACAACCGCATTTACCAGCAGCTCGTACAAATGCTTGGGTGTGCTCGCTTTGCAATCGACAATCATCGAAGTTCCTTTAGAAGAGAAACCCTAAAGTGTACCCGATGTGAGCGCCGAAATGGCGATTCCCAGCGAAAAACGGGAATAATGGATTAGTTTCAGATCCAGGCTGTTTTATGAGCCAGCAAGAACTCGACGAACAACAAGACGAGACTATCACCATCGGGCGTGGAACCGATCCGCTTCTAGTGACAGATAATCTGAGCGGAACTACTTTTGCCGATAAATACGAAATTCTTGAACTGCTTGGAAAGGGCGGGATGAGCGCGGTGTACAAAGCCAGGCATCTGGCTATGGACAAAATTGTCGCGCTAAAGGTTTTGCACCCGCACCTTACAGAGGATGAACTTTCTTTGCGTCGATTCCGGCAGGAAGCACAGGCCGCCTCTGCTTTGCGCCACCCCAATATTGTCAGCACATATGATTTCGGCGAAAGCGATAATATTCCCTATCTGATAATGGATTTCGTCGACGGTTGTTCGCTGGATTCATTGCTTGAGAAAAATGGTGTGCTTGATTTGCCGAAGTTTCTCGAGATTTTTCAACAGGTTGCTGCCGCCATTTCTCATGCACACAAGCAGGGTGTTGTGCACAGAGACCTGAAGCCAAGCAACATTATGATTACTAGCAATAATGAGGTGCGTCTGGTTGATTTCGGCATCGCAAAGTTGCTTACTCACTCGGAACAGAGCCAGCAGCTAACGCAGACCGGTGAGGTTTTTGGCAGCCCGCTCTATATGAGCCCGGAGCAGTGCAAAGGTATTCAAGTTGATGCTCGCTCAGACATTTATTCGCTTGGCTGCGTAATGTATGAGTCTTTGTCCGGAACGGTGCCATTTAAAGGCGAATCGGTATTTGATACCATCTATAAACACATAAATGATGCGCCACCGCAATTGGTGGCTAACCAGCTTGATGCTGACGTGCGCGAACAGGTCGAAATCACTCTTCTGAAAGCTCTGGCTAAGCTTCCGGAAGACCGCTTTCAAAATGTCACAGAGTTGGAGAAAGACCTGCTTTCGTTAAAGCTGCAAAGCAAGGCCGGTCTGCTTACTGTTTTTGGCAAAGCCTGGGATAAGGCTGCTGTCAAAGGGCGAGCAAGTCGCAAAAATAGGATGCCACTGATGGTGGTGACACTTTCTGTTGTTTCGTGTCTCTCCGTCGGTTCTATAATTGCATTGCTTTACGGTATGCAAAGCGCAGCTCAAGAGATTCGGAGGCTTGAAGAGTCGCGGCGCATAATCGGGCAGCTATCTGTTGCTCAATCGGATTTTTCTGTACTTGGAGATGCTGCCAAGCCGCTGGTTGCCGACATCTTCTTTAATCCTGAGCAGGCCAAGCATGATCTGGACGAGTTTAAGAAGCGAAGATTAGTCACTGTTGAGAGATTGAAGGCTGTAGATAAGACATTGCAGCTAAACAAACCGTTGTTGAAAACCTTCAGAGAAAAGTGGCAGAGCAAATTGCTCCTGGTTCCGAAACGCTGCGAAGAAGAGCTAGATGCTGTCATCCGCGAGGAGCCGATAAACCTGGCTAAAGTGCCTGGCGTTGTGCTGAGTTTGTCCAAAGAAGGCACCGCCTGTACTAATATTATGACCAGAATGACCGGGCAGGCGCGGGCAATAGAGCAAGAACAAATGGGCAATTTCACGAGAACCCAGCAGTGGATTTTCGTGGTTGGATTTCTCTGTCTCATTTTAAATAGCGTTGTAGTGGCATCGCTTTTCTTTTATTTCTCCAGGGGCACTCCCCGCCGTCTCAGACAGCTTGCGGAACAAGCCGCTAAATTGTCCAGACAGCGAGGCCTCGCCCCGGCTGCTCAGCAAGACGAACTGGCTGATCTCGATATGGTTTTGCAGGAGCTTGCGACTGCTCTCAATGAGGCTGAGGAGCGTGAACGCTTGCTTCGAGAAGAGCTCAAAGAAAGTAAAGAGGCTTGAGCTTCGGCTTAAACGTGGATAGACCATAAGTTACCTGGCTCAAACTGGGCATATAGCCTTTGGTTGGGTCGGCATGTCGTAGATGAGCAACGAAATTCAAAGCAACATAGATGAAACAATCTCCCCGCGTGAGGCAGCGGAGCTTGCTGAGCGCACCTTGCCTATGCTGCCGCCTGACGCTCAAGCCGTTGCCCAGTCTGACTTAAGCGCTTTGGATGATGACCCTGCAAGGCTCGTCGGGAAACTGTTTGCACAAAAGTACCAAATAATCGCGCCGCTCGGGCGTGGTGGAATGAGTATCGTCTATCGTGCCAGGCATACGGTAATGGACAAGGTTTTCGCATTGAAAATTTTGCAGATGCATCTTTCCACGGACGAGATCTCTTTACGGCGTTTCAAGCAGGAAGCCCATACCGCATCCAATCTCAACCACCCGGGAATAGTCTCGGTTCACGACTGTGGCGACGATGGAAACGGAATGCCCTATCTGGTCATGGATTATGTCGAAGGGCGCTCGCTATCTGATCTGATCAAAAAGGATGGACGTCTTTCTGCAGAACGCTTCCTCAATTTTATGCAACAAGTATGCTCCGCGCTGACGCATGCGCATCAAAACGGCATAGTCCATAGAGATTTAAAGCCGAGCAATATTATCGTCAGCACAAGCGATGAAAAAGAAATAGTGCGAATTCTAGATTTTGGAATTGCCAAAATTCTTTCTCAAAGTGATGAAGCGCAAAACTTGACTCAGACCGGAGAAATATTCGGCAGCCCGCTGTATATGAGCCCCGAGCAATGCAGTGGCGCTGCGATCGATCAACGATCGGACATTTATTCAATTGGCTGCGTGATGTATGAAGCTCTCAGCGGAAAAGTTCCCTTTATGGGAGACTCGGTGATTGAAACAATCCACAAACATGTAAACGAGTTGCCACCGCCTTTGGTAGCACCGCAGCTGGACGAAGACGAACGGCAAAAGATGGAAGTCATTTTGCTCAAGTGTCTGGCAAAGAAACCTGAAGACCGTTTCCAGAGCGTTTTAGAACTCGAAGCCGAGCTTCGCTCTCTTTCGATGAAGAGCAAGAGAGGGATTCTGGGACGCCTTGGTGGCGCCTGGGACCTGGCTTCAGCCAAAAGGCGCGCCGCTAAGAAAAATAAGTTGCCTCTTGTAGCTACTGCTCTGCTAACCGTTTCAATTCTCTCTGCTGCGTCCGGTGTCATGCTGATGGTGCGATTTCACGAAATGGAATCGGCCATATCAAGGTTGCAACATTGCCGCCAACTTCTCCGGAAAGCTAACCGGTTACAGCAGTCTATTTTGGATATGCAAGAAACGGGCGCTCAATATGGAAGAGCCAATTTCTGGAAGGGCGTTTCAACGGACGAAAAACAACGTCTGCTCAAAGAATACGACAAGGCGCTGGGCACGTTCAAAAGCCGGCTTGAACAGATGGATAGCCAGCTAGAACCCTATCCTGAATTCAAGGAAGAGTTCAAAGTAAAATGGCGACCCGCGCTGTTCAATATTTCATCGACCTTTGATGCAATTGCCAGGCGTTGGGAGCGAAAATCAGTTATTCAAACTGAGACCTCCTACGATATGCAGTCCCTCATAAATTTCCGCCGCATGGGCAGCCAGGTTACCGAAGGCATCAGGATTATTCGCGGCATGAACAAGAGCATGGAAAAGCTCGAAGAAAGGATATCTGGCGAAGTTACTGATACCACTCAATGGGTTGTTTACCTCGCTATGCTCAGTGTTGCCCTCAGCGGCACTGCCGCAGTCTCACTGATTTATTATTTCTCAAAAGGAACACCGCAAAAGATGCGCAGACTGGCAACGGAAGCACTGCGACTGCGAAAGAAAGGGAAACCTGCGGATACGGGAGCTGATGTTGTTGAGGATATCGATAACGTTTTGCATGAACTTGCCAGCGCACTCACGGAAGCGGAAGAACGCGAGAAAATTTTGTTGTCGAGGCTTCGCTCACACGGAGAAAAAATTGAAGAGAAGCCAGCGGTTAATTTAGAAGATTCCACACGTCTATCGGATTAGTAAGCAGATAAGCATGAACAGCGAGCTGGAAAAAAAGAAAGAAACAGAATTGGCATATGCAGATGATCGTACTGTCACATCCGGTCCTGCAATCGAATTGGTAAATCCAGATCAGGAAGCAGATCTCACCGGAAAGCTCTTCGCCAACAAATACGAAATAATTGAAGTGCTCGGTAAGGGTGGCATGAGCACCGTGTATAAAGCTCGTCATACTTCAATGAGCAAGATAGTAGCGTTGAAAGTTCTGCAAACCCATCTAGCAAAGGATCCGCTTTCTCTGGCGCGTTTTAAACAAGAAGCGAGCGCGTGTTCGAAATTGACTCACGCCGGAATCGCTGCTGTCTACGACTATGGCGAAGGCGATAACATGCCTTATATTGTCATGGAGTATGTTGAAGGAGCTACCCTCTCACAGCTAATCCGCAATGAAGGGGTCCTCTCCGAAGAACGCTTTCTCAATATATTCCAACAAGTATCTTCAGCACTCGTGCATGCGCATGAGCAAGGCGTTATACACCGCGACCTGAAGCCAAGTAACATTATGATTACTCGCCGAGATGGCAATGACCAGGTCAGAATACTTGATTTCGGAATCGCAAAATTAGTTGATGCATCTGAAACGGCTCAGCATTTGACGCAAACTGGAGAATTATTCGGCAGTCCGCTGTACATGAGCCCCGAGCAGTGCAGTGGTTCCCGGATTGATGCTCGCAGCGATATTTATTCGCTTGGATGTGTCATGTTCGAAGCTCTAACTGGTGATGTACCGTTTCGCGGCTCAAGCGTTGTTGAAACCATACATAAGCACGTAAGCTCTTCACCTCCGGGGCTTATCGCGCCTCAACTATCCGAGCATGCAAAGCAAAAAATAGAATTGATTATCTTGCGCTGCCTGGCGAAAAAAACGGACGAGCGTTTCGCAGGCATGTCAGCTCTTGAAGAAGAGTTACTTTCGCTTGGTCAGCGCGCTTCCGGAGGATTTTTCAATAAGATCGGCGGAGCGTGGGATCTTGCCGCTGCTAAGCGCCGGGCTGCAAGTTCCAGCAAGATGGGGGCGCTTGTCGGAGCTCTGGTGGCTTGTTTTATATCCATTGTTTTACTCGGTTATGGGATATATCAAAACCATGAAGATTTGAACAAATTGCGCTTATCTCGCCAGGTTCTATTTAAAGTCGTTTATGCCCAAAACAGAATATACGGTGTTGCGGAAGGGGCTCGTGATTACATGTCTGCTGCAATGCTCCATCCTGAAAGAATTGAAAGAAAACGAAACATCTTTGAGACTAATTGTCGAAAATTGAGTGACAGCCTGGCGGCCCTTGATAAAGCTGTAGAAACCGCTAATGCCGGATCGGTGACTCTGAAAGTTAGCAAAAGCTATCAGAAGACTTTGATGAAATCCATTGATGACGTAAAGATGCGCGCTCAGGATATAGAAAGGATGGGAGACTACGGCGGTATCAATATTGGACCACGGCAAATTGCAATTGTTATGCGCTTGTCTGAAATCTGCGATGAGGGTGCAAATGTATTGAACGCTCTGGTTCTAGAAGTTAAACAGCAAGAGCAACTACAAATGAAAAAGCTGGAAGAAGCGCAAATGCGGCTTGCGGTTTTGGGTGCGAGTTGCGTGTTGATAAATGGTGCTTTGCTTGCGTATCTGGTGGTTTATTTCAAGCGAGGTACGCAGCAACGATTGGCTAAATTGGCGGAGAACGCAGCGTTTCTGTCGAGGAGGCGTGGTGAATCAATCACATCATCCAATGAGCGTGATGCTGTGCAGGATCTTGATAATGTGTTGCAAGAACTTGCGGCTGCGCTCAATGATGCGGAAGCTAGAGAGAAGGCTTTGTTGGAGCAGTTGAATACGGATCCGAAATTGGAGCGCTAACAGCTTAAACCGAAATTGGTTGGCGGCGATCTTTTAGTGTTAGTTGAGTGCCGTCTTCGTTTACATCGTATACTGACAAAAGCGCTTCTTCGTCTTTTGTCATTTCATCATCGTTGAGGTACATGCTGAACCAGATGGAAACTGTTTCTTCGCCCAGGAGATCGTAAACGTAAGGCAGAATCTTCTCCATCTCGTCCTCGACCTCATTGCGAGACATCGGATCGTTATCAAAAATGTTTGGAAGGTGATGCATGTATTCACCGAAGTATTCATTGCAGAAATTGACATATGCTTCGGTAAACAGAATGAATTCGTGCCACATCTCATCAACTTCGCGCATTGAGCGAGGCATGAAAATTCCTTTTGGAAGTGATTCATCGTCAGGATTAGTAGCGTGATCAATTCGTAATTTCTGGCAGATCCACAAATATTTCAATGCTTCCTCGAAAGCTTCTTCAGCTGTCAGTTTGTTGTTCGGATAATTCTGTCTGTAGAGTTTCAAAACCGCTGAATTTTTGTACTCGAGAACTTTATTGAGATCGGGAAGTTTCATTTGCGCCACCTGCGAAGAAAAAAATAGGGATAGGTACGAAACCTATCCCTTAATTGCGAACCTTATCGTTATTTTGCAACGATGAAAGCACACTTAGGACAGCACTTTGCTTTCTTTACGTTGCTCATGATTTTGGCGATCAGTTCAGCTTTCTTGGTCATTGTCCTTCTCCTAATTTAATTAGTTAAGCCAGCCCCCTGGCGCGTTTTCAGAGCAACATCTCGTATCGCTCTGTTGACGAGTTAACTCTATCGGACCTAGCGATATCCGTCCAATGCATATTGCTTATTCCGATTATGCACTAAACGCATAATCGGGGGCTGGCCTGCGTGCCTGACGAAGCTATGTGTAGGGGCGGCGCCAATCGTTGCCCTTCTATATATAGATCTCTAAAAGGGCGACGCATGGCGCCGCCCCTACACATAAGGGCATCCGGATTCACGATGTGATCCAGCCGCAATTATGCAGATCCGGATTCACGATGTGATCCACCTAATATGGCGTGCCGGTGGGAAACGCGTGTTTGGTGAGCTGCTGCCAAAGGTCCCGGGAAATTTTGCCGGGAGCCTCAGTTATTGTCTTGTAGTCCAGCTGGTACATGCGCTGTGTAACCGCATCCAGACTCGCATTAGCTGGTAGTCCGATTACTCGCGCCTGCTGCCTCAACAAATGCGGTTCAATTTCGCTAATTGATGAATACGGTTGTTGGGCGAATGAGGTCCTGAGTTCGCCTCTACCGAGATCGCGTACAAACAAGCTTGGCTGAAAAGGATTCTTCGGTATGTCCATGGAGCTGACTTGATCTAAAACACCGCGCATATTTTTGTTCAGATCTTGCAGATGCACGGTGCTTGGATCTTTAAACATCACATAGGTCGAGCCACTATTCTCTGCCATCCAACCCGGGCTGCTGATACGGTCCTGCAAGCGTGCGTCTTTGACAAAACCAGCAATAGAATCATCGGCATTGCGAGCCATCGCATTAATATATCTACTGGAACCACCCCGTCCCGAGATCTGTCCAATTTCTATATGTGATGCTGCTCCTCTATATTCGTGTCCAAATATCCCGTCGCCACTAATATTGTCTAGCTGCGCAACAAGCTTGCTGCCTTTGTCGTTGAGGAAACTAAATTTCTCGACTGAGCCTTTTTCTGTGAGTCGATCAACTAACGAAGTGCCGGTTTTTATTCCCACGCTTAACGGGCTGCCGTCTGTATGCATGAGATTGAGGAATTTACCGTCTTGCTGAACGGTGAGTTTTGCTGCGTCAGCAAGCAGTGAAACCTGCCAATCTTTTGCTGCGTTTTGCACCCCTCCGCTTGCAATCGAGAGCCCATCTTTCTGAATCGCTGTCCTTAATCCCTCCAGACCAGGCTTCATTAGTTCTAAAAGTCCCGGTAGCCCGCCTTTCGCTACCTCACTAATTCCTTCTCCGGCCAATTTTATTGCGACTTCAATTCCTGCCATGATTTTCCCTTTCTCCGAGTTCGTTCAACAATATTGAATGCGAACCCTTACTCAGTAAAAAAATCATGAGATGTAGCACTGAGATTCTCAGTGCATGTCTTTACCCTGCCTGGAGTCTAAATGCTAGCGCTTAAGAATGTGTGACACAAGAATATTTGATCAAGTCTCATAGAAGCCGCCCGGAATGAACGGCGGCGCCCGGGGGGATCCGATCTCGGCGCTTGCAGTCGTTGTGATCTGAGCTCGGCGCTGTTCTAGAACGAGAACAGGAATTCTAGATCTTCTCTCGTTAATTCTTTGGCGATGGATTCGTCGCCGCCGATTACTAGTTCAGCGAGTGCTTTTTTCTTCTGCTGCAAGGCGATGATTTTTTCTTCGACTGTTCCGCGCGTGATCAATTTATAATTGAAGACATGGCGTGTTTGACCGATACGGTGTGCCCGGTCTGTGGCTTGATTTTCCACGGCGGGGTTCCACCAGGGGTCGTAATGGATAACGTAATCGGCGCCTGTTAGGTTCAAGCCGGTGCCGCCTGCTTTTAAGCTGATGAGAAAAATTGGAATGGAGTCGTCTTCGTTGAAGCGATTTACGCGATCAAGGCGCTCTTTGGCGGGTGTCTGGCCATCTATATATTCATAGGGGTATTTGGCCTTTTCCAGCTCCGTTTCAATAAGGCTAAGCATTTCGACAAACTGGCTGAATATCAAAATCTTGTGGCCTGCATCAACAATCTCTTCAATTCGTTCCATTAGAGAAGTCAATTTGGCTGATGGAGGAGCCGCAACTTTGGGATCGCGATCTTTCAACAAGCGCGGATCGCAGCAGACCTGACGCAGGCGCAGCAGTGCGGCAAGTACTGAAATTTGCGAACGATTGAATCCGCGCGATGCAATTTCGCCGAATACTTTCTGGCGGCATTCATCAAGCACATCGAGATAAAGTGCGCGTTGCTCGTCATCCATTTCGCACTGGCTGATGATGTCTGTACGAGGAGGCAATTCCTTTTCCACCTGACTCTTCAGGCGGCGCATAATAAATGGATGAACGATTTTTCTGAGCTTCTGCCCTGAATCACCAATACCAGCTTCGATTGGTCGTTCAAATTGATCGTTGAAGTCGCGGTAATTGCCAAGAAATTCCGGCATCAAGAAATCAAAGAGTGACCAGAGTTCTTTCAATCTGTTTTCTACTGGCGTACCAGACAGGCAAACGCGGTGCAATGCTTTCAGGCTTTTGCAAGCGACGGCTCCGACTGATTCGGGGTTTTTGATGTTCTGCGCTTCATCGAGAATCAAATAGTCGAACTGAACTTCTTTCAGTTGCTCATAGTCCCGGCGAATGATTCCGTAAGTTGTGAAAATAACATCGGGTAGATTTGCCGCACCCTTCTTAAGCCTGGTAAGCAGCTCGCCACGCTCTCTGCCAAGAAATAGAGCAGTTGAAAGTTTGGGGCTGAATTTTTCGGCTTCTGCGAGCCAGTTGTAGACGACGGAGGTCGGTGCCACCACTAATGATGGCGCGCGTTTGGTTCCCTTGCTTCCGTTCTTGTGGTGCGAAAGCAGAAGTACCAGCGCCTGGATGGTTTTTCCAAGACCCATGTCATCAGCCAGAATTCCAGCCAAACCATATTCGCGCAGGAATGAAAGCCAGTTATACCCTTCTCTCTGATATTCACGCAGCTCTCCTGAGAATGACGCGGGAATTGGCATGGGTTCGAGTTCTTTGAAATTGCGCAGTTTCTGGATGAATTCTTTGAACCCTTCCGTTGCTTCGATTTCAATTCCTTGCGTTTCCAGCAAATGCGCGATTGGCAGAGCCTGGTAAAGTGGGCGAACAGTGCCTTTACTGGCACCGGATCCTTTCAACACTGCAAGAAGAACTGCCACAGGCAGACGTACGAAGGTACCATCTTCCATGCGCAAATAATTCTTGTTCTTGAACACGCATTCAAGGACCTGTCCAAAATCTAGAACTGTGTCAGCACCTGTGATCGCTTGTAACTCAAATTCAAAATTGTAAGAATCTTTCTTTAGCGAGAGAATTGCCTTCAGTTTAACGGGTTCTTTCGCGACGCGATACCATTTCAGATTCTCCATACCGGAGATTTCCCAGTCTGAGCTGTCCTCAGAGCAGGTGTAATACAAAGCGTCGAGTGCAGGTTCATCATTGAAGAAGAATCTGTCGGCAAGCGTTCGTGTTGGCTGAAGATTGGTGAGGAAGCGCCTGAGCTGTCCTTCTTGCTCCCAGGTTCGCTTTACCCAGACACTTTGTCCGGTATCAGCAATGGTGCGCGTATAAGGTTCTGATTCCACCGCGCTGGTTTCATCGCGCGATGGCATTACCAGATCACCATAACGAAATCCTAAAATGACTTCGAGATCGGGTGCTTGATTCTGAACATTCGGATTTGCATTGCGAGAACCGCTGCGCTCGGCTACACGAATAGATGCCTTCGGTGGTTCAGTGATTGCCTGCGGGAACGGTGCTGCAGTTTCGTCCAGCACAACATCCATTCGCTTCTTCAAAATCGACAAATCAACCGCGAGGAACTTGGGCACAGTCTCAAGTTTCACAGTCATATGTCCATGCGAATCAAAGAACTGGAACAGTCGATGAATCGCGCCGAGATCGATCGGATAAAAAACCTGATTTGACATTACCCAGGATGGTTGCCCCAGGAAGAACACTGCTTCCGGAAGTGTATTTCCTTCTGCATCAACGGCAGTGAGCGTAATGGAAAGCTCACCGTTTTCAGTTTCCGAAATCATAATGCGTGGTTTCGCCGGCTGGCTTGAGAAGCTCATCGGCGTGCCATCGCTGGCGTTCACCAGTTTGCAGCAGAGTGCAAGTTGCGCAAGTACAACACCTTCGTCGCCGCGTGGAATGCGATGCCCACCAGCTGGTCCTTTAGTAGCCTGCGGCAGTTGCAGCAAATATTTCACCAGAGTATGAATGCGGCTTCCTTCTTCCAACACATTCATCATAGGTTCCGGTACTTTCAAAATGTTGACTTTGCCATGAACCTCATCAGGCAAAGTTCCAACAATAAATGCCAGAGGCTTCTCAAGCACGAGAACGCCCATAGTAAATTCGCGCTCAATGTTATTTGCGGCAAGTTCTGCCAGTGCCGTTTTCGGATCCTCAAGAATCTCTTTTGCGCGCGGACCGTGCTCTGGCGCCGGCTCTTTCAGTGAATCGCCTGTATCGAAGCGAATGCCAGGAAAGGTTCGTGCGATGTGCGTGAGCACGACTGCAACAGAATGCTTGCAGATCTCTTCGAAATAAGGACAAGAGCAAACTGCGTGGAACTTGCCGTTGTCTTCTACCGTTACATTTATTTTGTAGGGCTGCGGCTCAGAACCGATGACGAGAGCTTCAACCTCTGCGCCATCGCCCTTTTCTTCATACTTGAGTACTTTCTTGCGCCGCCAGTATTGCACTCCGCGCCTGTAAACAGGGGGGCTGCTGGCGTCTTGCAGTGCCTCAAGGGTAATGGTGGCTCTTTTGCTGGATGCGGGCTTCATTGAGTCCGATGTATATACGCTGACAAAAACGAAATAACTTTCCCTGCTTTCAACTCGCTGGGAGTGGAAGCATTCGAAAAGTCCCGGTCGATTTAAAGCTTAGCATGTAATGGAGGCTAAGAGAACGATTGTCCTGAGGGCTGGTTCTCAGGGGGAGCATAAGCTTCAGCCATGCCTGCTGCTCTGCCTGTCGGTGCAACACTGCTTCTTTGCGAAAGGAGACGTTGTAATTCGGCTTGTCGAGCCTCTAGCTGAGCGCAGTAAGTTTGCCAGACTTCGGCTTGCGAACGCAGGACGCGCGCGTTGTGCGTGAGTTCAGGCAGCAGGCTTTCAACCTCGCCTATTAGTGACGAAGCTTTGTGCATCGGAGGACGCACAACAACTGCGTCCGGATCAGCTTGTTGATTCGGATTTCCATTGGGATCTGCGACAAAGAAGTCTTCACGCAATTTCACGAGAGATTCGCGAATTCGCAGCGCGCGCTGGTAGGCAAGCTCGGCTTCTTGTTCGAGCCATTCCTTGCGCTTTCTTTGTGACGCGATATCAGCGTTGAGATGGTCGAGCGCCCGGCGCCGCAAAGATAATTCGTGCTCTTTGCTTTGCAGTTCTTTTTCACGAGACTGCAAAACACGCTGGCGCCAGAGCACCATCACAATTACGGAGCTTGCAAAGCCCAACATAACCAGAGTCAAAAGAATGTAACCGCGCTTTGAGCCACGCAGTTCAACCCAGTTGCTCCAGACGGAGTTAAAGAGATCATCATAAAAGGATGGTGGAACACCGCGCACATAGTAGAGCCTGCCTATCACGCGTCCTTGCGGCTTGGAAAGTGCGACCACGCTGTCTTCACGCGGGTTCTTGTGCCCGTATTGCGGCGCCATTGGCGGCGGATCCATCAATAGATCAAAGGGCTCTTTCTGAGAGTTCAAGAACTCAATGCTGAGCTTGGGCTGCCATGTTTGCTTTTGATAAAAGTTGTTCGTGCGGAAGAGGATTTCCTGTCCGTTGGCATCGGTGATAACCATGCCGAAAATTCCAAAGTTGGAATTGAGCACCTTTTGAATTTCGTCTGTTCTTCCCTGCAAAATCATCTGCGAAAGGCAGGTAGGCAGAGTGTGGTGCAGAATATTGAAGTCTACGGTTTGAACGCGATGGATTGTGCCGTTCCAGTAGCTTTCATAATGCGAACGACAGAAACCGAGCCAAATAAGAATTGCCGCGACGATAACACACGGAACCAGGTATCGTTTTTGTACCGAAAGTACGAGCCTGTTCATTTCTTGATGTCCCTGCCGGAGACAAAGCTTTGAAACCTGCTCTCGATATAACATTCGCTTACGCACATGTACATACGTGGAAGCACCCGGTTCGTTGCTGGGGGGAAAATCCGATCTTGCTCGGAACTGAACGGGGAGATCATAGCTTGAAAAGGGTCCGCTTTCTCATCCGTTAACGAAGCACTCAGATTTTAGCGTTGAGTAATGCCGAAGAGCCGCTCCCGGGATCGCGGGCGTCCCGCCCGCTTTTTGCAGACATCATCTTCAGATCCAGATCATGGGAACGGGTTTTGGCAGTTTGCGGGCGGGACGCCCGCGATCCCGGGGCATTTGCTGTTTAACATCTTTGGGTCGCGCGTTGGCACGGCCGTTATGGCAAAAAGCCGTTTAAAATGGTGGACGCCCCGTGAGGGGCGTCCGATTTCTTTTGACCCGCAGAGGGTCTCGCCTAATGGCGCTTATTAAGTGCTTTAGAAATATTTAGCCTAAAGGACGTGTTGACTCTATAAGAGTCCTCCGAAAAGCTGTTTCCTGCACACAGTATATGTACCCCGGGTTGCAAAGTATAAAACGTCTGTTTTGTAAACTGGACTACATTTACTGACAATTTGTTGTCTGCTTTACAATTCTCATGAGCGAAAATCTGCTGGAAATGATAGGAGTACCCCAAAATGGAAGCGCCTGAGAAGCTGAAACTCACATCAGTTCTGCCAGCACAGTCTCCGGTTGAAATCATCCGTTTGCTGGGCTCGCTTGCAGATTCTCATCGTCGCAATGAGTTGAAAGAAATTCCGCGCGCTACCTTATATTTGAGTGGCGCTTCTTTCTCTGGTTATGTCATCGGAATCAAGGATGAAGGCGATGCAACTTTCATTATGCTCGTAGAGCATGACGAAGCTGTGCGCGGTTCGGGAGTAAGCACTATCTATTTGCCGCTCTGGTCCGTGGTTGCCGTTAAAGTGCAGGATATCGAGCAGTTCGTGCAGTTTCTTTCTGGTGGCAAAATCGAAACGGTTAAGCAAAATGCGCCGACGATTACATCGTTGCGGAAAAAAATTGCCGATGAAACGATCAACCTGCGCACACTTTTGCAAATCGATATCAAACTTGAAGTCAGCTGGGAAACACTGGCTCAAGATGAATTGACACTGGTTGGTTTGTATGAACTGATCGATGAATTCATGAAGGTTCTGCAGGTCAAAATGTCTGATGAATTCCAGCGCATTGTTTTCAAAAATATGTTTTCGCGAATTCGATTTCAGAATGCGAACGAGGCGGAAATTTATTATGATGAGCAGATTTTGATTGTGCGCGCAGATTTGAAAGCGAGAGAACCGGGGCGTTTTACTCGTGATGAATTTTCTGCTGCGCTTGATGAAATTATGTCTCAACCGATCGAGTAAGCGATTCGCGGGCAGACTACATTTCTGCATAGGCTTGTAGTCTGGTCCGATTACGAGCCTAGCTGCGGCTCGCCGACTCATACTCCCGTGACTTCAGATCAGATCATTTAGTCATAAGCCGGCGCGCCGCCGGCGCTCCCGGGATTAATACGGAAAAGGAGCTGTCGAGGGGCCGGAAGATAACAAAAAGGGCAAGATTAAAAGTTCCGGATTCTGTAAGATTCTCGCGCCCGAAAACGCCCTGAATGCGTTCTCACAGCATTTGAGCAACCGGTAAAATTAATCCAAGCGTTTTGCCGGGCAAATAAGCTCCTGGAGCGGTCTGGGACAGAGGAGTCCACTCCGCCCTGCAAATAAGCTCCCTGGAGCGGTCTGGGACAGAGGCGTCTACTCTGCAGTGCGGGAGGAGAGATCTGGGAAGGTTTTTGAGCGGGCGGCCTGGTATAAATCCATGATGGTAATCGGGATTTTTTTCTTTTTTTCTTCGCTTGCGAATTTTTCTTTGAGCCAGGCGAGGGGATTTTGACCTGGCTCGGGGCAAAAGAACATAGTGAATTCCAGATTGTTCAAATTCACTTTGAATGTTTCTGCAAAGTCTTCCAGAAGATCTTCTGCTTCATGGCCAGTGCAAGAAAGGTCATGATAGAGACTGAGATCTGGACCGATGCTGTCCTTGTTCAAATCAAGGTACTCGGCGATGAATTTGATCACTTTGAAGTAGAGATCATCGTTCGGCGCGCTGCTGCTTGATTGCCTGATTGAGCTTTTTGAACGATCTGTAAATGTGGAATTGGGACTTGCATGCGTGCTCGAGCTGCTGGCTCCGGCGGGATTTCTTAAGCGGCGGATTATTTCCACAAGAGGTGATGCTGGCTTCGGTTTCTCCGCAACCGGCTCTGGGTTTATTGTTCGCCGGAATTTTGTGCTGCCGCCTTTCATGCGGCTGCGTGGACGTCGCTTACTTCCCTGGAAAAGGATCGTAGTACCAAGTTCTGTTGAATAATCATGGCTCATTGCTGCTGGAGTGTTTAACGCCGGCAGATCTTCTGGTATCACCGGTGATTCATCCAGCGATGGAATCTGATCCGGCTCCAGTCCTAAAAACGAGCGTAATTGTTGAGATGCCTCTCGAATTTTAGGATTCTTGTGCTGTTCAAGAATGTAAAAGGCGCGCGAAGAAAGCGGTTCGTCATAATCAGCTTTCCGAAACAACAAGCAGTCTTCGCCACCATTCAATTGCTGCCAGAGCACCGGATCTAGTATCAATATGTAAATGGAAATATAAATCACCCAGGCGGAAAAATTGTCCAGGTTCTCATTGAAATGCTGCCGATTACGGCGGGGATGTTGATAATCACGATGTCCAAGCTCATTGCTCGCCCTGCCTTTGAGAGCCGGTACATACATGCCGTCATAATCGACAACTTTTATGCGTCGATCAGCAATCAAGATGTTGCCGTGCTGTAAGTCACCGTGGGCGATACCAGCATTGCGAAACGAACTGAGCAGATATTTCCAATTGCTTAACAATTCTTGCATTGCTGTTGTGTCGTTCAAATTGGCAGCAATCCACCGGTCTAGCGTTATTCCATTGCACCACTGCATTTTGAGAATTGGATACCAGGCTTCGCGTACGTTAATGCCGCGTTCTTGCAATTCAAAATGCAATGTGGATTCCAGCCCTTGCCTGTTGAGATGTTCTGTAATCGCTGCATATCTTTCAGCCTGGTCAGCAGCGTAGTGTATAAAACAACGCAATGCCCATTCCTGATCTGGGCAAAGCATGTGATAAACACTGGCGAACATGCCTGTATTCGGACGCGGCAAGCCCAGTCCATCAGTTTCTGCAGTGCCTTCCCGCAAGCTCTTATCTACAAAACAATGCTGAGGAATTTGCACGCATTCGTTGTAATCCTGAGGACTTGGCCAGGATGCTGAGGATGTTTGCCGTGGTGCTTTTAACTCGTCCAAAGTTTCACCTTTATGCTTGCTGCTATTTGGCAAACAATTGATTTATATCTTCAAACGCTTTGAATTCCAGCGCATTCCCGGAGGGATCGAGGAAAAACATTGTTGCTTGTTCTCCGACTTCTCCTTTGAAGCGTATGCCCGGCTCGATGATGAACTCTGTGCCGGCGGAGATCAATTTATCGGCTAATGCCTGCCAATCAGCCATAGAAAGAACAACGCCGAAATGCGGCACGGGGACGTTGTGCCCATCGACGGGATTGTACGCACGTTTCACCGCACTGTCGTCGACCACGTGTGCAACGAGTTGATGTCCAAAGAAGTTGAAATCTACCCAATCTGTAGAACTCCGACCTTCAGCGCAGCCAAGAACATCGCCATAGAATGCCCTTGCCTCATTCAGATTACGAACAGGCACCGCAAGATGAAAGGGAACCGTGGATGTCGTCATACTGCGAATCTAGCCGTTAAAGCTGTCCACGTCCAACTCTAGCATAAGAGCCCCATAAGCGAACCGGGCCAAGCTTGTTTATTCCTTGACCACCTCAGCTTTCTTATCGGGGATAATCTATCGAAGTTAATGTTCGGGGAAGACAAGTATGGCCTACACAGCAGAAATCAGCAGAGCTAATCCATCATGCATCGTCATACTCATCGATCAATCGGGCTCAATGGAAGATCCGTTTGGGCAGGGCGCCGGAAAACGAAAAGCAGATGGCGTTGCTGATGCCGTCAACCGGCTGCTGCAAAACCTGGTAATCAAATGCGCCAAATCCGAAGGCATTCGCGATTATTACCACGTCGGCGTGCTTGGTTATGGCGAACGTGGCGTGGGACCAGTCTTCTCCGGCGTTCTCGGTGGCAAAGAGCTAGTGCCGATTAGCGAAATTGCAAACAACCCGGCTCGCGTTGAACAGCGCACCAAAAAGGTTGACGATGGCGCCGGCGGAATAATGGAACAGAAGATCAAATTCCCTGTGTGGATCGATCCTCTTTATAAGGGCGGCACTCCAATGTGCGAAGCGCTGCGCCAGGCTCGCCGCATCGTAAGCAACTGGCTGCATCAGCATACGGGCTGTTTCCCGCCAATTGTTGTGAACATCACTGATGGCGAGGCCACTGACGGGGACCCTGAGGAACCGGCTGAGCAAATTAAGAGAATGTCTAGCGAAGATGGAAATGTTTTGCTCTTTAATTTGCACATTTCTTCTTCGAACCATGCTGCTATCGAATACCCGGATAATGATTCGATGATGCCCGATGATTATGCGAAATTGCTTTTCCGCATGTCGAGCCCTCTGCCTGATTACATGTGGGGAATGGTTCAAGAAGAAGGCATCATCATTTCCGAAAATCCGCGCGGATTTGTGTTCAATGCAGACCTCGTTTCAGTAATTCGATTCCTGACCATCGGCACGCGCCCAAGCAACTTGAGATAGCCTTATGAAAATAAGTTATCGGGTATTCTGGACGCCGAAAGCCGGCTTAACAGCCGAAGAATATGAAGACGCTTTCGCGCCGGAAGAGTCATGCGAGCGCAGCGATATCAGCGAATGGCGCTGCGCTGTTTCAGATGGCGCTACCGAAACTTCATTCTCAGGATTGTGGGCGAATATTTTGTGCAAGGCATATCTCGAGAAAGATTTTGATATCGAAGATTTGCAAAAGCACTGGTTGGAAAAAGTGTCCGGCAAAGAATTGCCCTGGTATGCGGAAGAGAAGCTAGAGTCTGGAGCGTTTGCAACAATCGTAGGATTGAGCATTCATGAGGAAAAGAAGGGATTGAGCTGGTCTGTGCGAGCACTCGGTGATAGCTGCTTTTTTCACATCAGTGAAGGCAAATTGATTAAAGCTTTGCCTCTGGAAAATTGGGAAGATTTTGATTACAATCCAGCTCTTTTATCCACTCGCCAGGCAGCCAATAAAGGGCTTCTCGATAAACTTGAATACGTGATGGGCACGTGTAAACGTGGCGATGTTTTTTATTTGATGACGGATGCTATTTCTAAATGGTTTTTGCGCAGGCAAAAAGAGAAAGAAGACGCGGTTAGCTTGCTTGAGGCTATTGAGAATAACGAACAGTTCATGCAACTGGTTGATCAGTCGAGGCAAGAAAAGGACGAGCAGGGGCGCCTCATGATGCACAACGATGATGTAACCTGGTCGCGTATTTGTTTGGTGCCTTAAACTGGTCGCGTGGAATGCAATGCGCACTCTCTTGCTCATTTTCTCCAGGTGACAGGTTCGTCTTTTCCAAATCACTTATTAAACCGGGCTAAAAGCAAAAGGTCCGTGAGCAGCTGCACCATTGCTTGCTAAAGGCTCGGCTTTTCAAAGTTGCTTTAAACTCAATCATTCGTTGTCCGTTTCCAGGGACTTCTTGTCTTCGCTTGCACGCTTCGCGCGGCCTGCACTCATTGTAAGGAATCCTGCAACTCCGACAAGCGTTACTAGAGCTAGCGATATCATCTCAACATCACCAGGCGTGCTCAAAATCCACAACCATCCAGGAAAAATGAATCCAAGGAAGGTCAATACTCCACCTATCCCGAATAAAAAATTAGAAACTTCATGATTGCTTGTATTCATTAGCTATAGCGCTCTGTACAACCAGTACACGGGAGTAATTAAAAGAACATTTGTTTTCTATGCTGGTTAGTGACCGAACAAGCGGTGGGGAAAACTTTCGACAAATAATTGAGATCCTTGAAAAGAAAACCGACATTATAGGCGAGTATAATCCATATACTGTCTATGATGAACCATCTACGATAAGTTAGCAACGGCGAGAAAAGATTCTGCGAATTGCTTTCGCCGCGATGAGTTATGAAAGAAGGAACGACTCGTAGTGAGACCGAAGCAGCTGTTGCTCCATTTCGTTATTCGTGAACTTCGGTTCTGCTTGTTGTAAATTTCGGCGGAGGCTCAGTGCCATCCTCTGGCTTCCATAATATTACGGGTCGTCGAGGCGGCAAAAGAGGCGCGTCGACGGCTGTTACGCTCCAATCGACACCGCCGGGACCTTCGGTTGAATCACCATCTTTGAGGGCTTGTTTTTCTAAAAGGTATTCAGTGGCACCTCGTATCAGCATGTGCACATCCCCAGGTTTGTACATTCCACGAGGAAAAATAGCTTCATTGTCAGATACGTTCATCTGCTGGTTACCGACTGAGTCCATGAGAATCCACTGCTTATCCAGTTGTACATAACGAATATTTGACCAGAGCTCCAGAGGATATTCTTCTGGTTCGGATTGGAGATAATTATCGACGACCTCAAATGGATAAAGGATTTGCCCTGCGGGGTTGAAGTAGCATAAGGCACCTGGAAGCTGGAGCAGCTTCAGGATAAGTTGCATCAAAAAATTCAATTCTGCAACTGCATCACAGTCGGAAGGCACGTAAGGCTTTCCGTCCTGAAAATAACCAATTCTGACGCGAATGAATGCGCAGTGTTGTGCAACCGTTTCATCAGCTTCGCCCCAAGATAGGGCTCCTTCAGCAGCAGATTCCAGGCTGTCTGGATAGGTGAAAGGTCCGAAACAAGACATTGCCCATGAACCAAGAAAATCTTTGTCAGCAATTCCGCTCTCAAAATCGGCAAGGCCCGGCCATTTGCGATCAACAACATCGACTTGAATGAAGCCACCCAGCTCCGGTCGATATGCAAGCTTTATAAATGAACCTGTGAGTGCCCAGTGCTTGTCCGGTGAAGCCTGAGTTTCGACGATATTATAGTCGTTCAAGGCCTTAGAAATCACTCCAAGTGAAGGAGCGTCTTTTAGCAAAACGGACAAGCATTGAGTAAACATCAAACCCTTAACCGGCATGACAAGTCTCCAAGTTGCAAACGGAAGAAATCAATTGTAGCCGAGACTGTTTAGCGCAGTGCGCTTGTTATGATGAGTAATACAATCGCTTGTGAACTAGTAGCGTTGCCTTGCTCTTCCCACTGAGGCGCTAATGAGTACGAAGCATTCTGAGCAGAAACTGCGTCTTAGAGGGTATCCTCAAATAAACACGGGAATAAGAACAGAAAGAAACGCTTTAAATCGCCAGATATAAGGGAGTTAAATAGATGAAGCCAGAGGAATGGCATTTTGGTTTTGGCTGGTGGGGGACAGACTTGAGCAACATATTAGTAGACGTCAGACCTAGAGTAGGAACTTATGGGCGCTACGATTTTGAAATGCTGCCCGAACTTCCATTCGAACTCAAGGGCGATTTTCTTTGGCTGGAGCAAGCCGCAACTCCTGACGATTCGATCGCTAATGATCGTAATAAATTTGCAAATCTAGATTCATTTTTCGATCTGAAAGAATTTTGCCAGAAGAATGCGATTTCTTTACCGGAATCTTTCGTTCGTTTTCTGGAGTCACCGTTAAGAGATAAGGTGAGATCTAACACCGACTGCTACTTAAGTGTGTGTCCTGAAGCAATAGTATCTCCTCTTGGGGACGGCTATCTCATCCGTTTCCTTGCTGATTCCCAGGGATGTATCTTCTGGTACCTTTTCCTAAGCAAAAATTGCAAGGATCATGCCGTTCTGTCAAGTCCGGCATTTTATGGAACAAAAGAGGAGAGCCCGGAGGACGGGGAGCAAGATCCTAATGATCTTGTTTTCAATGCCGGATCATTTGAAGAGTTCATGTGTCGCTATTGGTTGGAAAATGAAATCTGGTTCGCTGATTACGAGGAAACGCAAATGCCTGAAGCTGGCGAAATATACTTACAAGCGTATCGCGCTCAGAGCCAAATCCAATGAACGCATTAATGGTGGTGTTACCCAGAGAGTTGTGAGGGAGATTGGATGAGACAAAGCCGAAGGAAGAAATCATTTTCCAAATCGGAAGCAGGGTAACTCAATCTATTCTGCTAGTTTGATCCTCACTAAAGAAAAAGCTGCCGTTTTCGCAAAAGCAAAAATGAAGATCTCAATAACTGGTACCGGGTGCTCCGGGAAGACCGTCTTGACCGCGTAATCCACCTGGTCCGCCACTGCCACCTAAACCTCCGCTACCACCCGTGCCACCAGTTCCACCATCTCCACCTCTGCCACCATCTCCACCTCTGCCACCATCTCCACCTCTGCCACCATCTCCGCCTCTGCCGCCATCTCCGCCTCTGCCACCATCTCCACCCCTTCCGCCTTGCCCGCCTCTGCCGCCATCTCCGCCAATGCTATCATTCGCTTTTGTGCCAGCATTCAAGGGCGAAGTGTTTTCTCGACCACCGAAAATCCAGCTATTATCGAAGTTTGGTGTTAATGGTACTTGAGTCCTTTCGGAAAGAACCGCTCGGTAATTATTTCCATTTCGTTGAAGGGTCACATACGTGGCGTTACGGTCGAGATCTACTCGTAAAATAAGATCCCCTCGCTTGATGTTTCCCTGGTCTGCGAGGCTATTTGGCTCAATTTGTGTTACAACGCCCGGAAGCACAGTTGCGGCATTCTGCCTTTGCAAAATTAGTCCGAGTTTCTTCAAGTCGTATTCAAGCTGAGTCTCACTCACTGTTCCATGCAATAGCTTTACAGAATCAGCAATTGGAAATTCCTTTTTCAAAATTTTCTTTTCATCTGCGTTTGCGGGCAAGAACAACACGCTCGTAAGCAAAGCAAGAGAAATCACGGTACGAAATTGGAACATATTCTCACCCATCCACTATCAGCTCTTCGATCTATTCCCAATAGTAGTGCTTTCAAATAAATAAATCCGGAAAGGTTCGTGGAGAATTCATGAGGATTTGCCGCATTTAAATCAAATTTGGAGACAGATGTGAATCTATTTGCTGGATTAAGCCGGATGGACAAATGCAAACAGCAAATGAGAGAATTTCACCCGGAATCGAGGGCAATCCATTGCAGCATAATTTCTATGACTCATTAGCAAGTCACTACCACCTGATCTTTGAAGACTGGAATGCGTCAATTCAGAGGCAGGGCAATATTCTGAGCGCTCTTCTTGGAAGTCCACAGGATGCGGGCAAAATTTTGGATTGCGCCTGTGGAATTGGTACCCAAACATTTGCACTAGCTGAACGTGGCTATAGCATTCAAGGGACTGATTTATCTGCTGGCGAAATTAAACGAGCTCAACTTGAGACTCGGGAGCGTAAACTAGATATCGATTTTCGGATTGATGACATGCGAAATCTCTCCACCGCGCAGATAGGAGAGTTCGACACAATACTTTGTATGGACAACGCAATTCCTCATTTGGACAGTGACGATGATATTTCGCTTGCTCTAAATGCAATGCGAAGAGCGCTCAGGACTGGCGGGAGGGTGTTGATTAGTATCCGAGATTATGGTCCATTGATGTCGGAGCGTTGCACATCAATGCCGCCCGTGTTCTACCAGGATGGTACCAGGCGTCGAATTGTCCATCAAATATGGGATTGGCGAGATGAGCGCCGTTACACGGTTCACCTTTTTGTGACTAGAGAGATCGAGGAACGCGGGTGGGATACTCGCCATTTTGTTGGTTCATATCGAGCCATCACCCCGGCAGAGCTCAGTGACGCACTGCATAAGAGTGGTTTCAAAAACGTGGAGATTTTGAAGCCATCTGAAACTCAGTTCTATCAACCGATAATTCGCGCAATTGCTCCATAAAGGCTTACGCCTGCTGTCAATTTCGCGCGACGCTCAGCTGCATAAAATTTTCGTAGAACTTTTCCAGAGTGATTGTGCGAATAGCATCTTTGCCGCCCCATGGATTGCGGACGGTCACAAGGCTTTGTTTGACATCATTGTCGTTGTGCTTGTAGTCGAGAACGCTGTAAACGTGCCCGCGCACGAAACCGTCAGTTGTATTGCCTGAAAAAAGCGACTTAGCCGTGCTAACAGTAACCGGCACCGCATCATTCTTGTTTGCCGGAGAAACCGCATTTTTCAAAGTTTCATCCATCGATTTCCAGCTCATGAGCGGAAGCATATATCCAATGCCGCCGTAATCAACGCCCTTGTCGCTCAGTATTTTCACGCCAGCACTAAATGCCGAACCGCCATCGGAGCCATCGAGATCATGTTTTCCGCCGCCACAATATTTGCCATAAGCCTTCTGAACAATCAGCGGCCAGATACCATATTTAGTGGCGCCGCCAACCTGTTCGATTTCGTCCTTACTTGGCTTGTCCACCGTAACTGAAGAGCTTGCGCCAGGGAACTTGACCGTATACGTTCCATCATCGTTTACTTGAATCATGTTCTTAATTCGTTCTGGATGCACATTTGCCAGCGATGCCAGTGCTGCGACAAAATAACAATTTCCGATTCCAAATGGTTGAATGCACGCGTCTGCTTTTATCGCCTGCAAAGGATCTTTGAAATCGCCATATAGGCTTTTCGACGCCTCTTTGCTGGCGTCAGTGCCGCCTGTATGAGCGCGCTCTTGATCTTTTGGCGGGTGAAAATCAAAACCAATGTGTGGCAAGAATTGTTGGACAGATGCAGCCGAATCCAAGCTTGTACTCAAAGTAGCTTTGAATTCAGGCAAACTAATTTTTTGAAATATGTCCCCCAGTGATTGGGGCTGTGTTGATTCTTTCTGGTCTATGTGCAATAGCTCTAGATGCGTTCCCATACGGCTTCCTCCCGTGAACGCCAGCCGAATCGCACGCACCGATCAGCACTTGCTTCATGCAAGTGCTTTGTGATATTTCCCAAATTCCCCAGCTGCTCTCAGTGTATATTCAGGAGTTCGCAAAATTTGACTGGGGAAAATGCTAATGAGCTCGGTAAAAACGTCACAACCGTCCAGAGTGATAATTTGCGGACAGTTGTGGGAACACTATTCTGGAGATCTTCTGTAGTAAAGAACCCTTTAAATCCTGTCGGCTACTTATGCTGCGCCCTAATCTCAAGCTATCGCAAAAAGGCATGATTCTTGTCTGCTTTCCTTTGCTGTTTGAGTTCATTTTTGTTGGCAGTTTGGAATTCTTGCTGATACGAGCTGAGCAGCAAGCGGAAAAGGAAAGGCACTCAAAGGCAGTGATTGCCCAATGCAATTCTCTTATTCAAGATCTGGCTCAAAGTAGTATGGCACTTTTCGCCTATGTCGCCAGCGGAAAGAGTTCAGCCTTCGCAGAGCGTTATCAGCAACTGGTTGACGCAGTCCCAGATGATCTCAAGAAATTAGAGATTTTGCTTGGTCCAGACGGAAAGAACAGCGAAATGATGCGTCAAATCAGCCAAGAATCAACCCAGTTTCTTGAATTTCAAAAAGAAGCCAAAATGGCTGCAGATAATCCTGCCGCATATGCCTTCCTCTATCCACAGGATGCCGACAATGATGCTAATGCTGAGCGCCGACGAGCCGAGCAACAGCTTTTACCGCTTGTGCAAAAGATGGTTTCACAGCTAAGTGCTACCACCAGTGTGCATAAGAGAATGAAAACAGTAAACGAACTTGCGCGGAAGCAATCTGAAATGCAGGTGCAGATCTGTCTATTTGCTGGAATGATATTGAACGTTTTGATGGCATTTGCTCTAGCAAAATATTTCAATGATACGACCAGCAAAAGACTGGCTATCCTGACTGAAAACAGCCAAAAGCTGGCTCGTGGTCAAGAGCTTGGACCACCTCTTAGCGGCGGCGACGAAATCGCTATGGTTGATGCTACCTTCCATCAGATGGCAGACACACTTAAGGCACTGGAATCTAACATGCAGGATTTTTTCCGGATGATAAGCCACGATTTGCGAAATCCTTTAAGTTCAATTCAGCTCTTTTTGGATAGTGTTGTTGAAGGCCTGTATGATGAGCAAATTCCGAAACTACATGAGCGGGCTCGTTCTGCAGAAACTGCAACGGCGCGAATGATTGAAATGGTAAGTTCGATTCTTGATCTTGAGAAAATGGAAGCAGGTCAGTTGAATTTGCAATTGGAATCTGTGCCGGTGCTTTCGCTAGTCAATTTTGCAATTGTCGCAGTGCAAGAGTTAGCTGAGAAAAAGCAGATTGAAATCATCGTTTCTGGAGATGACTGTGAATTGTTGGCTGATGCTGGTTTCATGAATCAAGCTTTGATTAATTTGATCGCTAATGCAATCCGTTTCTCGCCGCCTGGGGAGAAAATCAACATAGAACTTAGTGCATCAGCTAATGAAGTCGAAATAGCAATTGTAGATCGCGGTCCAGGTATAAGCCCTGAATTGCAAGAGATGGTCTTCGAGAAGTTTAAGCAAGTAAGTAGCGGATCAGCCGCTCCGCGCAAAGGAACCGGCTTAGGTTTGCCAATCGCAAGGTCAATTGTTACGGCACACAACGGAAAAATTGGTGTTGAAAGTGATGGTAAATCCGGCAGCAAATTTTGGCTTTTGCTTCCGAGAGCTCTCCAGAGTAATCAGCAGGTCGATCCTCCCTTGCTCCAGGGTGCAAAGGAGGACTAGTATGGCAAAGATTTTGTTGGTTGAAGATGATACCGGAATGGCAAATCTTGTGATTGATTGCCTTGAGGTCGACGGTCATACAATCGAGTATGCCGAAGATGGACTGGATGCAGCAAGTCGTCTTGCCCTATATCAATATGATCTGGCGATACTAGATTGGAATTTACCTGGACTTTCCGGCGTGGAAATATGTTCTCAGTATCGAATGCGTGGTGGCACAATGCCGGTGATTATGCTCACGGCAAAAGGCGCTGAAGATGAGAAAGAAGAGGGACTAGATTCTGGCGCCGATGACTATTTAACGAAACCCTTTGGTAACCGAGAGTTGCGCGCCCGGGTGCGAGCGCTGTTGAGACGTCCTCAAGAATTTATCAGCGACAAAATACAGATTGGAGTTCTCACAATTGAGCCGACTAATTTTAAGGTCACCGTTGCTGGAAAAGATGTTCAACTGCAGCCAAGAGAGTTTGCATTATTGGAATTTTTGATGCGCCACCCTAATCAAATTTTTAGCGCAGAAATGTTATTAGATCGCGTTTGGTCCAGCGATGAAAATGTCTCGCCTACTTCGGTAAGAATGTGCATCAAAAGGCTTCGTTCAAAGCTTGGAAATGATGAATTGATCGAAAACGTATTCTCTCAGGGTTACAAGTTAGTCAAGAAATGACAGCGCTGGAGCTTGCTGAGTCACTGCTAGAGCTTGCTGCGCCAGTGCTAGAGCTTGCTGCGCCAGTGCTAGAGCTTGCTGCGCTGCTGGTTGCCTGAAGAAAGTCTTTCCACAAGAGTTTACAGTCTGGTGACAAGTTGGTTACAGGCTTGAATTTATCATAAGTTCAGCTTCGAAACAGGGTTCCTGAAGCCCGCCGTGTAACACAAGCTTGAAACTGAAGGAGTCAATTACTATGAATCATGCAAATCAATTTTCTACAAATGAAAGCGCCAGCGAAAAGCTTGATTCGGGCGAATCGGCTGCATCGCGTGCCCTAGCGCCAGCGGAACTACAGGTTGGAGCCGCCGAGATGAAAATGATCAGAAACCGCACACATTCTACATACGAAGACAAAAGCTTTGGCATCAATGATGATATCCCCTGCCCCGCACAGGCTGAGCGTGAGTCCAAGCCAAGTGAGTCATTGTCTAAGGATTCTGAGTTAAGAGCAAAAATATCTAAGGACGACGCGAACCAGGCACACAAAGATATATTTCTTTTTCACCCCCCTGTGGCTTTGCCTGCTGAATTACGAAATTCTGTCGAGCAGATAACCTCGAAATTCGGTCAGCACCAAATTGAGAAAGAGCCCACATCGACAAAGCCTGCCGGACCAATAAACCTTTTAAAGCCAGAACCGATAGAGAAGGAACTGGGAACGATCAAGCATCCCGGACCGATAGAACTTCTAAAGCCAGAGCCGATGGAGAAAGAACTGGGAACGATGAAGCATCCCGGAACGACGGAACTTCCAAAGCCAGAGCCGATAGAGAAAGACCTGGGAAATATGAAACTTCCCGGACCGATAAAGCTCCCAAGCACAAGGCAGATAGAGAAAGAGCACGGAACGATCGATCTTCCAGGAGCATTTGAACCGTCAACAATGAGAGATTCAGTAGTTAAACCTCCAGTGACGAAAATTGACCAACATGAGCGGATGCACGAAGCAAGTACCGCAAAAGTGCCAGTATCAGGTGACATTCAAAATTCGACCACGGAATCAGTGAAAGCAGGTGCCTCTCGGAGAGAGAGTCTTTCAACATACGAAAATGCTTCCGATTTAAACCCTTACTCAGCCGCTAATAAGCAGCAGAAGGCTAATTAGCTTCGCTTTGACTATAGTTCCGGAGGTTAAAAGATGGCAGATTGTCCAAATATGCACAAGAATGACAGTTCAGTTTCGGAGACCGAGCTATTGAATGCATCACACTTTGCGGAAGCCCTGGGCAGCTTAGAACATCTTTCAGACAAACAAAATTCCACAAACAAAAGCGCATTGGATGCTGCTCAAAAAACGCTAGAGAGATGCTTTCCCGAGCCAATTTTAGAACAAGGAACTTATCTTAGCCGTATCACGAAACAGGGCGACAAGTTCATGCCTGCTCAGCTATTTGAGCCAGCCAACGCTTATGAGTTTAGCGATGAATTTAAAGCCCTGGCACCGATTGAACGATTTGTGCAGTATGGATGGACAACTGATTTGCAAAACGATCTTTTGAATAACACGGTTAACGGAATTGCGTCAGCAGGACTGAAAGGGCAATTTGGCTTGAATATAAGGCAATGGCAAGATGCGCGTACAGCATTTGAGATGGCAGGAATTGCCGGGAAATTACCTGAGTTTGTAAAAGCACTGAATGATAGACTCCAGGCTTTTCCATTTGATGGAAAGTTCCAAATTAGAGCATCTCACAACCCAGCCTGCCATCCCTGGATTGGACAGAGTGTTGATGAATCAGTAGTGGTAAAGATTGAAGGAGGCAATGGCGAAAAGTTCATGCAATCTCTCGCGTATGCTTACCCATTTTCAGAAGAGCACACTAGAGAATTTGTCAGTATGCATCTGCAAGATCGCTTAGATAAAAAAGGATGGTCTGATGCACTAGAAGACCAGTTCAGCAAAGTTATCACAGATCGCATTCACTCAGTCGAAGCCCAAAACGGTCGTTTTGGCAGCTCGAAATCAGAGTTTCATGATATAGCTCTTTGTTTTGCCATTGCGTTGAAAGAGGG
>JBIKOL010000287.1:0-20181 GCA_044358055.1 Obscuribacteraceae bacterium (SeqCode)
TCCTGGATAGCTATTCCGACCAACTGAGAGCGCCTAGAAAAGAATTCGTCTGTAAGGTCTCGTGTATCAGGAATGGGATTGTAAAAGTGGTTCGGCAGGACGTGCAGTCCCAGCTTTTGCCAAAATGGAAAAGTTTTTCGCACACAGCGATGCCACTCCTTGTAGCACTGGCTGGCAAAATTATTCAAGCACGACATTATTGCACGTCTCCACGTTGGTTACTTTGAGCACGATTAAGCAGCCGCTCTGCCTCTGCATGCTTGCCTTGCTTTTGACAGCACTCCGCCAGAACAAATAATGGTGCAAGCACATGCCTATCATTCGGACCAAACCTCTTTTCAAATATAGCCAATGCTCGCTTTGCGAGCGGCTCTGCCTCTTTGTAGTGCCCTTGTTTGCAGTAATTAGTGGCTAGCGCAGAAACGCTCGTTGCTACAACAGGGTCCTCTCGGCCGAGTATTTTTTCCCTGATTGACAAAGAACGCTCCCATAACGGCGTGGACTCTGCATGCTTGCCTTGTTCGAAATAACATTGCGCTAGCTCTTGGAGACTTGTTGCCACATTCAAAAGGTTTACAGCAGAGGGATTCACATTTAGCATTCTTTCTCTAATTTCCAATGAACGCTTCCATAACGGCTCTGCTTCTGCATACTTGCGCTGGTCTAAATGAAGATAGCTAGCTATATCATCAAGACGTTTTGCTGCTTCAGTACTGGCAGGTCCATAGTCTTTCTCAGCTTTTGAAAGCGCTTTCTCATATTCATGGAGACGCTTGTCTGCGATTTCAATTTGGAGCGTGGTGTGGTACTGCGATTGAGGACGAAAGTAAAACAAAGCTACGGCGATGACGACGAACAGCACCAGGGCAATTGTTGTTACCCATTTGTTTGCATTGCTCTTTTGTTTTGGTTCGTTTGATACATGTTTTTCAGTAGATGCCAGCGTCAAGAGAGCTTCCTTAAACTCCCTTGCCGATTGTGGTCGGTTTGCTGGATCTTTTTCCAAAGCACCAAGAATAACGGAGCCAAAATAATCATCTGCTAAATATTCGCTCGCCCTGGGCGACGCATGCAGATGTTTATCCATAACGTCATAACTCGAATCACCCTTGAACGGCGGATCACCATCCAGAGCCTCATACATTAGGCAACCCATCGAATAGAGATCAGAACGCACATCAAGAGGCTTAGCAATACATTGCTCGGGGCTCATATAAAGCAACGATCCAAATATCTCACGGGTCTGAGTAAGTTTCTGCATCTCTTTCTTAGATTCAGGCAGGATCTTAGCAATACCGAAATCAACCAGCTTCACTTGGTTCTGAGTCCCCACAAGCATGACATTGGCGGGCTTAATATCACGATGAATTATGCCATGGTCGTGCGCGTGAGCCAATGCATCCAGTATTCCGCAAAAAATAGGTAGAGCTTCCTGTTTAGACAATCTGTGCTTCTGTTTTAAGAGATCCGCCAAGCTGGTGCCTTCAAGATACTCCATGACCATGTAAGGAATAGCCCTATTGTTTTTGTCTTCTATAAGACCAAAACAATAAGCCTTAACTATGTTAGGGTGCTCCAGTGCACAAACGGCCAATCCTTCTCGTTTGAAACGCTCTATGGCGTCCTCGTTTATCAGGTGCTTTGCGTGCAACATTTTCAAGGCAACAATGCGATCAACTAGCTGCTGTTTGGCTTTGTAAATCGAGCACATGCCTCCTTGCCCGAGGAATGCGAGAATTTCATACTTCCCATCGATTACAGTGCCAGGCTTGACCAATGATTCGGCCGGCTGCGCTGTTTTATCAGCTTCAGTCATTTGAACGGTTTCTCTAACCGTGCATCCATATTTCGATGTAACTACCATAGTATCGTCATCTTCAGGCATATTCTTACCTATTCCAGCCAGCTCTATTTTGCCAAATAGTTTGCCCGAGTTACATGCTATTTATGCTTATGTGATGGACTCTTAAACTCTGGAGAGCCTGTTTTGGCGGCACCCTCTTTGACAAATTTGATACTGACTAGCATTGATTCGGCTTCATCAAGCCAATACCTGTTGTCTACTCTTGCTCCCTTGAACCCAATTTCCTCAATCACTCGGTCCTTGGCGTTGGATACAAGATAATATGCAGTTCCAGTGAGTATCGGCTTCTGCTTACTAATTGTGGTTATCTCCAAAACCCGTCTGCCAGCAACATCATCTGGATGAGCTTTAAGTTCGAATTTCGTTTGATCAAGTTTTTCCTTCAAAAGTTCGGAGACCAAACTTATCTGCTTCGGTGACAGCCAAGGACCTTCCGGGCGGCCGACTGTATTTATTTTAGTGAGAGCACAAAAAGCGTTGAAGGTCATCTGAGAGCATGACTTGTGCTCCTGCACGTAAAATGTCAATTCGTTATCGTCGGCTTGGCAGAGAGGAAAATACTGTCCTGCTTGCAAACCGCGCTGTCTTGCGCGCTCATATTGCATGGACGTAGACAAATTATGAAAGTCGTCCGGCAGATCCATCTGGTCGATCTGTCCTGTGTCTACGATCTTATAGACGTGCCTACCATCCTCAGTCTTTGCTTGTGCAATTAGGGCCGGGCGCTCCGGCGGCAAATAATCCATTTTTGAAGCTTCCTTTTTCTTCTAGAGCCAGCTAGTCATTTTCTCTCAATTTTTCAAAATAATGCTTCTTGGCCTCTCCAGATAAGGTCAAAACGAATTCAGCTACTTGGGTTGTTGCGCTTACACAGCTGCGCTTTTTTCCATCATCATTGTGTTTGATTGCCATACGTTTTTGATAACTGACTGATTTGGCTGTATCAGAAGCCAGCCATCCAATCTCTGCATTTGTGCACGCTCCGGAGTTTTGAATTTTCTTGAGCATGGCAACCTTGTCCTGCGGATTTACGGCTCCCATGAAGTTGCGTAATTCTGAGAACCACTTGGTTCTGTCTTCCCCAGCAAGAGTTTTTTCGCTTGCTGCAAGTTCAACGATCTTCTTAGCGGCTTCATTTAATATCAAAGTGTCGGCACCGAGCCGCCTCGCATCGATTGACAGTTTTGACATTTCCGCAAGCGGTGGAATCGGCTTGTGTTTAGTTTCAGCATCCACGATATCGGAACCAGCATCTGTTCTAGCGACGTCAACGCCACCAATGCACAAATACATATCGTGAAGAGGCACTGAATTATTGTTGTGGTCTTCCTTGGACGACCATTCGTTATCCATAGAAACATGTGGTTTGGTTCCACCAACATAATCAGTTATGTTAACCACATGCCCGCCGCTATCATAACCTACGATAGGATTTCCAGCATCTATGCTAAGAGGATAGACTCCTGTTTCGACACCTGCTATCGCGGGAAGCTGATGCTTGTTTTTGAGATCCTCCAATAGTGATTTGAAGTGACTTTCGTCCTGGATGTCTGCAGTATGAACAGATTGTTGCTTTTCGCCAGGCAGAAGCACAGAACTGGGTCCGAAAGTAAGCACAGCGTATGGCTCATGCTTACCAACAATTGCATCGTTGATGAAAGCAATTTGATCGCCAGCTAAAGTCGGACTATCAAGCGGTTTCTTGCTAAATGGATTGAGCACGGGTTTCTCTTTACCACCAGAACGATCCACGATTTCCTCAGTCACATGCTCCTTATGTGTCTTCTCATCCTTTTGGATTCTCTGCTGGTAGTGCCACTCCGGCTTCGCTGCACTGTACCAGACGTTCACAGCGGCAAGGTTGAATAACTGCGTGGCGTAATCTCTCTGGTTCTGCTCCGGAATACTTGCACGCGCTTCTCTGTCCGGAATCATGCTTTCACGATCAAGCTTAACCTTGATGCCAGACGGCGTCGCGTATTCGCCAGTAGTAGCCACATCAGCTATTAGCTTGGCTGCCTTTGAAGGATGCAGTGAATAAGCACGCACCTGAACGGCTGTGACGTTACAGGTGTTATGCCCTCCCTGACTAATTATTTCAGGATTGGCACAGTGACAAAGCGTTTCGCTAACGACTTGTTTTCTGAGTTCTGGCGTGAGCGGCTTATCGCCAGTAGCGGAAAGAATACGATTGATTTCCTGATAGGTGTTTGCTACTTCATTTTTGCTCAGCCGATTATCTGAAGCCTTCTTCTCAAAAGTATTCATATATTGCTTGAGTCCTTCACTTGTGTCCTTATCGAAGGTTTGGTCAAGCTTCTTCAAAAGCTGCTCTCTGGCTGCGCCTTGGTGCCCATGTTGTGCATGCTCTTTCTGTTCTAAGTGAGAGTCAATTTTCAGGCCAGGCAACGAGCGCTCTGTTTGCTTATTGTGTGGTTCACGATTGAACTCTTGCGTTGATTGGGACCAGACCTGTTGTGCAAAGTCCCGAACAGCTGAATCCTTAGGTGTCGATAAATGATTAAGATTGGGTTCTATTTCGCGTTGTTGCATTTATCAAACACTCTTAATTACGAAGCATCATGCAATTCGTTTTGATTGAAGCTATCTTAGTCAATACCAGCTTGCCGCTAGGTCCGAGCATCAAAAGCTGCCAGCCATCTTCTGTTCCACCATCAGCGCGACGAACTCTATATTTCTCGCCAACAACCAAAGGTCTACCAAAGTTGAGCACGCTTAACTCTTGGGCATCTGATGTGAGCGCCAATTCCATAAAGTTTCTCCTCAATGAAAGGCAAAGGCAATTTCGCAACTAGTAACATGGAGAGATTACGGATCTTAGTTGAAAAATTTCTGAGTGGATTTGCGAACAAGATTAAATATGTGGTGTGATACGGCTTCTACTTGTTTTGCTTCTCAAGCTGTTTATTTAGGGCATCCATGCCAGGCGAGTTGTTCGAGTCTGATGAAGGTCCAAACGGCGATTTCTTGAATATGTGCTCGTTGCTGTTGGTGCTAGTGGTGGTTGTTGAAAACGGCGAAACATTGGTTAAATGGTCATCGCTGCTTGTCCCTGTAGATGTGGAGCTAAATGGCGTGAGCGCTCCTGGCGACGAAAATGGACTTGCAAAAGGACTCGCTCTATTCTTAAAGTGTTCTGCTAGATCACCAGTAGGAATGTAAGCCGGGCTTGACGGCGTTGAATCGGGCGAAGTAGCCGTAGGCATTGGGTCTATTTGCTTGGGTATTCTTCCGAAAACATCGCAAAGATAGAAGTTCTTTGTTAGCTGCGGATCGTCTGGTGTGTAGAACTTTGTTGTGACGTTGCCGCTAATGAATTGCGTGTCTACGGCAAAGAAGCCGCCACCTGGGCGGCGCTCTATTGTGCCAATTACAAGTGGCTGAGACTGAGCATCTAGTCTCCTGATTTCAGTCAGATTGTGACTCGCATCATAGCTGTAAACGGTGCTGCCTGCAAGCTCAGTTGGTGCGTTCCAAAGCTGCACAGTGACTTGATTTCCCGTTGCGTCATAACTGACTAACCATTGCCCCTGATAGGTCAAATTAGGACCGTAATAAAGTCCGGCGATTAACCGCCCTTTTTCGTCCTCTCCTGTAACTATGGCTCCCTGACCGATTCCCTTGCAATTGGTTCGCCATAGTTTTGAAGCTGCAAGCGCTGTGTCTTTGATATTTGCTTGCGCAAAATTTGGCGGTGTCTGCGAGGTTCCGGACTGACATGGATCGTTTTTCTTCGCTTCGTCTGCGGCTTTTTGCCTGGCTTTCTGGTCTTCCTCGGCTTGCCAGTTGTGAATAGCGGTGTTTATTCCTGAACCAATCCAGCCAAAAATGCACAAGCCAGCAAATACGATAGCCTCTGTTGTGGCAACTTTCCATCTGAGCTTGTCTTCCTTCTGGGAGATTTCTTGCTGCTGTGCAGTTTGATACGATTGCTGCTGCGCTTTCTCTTGCGCTTGCTGTTGCTGCCTGGCGGCTTCCTCTGCGGCTCGGCGTTTGCGCTCGGCGTCTCTTCGTTTTGCTTCTTCCTCTGGGTCACCGCCACCTGTTCTTGATCGCCCTGGTCCTGGTGATGGTCCGGATCTGTGTCCTGCTGTCTGCCCGGATTGCTCATCGGTGGCGCCTGGCTGGCACTCACAGCCACTTGCTCTATGCGATCCACTTTCGAAGTGTTTCCACAAAACATCTTTTGCATGATTGATCTTTTTCAGCTCTTCTTCGGCGTCTTTCTTGCCTTCTTCGTTCGGGAACCGATCCGGATGCCAGACCATAGCCAAGCGTTTCCAGCGCCTCTGAATTGTTTCCTTCGGGCTGCCGGGGTCTAAACCGAGTATTTGGTAGGCTTTGTGTAATTCGTTCATCAGTGAAACACCGCCTGCACAACATCACCTAACAACAGAAAAAGCGCAAAGGCTGTCAATCCCAAGAGCCACCAGGGCGGTGCCGGCAGATTGGTAGCCATTGGATTGCCTGCCGCCGTTCCAGCTCCCAGAGCCGCTTCAACATCAGCAAGCAATCCTTCTACTTTGCTGTCACATGCAATATAAGTCATGCCTTCTATTCGTGGATGAAAGTCAAATTGTATGATGGTGCTGTCGTTTGGCTCTTCCTTCATCTGTATGTCAAGCTCTAAGAGTCTTTGTACTCTCACCGTGCGTGTGTTTACTTGCCCGCCGTGACCGGGTTCCATCTTAGTCTCTTCATCGGTCCACTTCAGAGTTGCCTTTATTTTTTTGGCTTGCGTGTCAGCTGTGGAGACCTTCCAGCCGTCGCCGAAATTGTAGATTTTCTCGTCTAGAATTTCTCTGACTCTCTTGAATGCTTGTTTAACAGGGACTTTGTAGCGCTTGGGCACAGGGTGCAAAAAGTTGATTCGCTGCACGCGGCCTTGATGCAAAAGCGGCCAAGCAGCCCAGATACCCGCGACCAAACCGGGAAACATGCCTGCACTGCCATTATTATTGCCATGCGTGACTATTACACCAATGATAGAACCGGTGAGCAACCAGGCAAAGACACCGGCGGCAATTGCAGCTATTAACATTTTGTTCTTTCTGCTCCTTGGTTTGACTATTCCCATTATGCTCAGATGTCGTCATATTGGGGCGGTCCTACGTCGCGCTTTGGTCCTGGAGGCGGCTTTGGCTTTATGTCGTCTTGAGGATTTGGCGGCGTGTTTGTGCGTTTTTTGTCTCGCCCTTGCCCTTTTCTTTGCTGCTGCCGACCTTGCTGCGGACCTTGTTGCGGCTGCTCGGTGGCTGTGCGCCCTCGCTTGCGAATAAACTCCGATACTTCATGCTTTTCTCGCTGCGGCGGCTCGTATGAAAGGGCTTGTTCGTAAGCCGTTGGCGAGGTCAGCGCTAATTTAATTGGTTTGATGTCTGCCGTAAATACGATCACTTCTTTGTTGAGGCTGATAAGTTCATCCGGTGTGATCAGGTGTCGTCCCTGAATTATCTCGTGTACTCGCCCGCTGTCATTTAGCGTGGCTTCCTCAATTGTTGTTCTGCCGATAGCTTCTGCTAAGTCTCTTGCTTCTTCGAATTTCTTTTGCTTGAAAAAGACTTGCGTCGCTGGCATGTCCATAATTACCTGAGCCTCGCGGCGGCTGTAGACCTGCTCTAGCTGCGCGTAATTCTGGAAACCAAGAATAAGTCCAATTTTGTTTTTGCGAATAATTGAAAGCGTGTCTTGAATGCCGCTTATTTTTCCGAAGTTTGTAAACTCATCAAGCAGCATGGTTATGGGATATTTCATCCTCTTTCTAATTTCCAAAATATGGTCCATCAGGAAATTGACCATGAGCGATCCAATAAGTTTGCTGTCTCGTGACCGGCTCGGCACTGCAATGTAAAACGTGAAAAGCTCGTTCGCCATTGCGTCTAAGTCAATGTCAGTTTTTTCCGTGAGCGCTACCATCTGATCTGTCATCCATGGATTTAGCTTTGTTATGAGTCCAGAAAAAACGCCATACTTGAAATTGGTTTCACCGCTAAGCCTCATCCAGCCTTCGAATTCCATTTGTGCAACTCCTGACGGACTGCGCCTTAGCACTTTTGCTAGGCTATCCGGTCCCTGCAACAGTAGCCAACGCAGTGCGCCAAAGTGTCCTTGTTCTGGCTCTCCTGCTGCGGCGTGGAGCAACAGTGGAATTAGCAATAGCTTCTCTGATCGGTTCCAGGTCTGCTCTGTTTTCTGCTCTGAACTTTCGCCGTTCATTATTACCAGGTCTGCCAACTTCTCTGCTAGCTGGGTTTTCAGCTCTTCTGAAGCCCGCCTTATTGTATCTATCGGATTGATTCTGTTTGATGACATATCAGCTGGATTGAAGCAATAAATCTTGTGACCAGCCATTTTGCGCCACCCGGAAGTCAGGCTGTAAAGCTCTCCGGCTTCATATCCTGGTGTTGCCTCTGTGACAATCATGCTTATTCCGATCCGTTCTATCAGCTGTGGAATGAAAAATGCTCGCGATTTCCCTACGCCTGTTCTGCCGCATACAAGGGCATGTGCATGGGTCCACAGCTCGGGCACCTGAATGTATTTGTTATCCGCTGTTCTTCCTATGATTAGCCGCTTTGGATCGGCCTTGCTCTGGTAATAGTCGTTTGCCTTCAGCTCTGCCTCTGTCCCCCAGCGGGCGGCTCCGTATGCTGTGCTCTTTTCTCTGTTTGCTAATGTGTGGGCTGCTCGCTCTGCATCCTTCTGCAATGCCAGGATAATCTTGTCACAACGCTGCTGGCATTCGGTTTCACTGGCTCCGCCTTTGCGCTCTTCCAGGTCGATGTTTACCAGTACTCCGCCACTGCTTGCGGTGCGCCACTGAATTACTACCCGGTATTCCTGCCGCCACCAGTCCCGCCCGATCTGCTCTTCCAGTCGCTCTATTGCTAGTATCTGGTCGAGCTGCTTACTGGCTCGCTGCACCTGATAGCCAAGCCTGTCCAGGACGTTTACAGCTATCACCGGGAAATCTTTGGCAGTGGTTTGAATTATGCCTGAGTCGCTAATCTGCACAGCCATCAGTATTCCCCCCATGGATCGTACTTAAAGGGATCTCGTTTTGGTTTCTCTCTTTTCTTGCGCTTCTCTTCGTTTCTCTCGTCTAGCTTCTGGTCAATTGCTTCGTTTAGTTTGTTGATCTCGTCTTGCTCGGCGCCTCCGCTGCCGGTCTTACCTTTGTTTAGTGCTCGGTTGTGAATGTCTTTCTTGGTTTCCTCCAGTTGGTCGATTGCTTCTTTATTGAAGTCTCTGCCGCGATCATCCAGCGTTACCCATTTCACTAGCTGCGCTGCTACTGAAGCGCCTTGTAGGTATATACCTACTACCGGATTTGCCATAAGCTCTTGCTGCACCGGATCAATGTAGCGGTAATTATTTGGATTGCCTGTCCTTGCTTTGGCTTGCCAGTCCTGTGTCTTTGATAGCTCCATTTGCTTTTCTAGCACACCTGACCACCTGGCGCGATCTGCGTTCTCTATCCAGCCTCTGAGCTGCTGGTACTCCTGAACAGGCAAGCGCTCTTTCTTGTTCTCCCTGAGCTTCTGGGCAAGCGCTGTCAGCTTCTCGTACTCACTATCCTTGCTGTACTTCTGCCCCTGGTACTCGAAATAATCCTTCTTTTCTTTCTCTGCCGGCGGTGTATGTTGGTCCTTGGTTTCGCCTGTCTTACCTGGGATTTGAGGTTCTTTCTCTTTGGGCTTTGTCGGCGGCTTGTCTCCGAATTGCTCCTTTTCTTCAATCCATTCGACAAGTTTCTCGTAATCATCTTTGCTCATTTTCTGGCTGTTGCGGTCTTTCCAGACGCTCTGACCTAGCTCTTTTAATTCGGCAAGGGTGTTTTCTTTGCTCCATGTCTTGCCTGCTAGTTCAATTGTTTCTAGCTTATCTGGCTCTTTCGGCTCTATTGCTTGCTCTCTTGATCGTTCGCCTAGTTCTTCTTTCTCGTGCATCCACGCTACAAGTTTTTTGTATTCAGCGATAGCTAGCCTCTCATCATAGTTATCCCAGAGATACTCATTCAAATCTTGCAGTTCGGCAAGCGTGTTTAGCTTGCTCCATTCCTTCCCTGCTGCCTTTATCGTGTCCTGAAAGAATGGTTTTTCTGGCTCCGCTCCGGAGGGATTTTCTTGGCCGCCTGCAGATGTTTTTTGTAATTCTTTTTCTGCCTGCAGTCGTTCTTTCTCGTCCTGCTGTTTTCGCCATTGTTCATATGGCTCATACATTTCCCGAATGATTTTTTTGTGGATAAAAGGCAGCTCTAGACCTTCCTTAATGCGCTCCTGGCGCTCGGACTCGCGCTCTTTTTTGTAGGCGTCCAGGCGCTCTTTTTCTTTGCGCTCTCGCTGTTCTCTCGCTCGCTCCATCTCCAGCGGATGGCACCGCTCCAAGTAGCGGTCGCCATACTCTTTCATCTTCGGGTAGTCTTTCTTATCGATCCGTACTTCCTTGCCCTTCTTGTCCTTGCCGAGTACCACAACATGAATGTGTCCGTGATCTGTGTTGTTATGCTCGACTGCCACCCATTGAAGGTCTAAGCCTTTCTCTCTTGCTAGCTGGTCCATAACTTCGCGCGTAAATGCTTTTTTGTCTGTCGGATCAACTTCTGGCGATAGCGTCAGTTTGTGAACGACTACCTTGCCTGCTCCCAGTTCTTTAATTGCTTTTCGCAACGCCTTTGGATCGATCTTCTCTTCGTCCTCCGTGAACATTTCCCGGCCGCCTTGCTCTCGGTCTTCCCCTGGGCGGTGTTGAATGTATTTGAGATGTGCAAGCGCTCGCCCGACTGCTGCGACTCTCGCGGACTTGCCCTTGCCCCAGCTTTGTTTTTGCCGGGCTGATATGTAGCTGTGTCGGACTACTATCAAGAGGTGACTACCTTCTTTTGTCGTTCCGCTAATTCGGCTTCGTCTAGTTCTACTCGCCTTCTCATTTTTTGCTTGGCTGTGTTTGATGCGGCCTCAAATGCTCGCTTGGCATTTTCATCATCTGGTAGCGCCATCCAGCTAAGCTCATACAAAGTCCCGATAGCTACACCTTGCCTCGATAGCATTTTGCAGATTCGTTCAACTCCCTTGTTTATGGCTTTAACCAGTTCGTCGGTTGCGTACTTAATCGCCTGGGCGATCTCTCCATCGCGGCTCTGGTTTTTAATCTGCTCGTAATTGTCCATGTACCATCGGATCGCTTCCCGGGCTACTTCCGTTTTTGTACGACCTTGCAAGCCGGCCAGCTCTGCTATTCTTAACCGGTCTTTTTCATTGAGACCGACACTAATATCCTGATATTGATTCTTCTTTGGCATTTTTGCCTCACCGACCATATAGATACTGAATATTCCTAGCATAGCAGCTCCTGCCAGCCGCTATTCTCAGGAGCCGTCCTGCTCACCGGGTCAATCCGCTAGCACTAGTGGGCTTTTCGTGTGCGCCACCGTGCGCACTTTATCTTGCCTTACAAAACGTGGAGCCTCTCATGCGGAGAACCTACCGCCACGATGGCTGCTAAAAACGGCTCCCCATTTCGTAAGTCGTCGCTTCGCTCGGGTGTAATTTGCGCGTCGTGCCTCTCCGCGCCAGCAGCCTGGGGGGTCGCCTCCGGCTCCAAGGTCGAGGGCATCCAGTCTTACTTTTCTCTGCTACTCCCAGCGCGGTGGCGGCGGTCCTGGTCCTCTGTCTGTGTCTCGCTTATCGTCCATCTTTGGAAGCTTCACAGAACCCGCGCCTAACCTGAACGCTGTTCCAAATATTCGTCCAACAATTGAAAGCGCCATTGATAGCAGCCGCGTCACTATACCCGTTGTGGGTCTGAGCACGTTAGCAGGACTGCCGCCGCTCATGTGATTAAGAGCCAGCAGAGCCAAAACTATTAGACCAAGTGACCACAAAATATCCATGCTTCCATTCTGCCTGATCGCACGGTGCAACGTAAACCACTCGGTTCAAGAATGGTCCCGGTCTGGCTGGTCAAAATGTACTTTTGAACTTTTGGCGCTCTAGGTAGTTTCGGGCTACGCGTTTTCTGAAAGTGGCTATGCAAGCTGCATTCAGTCAGTTTTGTTTTTGCGTTTTTCCGGCGCCTGCCGGTCAGCCAGGGCGGCTAATAGTTCTGTGTTCTGCGCCTTTAAAGCTGCTGCATGTCCCTTCAATTCGGCGGCTTCCTTTACTGCTGCATCTCGTTCTTTGCCTGCCTGATCGCGCCCTTGCTCTGCGGCTAATGATTTTTGTTCCGACTGCTCCAGCTTGATTGCAGTTTCCATGCGGTTCCGTTCCGATTGTTCTAATTTTTTTTGTCCGTCTGCTACGGCTGCTTGAAGTTGTTCTATCTGCTTACTGGCCTTTTCCTGTGCGGCTGCGTGGTCGGCTGATATCTTCTCCATTCGCTCTCTATGTTTTGTGCGGTCCTGCTCCTGGTCCTTGTGAACGCGCTCTAGTTCTACTTGTTGAGACTTGACCTGATGCCGCAATTGTTCGGCTGTTGCTTTTGCTGCAGCATTATCATTACTGAGCTGGCTTACTGATTGCTCAAGTTCAGCCACCCGCACCTTTAGTTCCTCGATTTGCTTGCCGTCTTTTGCGCTTTCATCTTCCAGTTTCTGAATTGCTTCAAGTGCTTCCTCAAACTTTGCCTGAGCTTCCTTTACTTCTTCAGCCGCTTTCTCTTTAGCCGCGATCACTTCTTTGGCTGCTTCCATCGTTGCGACTCTCCATGTGTTCATCAGGGCATTTTGTACCGATTCCGGCACTTCGGCGGTGTTGGTGTGAGCTGTTTGTTTTGGTCTAGTTTCTTCCCACTCCGCCAGGTACTTGTAAATAGTTCTGTAGCTGCCGCCTCCCAGTGCCTCAAGCAGAGCCAACGCAGTTACCGGCTTGCCGTCGGCTGCCATATCGTTTGCCGCCCTGAAAAGCTCTTCGCGCTCAATAACTGCCCTACGTGCCATTTTGCAGCCCTCCATTTTTCTTTGGTAATTGTAGCACATTCTATTATTACCATCATTATTACTATTACCTTTATTATTATCATTATTACCTAGAAACCGCATGGATTTAGCTGCTAAAATGGGCGAAAAACCAGCACTGGTCGGCTTAACTTGCAAACTTAGCAAATTTGCTAATATAATGAGGGGACATGCCAAGCACACGAATCATATTTTTCAAGGAGGCTGATGGACTCGTCCCGGTTATTCAATTCCTGGATGGGCAAGCGAACAAGAAAGTCAAAGCAAAATGCATTGCTCTAATTAGACTTCTTGCCAAATTTGGTTATGAACTCAAGCGTCCACGTAGCGACGGTCTCAGAGACGGAATTCGAGAACTTCGCACCGAAGTAGGAAATGTCAATTATCGATTGCTTTACTTTTTTCATGGTCAAAACTGCGTCGTCATCAGCCACGGAATAACCAAGGGAAAAGAGGTCCCAGACTCAGAAATAGATAAAGCCATCGAAAACAAAGAACTCTATAAAAGCGATCCAAAAAAATACACCTATACCGAATCAGAGCAATATTATGAAGAAGAAGACACTGAAAACTAGAGAAATCACTGACGGCGTGGAATTGCTCGACCGCCGATATGTGCGCAATGACAGCGAAATGCAAAAACTCGTCAACGAAGAATTTGAAAAGCTCGAAATCGGCCAGCAAATCTATGATCTACGCAAGGAAGCAAACTTGACACAAGAAGAGCTGGCGGACATGATCGGAACTACCGGCTCTGTCATCTCCCGCCTGGAAAGCGCTGATTACGATGGGCACTCACTGAAGATGCTCGAACGCATTGCAGTTGCACTCGGCAAGAAAGTAGCAATCAGCATTGTAGACCGGGAAACTGCTACGGCTTAGCTATCGATGGCAGTCACCATATGCGGTGTCGGGGGGGCTCGCTGATGATAGCAACGTGCTCGCTTGTGCTTGGTCCTGAATGCAGCTTGCCGCTGATTGTAGCTCAGTTCTAAGCCCCCCGCACTCTCCTGCAGCACTGCCTGAAAACCACGCAGCATGGGACCCGGCGTCAGGACTTCCGCAGGAACCCGCAGGGCTTGGTCGTGATGCTGGGTGCAAGTGGTAGGCTTGTGCGCCAGGCAGGAAAGGAAGGGTGGCGTTAAATAAATAGGCGCTAGCTCACAAGAACAAGATTGCTTGCTAGAACCAACTAATTTCAAATGCCTGGAGGTCAAGTCTGCGAAGCACCGAAGGCTTGGACTTGACCGGAGCTGGTTCGAGATAGTGTCAGGGACGCTTGGAGCGCCGGGGTGGAGGCGCGCGTACCCTTTGGGGTGGGTGGGTGGAGCCTCCTGCAGAGCAGGTGTTTTTCTGTCCGAGATCCGATCAGTACAAACAGGAAACTGAAGTAAAATGCCCTGTTTACTAATCTCTAGTTCGTTAACAGACACAGTGTTTGCACCTTCCGAAGCTATGTTTGTCTCTTTACCAACAAACACTGTGTCCAAACAAGGATCAGACAGCTCTGAAATTTCAGGAGGACATTCTGAACTGAGTAGCTTTGGAACGAATAGTAGCGCTAAGGACTCACTGGCATTCGGAACAGGGGAGTTTGGTTCATAGAAATCAAGCAGCTTAGGAGAACTTTCCGTGTTTATGAGGTTGGTACCCTCACCCAAGGAGCACCCGGAGGCCCGCCCCCCCGGGTTACTTACGAGTGCAGGAGCCGCCAAGAGATCAAAATTAGTTTCTGTTTCTAAGCTCTTTTCTTCTAAGGATTGAACCAGTACAAGCAGATCCAGGTTCTTCTTGACAGTCTTCCAATGCGCTTTCGCTCTTTCGGCTATTTCTGTTGTGCTTATGTATGAGCCCGGTTTCTCTTTTTTGAGTTGCCGGATAGCTTCTGCGATCCTTTCGCGGGCTTCAACCTTGCTATTTTCGTTGGCACGTTCAAATTGTTCGATTGCCCATATGCGTCCCGTCTTCTTATAGATGCCTACCAGCCGTTTTAACAGCCGTGGTGTTAGCGGGTAGGGTTCTCGTACCTCTTCTTTCTTTTTGCGCCAATCTACTGCCCTCTGGATTTGCTCTTTTACGATCCTCCAGTTCCCTTCATTTATGTGTCGGCACATGCCGTTATGCTTTTGCTCTAGCCACTGTTCTATTAGTGCGGCCCGGTATTTGTCATAACGTCCGCCTGGAAGCGCCTGGACCCCGCCTTCTTCATCTCCATACCAGAGATAATGCCCAACTGCTAAGACTGCATTATGTCTATCGCCTGGCTTTTGTAGCCCTTCTTGCCAAAATCTGCGCCCGCTTTCCCAAAGTACTTTTATGCAGCCCTGAGAAAAAACATGGTCGAAGCCGCTCATTTCTAGCCGTTCTTCGTGCCCGTCGCCGGCGTTGCCGGCAGCGCGATCGCGCGCTCGATCGGCAAGCAATATCTGGCTTTCTATCTGGCTTTTAGCGACCTCCCAATCACAGGCATTCTCCTCCAGGTCCTCTAAGAAAAATGCTAGCGCTTCCTCTAATTCTAGTTCCGCTCTTCTTCGGACTATGTGTCCTTCCGAATCGAGCCAGGCGAAACCCGGTTGAAGTGGCAGCCTTAGCGCGTTGCCACTCGGGAATATTTCGAGCACTCCGCCTTTGATTTCATAGCCCAAAGCCCTGAGCCATCGCTTTAATGTCTCTCCTACTTCTTCGCTCTGCGCTGCTTCGACGAATGAAAGATATAAGTGCCACCCTTCTGATCTGCTGCTTTGATAAAGGTTGACCGCAAGTCCAACCGATTCAACTGCAGATACTATTTTCTCGAGCTCGGCGGCATTGTGGTACTGGCTCCCCTCGTCTATGTCCAGCACTGCAAACCCCGTTTGCTTGCCAAAGAATGCTCCATAAAATGTGTCGCACTCTGCTGAAATTGCAGCATCGATCATTCCCGTAAACAGCGGAATCTGCCTTGTCTTCCACTTCGGATCACCGGGTGCCTTGTATATATGCTTTGTGCGGCTAGGGTATAACGACAAGAATTCTTGTCGAAGACGATCTAGATCTGGCGTCACATGCGGACGCGTAGAGGCAAGCGAAATCACGGTCTTAGGTCGTTTCCTTAAAGTTACGGAGACGTGTTGACCTATCAGACCTATTCGCTTATCATTCAACTGCCAGGTTTTATAATAAGCTTTCAGTCTGCAGGGGAATCAGCTACAAAAGCTGATTTTTTTGCATTTAAGGGTATTTAGATTTTCAATCGCTCTCTTTCTAGTGCCACCATGACAAGTAGCATAACACATTAACACTCGCTGATCATACTACGGCCGTCAAGGTCCGAATTCAAATATTGGCCGCCGTTTTGGGATATGCAAAGAATATAGATCATGCTTTTTGCCCCATTAGCCATGAGCAAAATTGCGTCCACCAACCCTGCTGGTGTTTGCTATCTGTCAGCAACTTCAATTTATGATCCCTGTCTTGAATCTGTTCTGAAAGGTGCTTAATTACATCATTCTGGAGCTTAATTTGCTCGGTCTGCTGCCTTATCACTTCTGCAAGTACTTCAAGCGATTTTTGGGCTATGCCTTGGTCAGCGACGGGCTGTTCCAACTTCGACCGGGCTGTTCCAAAGGAATCGCCTGGAACTTCCTGTTCTTCAGAAAATTCCACAGTCACTTCCTGAGGAACAGCCTCTGAATTAATCATCCATTTCTCACCGAATTGACCTGGTACCTTCCGTCCATCTAATTTGCCTTTGCCTAACCGTTTGATAACGGCATTAGGGGAAATTGATAGACGTCTTGCAGCCTCTTCAACGGTAAGCCATTGGGCTATTCCTTTGGCACAGCCTAGATCATTCCCTGCGTCCTGGTCTGTGTCGAAGGAATTTCCAGGCAGTTCCTTCGGCTGTTGCTCCTCAAAGAGAGCTTCCAGCCCTTGGGTATCGGCCGGCTGATAAGAATTGGAATCACTGGCAGTGGCACTCATGCCGAACAGAATAAATGAGGAGTCAGATAAAGACAAGATCGGGAGGGCTTCTTGGCAGGCGAGAGCCGCGCAAACAGCCGACCAGGATATCTTTCAAGCGTCAAACACATATCGAACATGCGCACCACATACAATATCAGACTATTCGCCAGCAAGGAGCATTTGTCTTGTGACCGGCGTAAGATTTTCGGGTTTGCGGGCTGGTCCTAACGGGCCGCTGCGACGGTTAGAGATTGGACCTGTCCAGTTATTCAACAGGTCAAGAGCCTGGTTTATTTTTTCCAAGGGGAATTCGCCCTTGCTGCCCTTAACCACCGGGGGCGTGACTCCCAGCGCCTGGGCAAAGGGGTTAAGAGGAATGGCACGTTTTTCCATTTCGGCAAGGAGAACAAAGTATTGAAACTTTGGTCCATTTTTCGGGCGGTTTTTTTGGACAACAAAGCCGGAAGAGTAGGCGGAGCCAGCAGCCATTGGTAATCTCCAAAAACGGGCACATGCAAATGCATAGTATGAATTGCACGACTTGCCAGGTAAAGTGAGCGGAAGGATATGATTTTGATATATATCAGAATCGGGTGCTGGAGCTGAGTACCCCAAAAATGGCTGAACCGTGAGAATATCGGACGTACACCGGATATGGTGGCGTGGGTATGATTGGATGGTGGTAAGATTAAATCGATTGTCAAAAATTCAAAGTCTAAAAACGCTTGCTACACAATGGGTTCCAGCTTCAAAAAAGTGCAATGAAACATAAGTTTTATTATCAGCAACTCAAACAGCTGCGTAATGAGACATGCAAAGGCAATTAATTGTGTGCTCATTCCTTTTCTGGGCCTTTTATAGCTTTGGCTCGTGCTTCCAATTTGTCTGCCTCTGCTAGCTTGCCTTGGCTTCGATAGCAGGAAGCAAGATCTTGAACCGTAGATGAAAGATTCGGATGATTAGCCTTCTCGTAGATTGCCAATGAACGCTTGTAGACCGGCTCTGCTTCTATAAAGTTGCGTTGGATACTGTACATTTGCGCCAGCTCACTCAGCACATAAGCTACACGGAGATGATCAGAACCCAACGACTTCTCCCGAATTGCTAATGCTCTCTTGTAGAACCGTTCTGCCTCCACATAATCGCCCCGCGCGCTATAGATTTGTGCCAGATCAATTAGAACGTCTGCTACCTGCAAGGAATCATGACCGAAGGCTTTTTCTCTCATTCTCAACAAGCGTTTGAAGAGCGGTTCTGCCAATTTATAATTGTGTTCTTCCTTATAGAATGCCACTAGATCGAAGAGTTTTGCAGCTACATTCGGACTATCAGGACCACTAGACTTCTCGCTTCGAGCTAATGAGTCTTTGAGGCGTCTCTCTTTGTCCATTGAATATTCATTTGCTCGCGTTTTGGGCTGTATCATTCCTTCAGAAACTATCCTATTTTTGTCCTGCCAGATTTTGAAGCCACCAATAACGCCGATGGCAAGCAGAAGCATCAAACACAGCCCTATAGCTTTAAGCGACCGCACAGACTGGCATGTTTTTCCCCCACTAGTCAAAGAGGCGACATCCGCAATAACATCGTCAATTCTCTTGGCCATCTCTTCCATGCTGCCAAATCTCTGTTGCGGGACTTTGGACATTCCTTGCGAGACAATTTCATTGAGGGAGGGATGGAAAAGATCTACCTGGTTCGAAATGATGATTGGAACAGGTTCATTGATGTGCTTATACATGAGCCCAACCGAAGTATCAGCGGTGAAGGGCTTATCGCCAACTATCATTTCATAGAGACAAGCGCTAAGCGAATAAATATCTGACCTGAAGTCTACTGGTTGTGCCTTGCATTGTTCTGGACTCATGTATGAACAAGTGCCTATAAGCTCCCCAGTACAAGTTAGCTTTTGGTCTTTCAAATTACTTACTCTTGCTAGACCAAAATCAACCAACTTCACAGTATCAGGATCAGGTGACTGCACAATTAGAATGTTTTCCGGCTTTAAATCGCGATGGACGATGCCTTGCTTGTGCACATACGAAAGTGCTAACGCTGCGTCACGGATGATCATAAGTGACTGGATCACAGGCATGCGATCTAACGAGTTTAAAATCGCTCGAATAGTCTTGCCTGCCACATACTCCATCGTCATATATGGAGCCTCATTTGGCGAAATACCAAGATGGTAGACATTTACAATGTTCTGATGTCGAACTTGGCTAAGCGCCTGCGCCTCACGCACAAATCTTGCCCTATATTCTTCATCTGACGCTGTATCTTCGTGGAGTATTTTCAATGCAAGTATTCGCTTGCAATCGAGCTGCAAAGCCTTGAAAACTGTACCAATTCCGCCACTTCCAAGAATCTCCAGTATTTCGTACTTTCCATCGAAGATCTCACCGATTTTTGGAATTTTGCTCATAATCAGCGGCTTTGAGTTCTCTCTTTGACAAATTTGGGTTCGGCAAGCTATAAGAATGTCGATTTTGTATGAAAATAATCCGAGAGGAATTGCTGCAAATATTAAATGCGGTGTTCTACTTTATTCGCCGAATCCAGAAACTGCCTGGCCAGGTATTGTCTGAGTAGCTGGGAAAAGCTTCTTTCAGTCGCTCGGGATGCTTGAGCAGCATGTAGCTTGCCGCCCAGAGAATTTCAAAACTGTCATTGAATGTAAGGAACGCCTGCAGTAAGTACTGCTCATTCCAGAAGCGTAGATGTTTCATGATCCACTCCCTGGGATATTCCGCTGGCATGAAAATATCATGCACATGCACAATCACGCCCTTGTTCAAGCGGGGCAGAATCTCCAAAAATTCATATTGCACATCGCTCCCTGTTTTCAATACATGACTCGAATCTATGAATAGAATGTCGTTTTGTTTGAGTGCTGCGAATTCATCGAGACTTACATCTTGCACGCGGTTCTTAATCAACTTAGTCAGCCCGGGGAAACCTTGCTCTAGAACCTTATTTGGGTAGGGTTCGATTGCTGTAAACTCACATTTGTTTCCATCCTCGGCTTCCGCGAAATTCTTTAACAGTGCTTGTGCAGCCAGATACGTCGAAAAGCCGGACCCTATCTCGATAATTTTCCGCGGCTTAAAGTGGCGAATCATGCAATAAAGGATCTCGCCGTCAATTTGCTCATATGTGCGATTCTTGACGTAGTATTGGTGCGCGACCCCAGTGTCATTCAACGGAAAGGCATTGTACTCCTCTCGAAATTCGTTTGTAAAATTCTTCAGAAGCGCAAGTTGTTGTTCATCCTGGATAGCTATTCCGACCAACTGAGAGCGCCTAGAAAAGAATTCGTCTGTAAGGTCTCGTGTATCAGGAATGGGATTGTAAAAGTGGTTCGGCAGGACGTGCAGTCCCAGCTTTTGCCAAAATG
>JBIKOL010000047.1:0-51028 GCA_044358055.1 Obscuribacteraceae bacterium (SeqCode)
CCCCTTCATTCAGCAAGGTGAGAGATGGACTAAAGATGCTTGATTACTCAATTCCAAAGAAATGCAGACTTGTCATACTATATTGATGAATAGACCGGGCTCTAAATAAAGCGCTGCGGAAGCGCGCTTTGAACGAAGCGAAATTAAGGTGGCTGTCCGGGAATCGAACCCGGCCGGGCTATCATCCGGTCCACACCATGTGGCCACAGCCATTAAAAGAGAAAAGCAGCGACCGGCAGAAAGCGCTTTGAAGGCTACTTTCTGCCGGTCGACTGAGGGTTAACGCGACTGCATTTCGAAGTTGATCAGCGCTTCGCTTCGCGCAGTCATCGAACGCAATGCAGCGCCGAGGTCCCGCCCACCGTCATCGTGATGGACTGGAGCGCTGGTCGTAGCGCTGAGCTGGGCGCTGGCGTTGGCAGCACGAGCCTGGAGCGAACGCATGGTCTTCGAGTACTGCGCCGGAGCCACATTGCTGAGCTCGGCGTAGATGTCCTCGATGATTTTGCGTGCCAGAATCGCATGCCGTTTTACCGCTTCCTCGTCGAAGGGCACCCATTCGCCGGCTCTGGTGGTCAGAGGATTCGTCACCGTTATGGCGATGCGAGTCTCATAGTCACCAGTTTGCTCGAAGAACCAGGTGTAGCCCGTGATGACGAGGTGGCTGCGCAGTGGCGGTCCCAGGTGGAGTCCCGGGCTTTGCCACCAGTACTTCTTGCTCGGCGCCATCCAATACTCGTTGAAGACAGTCGTCGAGCCGGTGGCGCCGTTGAAGGACGCGCTCGGTCGCGAGTTCTGCCCCGGACCATCGAACTGCTTGGTGTCGAGGAGTGTTCCCTCGTGCACCTTGCTGTTGGCGACGATACCGCGAGCCTTGCGAGAGAGGCTGAGAAGCCCATGACGAGCCGCAATACGCCGGACCAGGAGCTGTGTGTTGATCTTGCCGTGAAGCCAGACCAGCGCCTGAATCGTATTGCCCTTCGCCATGATGCCGGGGAGGCGGACTTCCTGCCCCTGGCTGAACGAGTTGGCAGCCGCAGCGTCTAGGACGCCGACAGATGCCAGGGCATGGCTCATGTAGCCGAAAGCCCAGCCCGAATGACCATGAACTGCGCCAGGAGCGTGCCCGACGTGCCCATGCCCGTGTCCGCTGCCGTGACCGCTGTGCCCGGCGTGACCGAGTCCAGAAGCCATGTGTCCGAGGTCGAAAGCATGACCGAAAACGCCTGCGCTGTGACCGAAAGCGCCGCTGCCATGCTCTCCCATTCCTGAGTGGTCGACGCCAGCACTGCCGCCATGGCCGTGACCATGACCGCCGTGCCCGCCTCCGTGTCCATCTACCATAGCAATTCTCCTTTCGTTGGGAGTTGAATGAGGAAGGACATCTGCGTTGTAAGCGCAGTGTTGTTCGTTTCAGAGCCAATAATCACCGGGCTGCGTAACAGCAAGATTGGTGTGTTGGAAGCTGATGATTGATTTGGCTTTTGGAGTGGATTCTTGGGGAAAACTGAAACGGAGATACCTGCCACCCTAGGGGGCGGGGGCGTATAAGATCTAGATCTCTATCTGGCCTAAAGGGGAAGTTCACCATGCTTGGGCTGAAGATCTCGCTGGCGTGGCTGCACTAGGGCGCCAGTTTGATATACGAGCGATTATTAGCGCTAGCTAAGAGAGCCTGCTGCTTCAGCAAGAAAAATCCGTTACTCTCGGATAATTTCGGCAATGCTTCTTCCAACTTGGACTAAGATCTTTCAAAACGGGAGGCAGGGTTCTTGAATTTTCAAGATATCGAAACAAAGGTCAGACAAGAAGAGCGAATCTCCGTCGACGAAGCTCGCTGGCTCTGGTCGCACGCTGATAACGAGCAACTGTGCCTCTTGGCCAATCTTGTCCGAGATAGATTCAACAAGCCGTCAACGGCTACTTACCTGCTCATGCGCATCATCAACTACACCAATGTCTGTGTGGCAAAATGCGATTACTGTTCTTTCTACCGGCTGCCGAAGGCGCCTGACGTCTACGTTCGGCCGAAAGAGTGGATTTTTGAAAAAATCGATGAATTGCTGGAAGTAGGTGGTGACTTCTTTGGCTTTAACGGTGGATTTAATCCTGAGCTCAAAATTGATTATTACTGCGACCTGTTTTCCTCAATTCGCGCACGCTACGGCGACAGCATTGAATTCTATGCGTTGACAGTCGTTGAGCTTATATACATAGCGCGTGTCAGCCGGCTTTCGCTTGCGGAGGCTTTGCACAGGCTGAAAGAAAGTGGTGTCAGGTGGATCACCGGCGGCGGTGCAGAAGTCTTGGCGGACAGTTTTAGAAAACGTCACAGCCCGCTTAAATACACGGTGAAAGAATACATGGATGCTCAGAAGGAAATTCTGAATGCTGGCCTGAAAACGACCGCCACCATGGTAATTGGATTTGATGAAAGTATTGATGAAAGGCTTGAGCATCTCGATACTGTCCGCAAATTTCAAGACGATACAAACGGTGGTTTGTTTAGCTTTCTTGCCTGGACTTATAAACCTTACAACAACGAGTTAGGCGGCAAAGAGATAAGTTCTGAGGAATATCTTAGACACCTTGCTCTATGCCGAATTTTCTTTGATAACATCAAGATGATTCGTACTTCAGTTCTCACACAGAATGCTAATGCTCTTCGAGGGCTGAAGTTCGGTGCCAACGATTTCGATATTCCCTGGGAAGACGAAGTTACTCAGCAGGCTGGTGCCATCATCGAGAAAGATGTTGAGAAGATTCTCGGCTATGCTCGTTCAGAAGGCTTCACGACGAGCTATCGGCAGATTGCGTTGAAGCCCGGCGTCCTGGCTCGTGCCTCCAATTGATGATTTAAAATACAAAAAGCGATTTAAAGCGAAAAAAGAGAAAGAGGCTTGCTTGAGTCCGCGTCTGGATCCGCCCAATTCTGGATCTAGAGCCAGTCTCATGATTCTGCAAGCAAGCCTCTCTTCTCAAAATCGCAAACAATTCAGGCAAGGTGATGCTTATCTCGCCAGAGCCGCCAGTCTTTATGGACGGCTTCCGCCATATTTTGCGCGGCAGCAAGAAGCCAGCCTGGAGAGCGCTTTCTGAGATCGGCCAGGACCGACCGGGCACTGTCCCTGGTGCCAAGATGGATGTTCGCCAGCTCGAATCCCATCGCTTCCAGGAGGATCCGCTCATCGCGTTCCTGTGGTAGCGTGCTGAGATCGATTCGCGAACAGTCAGGCGCCAGGCGACGCACAATCCAACGACCCTTGACTTTGACGAACGGGTCCACGCAGCGAACCGCCGAATCCAGCATGGTCGAATAATGGATTTTGCTGGACTTTTGCCCTGCAGCCCATGCGCATGCCGAAGGTGCAAGCGCTTTTGCTTCACGTGCAATGCGCCCGCCATGATAGTCTGCGATGCCTACGAATCTTTGCCTGCCCAGACTTCCCTGCCCTGCTTGTCTGGCAAACAACTTGTATTCAAGCGCAGGCTCGGGCATCATCGCGCTGAGGGCTTGCAACGCTTCTTCTGGCACGGATGATTTTTTGATCGTGCCGGTTTGTGTTTCTAGTTTCTTCCAGAAATGAACGGGATCGCGCAGAATGCCTATCGCCATCTTTCTCAATTCGGGATGATTTTCTCCCAGAACGAATGGGCGACCTTTTGACGTGAGTCCTTCGGAGTAGCCGGTCAGCAATGCCTTGCAGGAATCTTTGTCGCTGATTGAAAGATGATTGCTTGAACCCGCAAGCAAGGCACTGCACGCGAGCCTGCAAAGGTCGTTCGTATACGGAAGGGGGTAAACTTCGTCGAAGTCGTTTACTCCCCAGATAAGCCTGCCTTCAGCGTCTCTCCAGGTTCCGAAATTTTCGATGTGGAGATCGCCCACGGCAAGCACTCGAGGAGCGTTGTCGAGATCGGGACAGATCTCCCCCCATGTCTGCGCCCAGCGATAGTAAGTAGCCCTCAAAAAGATGAAGGCATCGGAACTCATGTTCTCGTGTTTTTGTTCAAGATCTCCTTGAACAAGCTTGACCTGCTTGCCAAGCCATTGTTCGTATTCTCTTGTGGATCGAGTAATTTTCATGATTGCCTCCGCACAATTTCTACACTGTGACAAACAAAATTGCAAGCCGTGAGTGCGGCACCATGGGCGGTGCGAATAAAGGAGTCCGGCAAATACTTGCCGGACTCCTTCTCGGTCTAGTTCTTGCCCCTGCATGAGCAAGTGGGAGTGGGTGCCGCTGTCCTAGCTTTCCTCTTCCGGGACGAAGTCCTGATGCTCCTGCTCTCGGCGCAGGCCACGGGTACCTTCTTCCCTCTCTTGTTCACTGCAACGAAGACCAGATCAGCCTGAGTTACGGGAATGATCTTCCCCTGGCGGTCGGCCTCGACCTCGATGTGAACGCTTACGGAAGTTTCTCCGACCTTCGTCACACTGCCATAGCAGGTGATGATGTCGTTGACGTGAACCGGCTGCTTGAACTCGATCTTGTCCATGAAGCGCGTGACGCAACGTGTGATGACCTTGTTCTTGCAAGCGCGGCGTGCAACATAAGAGCCGGCCCAGTCCATATAGGTCAGCAGCAAGCCGCCGAAGATGTTGCCCATTCCGTTTGTCTCATTGGGCATCATGTATTTCTTCAAGGCGACAATGCGTTCACCGCGCTCTGCAGGCGGGGTGCTGGCGATGATTTTGTCGACCTTGATCTCGGGCACGAGCGGCTTGGCAGCCGGTTTGTGACCGCAAAGTGCTGTGGGCTTGTCATTCTCGTCGAGTGCGACGAATACAGCCGTAGCTTCGGTAACCGGAATAATCTGCCCGTGGCGATCCGCTTCAACTTCCACAAGAACCGTTACCGAGGTCGTTCCGACCCGAGTAATGGTGCCGTAGCAGCAGAGAACGTCGCCAACCAGAACCGGGTGGCGGAACTCCACCTCATTCATGGCGCGTGTGACCATGCGGTTTATGCGCATGTTCTGACAGGCTTTTCGAGAAACAATTGCTGCGGCTAAATCAATCTGGCTGAGGATGACTCCACCAGAGATATTGCCCAGCTCGCTGGCATCGCGCGGCATCATAGGAAGCCGCACGGCCAATTGACGTTTGGCTGTGCACATGATCAGTTTCCTTCCGGAAAAATGTTGAACAACTGGCTCTTGAAGCCAGAGCTCCCCTTGCCTAGCACTAGGTGAGTAAAAACAAAAAGAACAGCGGGAAAAGGTTTGTCTTGCGTTCTAATCAGGAGGCGGGGGGAGGAAAAAGCACCACACACTAGCGTCAGCGCTACTCTGCATACAAGGACGCCAGGATGATGATTGTCAAGAATTTGTTCGAAGATGCTTTATTGACGGGCTTTTTCACGCGCGGCTTTTTAGCTTAACAAGCTTTCAATGAGCTGAAACATAGCGCAGCGTGGCGAGGATCTGTGCATATCTGCTCTGAGGGTTAAGAGATATTGGCGATGCACTTCTTTTGTGAATCCTCTCTGAATGCGCTACTTCGCGCATCTATTTTCAGATTAGAGAAGATAGACTCATGCTGAAGGAAAGCTGAATACTGCAGGCAATGTCTTTACGTGACGTCGCAATGCTTGCTTCAGCTCTGAGCAGAGAGCTAAGGTCTCGCGTGTAATTGTAGTTCGCATTTCGTTTGCAGGTTTTTCCTCTGAGTTTCCTCTGGTTCCAGCCCTAAACCTATCATTCTGAGTTCCATACGCAGTTCCAGCTGGACTCAGCGTCGAAGAACCGCAAATATTGCGAATACTGATTTTTTCTGTGGAACGCTTGTTCAAACGTTTTGCAAGGATGGACTTGAGTGAGTCCATCCCCCGTAACAACAAACCTGGTGCTGTGTGGCTTCTGAACTGGAGCAAACAGCGCCAGATTTTCTGCGAGGTACAAATATGAAGTGCTTCACTTTGAAGGCGGACAAGGACGTTATTGTTCTGCCTTCTTTCCATCATCCACTCACGTATGTCGCACCCGAACTATATCCGAAGCCGCGTACCGGCTTGCGGGTTCGGCGTGGACAGGCGGAGCTGGAGATTTCACCCGAGCTGAAGGTGGCGCTGAGCCCTGAGCTGCTTGCCACCTGCAAGGCGGCGCAAGATGATCCCGAAATGCTTCTTATCGAGTCCGCGTCGCTCGAGCGGCAAGCAAGTGGTGCTCTCTTGCTCGTGCCTGAAAAGGACTGCGATAAAGATCGCGCGCTGGTTTTGCTCGATCTCGGGCGCGGCTCGTACAACAGTGTGCGCTATGAAGTCGGCAATCGTGTCTTTCTGCGCGCACGTCGCAATTCTGATGCACTCTTCGGCAGCGAAGAACTGGCGCTCGTAGAGTTGCCGGTCAATCGACCGTTTTACGCATACCGTTCGAGCAGGCGCTGGTACTGCTTCGGCACCGAGGTGGTTGGCGAGCGCCTGCAGGTGCGCTTCGACGGCCGTGAACTGAGCTGCGACGAGGCTCGCTAATTGACGGCAGGCACGATGCTTTCCGTCGGTTTAACGTGGAGGTAGCGCATTGAAAACGAAGAACATTTCCACTGGTGTCAGCGATGAACTGGCTGTGGCTCTGCTGAGGGCCGAGCTGGAATCGCACCCGGGCAGCAATATTGTTGTTTCACCGTTGAGTGTTTCGCTTGCTCTGGGATGTTTGCTGAATGGCAAGCGCCCGGAAGCTCGAAAGGAAGCCAGTCTTGCACTCGGTTTCAATGTCGGGCGCAGCTTGCGCGGCATCAACGAATCATACAGCGAACTGCGCGCTGCGCTCGCGCAAAATACGGAACTCGATCTCGATCTCGCCAACGCTCTCTACGGCAACAGCGACCTCGAGTTCAAGCAGAACTTCCTCAACAAGGCGCAGCAGTATTTTGATGCGCGTATCAGCTTGCTGGATTTTCAGGATCCGTCGTCGGTCGTGCTGATGAACTCGTTCATCTGCCAGAAGACCAAAGGCAAGATCGCGTCGGTGGTCGATGCGCTGGAATCCGATGAAGGGCGGATGCTCTTGCTGAACGCCTTCTTCCTGCATGGTCACTGGAAGCACGGCTTCAATCGTCTGCTCACGCAGGCGGAGGAGTTCTACCGTCTGGATGGCCAGCCCTGCCATTGTGCGCTGATGTATCGGCGAGGCCTTACGCTCTACACCGAAAACCTGAAGTTCCAGGCAGTCAAACTGCCTTATGGTGAAAGCGCTCGCTTTTCGATGTACGCGATCCTTCCGCTTGCGCAGGGCGCTTTCGGCATCAGCGCGGTACTGGATTTGCTCGCGAATGAAGGAATCTCCAGCTACTTCCCGCGCTTCACGTCGAGGCAGTGCGAGCTGTTTTTGCCCCGCTTCCGGGTCGAGTACAGCAGCCGGCTGAACGAGTCGCTCAGCAAGCTCGGCTTTGCCGACACCTTCTGCACTGCTGACGAAGACGCATCCAGTGCGGCTCGCAGCAAATGCGGACATAAGTGCGGGCAACATGTGACACTTCAGCACAAAGCTGTGGTCGAGGTGGACGAAGCCGGCACTGATAAAGTCGTGCCTGCGCGCGAAGCTTCGGAATCAGGTCCGATGCGCTGCATGTTCGTTCCCTTCGGCAAAGTTCGCGTGCGTTTCGATCGTCCGTTCTTCTTCTTCGTTCGCGATGAACAGACGGAAACGATCACTGCGGCGGGCTACATCAACAATCCCGGCGAACCACTCTCTGTCGCCAGCGAAGCAGCGATGCTAGCTGCCAATGCAGGAGTGTTTGCTCGACCTGTTGAGCTCGTAGCAGCGCGCTGCTAAACCGATGAATCCTGGGTGGATTTCGCTTAATCGCGGATCCATCCAGGGTTCTTTTTTCTTCCTTTTGAGTATACTATAAAAAGTCGTACTACCCGGAATTTAAGACAGGTGCGGTAAACTTAGGTGCCAATGACAAGGAACAAATGACTAAGTACCCTCATAGCAGTCTGTCGACTTATTTTGCAATATTTTTTTCTCTGCTTGCATTGCTTTTGATCAGTTCATGCAGGAAAGTAGAGGAGCGCTCGGAGATTCTGGTTTCTGCTGCTATCAGTCTTAAAGAGGGTTTGATCGAATGTGCAAAACAATTTGAAAGCGAGCATGCTGGTACAAGAGTTGTTTTCAATTTCGGTGCTTCCGGCTTGCTTGCACAACAGATTGCGCAAGGAGCGCCAACAGACATTTTTGTGTCTGCTTCAGACGAGCAGCTGATCAGTTTGCAAAACAAAAAGCTTCTGGTTGATGGATCAATTCAGAAGCTCGCTGGAAACAAGCTTGTTCTGATGGCGCCATTAAATAGGCAGTTTAGATCGATCTCTGAGCTAAAAGGCGTCGAGAAGCTGGCTATTGGTAATCCCAAAACTGTTCCCGCAGGTGCCTATGCGGTGAAAGTCCTCAAATCTGCCGGGCTATACGATTTGCTGGAATCTGGGCATAAACTTGTGCTTGCTGAGGATGCAAGGCAGGTGCTGGCTTATGTTGAGGCAGGAAATGTGGATGCAGGCATGGTCTACAATACCGATGCCAGGCTTGCTTCCCGGGGTAAAGTTTGTCTTGTTATTCCGCAAAATTTAAGCGGCGAAATTATCTACGAAATGGCACGCGTGCGTAATGGTCGAAATGGGCAATTAGCCGAGCAATTCGCTTCATTCTTGGCTGGGGCTCGTGCCAGAGAGCTCTTTGTAAAACTCGGTTTCAGCACGTGAGCAACGACATTCTATTTTCAATCCAACTATCTCTGTTTGTCGCAACTGTCTCTACCTTAATCGTTGCCCTGCTTGGATCTGCACTTGGTTATTTGCTGGCAAGATTCAATTTCCCTGGCCGGAATCTGTTAGATGCGATCTGTACATTGCCACTTGTCCTGCCACCAACCGTGGTGGGATTCTATCTTCTTGCAGTGTTTGGTCGTGAAGGCGCAATTGGTCATCAGCTTTATGAATTGACCGGATGGTCCCCTGTCTTCACGTGGCAGGCCGCTGTGATTGCTGCAGTTGTAATTTCAATACCACTTATGGTGAAAACCAGCCGCGCTGCATTTGAATCAGTGGATCAGGAGCTGGAACTGGTTTCTCTTACTCTGGGAAAGAGCAGATTGGAAACGATCTTCAAAGTTACTCTGCCACTTGCTGCTCGTGGTTTGCTGGCCGGGCTTGCGCTGAGCTTTACTCGTGCGATAGGCGAATTCGGTGCTACATTGATGCTGGCGGGAAATATTCCCGGCAAAACGCAGACTATACCACTGCTCATTTTTGAAGCCACGCAAAGCGGCGAAACGCAGCTGGTCTTGATACTTGTATTGGCGATGAGTGTTTTTTCTCTTTCTGTCGTGATGCTCATTAATAGGTGGGGAATGCGATGGTGACAGGAGGGCTGATAGTAAAAATCAAAAAGACATTTCCTCAATTCGAGATTGATCTTGAGTTCTCTTGTGCTCCCTGCATAACTGCCATTACCGGAGAATCAGGGAGCGGGAAATCAACAATTCTCAAATGTGTGGCTGGACTGACGAAGCCGGATCAGGGCTCGATTAGCTGCGGGGAAAAAGTGTTTTTCGATTCAGAACGTAAGATCTGCCTGCCGCCTGGGCAGCGAAGATGTGCCTACGTTCTTCAAAATCTTGGACTCTTTCCGCACCTTTCTGTTGCTGAGAACATCTGCTATGGAATCGATCATTTCCCTCGCGCCGCTCAGAATAAGCGCCTGAATGAATTGCTGGAAATGGTCAAATTGCCTGGTGTAGAGAAGCGACGTATATCAGAGTTGTCTGGTGGGCAGTTGCAACGAGTGGCGATCGCGCGAGCACTGGCTCCCGAACCGTCCTTACTTTTGATGGATGAACCATTCGCTTCTCTTGATCTAAATCTGAAAGAACAACTTTCAGCTGAGATGAAAACCTTGCAAGCAAGGCTTAAGATCCCATTCTTGCTGGTCACGCACTCCAGGCAAGAAGCGCTGGAATTAGCTGAAGAGGCTATCGTGCTGTCGCATGGGAAAATAGTGCTCAGTGGAAAAACGCAATCTGTCATGTTTGAATCCATGAACTACGGAATGAATGAGTCCGCGCAGATGTCCTGGTAAAGGACGGAGTGTTCGGGCTATTTGTCAAATGTATAGATACTAAATGAAATAGTATATGTCCTGCGAAAACGAAGCAGGGAAGAAAACACGTTTTTGACGCGTGTTTCCTTCCCCTCCAGAGAGGAAGAGATGTTACCATCTCAACCCCTCTTGATTGCTTCGCTCAAGGGCTTAGCCCTTGATGTAGCGCTTCGCCGTGATGACGCCCTCGTCGCTCACCGAGGTCGCGACCAGCTTGACCTGGTGGCCGACGCCGCGGAGGTTCTTCGCCGGGATGGCGAGGTCCTCGGAGGACACCTCGACGCGGGCGCCGCAGGCCTCCGCGCTGATGCCGCCGTTGGCGTCGAGCCGGTTGGCGGTCACCTTCGCGCCGAAAGGCATCTTCTCGGCGGTGCCGGAGGCGAGCGCCTCGCGGATGCAGCCCAGGAAGTTGTCCCGTTCACCGGCCTGCTTGGCGGCGCGCTCGTCCGCGATCGCCTTCTCCTTGGCCGCCTTGACGCCCTCCTCCGAGAAGGAGACGCCCTTCTCCGTCACGGAGACGACGACCTCGAAGACGCTGTCCTGCTCGAACGCGGCGACCAGGCGGTCGATGCGGTCCTTGCCCAGCATGCGGCTGGTGTGCAGCAGCCCGCTGACCTCGACGCCGGCGACGTCGGTCTTCAGGAAGGCGCCGAAGCAGTGGTCGGTCTCCTGCTTCGTCTGCGGGTCCTTCGAGAAGGCGAGCTTCTTCACCGTCGCCTTCACGACCTTCCCGTCGACCGCGGCGATGGCGTCGGTCTGCGCCTTCTCGCGCGTCTGGCGCTCCTCCTGCGCGGCCTTGCGCTTCGCCTCCTCCGCCTTCACCAGCGGGGCGCGGCCGGACAGGCGGACGGACGTGAAGCGGCGACCCTTGTCCTTGTCGGCCGGCTCGACGCTGGCCTCGAGGTTGTCGAACTTCGCGCCCACCGTCGTCTCGGCGAAGATCGCATCGCGCTGGTTGCGGTCGGTCGAGGGGAACTGGCTGACGTGCATGACGCCGGTGCAGTTCTTCCCGCCGAACTCGTACTTCAACACGACCGCCTGCTCGCGCTTCTCGCTGACCTCGGCGCCGTTGATGATGGCCCCGTTGCTGACGACGCTGTTGTTGTCCTGCATGCCCTTGTTGCCCTTGGTGCTGGTGGTGCTGGTGTTGTTCGCCATAGTTTCAGGTTCCTCTCTTTGAGAAATTGGGGTTGCTAACCCCGTTTGCGCGGCTCCCCATGAGCAGCACAACCCGACTCCGCACAGCGAGCAACAAGTGCTCGTGTACTTTCTGAGGTCGACAAATCACCGGATCGCCGACACAGCGATCTGGTTATTTGTTTTTCTGGGTCAACAGATGATTTTGGTGACCAGAGACCTCAAAAGCGAAAACGGAGAAGGAGATAAGTCCAACTTACAAAAATGAACGCAGCGGACCAAATCTAGTTGTTTTCGCTTAAGGGGTTTGCAGCCCAACGGTTTTAAGGGCTATTGCTCAATTGTTTTGGATTTTGAAGCGCGTAGTTTGCCCATGATTCAGTATTAAACCTGGTTCGCGAAGCTAGTTCAGATTCTTAGATCGCTATAAGTTTAGAGGCTTTGAGCGCTTCGCTAGCCAACACTGCCTGGCCAGCTTTGGCTGCAAGCTGACACAAACCGGTTTTAGTTCTTAGCTGACTTAGCCATTGCCTGATGAGAGTTTAGAACGTCGTTCTTATTCACTATCTCAACGCCAAGATTTGCCATTTCATGAATAACATGTTCGAACTCGGGCACGGCAAGATCTCTTGTGCAATCAGCGACTACTCGCACGCGAAAGCCGGCTTTAGCCAGATCTATGGCTGTAAAGCCAACGCAAATTCTGTAAACCAGCCCGACAATATCGACATCTGTAATCCCCAGCTCCTTTAAGCGCGGAATCAAACTTTGATTTCCGCATGCGGAGTGGCTGTCTTTATCTCTATCTGGTCCTTTTGGAAAAATCTCCTGGATAAGATCCCTTCTGACGCCTGGCAAGAAATCAGCGCTCCATGACCCTTTCTGGCAGTGGTCGGGATAGATTACTGCCGGCTCGCCATCACGATCTGTTACCTTGTCCTGATAAGGAGTTTTTCCCGGGCACTGGCTTGCAAAATTGAACATGTCTACAGGGTGCTGATCAACTCCGGCGCAGCAGTAATCGTAGTTGCCTTTGTCCTGCAATTCTCCAATGGGAGGACCCACAAGTTCGCCCTCAGGCACGGGCAATTCGGCATAGTGTCCCTTGCCGTCATTGTGGCTTGATGATCCAAAGCCATTCAGTGGATCAACAAGCAGCAATGCTCTTTTTCTTGGCTGAGTTGCCTCCATTTTTTCTTCCTGCTCGATCCATGCAATCCACGCATTAGCACTGGCATCGCTCGGCATACGCCAGTCGCCTCGTGGCGATAGGCTAACGGAACCGACTTTTGGACCGTCGGGTAGGCATGAGCGCTTGAACTGATTCTTGAAGAATCGTTGAAGAAAAAGCTTTAACCAGTATCTGATTTCTTGTGCTGTATAGTTCTTGTCGAATCTGGCTTGTTTAGCCAGATACAAGATTTTTTCGGCGCTCATGCCATAGCGCAGAATATGGAACAAAAAGAAATCATTCAGCTCATAAGGACCAACTGAACTTTCAGTTTTCTGAGTGATTTTTCCGTCTCGTGTAGCGGGCAAAAGCTCTGGTGAGATTTCCGTATCAACGATATCTTTCAGGGTCTCTCTGCTGGTTCCTTCAAACTGATGGTCTGCCACCCAATCCACGAGGAATTTGACCAATGTTTTCGGAATGCTGGCGTTTGGGTTGTACATGCTCATGTGGTCGGCATTGTAAGTACACCAGCCAAGCGCGAGTTCAGAAAGATCCCCGGTGCCGACGACGAATCCTGCGTTCATCAAAATAGATGTGCGCATGCGCGCTTGTACGTTCTCAAAAACGAGATCCTGGCTTCCTGCGGGCAGTTCGTGCAAGGATTCAACGAATTGCTCAAGGCTCAATCTGGCGATATCTATGCCGAAAGGTTTGTGCTTAAGGGCTTGCATTTCAGCCAGACAGAGCGCTCGAATATCAACTTCCCGGCTTTCTACCTTGAGGTGCTTCATGAGGTCCAGCGCGTTGCTTTTGGTTCTACTGCTGGTGCCAAAACCTGGCAGCGTGAAGGCAATAATGTTTTGTCTTGGCGCTCCTAGAAGGTCCATTGCTTTGCAAAGAACCAGTAAGGACAGGGTGGAATCGAGCCCTCCGGAGACGCCTATTACGGGTCTAAGCTTGCCTGGATCGTTTGAAAGGCTCTCCAGGCGTTTCGCCAGCGCTGAGACCTGAATGTGGAAAATCTCGTTGCAGCGATCGGCAAGCTGATCTTTCCCTCTTGGTACAAATGGGTGAGCATCCACTTCTCTGGCTAATTTCTCCGGAGCTTTGTAGCTGCCGGCAGCAAATGGAATTCTTCTGAATGGTTTGTGCTCACTGCTGTGTTTATTCTGGCCAAAGGTGTTTGCCCTTAATCGATCAAGTTCCAGTTTCTCTAGATCTAAATCGGTGTATTTGAGAACCGCTTTTCTCTCGAAACGCTCATTCTCTGTGATAATTACTCCATTCTCTGCAATCAGACAATGTCCACTGAATAAGAGATCGGTGCTGGATTCCCCTGTGCCGCAAGATGAGTAAGCATAGCCGGCAATACAACGTGCTGATTGATTGCTGACTAACTGGCGTCTGTAACCAACCTTTCCAATTAACTCGTTGCTGGCGGAAAGATTCACAAGCAATGTCGCCCCGGCTAGAGCCTGATACGAACTTGGTGGAACGGGAACCCAAAGGTCTTCGCAAATTTCCGCTCCGACAAGCAATCGTTTGCAATCGCTTGCTTCAAATATCAAGTCTGTTCCGAATGGAACCTTTTGATTGAGAAGCTGCAACTCGTTGAATTGGGCATTGTCCGCGGGAGAGAACCATCTGTTTTCGTAAAATTCTTTGTAATTTGGATTGTATGACTTAGGAATTACTCCAAGAATTTTTCCGGAGCTTATTGCTATGGCGCAATTGAAAAGCTGATCGTCAGCCTTAACGGGCATGCCTACAAAAACCAAGCCGGGACCGCCTGAGGCCTGAACAATTCTTGCCAGGGCTTCTTCAGCGGCTTTATGCAGGGAGGACTGTTGAAAAAGGTCAGCACAAGTATAAGCTGTAATGCTTAGCTCAGGGAAAACCAGAATGCTGATATTTGCAGCAGCAGAGGCTTTGATCAGCTCAATTATGCGATCTGCATTGTATGCGCAATCGGCAACCTGAACACGCGGTACGGCGGTTCCGATCCGAACAAATCCAAATGATTCATCAGTGGCTTTGTGATTTTGCAGATCCTCAGACATTGGAGTGTTCCCTCGTTAATGGGTATTGCTCGTCTGCAGTGAGATCTTTTATAAATGGTACAAACAGTTCGACGCAAGATTCAACTCTCAAGAATTTGCTTTCTAGCTCGCGAGAGCGAGGATGGCTGTCGGTCACGACGATTTCCTTGAACAGTCCGGAGTCTTGAATCTTCTGCAATGATTCAGCAGGAAAAATTGCATGAGTTGCTATGGCAGCACATCCGGCCGCCCCTGCTTCAAGATAAGCTCGTGCTGAGTTCATGAGAGAACTTCCTGTGCGAATCATATCGTCGTAAATAACAACGAATTTGCCTTTGACAGGACCGCTTACACCCAGTGTTGTTGTTGTGGAACCATCCAGGCGCTCTTTGTATGAGAACGCAGGATGAACTCCAAGATCCTTCGCGAGGGATTCAACCCATTTCATACGTCCAGCATCAGTAGACGCAAGTACAAAACCGGCAGCGGTTCTTTGTGTGACTTTCATTTCTTTCGGGGACAGAATGGGCTGCCCGTAGAGCCCTGCCAGCCTTCTGGCGGCTTGCATAACAACTGGCTTAGCGTAAACATGAGTAGCTTGTGTGCCATTCTCGAAATATTGCGGAATTCCTTCGGCGTGCAAATCGAGCATGTAAATGCGATTTCCTCTAGGGGCGCGCGGAACACCATTTGAAAGAAGTCTCGCTCTGTACTTGGCTTTTACTGCATCTCCGCGCAAGACAGCACGCTCCATTGTGGAGTACCCGAAATAGGGCAGTAATATTTGCAGGCGCAACGCGCCACCATCTACGATGGCATTGGCGAGATCAAACAGCTCCATGGTTTCTTTGTCGTTAATGGTGCCTGAAACCAATAACACATCGCGGTTATTAACTGCTGTAACCACTCGAGTGTAGTGTTCGCCGTCTGGAAAATCTTTGCGCTCGATTTCTCCAATTTCTACAGCCACTTGTTCCTGCAGGCGCGCAGCCCAATCTGAATAAGACTGAGTGGCAAATAAAAGTGGCTTGCTGTTGGACATTATTATCAACCGTTCTCAGATGGGCTCGAACTCTTCACTATTGTGCCCAAAATTTGAGAATGCACATTGTAACTCAAATGCCTGCGTCCTTTGACTGACAAAGAGCGATGCGCAGGCTCTTTAAAAGTCAAAAAGGCAAAAAAGCTGAAAAAGTCTATGAAATAACTACTTTGATAGGCGTTTAAAAGACAAAAAGAGAAAGGAGCTCCGACAAAATGCCGGAGCCCCTTTTAGTTGCTTTAGCCGGTGGACAGTCTCATAAAGCGTCCGTTAAGGCTTCCCGACTGCCGGGCATTCACTCCCAGGTATGAGGGCGAATGCACATGCAGTCCCAGAGCTGCCGCTGGCAGCCAGAGCAGCGATTGAGGTAGATGGGTTCGCACGTCGTGCAAACGTTCTCGTACTTCATGCCGCTCTTCAGCTGGCAGCCGCACTTCTTGCAGTCCGCCTTTTCGCTGGCAGCGGTGGCAGGCTTCTGTTGGATGTCTTGATTCTTCATGAGAACTCCTTCAATTCAGGCGTGATTGCTCACGCCTGTTAATGTTTGTCGGGGTGGCGAGTTGCTCGCCCATAGTAAGCAGGTGAAAAGAACGATGCGCTTGCTCAGTAGCTCTTCGCCAGTTCTCCGAGCGTCTTCGCCAGACCGTTCACAAGCAGGCTCATCCGCTCGAAGTCGAGCTTGTCGATGGTATCTTCGCTGCCATGGTAGTGCTTGTAACGGAAATTGGAAGTGTCGGTAACCATCAAAGCTGGATAGCCGAACTTCCAAAACGGAAGATGGTCGGAACGACTCGCATCGGAAACCCAGTCAGGAGCGGCTGCTCCGTGAGCCGGGAACAAGCAGGTCTTTCTGAAAGCGCCAACGCTGCCGCGCACAAAGTGGCGCGAAGCAGAGTTGCCGACAAAGGCGATGAAATTGCCCTTGTCCGGATAAAAGATGTTGAACGGGAACGGATACTTCTGGCTTCCCTCCTCGTCTGAGAAAGAGCCGAGCATTTCAAGCGAGAACATGCCGATAATCTTGTCGCCGTTTTGCCGGCAAGCCTGCGCGTAGACGTAGCTGCCCATCGTCTCGTAATGATAAGTCTCTTCGTTGCTGAACGCTACGAAGCGCAGCGTGAAAGGCAGCGGTTTGCCGGCAAACATGCGGGCAAGCTCAAGCAGGGCTGCGACACCGCTTGCATTATCGTCCGCACCTGGGGTGCCTGGCACCGTGTCGTAGTGCGCGCCCAGGACGAACACCAGCTCTGGTGAACTTGTTCCGGGGAGCACCGCTTCGATGTTCTGCAGAGTCTGCCCGTTTAGGGAAAAGGACTGTGCTCTCGGCTTGTAGCCGCTTTCAACAAATTCGCGGGCGATGTAGTCGATCGATGCTTGCAGTCCGGCGGGCGATTTCAGGCTTCGATCGGGAATTTTTTCCGAGAGATGCGCAATGTGCTGACGCAGTCTCGGAATCAGTTCTTGTTCGGTTTCATCCAGCAGCGGTAGCGGCCCGGCGTGAGATCGCCCTGGCATGCTGACGACTTTGCGAAAAACCGGGTACAGGATCAAGCTCAGGATCCTGTTGATTAACTTGCTCATGTGAGCCCTCTTACAAAAGGCGAATCGAAACTGCACCATGTTTCCGGTGCTAGTTCTGGCGGTTTATCTGCTTTTCCACATTTCCCTGAGCTTCCCTGATTGCCGCGGGCAAATTCGGTTGAAGCGTTAATATCGTTTATCTGGAGCGACTTGGGGTTGGAACAGGGGAAAAGAAAAGCCATCAAAGACTCCAATGTTCCGCAGGTGTAATTCAATACTTGAAACTGCCTTTAAAAGAGATTCTCATATGATCCTATACGCGCTCAACGGCGTGTATGTCCAATACTCCTGCTTTTGCGAGTTCGGAATAAACGTTAAGCGCAACTAGCGCAAAGCGTGCTTTCAAGCCATTACAAAAAGAAAAAGCCTGGTTGAGCAGGCAAATAAAATTATAAATATGTGCCCAACCAGGTATATCTACAATTACAACAAGTTCTTCAGTCTGGCAAGAGGCCAAACTGATAAAAGCCGGGTTTTTATCTTGCTTTTGGCTTTCTGCTATTTATTTCAGTAGCTGCTTCTCCCAGGATCCTTTAGCGAAACCGGCATGCATGGCTCGTTTCACTCAATGATGAAATACTAGACACTGTTTGTTCTTATGAAGGGCAGAATCAAAACTCCTCTGTCTGTCCAAGTTTCTCCATTCAGGGGTATAAGGAACGAGGTGGGATCTGGTTTATATCATGGGAACTGAACACGAGCATTCCGGCGATAGCTCTCCTTTCAGAAAGGGAGAAGGTGATGCTGCTGCGATCTCGCAAAATCCCCAGTTGACCGAGGAAGCTGCTCGTCTGCTGAAAGAGAAGCAGGAGCTTATCAGAGAGAGTCAGCAGAAAACAGAATATCCTGGTTTGAACGCCATGGCTGCAAGGGCAAGTTATTTTGGATTGCAGGGAAAGCTCATTCCAAGTATGGCACAAGTGGAAAGTGTGCTGGCAAAAGGCGGTCCGGTTGGAGAAGCTACGCTGGAACGCATGAATGCTCTTAAAGCCAAAGGATGGAGTTTCGGAGCTATCTCGCTTTCTGATCCATATCTGGCAAAACAGGCGGATTCTGCACTTGGACGCATGGCTTACAGCTCGACCCTGGGCGGTTATGCCGATGCTTATTCAGGCAAGATTGCTCATAATCCTGTGCAATCGCTGGTCAATACTGTTATGGGTCTGAATAACGGAGCCGATAAGGACATAGCGGGACGCTATGCTCACGAGCTGGCGCACGGAAAGTATGAGAGCGGTTATGCGCAATATGAATCAAGCCCTGAAGCGAAGCAGGCTCTTCAACGACTATCTCCGGAATTGCAAAAGTTGCATGGGCAGGAGATGGTGCGTGAAGAAACAAGGGCAATAATGGCTCAGGTTGCGGCAAATTCTCATTTGCAAGGAAATGCTTTGCTTTCTTCCCAAGCAAAGGGTATGAATACATTTCCTCTCGAAAGCAGTATTCGTCAGGGGCAAACGGGAGTTCTTGTAAAAGATGTCTGGCATTATGAAGGGACTAAGTTTCTAAGCAAGGCAGAAGCAAATCAAGCTGCTCTCGAGCAGATGAAGAGCGCTGGAGCACTTTTTGACAATGGCAAACTCAACCCAAAAGCTGAGCAGGCTATTGCTGAAGGAATGAGGAGCTTGCCTGTCGAAGCTCCTGCAGCGCCCATTGCAGCTACCGCCGAAACCGCATTCTCTTCAAGCCGCTATTTCAGTTATTTATCGCGAACAGGACAAGCCCTCGGTAGCCTCGCGGTCCTGGCTGCAGTGTCTGACGTTCACAATCAATTCCGCATAAGCACGGGTTCCGGCACAGCAAGACTTTTGAGCGTCGGCTCCGATTGGGCTGGTTTTGAAGCTGGTACCGCAGTTGGTGGCTGGCTTGGAGAAGGTGTGACGGGAATGCTTGTAAAAAGCAATCCGCGTTTGGCTATGATAGCTCTACCTCTTATTTCTGTGGGCTCTGGAATAGTGGCTTCGCAAATTATGCACGATAGAGTCTCGAAGCCGCTTGAGCTGGAAACAAAGGATAGGATAGACGCCTTTCTTTCGGATAAAAAAGGTCAATAATATTTTTGCAAACGCTTGTGCTAGAAGCGAAGACCCCTGTTGATCAGGCGTCCCATGGCTCTGGCTGCTGCTTGATTCGCTGCTCGATTAACAATTTTTGCTCCGGGAAGGTTATTCATATTGATTCCGGGACCGGATTGACGCACGGGCATTTGTTGCTGTTGTTGCGGACGCATGGCGCCGCGTTGATTGCCGAATTTCGGCAGGCTGAGACCGCCACCGCCATTGGTGCCATTGGGGATAAGCCCCATTTGCGCAGCCGCGCCGATAGCCTTGCCCAGATTATCGGCATTGCCTCCAGCCATTGCGCCAAGCGCTCCAAGCGCTCCAAGGTCGGCTCCGCCGTTCATCCCTCCGGAGCCCATTCCACCATTCATATCACCCATTCCGCCGCCGGCACCCATTCCGCCCATTCCACCGCTCATGTCGCCCATGGCACCTTGCATTACTCCCATGCCACCCCCTTGTGGCTGCATCGGAGGCGCGTAAAATTGACCCTGCTGTTGTGGCTGCTGGTAGACGTTCTGGCTTACATTGCCTTCCATTGGCTGGTTATAGTCCATTCCTTGTTGAAATTGTGGTGCCTGAAATGGATCTTGACCGGGTCTTGTCCATCCGGATTGTCCAACCGGCTGCTGCATTTGTTGCATCGGTTGCATTTGTTGCATCGGCTGCATTTGTTGCATCGGCTGCATTTGTTGCATCGGCTGCATTTGTTGCATCGGCTGCATCTGCTGCCCCGGCTTCATCCAGCCGGATTGTCCTACCGACTGTTGCATCTGTTGCATCGGAGCTTGCTGCATGGGTGCTTGGCCCGGGTGCTGCCATTCTGACTGCCCTACTGATTGTGGGGCTTGTCCTTGAGGTGTCCATCCTGGTCCACCTGATGGCTTCACCCAGCCTGATTGGCCCATGCCACCGCTGCTCTGAGGCTGTTGCCACTCGGACTGTCCCATTTGAGCCGAAGCTGCGGAAAACTGAGCCAGTGAAAGGCTCATGGCTGCCATCAAAGCGAGGCTGCGAGAACTCTTGTAGTAAGGCATAAATCACCCAAATCGGGAATCTTGACAAGATCCTAGCCCTGAAAAGCGGACCTGTCAATTGGTGTTTTTCCCGTAAACGCCAATATTTAAGCCTTTTCTTGAGTTTTGCTCGCTCGACAAACTCTTCGCTTGCCCGGTTCGAAATCAAGAAATGGTCTAGCGTTCATTTGGGGATTCAAACTGCTGTTCCAGATAATCCTTGTTTGTCGTATAAGTAACTGTTTCGGCACTCGATTCTTCTGTAGCTTTGCGTCGAATTTCTGCGGCTTCCCCGAGCTTACGCTGCAGATTCGCGTCGGCATTCGTCATCTGGTGATAGGCCGAATACCTGATTGAATTTCGCCTTTCTATTCCTTTGTTCATATTCTGAATCACGATCCAGCGTATTCCTGGTATCACGAGGAACATCGACCCGTAGGCTGCTATGGCCAGCAGCAGTGGTGTCAATGGCAGCAAGAACGGAACTACGACGGACATCGAGGTCAACCAGAGGCCGCCAAGCATTATCAAAACGGCAAGACAGATTATGGTTGCGCGGGTGCCACCACTCACGTGGCTGAGCTCCCACGGCGATTCTTTTAAGTAGTGCTCGACTGCTGCCTGGGCTGTATTTCTCTCTTTGGCCATTTTGCGCTGAACTAAATGCTTCCGGAATAGATCGTGTAATTCTTCTGCATTATTTTCTTGAGAAAGTTTGCTGTTTTTTGAAACCTGTTCGCGCGGGGTGCTTGCGAGCTGGACTTGTTTAAAACTGGGGAAGGAATAAATAATGTTTCCACTTTCTGAAACATCGCAAGTTCCATTGAAGCGTACCAAAATTGGAAGAACCCAGTCTTCGTTCTTGCCTGTTTGATCTACAAATGGAGCCAACTGTTCAGCGACAACAACACCATTATTCGCTTTCAAAACAGATGCGATATTACGCCAGCGCTGTTCCTCTAGGTGTATGTTCGGGTTGCCGTCTCCAAACAGAAAAGAAAAACACTTATCCAGGAAACTCTCTTTGCTTGCCCGTTTGGATAGTTGATCCGCGGGTGCTTGCTGCTGCTCGGCGGTTGTTGGAACATTGCGATAATAATCATACGGGTAGGGATCCCATCTCAAATAATCTCCCCAGTACCACCAATCCCAGATCCAATCAAACGCCCAGTAACGCATTATGCCGCCGAAAAATTCGAATACTCCGCCGAGGTTGAAGCTGTCATCGTCGCTGTCACCTCTTCCCTGACTTAAAAGGGCCGTGATCGCCACCACTACCAGTACCACAATTGCAACCACGGACAAGATGAGAGCTATACCGAAACTGACCCTGATAAGAAAAAACATTGCGAGGGCAAACATTTTTGCTGCGTACATGCTGGCGTTTGCGACGATTCTCCAGCACCGAAGCATAAGATTCTTGCTGCTTCTTGCTATATATGCTTTCTCGAAGTTTGGTTCAAATTCATAGACAACTGAACCGCTGCTGCCTACAGTCAAGTGACCACCAGTTTCATAGGCAATCTGGTTGAGTAGCGCTCCTGACCTCAGCACTGGCAGATTGGTTTTAGTGGCAATATCAGCAACAGTAATCTTGCCTGCTGAACCGGAAATTGCTTCCAGCACTAGCTTCTTCTCGGCTGAGTGGACAGGTGTTTCTAAACTCTCTAAAGATTCAATCATCGATTTTTGCGCGGGAGTGAACAAGTATATTCTGGCATGAAGCTGTTCCTGCTCCGGAAAACTTTGTGGATTTGTTATGTCTTTTATTTCTGTTGGCAGAGTCTGCATATTAAATTAACGTGTGCTAGCAGAGCCGCTAAAACCGCAATACGAGTGTAAATACGAACGCAGCTGTATTTATTTGGCAGAGGGGTCCTCGCTAAGCTTAGCTGTTCTTCTTTCGCGCCGCAGCCTTCGGATTCACCCGAAAACCAATTTAGCTTTTACTCAAGTCGACCAAACAAATGTCTGCTGCGCGGAGCGAAGAATCCTGTCCATTCACGGCCCCTTGCAAGGAGAAAGCATGAGTGTTCTGGCTTTTCTCGGCGTGGTTACCTGTGGATACCTGGCCGGGATGCTCGGCAGTGTTGCCGGCATCTGGCGCAATGTGCGTGTCCTTCCCAGCCGTGATGGCGTCTGGCTCTTCATCGCCATTCTGCTCTGGGAAGTCGTCACCTACGCCCCGGTGCAGGCGGTGAAGCTCGTCGTGGCCATCTCGTCTACGGCGCTTCTGTCTCTGCTGCTCTCCGGTGCCTGGCTCGTTCTCTCGACCTGTCTTGTCTGCGCGCTCACAGCTTACGTGTTCATGCGCTGTCTGCCGCGGCGCGCGCGTGGCTAAGAAATGCTGAGGGCTTGGGGAGCGAAGCGAAGTCCTTCGCTCCTCAAGTCTTTGTTCTCGAGATACTAATGCAGATAGTAGTAATTCGCGAAAAAAGAGGTGCAGAGAAAGACCTTTCGGTCAATTCCCTGCACCTCTGGGCTCAGCTCAAGTGATTACTTGTCCTTGCCCGGAAACGCCTTGAACCGCAGTTCGCTGTCGTCGCCAGAGACGTTGACCGGAATGCTGCTCTCGTCCTTGCCGCCGGGGCAGCCTTCGTTCGGCGAGTTGCCCAGTTGGAACTGGCTCTCGCAGAACACGAGCTGACCTTCGGTCTGGGCGTGGTCGCCGAAGGCCCGAGTGATGTTCGGGTTGGCGTAGAACGCACGCACGCGGTAGAGCTTGAACTGGCGGCTGAGGTTCTTGTAGAACCAGCCGTCAATGCGCGAGCCCATCGCCTGCGTCGGGGTCTTGTCCGCCGGCATGAAGAGCTGGAAGCCAGCCTTCGTCATGGCGTCGCCGTCGGTGACGCTCGGGTCGCCGATCTTGTAGTTCAGATCGCCGACGACGAAGCCCGAGTAGTTCGGACCCAGCAGCTTCTGCAGGATGTCGAGCTGCTTGTAGCGGATGGCGCCGGTAGCCGCCGGACCGCCGCGCATGCTCTTCAGGTGCACAACCGTCTGCGAGAACTTGACACCGGTGGTGGTGTCGAGCAGATCGACGCGGAAGGCCGGACGCAGGTCGGGAACTCCCTGCACGGTTGCGATCTGCATGTACTCGATCGGACCGTTCAGCACCTTCAGGCGCGGATGCAGCAGAATGCCGACAGCCTGGTTACGGGTGTTTGCGGTGGAAGTGAAGCCCTGATAGTTGAGGCCGGTCGCCTGCTGCATGTAGCCGACCATGGCGTTGACCCAGCTTGCATCGACCTCTTCGACGGCCAGCGAGTGCACGTGCGAGAGAATCTCGATGTAAGCTTCGCGGAAATACTTCGCTTTCGACGCGTCGCCGAACTCAACGTTCAGCTCGCCGAGAACGAGATTTCCTTTGGTGCTGGCGGTGGGAACGCCCTTGTAGTACTTTTGAACTTCCGCCAGCACCGTCTGAGGGTTTGGGAGCTTCGGCTTGCCGCCGCCACCGACCTTGTTCTTCTTGCTGCGAAGGTTGATGCCGAGCTCATTGCTGAGAAATCCACTCGGGTGCACCAGAAAATTGGTGCTGTCGGAATCGGCGTCGAAATCGATGGTGTCGGGATCCGGGAACTCGATGCGCGATTCATTGACGCGCTGGGTGTATTCCTGGCTGGCTTGAATCACGCGCTTCAGATGCGCGGGATGAAGATCTTCGCCAGGAACGATGGCGAGTTGATTTTTGCGACTCTTGGACATACGTTGCTCCTTCTTTGAGAATGTTAAAATTCAGCGCCTTGAGAGCGCTGTGCTGCGGGCGATCCGCCTGGATGGCCGTTTGCGAAAAGTGAGCTTTTCCTTCCGAACAGCGTTCTGCAGGCGGACCCAAGAGAACGGCAAGACCTCCAGCACTGGCTCAGTGGACCGGTGTTGGGGAGGAACTTGGCTGCGGGGGCTTATTGGGGCGGGGCTGGTTTACAGAACAGGGGGTCGGGAAAGGAACGCCACACCCTAGTCGGCAGGAGCCTGTAAAAACAAGAGCAGTAGCAAATTCATAATTTCGAAAAGTAGTGATAGCGAGAGAGCGGCCTGATTATTGTGGCTGAATCAATTCACGTAGCCGCGCAAGCATGCGAAGATTGGCTGACTCAAGATGACAAATCTTAAGTTGCCCTAATTGTGCTAATCGTCAAGCGCCCTCGGCTGTGTGTGAAACACGTAGGCGCACCTGCCCTCATGGGACATGTTAGTGGTGGAGAGGTCTGTGGACCCTTCCCCTTACAGCGTCTAGAGAACCTGTTACTGAATCTCAAAGAACTTGCATTGATATCAGCAAGAAACATAAGTTGGATATCACATTTCCATTTCTTTTTCGCAAACGGAGCTTTTCCAACCAGTAAGCATTTCGCCTCTCAAGATACCCACGAACCGCAGCATTTTGGGCGGCACGTGTGGTGTTTCTTCCTCCGCAAGGGGACTTAGCGGCCCGCTAGGGTCAAATCGGCAGGTGGTCTGCCACAGCAGCGGGTCGTGCGACTCGCTGATTTTTTTCGAGTAAACGAAACCGAAAGGAACCAGCAGAATGAAACAAAACACTGTGAAGCGGCGCAAGTCCGGACGCGCCAACGTGGCTCGCAACACGGCTATCGTCCACAAGGTTGGTCGTCACGCCATCCAGTTGGTGCTCACCGACATGGACCTGACGCTCACCGACGCCTTTTGGGCCTACTTCGTCCCCACCATGGAGAGCGAAGTGCCGCGCATTGCCGCCATCATCGGCGAGCCGGACCTCGACAAGATCTCGCGTGAGATCGGTCGCGTCGTCAACCAGTACGGTACGCACGAATGCCCGTGGCTCCTTGAGCTGACGTGGATTCGTCAGCGTTTCCAGGGTGACGCGAAGCAGTTCCGCGAGACGGTGAGCGACCCGTTCTGGGCCACTCTCGAGCGCAATCGGCTGCGCTACTCGCAGGCGTATCCCTTCGTCAAGGAGACGCTGATGGCGCTGCGTGATGCTGGCATCCCTGTTGCGATCGTCTCCGACGGTCCGATGTACATGGTGCTGGCGCGCGCCAAGCAGACGGGCATCGACCAGCTCGTCGACTGCATCTACGCGCTCGAAACGGTCGAGCCGGGGCCGGAAGCGGGACTCAGCGATGAGGACCTCGAAGGCGGTCGCAAGCGCGTGGCGCAGCTCATGGGCACCAACGTGGCCTGCAAGTTCCGCGTGCTGCCGAAGCACTGCGAGAAGCCGTCCGATGGTGGTGCTCGCATCGCCATGGCCGACTTCGGCATCACCGACGGCAAGCGCTGCCTCTTCGTCGGTGACTCGCTGAAGAAGGACGGTGGTGCGGCGAAGGCCATCGGTGCCGGCTTCATCTGGGCGGCTTACGGCTTGTACAGCCTCTCGCCCCGCGGTCGCGTCCTCGTGGACGTGAAGATGAACCCGGAAGGTGCGGCTCCTGCGCCCGTGAACCAGCCTGGTGGCGCCTTCATGCCGCAGGTCTACCCGCCGATGCTTGCTGCGGCCGGCCACTTCGCTGAGGTGCTCAACCACCTCGGACGGGAAGCCAACGCCAGCGCGGGCACCATCCTGCCGCCGTCTGCGCGCGTCTGCGGTATCGACGTCATCGACTGAGTAACTGAGCACCCGGGCTTGACTGTGCATGCGATTCACTCCCATGGAATCCACTTCTCCATTGGTGTAATCGTCAGCTTGCCCACAAGGGACGATAATAAGCAAGATTAGCTCAGAACTCTAAATGACGAGCCCGGCGGGGTCCTGAATTGAAAACTTCGGGACCCCGCCGCCCCTGTGTGTCTGTATCCTTCACCCCTTCGGAGCGAAAAAATGCTGTACATCTACTCCCCGGTGCTGTGGATGATGGCGGTGTTTTTCGTGGGTCTGATCATCTGTCTCGTCCTGGGCCAGCTGAATCAGAGGAAGTGATCATTCGTTCGGCTTCAGGCTGAGCGAGGGAAAACTGGAGCCCATCCGGGCCTCCAGTTTTCTTCTTCTGAGCGCATATACTCAGCCATATAGTGAGAGTGTCACTCGAAAGAGTTTATTGAAATAGGGGCCAGAGAAAAGGCGGGTCCCGGCGGACTCAGCTTTCCCACCCGCGCTAGAGCGAGCAAAATAAAAATAGGCTTCATTAGTCAGCGCAAACAAAAAACGGAATACAGACCAATACTTCCTTAGCGAGGTATCTATCTGTGTTTTGAAAAGAGTCGTGAACTGGAAAATAGGTGCTTGTCTGAGTTGAAGCGGAGTTTGGCAAGTGCTATCTTCTGGCGCCAAACAAATTTGCATCTCACAAAAAGCAGGATCGAACGAACACCTCACCTTTCCGAATCTGAATTGAGTTCTTGTCAGCTGCACATCCTGTGGACGAAATGTTTTCTGCTGCTGTGAGATCTCACGCTTTCGACTTTTTTGATGATGGCTGCCTGAGCATATTTAGCCGCAGCTTCAACTAAGAGGAGGCTCGAATGAGCTTGCTGCTTGTACTCACGGTTCTGGTTTCCTGGGGAATCGCTGGCATTTTTGACAAACAAGCTGTTTCTGCCGCGCCACCACGAGCGGTGCTTGTTGCGGCGCAGCTGTTCAACATGCCCATGTGTTTGTTGATGTTTGTCGCGATCAAGCTGATATACGTTGATTACCATCTTCATCCGGGGCTTTTCTTTTGGGAAGGACTCAACGCAGTTTCTGCGATGGTGGCTGCCCTGGCATATTTCTACGCGATGAGCCGGGCGCAGGCTAGCTACATCGTTGGTATCACCGCCGGTTATCCGGTGCTGGGCACATTGCTGGCCGTCCCATTGCTTGGTGAACCTTTCTCCTTCGCTGGCCTGGGAGCCGCGGTCCTGGTAAGCCTTGGGGTAGCTGCAATTGGCTTCTCGAACGAAAAGCGTCAGGGCGCGGAGCAAGATTCAGACAAGTGGAAAGTCATCGCTGCCATAATCGTTTCGACGGTGCTCTGGGCGGCGCTCGGCGTATTCGAAAAGCGTTCGCTCGCATACGGACGCCCTTTCGAAGCGTATACAGTATTGACGTTCTGGAAGAGTTTGCTGGCACTCGGCCTGTTTTTGTTCATGAGCCGAGCCTACAGCAGCGTTCTACGTGGCTTCTCGGTCTGGAAATTTTCCTGGTTGTCTGCAGTCCTCGTAGCTGTCGGCAACCTTGCTTTCATTGTCGGATTGAGTTCCAGCCAGGCTGGATACATGATCGTGATGACTGCCGCATATCCGCTGGTGATGTACATTGCCGCTGTCGTTTGCTTAAAGGAAACAGTGAGTCGCACACGTTTCCTTGGCATTGCTTTGATTGTCGCTGGCTGCGTGCTCTCAGAGCTCTGCAGATGATGACGCAAGGAAAAGGGAAATCAAACAGCAGCCAATTTGGAGGGAAAGATGATCATAACGATCTCATTCCCTCCATTTTTTTGCGCCTTTATACTAAAGCAAATAATAGGCTTGCCGTTAAAGTCAAAAGGACCTGGAGCCCGAGGGCAACAGATCCTCCTGACCGGCGGCTTAGTTCCGGCAGTGGCAGCCGCAGCAGCCCTGGAGGTGCATGCTGCGATCGAGCGCGTCGTCCGGATGCGCCTTGAACGCGTCGCTTCCTTCGAGGAGATGCTCGAGCGCTGCGTTGAGGTCTTCGACCGACAGGGAATTAACCGTGTCGTTGAAGAACTCACGCACGATCAAGCCTTCCTGCAGGCAGGCCGCGAGCTTCACCGTGTCCACTCCCATCGCGCGGAATTGCTCCGCCGTTGGGAAGAGCCGCTCGACGTTCTCGAGACGGGACAGGACGCGGTCAACTTCATCGTGATAGCCGGCATCGTCGATGACGCTGTCGGCCCAGATGTCTGCGAGCGAGTCCGGGTTGAACCTCGGGAAGGACCCGTGAGTCACGGTTCCACCGAAGCCGAAGCCCGAGTTGCTGTTGCCCGCAATGTCACTCACTTGAATCATGGCAAGGTTCATAGTTTTGTTCTCCTTTTCGATGAAAATGCGGTTTGTGCCGCTGTTTGGCCTTTTGAGCCGTTAACCATCGTGGGCAGGGAATCCCGCCATTCACTTGCAGGCTAGCGCCGGGGCGTTTTGCTTGCAGCTCAAGTTCGTCTCGACCGAATTTTTCCTCGCTCAACAAAACGCATTACTAATCCGTTCTCGAGTGATGGAGAGCGAAAATCAGGAATGTTGTTTTGCTATTTGGTTTTGCGGGGGTTTTTGTTCGATTGAAACGAAAGAAGAGATAACTCCACCCTAATGACACGGATCTCGCGAAAGCAAGAAGAGGGGCTTAAGGTGTCCGCAAAGATGAGTAGCGCAACTGCCTGAGGGGTGTGAGGGTGTAGCGGTCGGACCCCAGTCCGGCCAAGGGCTTTGGGGATCTATTTGCCCCTGGCTGCCAGAGCCTTGCGCTAACCGAGCGAGAGGTTTACAAGAGGTGGCGCTAGCTCAAGCCCGGCGAGGCTTCTTAGATTGGTATCGCAGATGGTGCAAGATTGAATGCGAGGATTTGCAGATCGCTCCTGTGCATTTCTGTATTTTTCTTCCTCTAGAATCCATGCAAACTAAAAATGGCAAAATCTCAATTCAGTCAAGCTCACATGGATTCACCAGCAAAAAAGCAGGATGCACCTGCCTCAAGAACTTTGCCTCCAGATCTTGTTTCTGATCTGGAGTTATCCGAGACCGGCATGCTCGCAAGAGATCTTTTCAATCGAGTAGCAGTGCCGCCGGATCCAAAGTCGTGCGACACTCGTGCTCAAAGCCCGATGCTCGGTGAATTGGCGCCAACGTGCTCGCTTGATGTTGCGGACATCTATAAAAAAACGGAGCCCTCTGTCTTCAAGATTTTGAATCGCAAGTTCGAAGCGATTGGCAGTGGTGCTTACGTTTGTGATGGAGACACTTGCGCAGTAGTAACTAACAATCATGTTGGCCGCTTGGGACCGTCAGATGCGACATATTTCTTGCAGTCGAAAGACCAGATTTTTCTGGGTAAAGCTGCACCTGTGCACTCTGCAGGCGATGATTTGTTTTTGATCGAACCTATATTTCCTGATCCACAATCAGTTTCATTGAAGCCGGTGAAAATAGGCGAAGCCCCAGCAAAATCTGACTCCGTGCTTTCGGTTTGTTATCCGAGCGCGAAGCTGGCGATCCCTGTCGTTACAGCAGGAAAAGTTCTCGATACAAACGGTCAGGTGCATGTGAACGACGGCATGCCAGGCTTGTCTCCACCCTCGATAATTACAGATCAGTCCATTTACGGTGGCTGCTCTGGTGGACCAGATTTCAATAAAAGCGGCGAATACATTGGTGTAACGCGCGCAAATGGCGCTGAAGGCGCTGTTGTTGTGAAAGCTGAACATGTGAGAGAACTTCTTCAGCGTTATAAGCAAAGCAATAAATAAACTCTTCGGAACCAAATAATGCAAGCAGTCGACGTGCGGGCCCGGCTGCGGATTTCGGGTGTAAAAAAGGCCAAAAAGTACAAAAAAGGTCAAAAAGAAAAAAGAAACGGATGGGATCATTGAACTTTGATCCCATCCGCATCAGCTGGCTGTGTTCGTGGCAAACTGTTCAAGCGAGATCTTGATTGCTTGCACGAATTTGTCGAAGAGTTCCGTTCTGGTCGGCATGCTGACCGGACCCGGAAATCCTGTTCCGCAGAAAAGCTGCTTAAGCAGCTCGTCAGAAAGTTCAAGTTGCACACCTTCCAGTCGGGCAAGATTCGTGATATTTGCGCGGCTTTCGCCCCGATAGCGAGGACTGTCCGGATTAACGGCAAATCCACGCAAGCGCAAATTATCCAGAACCAATCCCTTGAGACGCAGATTGCGTCCGCCGAGCCAGAGCACGGCTTCTTCTTTTGTCCCCATTGAGTGAACGGACAGAGCGATGTCCGAGCGCTCCAGAAGCCTGCTAAGCTGCTCATCACGAAAACGGGTTGACGTGACATGCAGTTCCGCAGGCTGATTCACTTGTAATCCTTGAAAATCGAAGAGGTTGTATTTCCCATCCGCGATCTTTTCTGCCAGAAAGGATGTTCCTGCTTCGATGTAGCCACCATGCGGTGAAATAATCGTAAGCGGGGACTGGCGATCGAAAACACGGATACGAAAATCTACCCCTTCTTTCAAGCGGCTTTTTAGTTCCGCAAGAGAGGAGTATTTGTCTGTCATTTCCAAACTCCGGAATTCGACAGGGCTTTGCATTCGAACAAGAGCGAGCTCAAACTACTGATCTGAGATCAGGACTTGCTGCTTATTCGAGAAAGCGTTCTATTGTACTTGTGTACTTGTTTGTGTGGCGCGAGGAAAGGGCTGTGAGTCTAAGAAATTGGCAGGCCGATACACAAATGCCAATAGACTTTTGCGAAGCCGAAAAGTCTTGCGTGCACTGAGTGGCTGAACATTACTGGCAATTTACTGCGAGTAATTAGCGAGGTTAGCGCTAAATGACTACATTAGCTCGCAAGCTTGTTCACCTGTCTTCTTATCTGTTTTGTGGTATTGACCGCAGCGCGAGCTGATTTCTGCAGTTCGTTCCAATTAGCCTGAACTGAATATCACAGATTTTTTGTACCGGATGGAAGCAGCAACTCAACGAAACTGATTCGAGAAAAACTGGATGCAGTTTAACGTGCTGAGGCTCGTGGGTTTGCTTCACTCTGGCAAAGGAGTATTGATGGAACAAATTGGAAATACAGTCTTGCAATTATTTGGTAGCTTTATCTTGCCTTTAATGCTGCCGATCTTTCTCCTGGCGCTTCTGATGGGAATGCGCAGACCTGAGCATCTATTGGAGGAAGTGTTTGGGCTCATCGAAGTAGTACTTGGTATATTCGTTGCTCTTCTTTTCGGTGTTCTGAAAACAGCGCTAAAAATCGCGGGAAATGCGTTTCAACAAAAGGGAAAACCCGAGTCGGGAGGATATAACGGCGGTGGCAAATACCCAGACGACTGGAAGAAAAGGCATCCTGGTCCGACGCCCCGGACTGAGCGCTTTTCTGATCGTGTCTAGCTAGCCGTGAGCGGTGGCCGAGGATGGTCTCTCGACCGGGGGATGACACCGCTTGTGGTGTCATCCTTTTCTCAGTCTTTCAGTGCTTTTTGCACTTTTTGGACGCTGTGAGAATTCGTTGAGAAATCTTGTTCAAGAAACGACAACTTTCGAATATTTTCAATATTGCTTAGCGCAAGCACAAAGGGTCTATTTGTAAGCCTTTGCAGTTCAATTAGAACGATTGAATCCTGTTTGAGCTCCGGCTTAGCAATTTTTTGTGCTGCGAATCATTACATCCGATATCTCAATATCGCTAAACAAAGGGTGCTCTTCTTTTTTCTCGCTTACGGAATTACTCGACCGCTCAACAGCAATCTCCACCGTCACCACCTGCAAAAGCTCTGAAGCAAGCCTGCTGCTCGCGGTCGCCACTCTGCAAGCGAAGCTCCATCTCACGCACTTCCTTATGGTAAGTGCAACCTAACCCGAAATGAGAGAACCAAGCATGAACAACAACGTTCCGTTCGCCACTGAATCCGCTCTTGCTCCTGCCAGCACCGGCGCCGCTCAGAGCGTGTCGTCGCATCCCGACTCGCTGGAGCTCACCGTCTACCAGCAGGGCGACGCCGTCGTCCATGAATCGCGCACTCTCAAGCTCCTCGCCGGCAAGAACAGTGTTCTGGTCGAAGGGTTGCCGGCGCAGTTCGTCGAAGACTCCTTCGAGATCTTCGAAGTGGCTGGTCCCGACGGGTTCAAGCTCGGCGCCGACTGCTTCTCGCAGGCGGACCTGAGCACGCAGGCGCTGCTGCAGAAGGCGCTGAATACTCGCGTCACCTTCGTCGAGCAGACCGCGCAGGGCGTGCTGCGTCACACCGGCAAGCTGCTCTTCATCCTCGGCAACCAGGTCGTACTGCAGACCAACGAGGGAGTGCAGGTGTTGCCGCTGACGCCGAAATTCGAACTGGCCGAGCTGCCGCGTGGACTCAGCGCGACGCCGTCGCTGACGCTCGAGCCGACGACGAAAGTTGCCGGCGATTACAAGCTGAACTCAGTGTACGAGACCGGTGGGCTCGCCTGGGCGGCGCGCTACACGGCGTACTATGATCCGAAGAATTCCGTGCTCCGCGGTCTGCGTTGCCGGGTCAAGCTCAGCAACAGCACGGGCGCCGACTATGATGACGCGGTGTTCAAGCTGCTTGCCGGCAGCAACACGACGCGCTCGCGCGGTGGTGCCCCCAAGGGGGGTGGCGCACGTGCCTTCGGCGCGGCGGCGAGCCTGGAGTCGGCGATGCCGATGGCCGCGCCTCCGATGGCGGATTCCGCGCAGGTGGAGTCGGTAGGCGAGCAGAAGCTCTACGTTCTGCCCGAGTCGCTCAGCCTGCGCAACGGGCAGACCAAGCGTCCCTATCTCTTCGTGCGCGCCGATGTGCCGGTTGTGGCGGAATACTTCCTGCCGCAGGGCTGGGCGTACGCCGACCCGTCCGAGGCCAAGGAAGACGCGCCGAAGCTGCCGGTGATGGTGCGCTTGCGCCTGCGCAACGACGAGGCGAGCAAGATGGGCAGCCCGATGCCGGCCGGTCAACTCGACCTCTACCAGCCGGACAGCACGGGCAAGTTCCAGAAGACCGACCCGGGTCTCTACCAGCGCGCCGTCTCGGCGGGCGAAGCGTTCAAGATCGACTTGAACACGCCCTGCTCGGACATCAAGGCGACCCGCGTGCTGCGTGACTTCCAGGAGGATCCGGCCGAGCCCGAGGAGAAGAAGGACGACTACTTCGTTCCGGAAGGTGGCTTCCAGGAGCCGCGTCTGACGACGATGGGTGGTCCAGCCGTCGGCACACCCGATGCTCACTCGCGCCTGCGCAGCCAGCTGGCGGAGAGCGCTGCCGAGGGTGGCGAAGGCACGGAGAAGAAGAAGCCGAAGCCGCGCTTCCGCACGGAGTCGCGCGAGGTGACGGTCTACAACTTCAAGGACGAGGCGGTTGTGGTGCGCGTGCACGAGACGCTGCCGAGCCCGAAGGCGGAGATCCTCAACCAGACTCAGCCGTTTGCCGAGCTGAGCCAGGAGCAGGGCACGTTCAGCCTGAACGTCCCGGCCAAGGGCAAGGCGTCCGTGTCCTACGGCGTCCGCTGGCAGATCAACTAATCTCCTGAGCTAAGGAACGGATGCGGAGGAACGGACCTTCGCATCTGTTTTCTTCTACTTATTCCTTTCGTGTAGCGGGGCGCGCCAAATGCACGGGGGCGCGCCCCGCTTTTATTAATGGCGAAATATACTATAACAAATAGGAGAGCGGAAGCAAAAACGAAGAGAACCTGGAGCTTGTCCAGATTCTCTTCGCGCTTGCGCACCGCCAGCGGTGGCGGGTTGCTTGCCAGCTTTCGCCGCAAAACAACCCGCCACTTAGCAGTCAGTGCTGCTTAGTTGGACGACTGGGCGCCTTCGGCGTTCTGGGCGCCTTCGGCGTTCTCGCCGCCGGTCGGCTGCTTTTGACCCTGCTCCTTCGCTTCGGCAGCCTTGAGGGCCGCGCGCAGCTTGCCTTCCTCGCGGAAGAAGAGCACGGACGCCAGCACCGCGCAGGCACCGAAGACCGAGAACTCGAGCGAGCGGTACATCGAGAACATCGCGTCGGCATTGTGCAGACCGAGCTGCCCACCGCAGGTGTCCCAGAACACCAGCTTCGCAGCCGCCAGCCCGAAGGCGAGCAGACCCTGATTGCGGTAGCGTTCGCTCGAAGCCGCCGAAGCCAGCAGCACGAGCAGCAGCGCTTCCACCGACCACCAGATGACGGCTTCCGTCTGGTTGATGAGCAGGAAGGAGCTGGCGAAGAGCACAGCAACACCGACCCACGACCAGAGCGACTCGAGCTTGCGGGCGCCCTCGACGCTGACGGTTTCGCCGAACTCGAAGGGAGCCAGGAACTCAGCCGACTTCCAGCCACCGCGCTTGCTGATTTGACCGTAGGCAACGCTGAGGCTGTAAGCGCAGGCGATGACCGGACCAGCCAGACCCCAGGTCCAGGTGTGCCACTGCAAGCCGAAGATGACCAGCGCACCCAGGCTGACGATGGCGCCGGTGAAGTGGACGATGCGGTCACGCAGGGCAAGACCCATGCCGCAGATGATGAGCGACTCGATCATCCAGAACGGCATGGTATCCCAGACGTTACCGAACTGCAGGAACGGCACCAGCAGCGCCACCACGACCGCAGCGTAGAGGTAAGCACAGTAGCCGCTCAGCTTGAGCATCTGAGCCATCGCCGACTGACGGTAGCGGTAGCACAGACCCATCGCGGCACCAGACAGCGGCACCGAGAGAAGAACCGGCAGAGCCACAACGTTGTGGTAGGAGTTGCTCAGCAGGGTGGCCGCGGCGGCAACCCAGATAAGCGCGACCACGCTGTGCTTGTACCAGTTTCCGTTGCGCCAGCTCAGAGCCAGGAGCGCCGGAGCGATGAGCGACCACCAGAGCGGAGCCTGCTCGAAGTTGCCCAGCACCACGGGCAGTGCCATGGCGTTCAGCGCGGCGAAGACGAAGTAGAGTTCGTGAGCAACACGATTGAGGAGGTAGTCAGCAGATTCCTCAAACGTCTTGCCCCAGGTGTAGCGAGCCGTGAAGCGCTCGTACACGCGCGAGAGCAGCGCGCACCAGATGGCGCCGACCACGCAGCCAATCGCCGCAACCTGCACCGAGACGCCGCCGAGCGTAAGCACGGCAGTGCTGGTGAGGGCGTGGTAGCTGGCGTGTCCGGTGATAAGCAGCGTGTACACCGGGGTGACCCAGCGCATCGAGCGGTTGCGGCTGCCGTGCCAGGTTGCCACCGCGGCCAACACTGGACCCATCAGCCAGCTGAGGTATGGTGTCTCCAGCATGTGCAGCCCAGGCACGTAGTACATGCTGTAGACGAAGAAGTAGGCGAGGAAGTAACCCGCCGACATCAGGTTGGTCGAAGCCCATTCGCCCAGCTTGTAGCGCCACGACTCGGAGTCATGCTTCTTGCTGCGCTGCGAGATGAGCTCGCCGGCGATGACCATGACGGCCGAAATCGCGACACCGAGGATGGTGCGCGGCAGGGCGCCGATGTCCTGCCAGAGAGCCGCGCCGATCGCCGCGCCCACCGAGAGGCTGGCGACGCCGGTCGTGAGCAGTACGCGACCGACGATGAGAAGTTGCAGAATCTTGGACCGATTCACTTGCGTATCCGCAGAATTCATTTTGTGCTCCTTGGGATTCAAGAACGAAACGCGCCGAGCGGCGCATTTCCAACCAAGTACAGAGGTGAAACCGTTGTCGTATGAAACAGCGCAATCACTTGCGGCTGGCTTGTTGATCCTTGCGCGTTATTGTTTGTCGCCGGTTTGCCCTTCCTGAGCTTCTGACTCGGCGTGTTGTCGTTTGTGCTGTCCGGACTTCCACACGTATTCCACCAGGTAGAAGATGCCGGCTGTGATGCTGCACACACCGAATGCAGCGAAACCCACCGCTGTTCGCACACCGTCGCTTGCTCCGGACAGGTCGAGAATCCAGAGCTTGGCGCAGGCAGCGAAGATTGCCACCACACCGCTGAAGCGATGCCCAACCTTGTCCGTGGCGAAGCCGAAGCCGATGAGGAGCAGTGCTTCGATTGCCCAGGCAACAGTGTTGTACGGTGTGCTCATCAGGAAGTAGCTCGCAGCAAGCAGGCTGAAGTAACCTGCCGCTCCGGCGCCGCGTTCCAGCCACTGCGCTTCGAAAGTGCTGATGCTGTAGCTGCTTGCGCCCATGGGCACGAAATCCGAGTTGCGCAGTCCACCCATCGAGCGGATCTTTCCATAGATCAAGCTGAAGGTGTAGCAGCCGATCACGACAGCCGCTGGAGTCAGGTAATTCCATTCCTTATATTGTGATCCAAACAGTGCCAGCGACCCCAATGCCGCTAGCACGCCCAGGCGTTGCAGCAAGCCGTCCTTGAGCAGCAACGCCGCTGCAAGAAGAACAGCCGTCTGCGTGATCAGGTACGGGAAGGCATCGTGCACGCCCAGTTGCACCGCGGGCAGTGCCAGAGCCAGCGCTGCTGAGCCGTAGAGATAGACGGCGTAGCCGGTGACTTTCTGCCAATGCACCCAGTCAGACTGGAGGAAGCGGTAGCAGGCTGCCATGGCCAGTCCGGAGACAGGCACCGCCATCTGGTAAACCAGCGCGACGTTCATCTTGCCTGTCAGCAAGAGCCCCGCTGAGAGCAGCCAGATTCCCATCACAACTGCTTGCTTGAGGAAGCTGCGGCTGCGCCAGGAAATGGCGAGCAACACGGGCGTCTCGACAGACCACCAGAGCGGAGCGTAATCCAGCGAGTTGAAGAAATGCGGCAGCGCGATTGCGTTCAGCGCGGCTAACACGAAGTAGCCTTCGTGCGCGATGCGATATGCAAGTGCGATGAGCGCAGCTTCACGAGCGGATTCGCGCAGCTCCAGCTTTTTGTAGTACGCTGAGAGTGCGGAGAGCCAGAGCAGGGCCAGCACGCTGGCTAGCCCGGCCAGCGGCAGTGCAAGCGAAGCGATTTGCACTTGCTCATGGCTGCTCAATGCGTTCCCGAACGCATGAGCGCCCAGCGCCAGTGTGAATGGCAGCGCCGCCCAGCTCAGCAGACGATGCCGACTCAGGTGCACGGCAGCCAGCGCCGCAACTGAGAGTTCGAGCGCCCAGCTGCAGTACGGCGTCGCATACGCTGGAAGCTCCGGCACGTAGAATGTTGCCAGCGCAAAGAAGGCAGCAAGCAGATAGCCTGCGCCCAGCGCTGAGTTGCCCGACCAGTTTGCCAGTGCATCTCGGCTGCGGCTTAGCAGTTCGCCGGCGATGATGGCAGAAAGAGCGAGCAAGAGCCCGGTGGCAGTTCTGCCGGTGGTCGGCAGCATGACACCACAGACGATGGCGCATGCCGCACAGAGCGCAGCGATGCCTGCGCTGTTCAATAGTCTTCCCGCAACCCTGTCTGCGAGTCGCGGGACTGCCGGGTCAGCGGCAGCCAACGAAAGATTCATCAGCTCCTCCTTTTGAAAAGAGACCAGAGAGTTCCTGGTGTTGCAGAGAACTGACGCAAGCGTTTGCTTCACGAGTGAGCTTGCTTGCGTTTACAATCGTCAGACGAATACAGCTTTGGTGGGAGAGGGTCCTTTATTCCAGAAGTGCGGGGGTGAAAACAAATTACAGGGAGAGCATATTAAAAGGACCCTTTGCGATTGGAGCCAGATTTCAAATTGCATACCTTAACTAAACTGATTCAGTTTCGATCCCTTCGTATTTGCCCCAATCTCTTCAAGGATGAGCTGTTTGCGCAGGCTGTGACGAGTCAAAAGCTGGCAAAAAGTGCAGAAAAAATAAAGGTATTGCTTCCTATAAGATTCCAATTAGTTACAGCCTGCGCCTGGTCTGGCCGTGCACGTATTCTCTCTGATAAACTGCTTCGACAAAGTCTATGAATTACACAGAATCCGTAAATTTCCTACTTGAACTTCCTGACATGGAGCGAAGCAGCCATGGCGCCAGAGCTCGCACCATGAGCCTGGAGACAATGCGCTATTTGCTCGGGGAGCTTGGACATCCCGAGCTTGGCCGTCATACTGTTCATACAACTGGATCAAAAGGTAAAGGTAGTACAAGCGCATTTATTGCATCGGCGCTCAGTTCTCAATTCAGCACGTCGCTATATAGTTCGCCGCACTTACATTCGTATCGCGAGCGAATCTGCATTGATCTCGAGCCGGTGTCCGAGGCTGAGTTCGCCCGTGCGCTGAGCGCCATCAGCGAGTTGGTTGAGAAAACTCATCGAGGTCTGGATGGTCCTGTCAGTACATTTGGGGCTATGACCTCGCTTTATTTTTGGCTGAATCGTGCGCACCAGATTCAGTGGCAGGTCGTTGAGGTCGGGATGGGTGGCACCCATGATGCCACCAATGTAATTGATGAAAAGGATCTCGTCGTTATCAGTGCCATTAGTTTGGAACACACGAATATTCTGGGCAAAACGACTGGCGAGATCGCCTTGAATAAAGCTGGAATAATACGACCCGGCTCAAAAGTGGTGCTTGCTCCGCAGAAAGATCCGGCAGTCGTTTCCGTAATCAGGGAAGTCTGTCAGCGGCTAGGTGCTGCATTTGTGGATGTGGGAGCCGAGTATGAGTTGATCCACGGAGACAAAGATGTGGATTGGCAAGAGTTTTCTGTAAATTGCAAGAAGCATGGTCGACGATCGTTTCGTACTCAAATGTTGGGGCTGCACCAGATGGACAATGCGGCTAGCGCAATTGCGGCAATTGACGCACTGAATGAATCGAGAGAGATAATATCTTCGAGCCAGCTGATTCAATCAATTGGGCAGGTCTTTGTGCCCGGGCGCCTGGAAAAAATAAGCAAGGAGCCAGAAATAATTATCGATGGAGCTCACAATGGCGAATCTGCAGCTGCGCTTGTAGAGGGGCTAAAGCACCATTTTGATAGATCTTCTGCTGTGTTCGTTCTGGGTGTGAATTCGGACAAGAATATCGCTCAAATTCTCCAGGCAATAAAACCGCATTGCAAGATGCTTATTGCAAGCTGCTCTCAAAGCGAAAAGGCCATGAATCCTAAATTGATTCTAGAGGCTGCCATCAGTCAAGGAATTAAAGTTGAGTTGTCTGGTTCTTCTGCTGAAGCCATGGAAAGAGCAATTGAGCTATCCGATGGTGAATTGATCTGTGCTACTGGTTCGCTCTATCTCATTGCAGAAGTGCGAGAAAGATTTTCAAAAGACGGATTGGCTTGGTCCCTCAGAAAACGGCTTGCAGAGCAGCCATTTAAAAGTCAAAAAGCCATTTAAAAAACAAAAGACGCTCTTTAAAACGCAAAAAGCGCTTTAAAAAAGAAAAAGCCGCGGAGCAAAGGATAGAGCAATTGCTTGCTCTATCCCCGCTCCAGACGGCTTCAGGCAGTAGCTTCCAGCTGAGGCTTGCGAGTGAACTCGACCGGGCGCTGCCAGGCGAGTTCGGTTTGACCAGCCTTGCAGTTCGCCAGAAGAGGGCAGTCCTTGCACCAGAAGCCCGAGCGAGTCGGAAACTTCCTGGCGGCGAGGTAGCTCTCAATCTTAGCGATGTAGCTCGCGATTTCCTCGAGAGCTTCCTGCGTGCGGCGATGGCTGAACCACATCGGCTCGCACTCGGCCTTGTTGCCCCAGTAGCGGATGCGCAGGCGAATCGGGCCAGTCCAGTTCATCGCCAGTCCGACGACCAGAGCGAAGAAGTAGATCTGTTCCTTGTGCTTGCGCTTCGGACGGTAGACCGTTTTGCCGGAGACGCTGTCGTAGTATTCATGGCTCTTGCCCGACTTGTAATCGGTGATTTCCATGATCTGACGACCGCCCTCCATGACGAAGTCGACCTTGTCCGGCTTGGCGCACAGAGTCCAACCGAGGCGCTCGAAGAGCCAGCGATGCACAGACTCGCGGTCCGTCTCATCGTCGTCTTCCTCGTCGTGCTCGGCCATTTCCTGCGCGTTGGCAGCAACTTGCTCGATGGCTTTCAGCGTCTCCTCGCGTTCCTCAGCCGGCAGAAGTGAAACTTCCTGCCGAATGAATTCGCGAATTTCCGCCGTTTTCTCACCGTGCTGCTCGGCAATAGCGTGCGTTGCGTCGCCCACCACCTGTTCTTTGCTGCGCTTTTGCTTCTTGCGCTGAAGACGCGCAAGGTACTCCTCGGGGCATTCCAGGAATGTCCAGAGGTCTGAGAATGACAGACTGCGTTTCATGTGTTTGCTCCTTGATCAAATTTTGGGAGACACGTGTGTCTCGCGTTTCCCCAGTCAGACCCCATACCAGGTCTGACCAGCACCGGAATTTCACCGGCCCCACCGCAGGATGGTGCGGATAGGGGATCGTTTCAGTTTTCACCCAAAGCTCAACGCTCCCCGCAAGTGGAGCGAATTTACTTCGAGTTACTTACTTGCCGAAACAGTTCTCGTCGGCGTCGTGAATGCCGTTGTGGCGGCGCGTCTCGCTGTCCTCGTAGGTCTTTGCCGGGTACTGGTTGAGCAAGCGCGTAGTGTCGGCGCCGTTTGCAAGCAAGCAGCGCGGAGCCACGAGCGTGCCACCAGCCCAGGCCGGCTTGGTGCCGAAGACGAGCTGGCTCTCAACGCGACCGTTCTTGTTCACCTGGCGAATCAGGTAGTCGCTGCCCTCGTCGAAGCTCTCGGTCGTGCTGACCTTGACGGCGATCATGCCCATCTGGTCGTTGATGCGCTCGAGTTTGAACGCTTCACGACGCGAGGCGAAGATTGCCGCTTCGAGCTTGCCCTTGCAGTCCCACAGGATGATGTTGTTGCTGCGTACCATGGTCAATCCTCCTTCTGGAGTTGTTCTTATTGGCCGAACGTTTCGGCGTACAGGAAAAACCACGGTGGGAACGTCCCGCCGTAGGAACAGGCACAGACTCTCTGCTTGCGGTCAGAGAAATCAGTGTTTGTTGGCAAAGTTTTTGAGCCCGAGTCATTCAATGGCACTACGTGCTGCGTTGAGATGATTCGCTATGTGGCTTAGAGACTGGGCTCTGTGAATGACGTGTCCTGGAATTGGAGGAATGTTGAAGTATGCCTCCACCGTAGGCGCAGGTCCCTGTGGCGGTCAAGCCAGGCCCTGACGGGGGCTTGGACGGAGTCAGCTGCGCCGCTGCGCCCTTACGATATCGGGCTGTGGCGAAATAAGCGGGGGTGTTTTTGGGGTGTGCCAGAATCTCCTAAACGGCTTCTGCAACGCGTATTTCCCGCAATCTATAAGCGCTTTAAGATATAGCTTGGCTGCGCTAAGTCTAAGTTAATGAGACGGAGCGCTAATTAGCAGAACAGGTTTACTCGACTGAGATTTCCTTTAATCCATCGCGGTCGGCATCGATTGCGAGTACGTTCAAACCCTCTTCCTCTGCACCGGCCCATTCTTTCAAAGCTTCGAGAACTTCTTCTTTGTGGCGATCGGTTACAAGAACCATTACCGATGGACCTGCTCCGCTCAGGCATGAGCCAAGCACCGGAAGATTAGTAAGCATGCTTCTCACCTTCGCTAAGAGCGGTACCTGAGGGCTTCGATAATTCTCGTGCAGGCGATCATGCAAGGCTTCCTTGATCGTATTGTCATCGCTTCGCACCACAGCTGATACCATTAACGCACAGCGCTGCAAATTGAAAGTGGCATCGGCAAAAGGGATCTTTGCAGGTAAGCAAGAACGCATGGAATCGGTAGTTCGGCGATAAGATGGAATCAGGAAAATTGGCTTCCATCGCTCAGGCCAGCTCAATTGTTTTGCGATTACGCTTTCGCCATTGATGGATTTCGCGCAGACAACAAAATCGCCAAGCAAGCTGGCTGCAAAGCCCTCGCTGTGCCCTTCGAGTAATGACGCTTCCGCAAGTAATGCTGGCGGGTTTGGGATGCGATCTTGAAAGACATATGAGCCCCAGAGAGCACCAAGAATGGCTGCACTGCTACCTCCTAAACCGCATCCAAGCGGTACTTCTGATTCAATTTCCATGCGGATGCAATGCATCAATTCAGGATTTCCTTGCCAGATGCTTTTGAGAACTTTGTATAAAAGCCCGTCAATGTCATCGGATTGGCTTTTCTTGGCGACTGCGCCTTTGAATGTAATGAAGGGAATAGCAGGGTCGTTTTTGGGAAGGAGGCTAACTGTGACACGGCAGTAGATCTTCAAAGCAAGAGCAAGGCTGTCAAATCCCGGACCAAGATTGCTGATACTTCCAGGTATTTCTAAAACGAGCCGCCTTGTCACCGCTAATCTGCCTTTCTCTTAGATATTCAAGCATCGCTGCAATGCTAGCGTTTTCCACCAGTCACTTTCATGACGCAATTGCGTCCATTTTTCTTGGCCGCTTTCAGTGCTTGCTCGGCGTGTTTCCGCCAGCGTTCCACATCCATAAGCTTGCCATCAAGCATGGCTACACCCGCGCTGAAGGTCATCGTAAATTCTGAACCGTCTGGTGCACGGTGTTTCATCAAACTGAAATCATGAAGTAAGCGCTGTGCCAGATTTACCGCATCATACTCTTCGAGATCTTCAACGATTATTGCAATCTCTTCGCCACCAAATCGTCCGAGGATATCAGATGAGCGTAGTCTTTGCCGTAGCACCGTAGAAAGGGAGATCAAAATTTTGTCACCGGTGGCATAACCGAAGCGTTCATTTATGGACTTAAACTCATCCAGGTCGATTAGCATCAAAGCAGCGAGTCTATTAGTATTGCGCTTCACTTGTGCCACTACGGATTGTGCTTGCTCCATGAATGCGGTGTGGGTAAGTAAGCGCGTGAGACCGTCTCTGTGCAGCAGATTCTTTAAGAACCTGGCTCGTTCCAATCGCGAAGCGGTGGCTGAGAGCAAAAGTGCTGGGGCAACAGGTTTTACCAGGTGATCATCAGCACCAGCACGAGCAGACTCGATATGTGCTTCTAGCTGATTCTGCGTTGTAAGGAAAAGAATCGGCATCGTAGCCCAGCGCTCATCTTGCCTGAGGTAGCGGGCTAGCTCATAGCCGGTCATCCCTGGCAAGAGAATGTCCAACATGACAAGATCTGGATTGAAGGAAAGAAGCGCCTCCTCAAAAAGAAGCGGGTCTGCAATGTGATGAACTCGATAGCCTGCTGATTCAAGTACATAACGAATGAAATACGCCTGATCAGGGTCATCTTCTACAGATAGAATGCGGAAGTTTTGTGGCTTGCCTCTATCCATCAAATACTTGAGCCGGTTTTCTACAGATTCCCAGTCGACAGGCACCTGAAAAAATCCGTCGGCTCCGCAGTGAATAGCTTGCACTTTGTCTAGAAAATGGGATTTATTACCGACAAAGAAGATAACCGGTTCTTGCCCATTCGGCATAGACCTGATGCGTTCAACAAGCTCATACCCAGAAGCATCAGGCAGAGGCAAAGCGATAATAACTGCCTTTGGCATTTTCAATCCACACGATTCCAGTGCATTAAGCGCGGTCCTCATATTGCGAATTGTCATGCCCTGGTCTTCGAGAATTTTTGCCAGGAACAAAAAGTTGCTTTGATCAGGATCTACAAAAAGAATTTCCGAACCAGCGTATTCGCCCCCTTTTGGTAATGCGCGTTCGATCGTGTCCTTTTGAGGGTCATCTTCTCCTGAGAAGGTTACTTTGAGAGCATTCAAGAGAGCGCTGCATTTTTCCCAATCGGAACGTGTCAGAGCTTTGTTGCTTCTTATTATTTGCTCGCAAAATTCTTCTCCATGAGTTCCGAGTTTCGTAATTTGTGGGAACCCATAAATGCTGCCTGATCCCGCAAGCCAGTGAAATTGTCGCATCAAATCGCGAAGAAGGCCTATGTCGCCTGGCGACTTTGCAAGAGAAGTAAGCAGTTCAGCTATTTGATCCAGGCGCTCTGACGAACGAAGCAAATACTGATTCTTGAGTTCTTGAAAGGTCTTGTCCCAGGTTTCGGGAGCCATAAGCTCTATTGCACTCCCAAAATGGCTTTTACTTGTGATGCAAGAGTTGTGGGATCAAATGGCTTAGTCAGTATTCCGGTGGCGCCCATCTGCTTGAGCTTTTCTACTTCTGAAGTCATTGCTCTTGCAGTCAAAAAGATAACAGGAATGTTTTTTGTCGCAGCATTCTCTCGCAATTTCGCCAGAGTAGAAGGACCATCCAATCCTGGCATCATCATGTCCAATAAAATTGCATCGGGATTTTCTGATGCTGCTTTTGAAATTCCATCTTCGCCGCCATCGGCTTCCACAACATCAATGCCGCCAAGAATCCCCAGGCTCATTGATGCAATTGAGCGAATATCTTCCTCGTCATCTATGATGAGAACCTTCATGTTATCTCCCAATTGAAGAAGCAGTTCCATCGAACTGCTATCTATATACCACTTATGCTTCGAGCTCCCATTGCCTTATCAGCAAGTCAAGCTCTTTGCTTTTAGAAGCTTTTCTTCCCTGTGTGCTTAATGCCCGGCAAGGCCGATTTATAAGCACTTGGGGACCATTTAAAGCTTGACTATTTTGTCTGGCATCCAGGGCTTCAGTTATTACTATAAAGCAAAGTATGGACCGCTTGAGGAGGTAAGCAGATTACACGGTTTTCTGTTCTTCGCTTGCTTGAACTTCCGGCAAGAATTGCGACGGCAAGGGAGTCTCGCTTGGTTCTGGCGCATGCTCACTGCCCCATTTAGGCAGCCGAAACCAAAACGTAGCGCCTTTGCCAAATTCGCTGTCCACTCCTATGCTGCCCCGATGTTGTTCCACGATTGCTTTGCAAATTGCCAGACCAAGACCGGTTCCACCTTTTCCTTTGGCATCGGCAAGCTCTACTTGCTGGAAGCGTTCAAAAACGCGAGTGATTAGGTCTGCTGGAATTCCTCTGCCCTTGTCGCTGATTGCTACTTTGACATAATCGCCGTCATCCTGCGCTGTAAGCAAAACTGATTGATTCAATGGGGAATACTTGCAGGCATTCGACAAGAGATTTATTAGCACTTGCACCAGGCGATCGCCATCTGCACAGACTCTGAACTCATCGTTGTAATTCACTTCGATTTTTATTCCGTATTGATCTGCATAGGAGCGAACGCTTTCAAGAGAGCGCTCAAAAACCGTAGAAAGCTCGACTTCTTCAAAGTGCATGTCCATCTTGCCGGCTTCCAACTTTTCAATGTCGAGAAGATCGTTGATCAAATTGACGAGACGCATTGCGTTTCTTTCGGCAATTCTTACGGCGCGCATCGCCTGTTCGCCCATAGGTCCGAGGGCTCCGACCGCCAGCAATGTCAGAGAACCTCTAATCGATGTTAATGGTGTTCTAAGTTCATGGCTTACGGTAGTAACAAATTCCCGCTTTAAGCGTTCCATGCTGTGCCTTTCGCTTACATCAAGAATATTGACCATAAGCCGCATTCCTTCGCTTGTATTGAAAACCATGAATGTCAGTTCAGCAGGAAAACTCTCAGCGTTTTTCCTCAAAGCCGTGAATTCGCGAACACGTCCTACCAGTTTTTGATAAACAGCTGCCTTGAAATTTTGGACGAGAAATTCTTCTGCCTTGGGAAAGAGCGTGGAAACATGAGCACCGATTAGTTCATCCGCATTCATCTGGAACATCTTTTCCATTTGCGGATTCACTAATTCGACATTACCTTGATCCGTCATGATTAGAAGACCAACTGGCATGCTTTCAATGATTGAGCGGGTGCGCATTTCGCTTTCTTTGAGCAGGTCTTCTGTGCGTTTGCGGTCGGTAATGTCGTGAGCTACGCAGAACATGCATTGTTCAGTGCTTGACCAATAGGCAGACCAGAGAATATGCACAAGTGTTCCGTTCTTGCGCATTACTCGATTCTCGAACGGCATCAGCGCATGATCGAGCATGATTCTTCTTGTGCAGTCTAGAGTGTTTTCAATGTCCTCAGGAAGAATTAGTTCAGTAAAACGATGCCCGATCAACTCTTCTGGTTGATAGCCCCAAACCTGCACAGAAGCTGGACTAACTGCCGTGAATTTTCCATTGTCATCAATTGAACAAATTACATCTAATGCATTTTCGATAATGGAACGCTCTTTCTTGGCGGCTTCTGCCAGGGCGCCGGCCATTTCGTGGAAAACCGCATCGAGATAGGCTACTTCGTCTGTACCTGCAATCGACGGATTCAGTGGTTCATTACGAGCCAATCTAATGGCATTGTCGGTAAGAATGCGCAGGCGGCCGGTGATCCCCGTGTAAAACAAATGTGCCATAAGCAGAGAAAGAAGCACATTCAACGAAGTGCCCAAAAGAAGCATAGTGTGAACCATGCTTCTCGATCTCTGCTCCATCTGCGGGCTGCTTTTCTCTACTTTACGCTCTTCCTCCACGAAGGCATTGAGATCTAGCTCGATGGATCTGGTCAAGCTCTGAAGCTCCTTGAACTTGATTTGCAAGTTCGCTGAATCTGGCGGAGTGCCTCTATTTCCATCTACCTGCTGCTTAATTTCTTTGAGTAGTACCAGTCCTTTTTGTACCGATCTCTCAATGTTTTCCAGGCTGGCACGTTCATCAGGATTGTCTTTGGTAAGTTTTCCCAGGTCTGATAATTCAAAAGGGACTTGCTCGATTGCCGTGTCGTAATGGTCGGCATAGGCAACGCTTTTATCAACGCTGTAACCGGAAAGGGCGGCGCCCGCTTCAATGAGAAGTTTATTCAAGGTATTTGTTGTGCTGATAACGGCTCTTGAATGTGAAAGCAGCTGCGATTGCTTTTCTACCTGGTTCAACATAAAAGTCAGCATGCCGACAAAGGCCAGTTCAAACAAGAGTGGCACGCCGACGAGAACCAGACCTTTTTGGGCCAGTGTCAACGTGATTTTGGGTTCTTGTCCGATCTCTTGAGGCAATTATCAGACCTCTAAACCTGTCTGTATATGTTATTTTCCACGAATCGATCAGCTTTCTTCGGTTTGCAAATTGAGACCATTTACATGTCCAATTGCTTTGCAGATTTGGATTTTCTTGTCATTTCTCAGTTCACCGGAAACTTGAGATCGGTCGATTCATTTTCCGGCTGGTATTATCCACGGTGCTAATACTAAAAGTTATAATAGATAAATTGCAAAAAAAGTGCAGGCAGGAGCGCAGGACTTTGGGTCCTTTGCTCCTGCCTGCATGAATTCAGTTGCATTCACAGGGCTTCTTCAGCGCTTCCGACCAGCGATGTGTGCCGATGTTGATCAGCAGCAGGACGCCGGAGGCTGTAAGCGCCGCTTTCCATCCAGCAAGAGCAAGTGCTGACGGGAACAGATGCCCGAAAGCACTCAGCTCAGCTGCCGGCACAAGCCAGACACCCAGGAGCCAGACAGGGATGAGCACTGCACTTGCCGGAAGAACCGTTCGGATGCGCAGGGTTAGCGTGAGAGCCCGTCCTGCCGTCCTGAAAAACAGTGCCGTTCCGGCGGTAACAAGTGCCATCAGCAAGGCAGCGAAAATGCCGCCTTCGAAGCTGACTCCTTGCAGATGCGGGAAAACGAGAAGGAAAGCCGCTGCGCTCAAAAGCGTGCTGATGAGAAAACGCATGGGCGGCTCCTTAGTCGAATTCTTCGATTGTGAAAATAACGTCCTTGAGGACATCATCGACGCTTCGTGTGTTGTTGGTCGACACGCGCGTCAATTGCTTGTTGTCCTCATAGAACTCGCAGAGAGGTCCGAAGGTCTCGTGGAAAACGCGCATGCGTTCACGAATGACTTCCGGCTTGTCGTCGGCGCGGGTAATCAGCTTGTGACCGCATTTGTCGCAAGCGTCTTCTCGAGCCGAGGGCGCGAACTTGAGGTGATAGCTGGTGGCACAGGCTTTGTTCGAGCAAGTGCGACGCAGAGTCAGGCGTTCCAGAACGTCTTTCTCGTCGACCTCGAGAACGACCACGCGGTTGACGCGGTTGCCCCAGAGCATGAGCATGCGACGCAGCATCTGTGCCTGTTCCATCGTGCGCGGAATGCCATCAAGGATGGCGCCATGCACGTACTCCGGGCCGGAGAGCTCTCGGCGCAAGAGCCGCATGACGACTTCGTCGGGGACGAACTTGCCCGCGGCGACAAGCGGCGCAAGCTCCTGACCAAGCGAGCTGCCGCTGGCAATCTCGGCTCGAATCAGGTTGCCTGTCTGCAGGTGAGGCAGACCCAGTCGTTCCTTCAGGCGGGAGGCGATAGTGCCTTTACCCGCGCCGGGACCACCGAGCAGAACAATGTATCTGGCTTCGCTTCGTTTCCAGAATAGGAGCCGAGCAAAGCGCATCCAGATCTCACGGAGGAGATTCAAGAATGTTTCCATAGAGTTTCTCCTTCCAGTTGGCTGCTAGCCGAAACTGGCTCCTGGTTGAGTGCAAGGCAAAACAAACCGGCGGACTAAAATCCGAAAAAAACAGCCGAAAATTCAATTTGGGTTTGGCTGGGATAGGCCAGTTTGCTTTGCCAGTAGAATTGGGAGTTAAAGGACAGCAAACTCTAGCTGTTGCCATGCTTCTGGTTCAATTGCCTGGGAGCTCTGGAATTAAAGCTTCGCTAAGCCGAGCCAGACTTTTGTTTGAACGATTAGCACAACTAACGCAAGTGAGCTACAGGGCTGACTCCTGACAAGTGCGCTAAGCTCATATTTTAAGAAGACTTTTGCCTGCGGAGCTACAATTGAAGCCCGGCTCTGCGGGAATGATAAAATGCAAAAGTCGTCTGAAGGTAGTTCTATGAAGAAGAAACCGCCGCCGGGGGCAACACTGATTGCCAGGCTCAAGGAAAAACGACTGCAGCGAGAACAGCAGCCGAAGTCAAGTGAAGATAGCGCACAGGTTCTGGACGTTGAGTCACAGGAAATTGAGGGCAGCTCGGAAGAAGGTGTTCAGCTTGTCTCTTCAGATGAACAAGGCCTTGAAAATACCGAGCTTGTTGTTCGTCCAGATCAGGGCTCTGCCGCCAATCTTTTGCACAGCAGTATTTCTATAGACGATTTACGTCCAAGTACGGACGATTATGATGCTTTAACAGAAGAAATACGACTTGCCGGCAGGTTTGCTGCAATTGGCCTGATTGCCCAGGGGCTTCGGCTGGCACGCATTCAACAGGCTGAGATTCACAAGGAACACTACAGCAGTTTTGAAGAATACTGCCGTGCAGAACACCAGATGAGTGCAACTTATGCTTATCGTCTTATTCGCATGGCTCGTATGGCTGAAAAATTTGCCGAAAGGACTAGTGCAATTGAGTCCGAGGAAGATCCTTACGAACGAATGTTGAATCTCGGACACAGACATTTGATGGCACTTTTGCCGCTGGGAGAGGAGACTGTTGAAGAGTTTCTTGTTCACGGTGTTCCTCTGGGTGTCGGCGATGCACCTGATTCCCGCGTTCCGCTCGATAAAGCAACAGAAAAACAAATCAAGCAGGCGCTGAAGAAAGATGGCTCTCAGGCGGAGACTCAGGTCCCCTCAGTTGCAAAACGAGCATCCAAGATGCTTGGCAAAGAATTGCCAAAGCTTGTTTCCATGCTGGAGCAATGTGCAGAGTGGGTAGAGACTAGCCCACCGGAGCTAGAACTGGCTAAAATGGAGAAAGAAGAAGAGCTGAAGCAACTCGCAGAACGGTTCAAACAAGCCAGCGATAAAATCTTCGAGGCTCTTCGTTCAGAGACCTGAGGATTTTTTGCCAAATGCGCGAGCACCAAATTGTAATCACGCTGAAACCAGATCAATTTTTGCAAGTTCAAAAACTAGCCAAGAATGCTGGTGCCAAATCAATGGGTATGTTCGTCCGGCAACACCTCCTTGCCGCCCTTGGAATAGAAGGCGTACAAGAGACGGCGTCTGCCCTTGATCTGGAGCCGGCTCTGACGGATCTCAAACGTTTGCATGGTGAACTCAAGGGTTTCGTTGCGGAGTCTCTTGCATCATTCGGTACAGATTTTCTTGCAGAATCCAATCCGCCTTTCGATTCTGATCAGGCTCCTGATGCACTTATGGCAGCACTTGCGCCCTTGCTTGATGACGATATGGAAAAAACAGCAGAGCAAACTTTTGCCATCTCCCCCCGACTCGGAGCAATGGAAAGCGAGAACACAGCTGATGTGGCAGAAAAAATCACTGTTCAGGAAGAAATCAAAGCAACTGTTCAAGAGAATCCAAATACTGTTGCTGAGTTCAGTTTCACTGCACCGGTATTGATGCCCAAAGGCAATAAGTACAATTTCTTCAACGCTCTTGCTCCTGAGAGCGACGAGCAAAAACGCGATCCTTTATCCGAACTGCTTGGAGATGAAGAGAATTCAGAGCAGGGCCAAATGCATCAAGAAGATGACGACAGTTTTGATGTTCCGCTATCAATACTTGCTCGACGGCAACAGCTTCAAGCACAGAAGAAAGCAATCGAGGCGTCGTCCGGAATGAGCACTCCACAGCCAAGGGAAAAACCTGCGGCTTCGGTACCACCTGCAAAACCTCTTAGCCAGAACTCAGATTTGCAGGTGCCTGGCCGACCGAGCAGCTCGGAAAGCGTATCCCAGGCGGCTTCTGCTCCGGCGGCCCAGCCTACCCCGGCCCAGAAACCTGTAATCCGACCCCTTGATAACCCGGAAGAAGATCCCCCGCTCAGTGGTGGTCCTCCCCCCAAAAAGCGTCAATAATGAAACGCGTTTGATTGAATATTAAATCTGCTGGCCTTACCATCGGAGATGTCAACCAAGCTTATCTAAAGTGATCTTCTGGTTGACGTGAATGGACAGAAATCTATTTCATCAAATGTGTGGCAACTGGTTTGGCGTTTCTAGCATAAGGCGGGGACAAGGACAATGGGCGAAGACGATATCGGTAAGGACAGCGGCGATAAGGACGTTGGTTTTTCAAAAGACGCAAGCGACAAAGTCTCGGACAAAATGCGTGATGCTTCGCGCGATGTGTCCGGTGATTCACTGGTGGCGGCTGCTAAATATGACTCCATAAAGGCAGCTTGCGTAAATCAATTTGGACCGATGAATGGTCCTGGTTGGTTGAGTTTGAATGATCCAGATACTTTCAATGCAAGGACAAAAGCGCTTGCTAGCGGCAGTCCTGCAGACATTGAAAAGGCGATCAACAACAACATCGCAGGAACAAAAAATGTTCAAGCATTGCTTCCAGCAATTGGTGCAAAGCTTGCGATGGTAACAAGAACAGCATCTGTAGATTCTTAGCCAGCGACTAAGTAATATCAGGCAGGACGAAAAGGGGCGCTAATTGCGCTCCTTTTCGTTTCCGTCTGCAATTGATGTTCGGCTTTTATTCCCGGTTTTTGTTTTGAACTGAACTCGTCCCAGGTTCGATTCTTTTCCGGTCGCAGGAAATGAATTTGAATAAAGTGTGTGCAATGAAATCATGCTTTCG